>JBFMFH010000055.1:0-14435 GCA_040752275.1 Acidobacteriota bacterium
GTCAAGTTTCGCTCCGGCCTTCAAGACGTCTACGCCCCGCCGCAGGCGGGGCAAAGCCAACACTGTGATCTAGCGAGGCGGAGCCGTCCCCACATGCCTCGGCGGTCTGAGGCGCAGCCTCGCTAGTCCTGGTGCTCCGAGACGGGCGGATAGACGGCCGAGTACGAGAGACCTGGGTGACGCGCGCCGTACCGGGCCGGCACGTCCCGCACGCCGTCGCTCGGGATGATCAGCGGGAACAGCAGCACCCCGGCGACGAGTGCCCGCTGCCACCAGCGCGGCGACGCGGGCACTTCCCGCGGGAACGCCTCCGCCCGCATCTCCGGCGTCAGCGTCCGCCGGCGCCTGTTGCGCAGCCACAGCAGCGCCCCGATGAGCGTCAGAATGACGTTCATTGCCTGCCCCTGAGGCAATCCCAGCCAGGTAGACGGGTACTCGCGCAGCAGATCGATGGGCACACGCAGGCCGGCGTACAGAACCACGAAGCGAACCGCCAATCCGCCCGGCGGGACGCCCAGCCGCCGGGCCCACAGCAGCAGCGGGACGATCAGCAGGTTCTTGATCCCGTCGTACAGCACCACCGGGTGCCTGAAGCCGTCGGCGTCGGGGAACTTCACGGCCCACGACACGTCGGTGACGGCACCGACGATCTGCCCGTCGATGAAGTTGCCGAGGCGCCCGAACCCAAGGATGAGCGCGGCAGGGACGGCCAGCTCGTCGATCATCAGCAGGAAGGGCTTGTGCTCGATCAGACAGAAAGCAATCACGCCGGCCAGGCCGCCGAGGATGAGCCCGTGGGTGGCCATGCCGCCCATCCAGACGGCCGGCACCATCGCCGGATGTTCGAGGAAGTACTCCCGCTCGTAGAAGACCACGAGGGCGCGCCCGCCGGCGAGCACGCCCAGCGAGAGCAGCACGGTCAGCCGGTAGACCGACCCGATCGACAGGCCGAGGGCCCGTCGCCTGCGCATGAAGTAGAGGTGGGCGTTGAGGAGGCCGAGCGTGTAGCTGAGACCGTACCACCAGATGTGCACACCCAGCACTGTTCCGATCACGGGATCGATGCGGTGCACCCACGGACCAGGCATGGCAGTCGTCCCCGGCGCCTCAGTCCCCAGGCCGCGCCTCAGCCGCTGGCGGATCGGCGGCAGGCAGGAGAATCTCGAACTCGGCGCCCCGCATGTCCTCGCTGCGCGCCGTAATCTGGCCGCCGTGCTGCGTGACGAGCGAGTAGGCCATCGCGAGGCCGAGCCCGGAGCCGCCGGTACGGTCCTTCGTAGTGAAGAACGGTTCGAACAGATGGCCCATCACGTGGCTTGGGATGCCCGCCCCGGTGTCGGCCACGAGAAACCGGCCGTACCGGCCTGGTCGCAGGGCCTGCACGAAGGCCCGGTCCGGCTCGAGAATGACGCGCCCGGTTTCGATGTGCAGGGCGCCTCCCTCGGGCATGGCATCGCGGGCATTCATGACGAGGGTCGTCAGCACGGCCTGGAAGGCGTCGAGACCCATCAGGACGTGCCCGGCATCGGGTGAGAGTTGGAGATCGACGGCTACGCGGGAGCCCACCGTGTCCCGAATGGTGGACTCGGCAGCCCGCAGCGTGGCGTTCAAGTTCAGTGGCCGAGGAACGACCGGCCGCTTCCGGCTGACGACCAGGAGGTCCCGCGTGAAGGTGGCGGCGCGCTTCGAGGCGTCCTGCGCCTTGAGAAGTTCGCTGGCCGCCGGATGCTCCGTCCCGAGTTCCTCGACGGCCCGGTCGACGTGGAGGGCCACCGCATTCAGGGCGTTCCCGAGTTCGTGGGACACGGCACCGGTCACGCGGCCGACCGCCTCGAGCTTGTGGGCCTGACGAAGTCGATCCTCGAGGGCGGCTCGGCTCCGTTCGTGGCCCGTGCGGTGGCGCTCGAGCCGGCGGTAGGCGACGATGGCGAGGGCGCCGAGGATCGACATGGCCGCCAGCACGACGCCGTGCAGGGCGCGATCGATCGCCGGGTTGAGGTTGACGATGAGCTGGAGCACGAAATGTGCCGCCGGAAACGTGAACGCACCCGCCACGAGAAGGCCGCCAACGCGAACCGGATCGAGGCTCCGGAGCAGATCCGGTGAGGCGACCGACGGCGCCAACCCACTCGGAATTGGGGCGCGGCTCAGACGGAAGGCGGCGACGAATGCCGCCGGCGCACTGAGCCAGAACAGGTCGGTGAGGCGGCCGTTCGGGAACCGCACCACGCCCCCGGCTGCCAGCGCATCGAGCGCGTCACAGGCCAGCAGGGCGGCCGTCGCGACGCCGAGCCCGGCATAGAGCAGGCGCCAGCGGGCCGGCCCGGCGCCCCTGGCGAGCATGGAGAACCGCACGAGCATGATCACATCGAGTGTGACGAAATAGAGGCTCGACGGCCGCGTGGTCTCGTAGAAACGCGGATCCACGACGAGTGGGACGATCACGAAGTAGGCGAACCACCCGACGACGAGGACGGCGAGACCAGCCCAGCGCAGATTGCGCTCGAGAACGAAGCGGCCCTCGAGATCGACGACGTCGGGCCGGAGCTCGACGGCGGCCATCAGCACGACATAGAAGAGCATGTACGCCCCGTCCGAGGCCAGGTCCAGGGGGGGAGTCCATCCCTTCACATTGATGATCGCCACGCCGGAGAGCGTCGCCAACCAGATCACGCACCCGCCGCCCATCCATGACCAGAACCGGCGCTCCGCCCGATCGCGCACCGCACCGAGTCCCTCGAAGGCCGCGACGACGGCGAGCAGGACGTAGGGCATGAGGTACGCCGTCGAACCGACCCAGTGGAGCGTCGCCGCATCGACGAGCGGGACCGTGTAGACACCGATCTGCGCGAGCAGGACCGCGGCAAAGGCCTGCACGACCCAGTCGTGGGCCAGGAACGTCAACGGTGTGCGAGGGACTGACGGGTCGGTGCTCACGAAGATGACCAAGGTAGTCTGGCTCAGCACGCCCGGCCGCACAAGAGGGAGACGGGCGATCGAGCGAGCCGGATGCTCCCGACACCTTTGACCGGCCGATGTCGTGCGCCACGGTGGCGTGCTACCATGCGCCTGGCCGCGGGCGCAGGCTCGCGGCGGGAGGAGCCGCCGGTGGCCGCCGCCGATTCCGATTCCGACATCCGCGACCTCGTGCAGCGAGCCGCGTGCCTGCCGTACGGTCTGTCGCTCGTCGAGTTCGGGCTGCCGGCGTGCGCAGGCGAGATTCTCGGGGTGCCGGCCGAGACAATTGCCCGGGCGCGGGCGGCGCTGGCCGATTCGTCGTCACGTGCGGCCTTGGTCGCCGAGTACGAGTCGGCTGTCAGACACCGCGCGCAGGATCCCGAGGCGTCCTGCCGGTGGTGCATCCAGGAACGGCGTATGCCGGCGTCCGGGTGTCCGCTCGCGTTGCTCCAGGAGGCCGAGACGCGGCCGTCGGGCCTCGACGAGTTGCGCTCGGCGTCGCTCGAGGCCGCTGCGGTCAGCTTTCGGGTGCACCCGTTCGTGATCCTCGGCGCGCGGGAGTTGCTGGCCCGCCGGGGACGGGGAACCGACGCCCGGTGACGCTTGCCTGTGGCGACGGCCGATCAAGAATAGGGTCAGTGTCACTCTTTCCCATCTCTGCCTGGAGGGCGCCATGAACGTCGGCATCGTGGGGTACGGGTCGTACGTCCCACGCCACCGCATCAAGCTCGAAGACATCGCGAAGATCTGGGGGGCGGACGCGCCGGCCTACAAGCGCGGCTTGGGCCTGCGCGAGAAGTCCGTGCCCGCGCCGGACGAGGACACGATCACCATGTCGGTCGAGGCCGCTCGCCGCGCCATCGTGAGGGCCGGGATCGATCCGGTGCGCATCGGCGCGATCTACATAGGCTCCGAGTCGCATCCCTATGCCGTGAAGCCGTCGGGGACGGTTGTCGCGGAGGCGATCGGGGCCACGCCGGAGATTCACTGCGCGGACTTGGAGTTCGCGTGCAAGGCGGGGTCCGAGGGCATGTATCTGGCCATGTCCCTGGTGAAGGCGGGGGAGATGGACTACGCGCTGGGCATTGGCGCCGACACGTCGCAGGGTGCCCCGGGCGATGCCCTCGAGTACTCGGCGTCGGCGGGCGCCGCGGCGTTCATCTTCGGCCGCGATCGGCTGGTCGCCGTCTGCGAGCACACCTACGCCTTCATGACCGACACGCCGGACTTCTGGCGGCGGGAGTATCAGTTCTATCCGCGCCACGCGGGGCGCTTCACCGGCGAGCCGGCGTACTTCAAGCACGTCCTGTCGTGCGCCCGCGGGCTGATGGAGCGGTCGGGCACGAAACCGTCTGACTTCCGGTGGTGCGTCTTCCACCAGCCGAACGGCAAGTTCCCGCAGCGGGCGGCCAAGGAGCTGGGATTCACCACGGAACAGAACAACCAGGGGCTTCTCAGTCCAACACTCGGCAACACGTACTCGGGCTCCTCACCCATGGGCCTCACGGCGATTCTCGACGTGGCCCGGCCGGGGGACCGTGTGTTGATGGTCAGCTACGGCTCGGGCTCGGGATCCGACGGGTTCATCTGGCGCGTCACCGATCGCATCGCCGAGGTCCAGGATCTCGCGGCACAGACGCGCCCGCAACTCGACGGGCGCCGTGCCTATGTCGACTACGGCACCTACTCGAAGTTCCGTGGCAAGATTCGGTTGGGGACAGAGTGACGGACCGCCGCCACCGTGGTTCTGGAAGGCCAGAACGAGGAACTGAAGGCGACACCGGCGGCCGGGGGCTCGGGAGGGCCGCCGCTCATGTTCGGGGGCAGTCATGAGAGATGTGGCAGTCATTGGTGTGGGCATGAACCGATGGGGCGAACTCTGGGAGAAGTCCCATCGTCAGATCTGGACCGAGGCCGCGCTCGAGGCGATCGCCGACGCAGGCGTGGACCATGTCGATGCGCTGTATGTGGGATGCATGTCGGGCGGGCTGTTCATGGGGCAGGAGCACCTGGGAGCCCTGCTCGCCGACCAGCTCGGGATGGGACCCATCCCGGGTACGCGGGTGGAGTCGGCGTGCGCGTCGGGCGGACTGGCGTTCCGGCAGGCCTACCTGGCCGTGGCGTCCGGCGAGCACGACATCGTGTTGGCGTCCGGCATCGAGAAGATGACGGACGTCGACGGCGGAGCGGCCACCTATGCGCTCTCGACGGCGGCGGACCAGGAATACGAGTGCTACCACGGCATCACGTTCCCGGGGCTCTACGCGATGATGGCCCGCGTGCACATGCACCGCTACGGCACCACGCGCGAGCAGCTGGCGCACGTGGCCGTCAAGAACCACCAGCATGGGCTGCTCAACCCGCTGGCGCAGTACCAGTCGGCCGTCACCGTCGAGCAGGTACTCGAGTCGGTGATGGTGGCGGATCCCCTCCGGGTGCTCGACTGTTCGCCGATCACCGACGGCGCGGCGGCGGTCGTCCTGGCGGCGCTGCCGCGGACGGGAACGAAGCGCCCAGCCGTGAGGGTCGCCGCGTCGGCGGCTGCGACCGACACCATCGGGCTGCACGACCGCGACGACGTGGCGTGGCTGCGCTCGACGGAGGTGGCCGCGTCGAAGGCCTACGCCCAAGCCGGCATTGAGCCGGCAGCCCTGTCCTTCTGCGAGGTCCACGACTGCTTCACGATTGCCGAGGTGATGGTGATCGAAGCGTTGGGGCTGGTCGATTGCGGCAAGGGTGGCGAAGCGGCCGCGTCGGGCATGACCGCACTCGGCGGCCGCGTGCCCGTGAACCCGTCGGGCGGGCTCAAGTCGAAGGGTCATCCCGTCGGCGCCACGGGCATTGCCCAGATCCGCGAGGCCGTTCTCCAGCTGCGCGGCGATTCAGCGGGCCGGCAGGTCAGGGACGCCCGGTGGGGACTCACGCAGAACATGGGTGGCACGGGCGCCAGTTCCGTGGTGCACATCTTCACGCGCGCGTAGGGAGGGATGAGCATGATCGGCTCAGCACGATATTGGCGAGAGATTCCGCAACGCTACCGCTACGAAGCGGCCAGGTGCGACGCGTGCGGCAAGGTCCACTTCCCGCCGCGCTTGGTGTGCAGCGTCTGTCGCGGCACCTCGTTCACGAAGACGACACTCTCGCCGGAGGGAACCGTCGAGACCTTCACGATCATCCGGGTGCCGCCGACCGGATTCGGCGCCGAGGCTCCATACGCGGTCGGCATTGTGAAGCTGGACGACGGGGTGAAGGTCACGGCGCAGATTGTCGACACGCCGCCGGACGACCTGCGGATCGGGCAGCGGGTGCGTATCCAGTTCCGCCGCGTCCAGAAGGAGGGCGAGGCGGGAATCCTGTGTTACGGGTACAAGTTCGTGCCAGTGGAGCAGTAATCAGGAGTCAGGAGTCAGGAGTCAGAAGACAGAAGACAGAAGACAGAAGACAGAAGACAAGAGACCAAAGACCAAAGACCAAAGACCAAAGACCAAAGACAAGAGACAGAAGACAGGAGTCGGAGAGCGGGCGTCAGGCGACGGGCGACAGGCGACAGTCCCGAATCCCGAATCCCGATTCCCGAATCCCGGATCCCGGACCCGTGTCAGAATGTCCCCCCATGGCAGCGTACCTGGCGCGGCGAGTCGTCGCGGCCGCGCTCCTGGTGGTGTTCGTCTCCTCGTCGGCGCTGGTCCTGACGGGGCTGGCGCCCGGCGACATCACGGCCGAGCAGGTCGGCACGGGCGTGTCGGCCGAGACCTTGCGGGCGGAGCGCGCGCGCCTGGGCCTCGACCGTCCCCTCTGGCGCCAGTATGTGGACTGGGCCCTCCGCGCCGTTCGCTTCGACTTCGGCGCCTCCCTCCTGTACGGGAGGCCGGTGGCCGGCCTGGTCGGTGAGCGCGCTCGCAACACGGCGCTGCTGGCGATGGTGGCGCTGCTCGTCGCGACCGTGATTGGCCTTCCGCTGGGCGTCGTGGCCGGCAGCCGGCGAGGTGCGGTGTCGGGTGCCATTCAGTCGTTCTCGCTGTTTGCCCTCTCGCTGCCCTCGTTGATCAGCTCGCTGCTGCTCGTGTTCGTTGCGGCCAGGACAGGCTGGCTGCCGACCGGCGGCATGACGTCGCTCGATGCCCACGCTGCCGGGTGGTTGGATCACGCGGTGGACGTGACCCGCCATCTGATCGTGCCGACCCTGGCGCTGGCGCTTCCGCTGGCCGCCACACTGGAACGACTGCAGGCGCAGGCCATGGCCGAAACCCTGGCCGAGCCGTTCATCGCGGCCGCCCGGGCGCGCGGCATCGGATGGCGCCGGATCCTCTGGCGTTCGGCCCTCAAGCCGTCGTTGCGAACGGTGGCATCGGTGTACGGTCTCATCTTCGGCAGCCTGCTCAGCGGCTCCTTCGTGGTCGAAATCGTGACCGCGTGGCCTGGCCTCGGGCGCCTGATGTACGACGCGCTGCGATCGCGCGACCTGTACCTGGCCGCGGGCTGCGCGGCGGCCGGGGCCGTCTTCCTCGCACTCGGCGCGCTCCTTTCTGACGTGGCCCTGGCGATCGTCGATCCGAGGCTGCGCAGCCGCATGAGGGACGGCGCGTGACGCGCGCAGGCTGGACGCTCGTCGCGCTCGTCGTGACCTTCGCCGCCATCGGGCCGTGGCTGACGCCCCACGCTCCCAGCCAGCGGTTCGAGGACCGGGCCTACGCGCCGCCCATGCCCGTCCGCATCATCGACGACGGCGGCCACTGGCGCGCGCCGTTCGTGTACGCCGTCCGGTTGGAGAACCGCCTCGAGCGCCGGTACGCGGAAGACCGGAGGCAACCGATTCCGTTGACCTGGTTCACGGCCGGGAAGCTCGTGGGTCTCTCGGACGAGAGCGCCGGCCCCTGGCTGCCGTTGGGCGGCGACAGCTACGGCCGCGACGTTTTCGCGAGGCTGGCGTACGGGTCCCGGCTCTCCCTCGCGGTTGCTCTGGCTGCGGCCTTCGGCGCCCTGGTCATCGGCACGCTCGTCGGCGGCCTCGCGGGCCTCCGGCGCGGGCTCATCGACGATGGTCTGATGCGCCTCGCCGATTTCGTCCTCGTGCTCCCGGCGATGTACGTCGTCCTCGCGCTGCGGGCGGCGCTGCCGCTCGTGCTCCCGGTGACGGCGGTCTTCGTGCTGGTCGCGGGTATCCTGGCCGTCGTAGGCTGGCCGCTGGTGGCCCGCGGCGTGCGCGCGATCGTGGCCAGCGAAGGGGAGCGCGACTACGCTCAGGCCGCGCGGGCCCTTGGCGTCGGACCCTGGCGGCTGCTGCGCCGGCACCTGCTGCCGGCGGCGCGAGGCTTCCTCGTGACGCAGGTTACGCTGCTCGTGCCGGCGTTCATCCTCGCCGAAGCCACGCTGTCGTATGTCGGGCTAGGATTCCCCGATCCGTCGACGAGCTGGGGGACGATGCTCCAAGAAGCGGCGAACGTGGCGGCGATCTCGGACGCTCCGTGGACGCTCAGCCCGGCCATCGCCATCTTCCTGGTCGTTCTCGGTGTTAATCTCATCGTCCGCCGGCCAGGAGTCGGGGTACGGAGATGAGGCTCGCACGCCGGATGCCGTCGTTCTTCGCGGACCGACCAAGTCCTTCGGCAGCACCGTCGCCGTGCGCGATCTCGATCTGTGGTGCCATGCTCAGGATGGCTTCCGCGCCGCCGCCGCCGGACTTCGCCACACGACCGCGCTGGGCGCGGATGGGGTAAGAAGAACGGGACGCCGGGATCGACGCGCGGCAACAGTCTCGCCGCCGGAACGACGGATCCGTCGCCGGACTGTGCGCGGGGCGCCCCGGCACTGTCCTGTTTCAGCCCACCTCCACGCGGCTCCGCACACGCGCCACCACGGGCCGACGTCGTAACGAGGGCCGATTCCCGGGCCGCGCCGGCGCGGGACCGCACCGCCGGTTCTCCAGGGATCCTGGTCCCGTTGGATGGCGCGGACTTTGCTGGGTCCCTCCCGTGCGCGGTCCGGCCGTGCCGGCGCAGCAGGCGCCGCCGCGTGGCCCGACGAGGGCCGCGCGAACACCCACGATGGAGTCGCCCGTGTCCAAGCTCAAGTTCCTGACGATTCTGTTGCTGATGTCGGTGCCGGCGCCGAGTGCTGTCACGACTCCGCCCACCCCCCATCCGTCCGTCCGGGCGGCAGCCATGGACCGGGTGCTCGGGTCACTGGATCGACCTGACGACCGCATCGTTCAGGTCATCGTGCGCCCGACTCCTGAGTGCCCCCTGCCGGACCTTGCTGAACAGATCCGCCAGGCCGACGGGACACCCCTGGTGACCCTCCCCCTCATCGGCGCCATGACGGCCCGGATTGCGGCCGAGGACCTGAGTGCGCTTGCCGCCATGCCGGGCGTGGCCGGAGTCTCGAGCGACGGCCTCGTGACTTCCACCGCTGCCGCCGACAATGCCTGGACGAGCCAGTTGCCGGAGACCAACACCTACCAGAGCCTCGGCATCGCCGATCTCGCGCTGATGGGCGACGGCGTTGGTGTGGCAGTGATCGACTCTGGCGTGGCAACGGAGCTGGCCGGGAACGTCGTCCGGTTCCTCGACTTCACACAGAGTCCGACGCACGTGCGCGAGGCGCCGCCCTACGACGATAACGGGCACGGGACGCACATCGCCGGCCTGATCGGCGACTCGGGCGTGAAGTCGTTCGGCAACGCCGGCGGCGTTGCTCCCAACGTGCGTCTCATCGCTATGAAGGTGCTGGACCGCGATGGCGAAGGCATGACGAGTACCGTCATCCGGGCCATCGAGTACGCCGTCACCAACCGGATGGCGCTTGGCCTCGACATCATCAACATGTCGCTCGGTCATCCGGTCTACGAGCCGGCGGCGACCGACCCACTCGTGCAGGCTGTCGAGCGTGCCGTCGCATCGGGCATCGTGGTCGTCGTGTCGGCCGGCAACCACGGTACCGACCCCGGGACGGGCGGAGTCGGGTACGCCGGCATCGCATCCCCGGGCAACGCACCATCGGCCATCACGGTCGGGGCCGCCGACACCTTGAACACTGCCTCGCGGAGTGACGATCGTGTGGCGGCGTTCAGCTCGCGCGGACCCACCTGGCACGACAGCCTTGTCAAGCCGGACATCACAGCGCCGGGGAGCCGCCAGGTCTCGACGGCCGCTCGAGACAGCAAGCTGTCCAACGATTACCCGGAGAAGCTCAGGCTGTTCACGAATCCGAACTCCTCGGTCGATGCCGACCAGACCGGCAAGCCGAGCGGGTACATCAGCCTGAGCGGTTCGAGCATGGCCACGTCGATTACCTCAGGCGCCGTGGCGCGCATGCTGCAGGCGCACCGCCAAACCTACGCCGGTATGGACGACCGGTCCGGGCAGAAGACCCGATGGGCACCCAGCCGCCTGACGCCGAACCTGGTCAAGGCCATCCTGATGTACACGGCGACACCGATGCGCGACGCCGCTGGCGTGGAGTACGACCTGCTGACCCAGGGCGCCGGTGAACTGAACGCCGCCGGCGCGGTGGCCCTGGCGCGCCTGATCGATCCGACCGCCCCGGCCAACGTTCCGTGGACAACTCAGGGATTCGTGCCATACACGACCTTTGGCCGCGAGACGCTTTCCTGGGGCCAGCGCATCATCTGGGGCGATCGCATCATCTGGGGCGACCAGGTGCCGATCGACGTCAACGCCGACGTCTGGAGCCAGCGTATCGTCTGGGGCGATCGGGCAGCGTGGGCCGACCCCGCCGAGGCCGCGGGCGGCGCGCCCACAGTCGCCGGCAACCGCATCGTCTGGGGCGACCGCATCATCTGGGGTGATCGAATCATCTGGGGGGATCGGATCATCTGGGGCGACCGCATCATCTGGGGCGACCGGATCATCAGGGGCGACGGCTCGGCCGAGTTCACCGAGGCCGCGCGCATCATCTGGGGCGACCTGGCGGCCATCCTGGGGCGGACCGGCGACACGCTGCTGTCGTGGGTGAACTTCATCGTTGACTAATGCCCTGCGGATTGCGGAATGTGCCCCTCCTGACTCCTGACTCCTGACTCCTGTCCCCCGTCGCCCGCTTGGCCCGAGCGAAGTCGAGGGGTCGCCTGCCGCCCGTCGCCTCCAGATTGACTCCACCCCCTCCTCTGTCCTACCGTGTCAGCCCCAAGGCGGCTAGGTGCCGCTTCCCAGCGATCCGTCTCCTTGCTCCCGGGGTGGTTGTCATGAAGACACTGTTCTGGATGGCCGCGCTTGCAGCCGTGCTCGTGATGTCCGTCGCATCGCTGACGGGCCAGGGCGGCGGCCGCGTGAATGCCGATGTGCTGAAGGGCATCGAACTGCGCAGCATCGGCCCGACGATTGCCACGGGCCGCATCGTCGATGTCGACATCGACCCGAAGAACCCGAGCGTGTACTACGTCGTCACCGCGTTCGGCGGACTCTGGAAGAGCGTGAACCGCGGCATCACGTTCGAGCCGATCTTCGACGCCTACGGCTCCTTCACGCTGTGCTGCATCGTCGTGGACCCCAGGGACTCGAACATCCTGTGGCTCGGGTCAGGTGAGAACAACAGCCAGCGCAGCGCCCACTTCGGTGACGGCGTCTACAAGTCGACCGACGCGGGCAAGACGTGGAAGCGCATGGGTCTCGACACCTCCGAACACATCGGCAACATCCTCGTCGATCCCCGCAACTCGAACGTGGTCTATGTGGCCTCGCAGGGCCCGCTGTGGTCACCGGGTGGTGAGCGCGGTCTGTACAAGACGACCGATGGGGGCGCGACCTGGAGCGCCATCCTGACCATCAGCCCCGATACGGGCGTCAGCGACATCGTGTTCGATCCGAGGAACCCTGATGTCATCTACGCGTCGGCGTACCAGCGTCGGCGGGCGGTCGGCCAGATGATTGGTGGCGGGCCCGAAGGCGGCATCTTCAAGACGACGAACGCCGGGAAGACGTGGACGAAGCTGTCCGGGGGTCTGCCCACTGGCGACATGGGTCGGGCGGGTCTGGCCGTGGACGGCCGGAAGCGACCGGCGACGGTGTTCGCGCTAGTGGACGCCAAGCGGGCCGAGGCGGGCTTCTACCGCTCGGATGACGCCGGCAAGACCTGGACGCGGAGCGGCAAGATGGAACCGGCTGCGGGACGGGGTGGTGGCGCGTTCGCCGGCCGCGGCGGCGAGGCCGCCGCCCAGACCGGCGCGCCCCAGGAGAACTGGTACCGAGGAGGAGGCGCGCAGTACTATCACGAGATCTTCGTGGATCCGTACCGCGCGGACACGATCTACTCCATGAACGTGAACGTGGAGCGCAGCACCGACGGCGGCAGGACGTGGGGCCGCACGAACTGGGAGAGCAAGGGCGTTCACGTCGACCACCACGACATCGAGTTCGATCCGAGCGACAGGAACCACATCCTGCTCGCCAACGACGGCGGCCTCTACGAGACGTACGATCTGGGCGACACGTGGCGGTTCTTCGCGAACATGCCGATCTCCCAGTACTACCGGGTGTCGGTCGACACCTCCAGACCGTTCTACCGGGTATGCGGCGGCACCCAGGACAACTGGTCGCACTGCGGGCCCTCGCGGTCGACGAACCGCTGGGGCGTCCGCACGAGCGACTGGTTCATCGTGGCGGGCGGCGACGGCTTCCAGACCCGGAGCGACCCGGAGGATCCCGACACGATTTATGCCAGTTCGCAAACCGGCAACCTCTCGCGGTTCGACGTGCGGACCGGGACCTCGCGCCCGATCCGGCCGCCGCAGTCGCGGGGTGCCGGCCGCGGCCGCGGCGGCGACGACGAGACAGGAGACGCGACGCCGCTCCAAGCCGGCCAGCCTGCCGGGCGTGGCGCAGCCGCACAGCCGCCGGGCGGCGGCCGTGGAGATCGCGTCAACTGGGACGCGCCCTACCTCATCAGCCCGCACAACCCGAAGCGCCTCTACTGGGCGAGCAACCGGCTGTATCGATCCGATGACCGGGGCGACACGTGGGAGGTCATCAGCCCGGACCTGTCACGCAATCTCGACCGCGAGACGATTCCCATCATGGGCAAAGTGTGGCCGGCCGACTCGATCGCCCGCAACACCTCGACCACGGACTTGAGCAACATCGTATCCCTCGACGAGTCGCCGGTGCTCGAAGGCCTCATCTGGGTGGGTACCGACGATGGGCTCGTGCAGGTAACCGAGGACGGCGGGAAGACCTGGCGGAAGATCGAGCGGGTCCCCGGCGTGCCGCCGTGGACCTACGTGAGCGACGTCTTCGCCTCGCCGCGCGACGCCGACACCGTGTTCGTCGCACTGAACAACTGGCAGCGCGGTGACTACAAGCCGTACCTCGTCAAGAGCACGGATCGCGGCAGGACCTGGACGTCGATCGCAGGCAACCTGCCGGACAAGCATGATGTCTGGTCGGTCATCCAGGATCACGAGAACGGCAATCTGCTGTTCGCGGGCACCGAGTTCGGTCTGTTCGTCAGCGTCGACGGCGGAGCGGCCTGGACGATGCTCAAGGGCGGGATGCCCGTCATCCAGGTGCGCGACATGACCGTGCAGAAGCGCGAGACGGACCTGGTCGTTGCGACCTTCGGCCGCAGCTTCTATATCCTCGACGACTACAGCGCGCTGCGTGAGATCACGCCGGCGACGCTGGCAGAAGAGGCGCGGCTCTTCCCGCTGCGCCACGCCTACTCGTACAGCCCCACGGGCCTCGCCCCTGCCGGCACCGCGGGTATCGGGCCGCTGTCGGGCAACTGGACCGCGGAGAATCCGCCCTTCGGGGCGATGTTCACCTACAACGTGGCCGCCGATCTCCCGGCCGACGCAAAGCTCGTGCTGACCATCAACAACTCGGCAGGGGCCAGGGTCCGCCAGCTCGACCTGGAGAAGACTGCCGGGTTGCGACGTATCGCGTGGAACCTGCGCGGCGACCCGCCGCCGGCGGCCGCAGGTCGCGGCGGCGTCGAACGGCCCACGATGGACGATGAGCAGAGAGATGGCGGGCAAACACAGGCGGGCCAACCCCAGGGCGCGCAGTCTCAGGGTGCACAGGCACAGGGGCGCGGCGCGGCGCCGCAGTCCGCGGCGGCTCAGACGGCCTTCGGGCGCGGCGGTGCCCAGGCTCCGCTGGTTCCCGCCGGCCGGTACACGGCCGTGCTGGGGAAGATGATTGGAGACAAAGTCACGCCCATCGGCCCGCCGCAGAGCTTCCAGGTGGTCGTCGTCCCCCAGTGAGACGGAGATTCGCGATGAGCCCCGCCGCGGCCCGCGGCCGGAGGAGACGAGGATGTGATCCCGAGCGGGTGGCGCCGGACGGGCGCCCGCCGCGGCCTGCGGCCGGAGGAGACAGGGGACTCCGGGAGGACTCCGGGAGGACTCCGGGAGGAGACCCGCTCTAGAACGGGGGTGTTCGGCAGGATCACAGACGAGCCCTGCCGCGGCCAGCGGCCGGAGGGGACGAGGATGTGATCCCGAGCGGGTGGCGCCGGGCGGG
>JBFMFH010000056.1:0-106936 GCA_040752275.1 Acidobacteriota bacterium
CTGGCGGCGTTGCTCCTCCCTCACATACCAGGAGTATGCTCAGTCGTCGCGCCTTGCCAGCCGGGCGCCGCGCTCCGGGACTTCTGCAAGGCATCACGGTTCCAGGGCACTAGCGAGGCTGCACTCCGCCCTCTTCCTTGGACCGGCGCAGGCGGCGGCGTTCCCGTCGATCCGGTGTCGGCATGGCGGGCCGTCGGGCTGCAAAGAGGTGTCGCTCCAGCTCGCGGATGGCGAGCTCCTCGGGCGTGGGCGGCGGGGTCCGGTCTTCGTAGAGGCGGTGGGCCTCCGCCTTGGGCAGGTGATGCGAGGCCAGGGCCGTGACGGCGACCACCTGGCGGCGGCCCGAAGACCGGGTCAGCCGGAGTTGGTCACCGACTCGAATGGTCCGATGCGGTTTCGCGACCTGGCCGTTCACGTCGACCTTGCCGCCCTTGCATGCCCGCTGCGCTTCCGATCTGGTCTTGTACAGGCAGGCCACGTCGAGCCAGACGTCGAGCCGGACCTCGGCCGAAGCCGGGGCGTCAGACCTGCCCATCCTCGTGGTCCGGACAAGACGATTCGAGGAATGTCCGCAGCCGGCGGAATGCCTGCCCGCGGTGGCTGATTGCCGCCTTGTCGCTGGTGTCGATTTCGGCGAGCGTGCGCCCGAGGGGCGGGTAGAAGAAGATCGGATCGTATCCGAACCCCTGGTTGCCGCCGGGTGCGTCGGCAATGCGGCCCTCGATGACGCCGTACGATTCGAACAGGACCAGGTCCCCAGACGCGACGGCGAGCGCGCAGACGAACCTGGCCGGGCTGCGAAGCCCCCCGCAGGCCGCCAGCCGGTCGTAGATCAGGGCGAACTTCGCCGGGTAGTCTGGCGCGTCACGCCCGCCGTAGCGGGCCGAGTGGACGCCGGGCTCTCCGCCCAGCGCATCGATGATCAAGCCCGAGTCCTCTGCCACCGCCAACAGGCCGGTCGCGCGCGCGTAATAGCGAGCCTTGTCCCTCGCGTTCGCGGCGAAGGTGACGCCCATCTCCTCTGGCTCGTCGACCGGTGGGACATCGCGGAGCCCGATGAGATCGATGTCGAGGCCCTCGAGCATGCCCTGGATCTCACGGATCTTATTAGGATTGGTCGTGGCCACCAGCAGCCGCACCGCATCACTCCAAGGTGCCGAGAACATCGCGCTGGATCTCGATCAGGCGCGCGATGCCACAATCGGCCAGATCGAGCAGCTCGCCCAGACGCTCCCGGCTGAAGGGCACGGTCTCGGCGGTGCCCTGGATCTCGATGTACCGCCCGTCGGAGGTCTTGACGACGTTCATGTCAACCTCCGCGCGCGAGTCCTCATCGTAGGCGAGATCCAGGAGGCTCGTGCCGCCAACGATGCCGACGCTGACGGCCGCGACATGGTCGGTCACCGGCAGCCTGCCGATCACGCCCCGGCGCGCGAGTGCACGCAGAGCCAGTACGAAGGCGACGAAGCTGCCGGTGATTGCGGCGGTCCGCGTGCCACCATCGGCCTGGATGACGTCGCAGTCGACCCAGATCGTCCGCTCGCCGAGTTGATCGAGCCTTGTCACGGCGCGGAGCGACCGGCCGATCAGACGCTGGATCTCCTGCGTCCGTCCTCCGACCTTGCCCGACGATGCCTCCCTCGTCGAGCGGGTGGTCGTCGCTCGCGGCAGCATCCCGTACTCGGCCGTCACCCACCCCTTGCCCGAGTTCTTGAGGAACGGGGGGACGCGCTCCTCGACGCTGGCCGTGCAGATGACCCGCGTCAGGCCGGACTCGATCAACACGGAACCCTCCGGGTGAATGATGTAGTCGGGCGTGATCACCATTCGCCTCAGCTGATTCTCGGCACGGTTGTCGGTGCGGGTCATGGCACTCCTCTCGTACCGGTCACGCGGCCGGCGGCCGATGGCCGGACGTATCCGCCGTCATGGGCACTCAGGGTTCGTTCCTGGCCGCCGTCTGCGGCGCCGGGGGTTCGAGCCACTCTCTCGACGGTGGCAGCGGGCGCCGGAGGTCGACGTGGCCGGCCAGCGTGTCCGCTTCGCGCCCGTCGATCAGGATCTGCACCGACCGGAGCGCCGGGAGGTTCGTCGTCAGCGTCGAGACGATGCAATACACGGTGAAGATCTCGTTGAGCGAGCCGCCGGGATGCCGGCTGCGCAACTCGGGGCCGAAGTCGACAAACGCCTGGCCCGTGTGGCTGACGAACACGCCCCGCAGGGTCGTGCCCGACGGGATGGCCGACAGCAGGCGCTCCGGTGGAGGCTCGAGCTGGGCTTCGAGGATCCGCTCCGCCTGCTCGGCCGTAGTCGCCCCAAAGGGCACCTCACGCGTGACCGACACGAGGCGCAAGCCATCCTCCGCCACGTAGTGCAGCGTGGCGGTGATCCGCCGGGCCGGCGTCTCCGCTCGCCCCTCGGCGGGCGCACCCTCGGTGTCGGTTGTGGCCGCGTCACGAGGCCGCACGACGTAGGTCACCAGGGCCCAGGACGAGGCACCCACGAGGGCGGCGACCACGATCGTCCCGGCGACGAACCGCACGCCTATGGCCATGGTGTCCGCCTGAGTGCGGCCCCGCCGCGCGCCCCGGGATCGGCCGATGGGGTCGGGCCGCTCTGGATGCGTGCACGATACCGGAGGACGGCATCGTACAGCGCCTGCGTGACGGCGGTCTTGAAATCATCGGCCCGAAGTCGTTCCTCCTGGTCGGCGTTGCTGATGAATGCCATCTCGACGAGCACCGCCGGCATGTTGGCGCCGACCAGCACCCGCAACGGGGCCTGCTGGAGGGCCCGGGCGCTCATCTCCACCCGCCGCCGCAGTTCTTCTTCCACGAACTGCGCGAAGACGGCCGACTCGGGAAGGTGACGCACCTGGGCCATCTCCCAAGGGATGAGCCCGATCTCCCGCGTCCCGCCGCCCAACGTCATCAGCGACCGGCTTGGCGGGTGCTCGGCCAGGCGCCGCGCCTCCCCCTCGTACGCATCGAGGCTGAGGTAGAAGACCTCTGCGCCCCGGGAGTCCGGGCGCGGCGACACGTTGGCATGCACCGAGATGAACACGTCCGCCTTGTTGTTGTTGGCGATCGAGGCGCGCTCGTCGAGGGGCACGAGCCGATCGTCGTCCCGCGTGAGCAGCACCCGGAGGCCGAGCCGCCCTTCGATGAGCGAGCGAAGCCGGCGCGCCACGTCGAGGGTGACGTTCTTCTCGAGCAGGCCTCCAGGGCCCGTGGCCCCGGACTCGTCCCCGCCGTGGCCCGGATCGATGACGATGGTGCGAACGGCGGGTGCTCCGGGCGAGACGAACACCGGCGGCTCCGGCGCCACCGCCGGCGGCTGAGCCGGCCTTGTGTCGGATGGCGAAGGCACCGGCGCACCGGCGGGCGCCAGGTCGAGGACGACCCGAATCGATCCGGCATCCAGCGGCAGGGTGCTGGCGCGATACGTGCCGAAGTGCGGGGCCAGGCCCACCGCGAGCGTGTTGGCATCGGCGGCCCTCACCGACTCGGCGAGTCCTCCGCCCACGGCCGATTCCATCGAGGCGTCTACGGCGTCAGCGTCGAATCGGACCAGCAGGCGGCCGGCTTCCTGCGTGACCGTGTAGGCGGCGCGCGGGCTGACGTCGAATGCCAGTCTGGTCACGGCGCCGAGCTGCTCCTGGCGCACGACGACCTGCGGGACGTTCAGCTCGCCGACGACGATCAGCCGCGACGCCCTCCGCACCTCGATGCGAGTCTCCACGATGAGCGCGAGGGCTCGGGCGACGAAGTCGACAGGGACGAGCCACCGGTTGCCGTCTCGCACGGGGGGCACCGGCAGCGATACGAGGCGGCCCCCGATTGAGGCGAGGCCCTGATCCAGCGACAGCACGATGGTCCGGTCTCGCCGTGTGACCGTGAGCGCGTTCGAGCGGCGGTCTTCGCGGACCGTGAGCTCGAATAGATCCGAGAGCTCGTCCAGACGCAGCAGATCGCGCCCTCCAGACTGGACGGCCGAGAGGGTCCGGCGGCTCTCTGCCGTGAGCAGCGCATAGGGCGCTCCGGGCCGCGGAGCCTGAGCCAGCGATGCCGGACCCCCGACGACGAGAAGGACGGCCACCACGCACGCCGCGACGAGTCTCGACGCATTCACCAGGCGTCCATCATACCGCGGAGCCTTGCGATTGCGGAGGTGCGGGTTCCCTACCTATTCGCCCGGCATCAGATGAATCGCATCGCCTCGCAGGCGCAGGCGCAACGACGCGCCCTCGGCGAGCGCGTAGCGCTCGGCCAGGTGCCGCGGTACCGCCAGCGACATCGGCCTCGAGACCTCGTTGTCGACCCACGCCACCACGCGGACCTGGTCGCCCAGATGCACGAGTCGCCCGACGCGCGCCTCGATGAGATTGTCGAGAGGGCCGGCCGGACGATCCCGAGCCATGAGCAGGACACCGGACGAGGGCACGGCCCACGACACCCGCGTGCCGATGGGAATCCTGTCACGAAGGGCGACCTCGAGCCGATGTCCTTCCCACGCCACGAACGTCGAACCGCGTTGACGATCGTGCGCGAGGATCGATCCTGCGAACACATTGCGCAGGCCGACGAGCCGTGCCACCTCGGCCGAGACGGGGCGGTGCATGACCTCCAGCGGCGTGCCGTACTGGAGCGTCCGTCCGTGCGAGACGAGCGTCATGGCATCGGCGAGCATGACCGCTTCGTCGAGATCGTGCGTGACGAGGATCACCGGCATGTTCAGATCGCGGCGCAGTCCCGCCAGCTCTCCGTACAGCTTCTCGCGAGTGACACGATCGACGGCCGAGAAGGGCTCGTCGAGGAGCAGCACGGCGGGATCCCGGGCGAGGGCTCGCGCCATCGCGACGCGCTGCTGCTGTCCCGCCGAGAGCTGTCGCGGCAGGCGGTGCTCGAGGCCGCTCAAGTTCACGCGCGCCAGCAGCGCGCGGGCCGCGCCGCGAGCCGACGCCGCGTCGGGGTCATCCATGCCTTCCCGCACGTTGTCCAGCGCGGTCAGATGCGGGAAGAGCGCGTAGCTCTGAAACACGAGGCCGACGCGGCGCATGCCGGCCGACCGGCGGACCCCGGCTTCGCCGTCGAACCAGACCTCGCTGCCGCAGGTGATGCGGCCATCCGCTGGAGCGTGCAGCCCCGCAATGCAGCGTAGAATCGTCGACTTGCCGCTGCCCGACGGCCCGACCAGCGCCAGAACCTCGCCGGGCCCGCACCGGAGGTCGGCGTCGATCGGGATCGGCGCCACCTGCCTGATCCGCACGTGGAGGCCCGAGGCACGATTACCCACGGCGCAGGCCTCCGAAGCGCGAGGCGGTGAGGTACGAGAGCGTGATCGCGCCCAGAGAGACGAACAGCAGGATGGCCGACATCACGCCGGCCGCGCCCGTATCGAACGCCTGCACCCGGTCGTAGATGGCAATGGCAATGGTCCTGGTTTCGCCCGGGATGTTGCCGCCGACCATCAACACGACGCCGAACTCGCCGAGCGTGTGGGCGAACATCAGCACGGCAGCCGAGAGGATGCCCGGCCACGCCAGCGGAATCTCGATGCGGCGCAGCAGGCGCCAGCGAGACATGCCGCACACCAGGGCCGCCTCGCGCACCTCAGGCGCAACGGCCTCGAAGGCACGCTGAATCGGCTGGACGGCAAACGGCACGTTGAAGACGACCGACGCCACGAGCAGTCCCTCGAACGAGAAGGTCAGCGTCCTGCCGGTCATCGCCGAGTACGCCCGGCCGAGGCCGGATGCTCCGCCCATGGCGACAAGCAGGTAGAAGCCAAGCACGGTCGGTGGCAGGATGAGCGGCAGGGCCAGCAGGGACTCGACCAGCGCCTTGCCCCGGAACTGGCGCCAGGCCAGCGCACGACCCAGCCAAATGCCCGCGGGCAGCAGGACTGCGATGGTCGCGCCGGCGAGTTCGAGCGAGAGAAGGAGCGCTGGCCAGTCCATCAGCCGTCCTGCCGCCTACCGCCCGCCGGGTGCCCGGCCCGGCCGCAGCGGTTCCGGCGTCTCGAATCCGAAGGCGCGGAAGACCGCCCGCGCGTTCGCTCCCTGGACGAAGCGGTAGAACGCGGCAGCCACATCACCGGCTCCCCGAAGCAGCACGACGCGCTGGCGGAGGGGTTGATGCCAGTCCTCCGGGATCAGCGCGAAGCGGCCGAGTGCCGCGACCGGCGGTGCCTTCGCCAGCGAGTAGGCGATGATTCCGCCCTGCGCACCACCCGTCGCCGCGAACTGGGCGGCCTGGCTGACGTTCTCGCCGAACACGAGTCTCGGCTCCAGCCGCCGCCACAGTCCTGCGTGCTGAAGAGCCTCGCGGGCGCGTATGCCGTAGGGCGCGTGGTCGGGGTTGGCGATGGCGAACTTCGTGACCCGCCCCTCATCGAGGGCACGGCGCAAGTCGTCAAGCCGGCCGTCCGCCTTCAACGTCGAGCCATGGGGGACGAACAGCCCGATGCGGCCGATCGCGTAGACGGCTCCAGCGTCCACCGTCCGGCCGCCCTGCGCGAGCCGGCGCACATAATCCTCGTCGGCTGAGAAGAAGAGCTCGAACGGAGCGCCCTGCTCGATCTGCCGGAACAGATGGCCCGACGATCCGAAGACGGTCTTCACCTCGTGGCCGGTCTGTTCGCGGAAGGCGGCCACGACGTCCGCCAGCGCGAACTGCAGGTCGGACGCGGCGGCGACAATCGGTGGTCCGGCCGCGGCCCCTACCCCGCGAAACACGAGCGCCAGCAGAAGCAGGAGGGTGCCGGCCCTCACTGACGTGATCCCGTAACGTCCGTGTCGTCAGCGACGGGCGTGGCCGGTTCGGCGGCGGCGGCCACCAGCGTCACGTCGGGCCGCGTGGCCGCCTGCAGCAACGTCTCGAACGCCGCGACCACGACCGGCCCGATGACCAGGCCGATGAACCCGAAGGCCGCCATGCCGCCGAGCAGGCTGATGAACACGAGCAGCCCGTGCATGGTCGTCCGGCCTGCCAGCAACACCGGCCGCAGGACGTTGTCGGCCATGCCGATCACCCCGATGCCGAACGCGAGGAGGATGGCGCCCTTGACGTAACTGCCGGTGGCGAACAGATAGAGGGCCGCCGGTCCCCACACGAGGCCCGAACCGACGGCGGGGATGAGCGAGAGGCCGGCGGTCATCACGCCCCAGAAGACCGGCGCCCGGAATCCGAGCACGCCCAGGGCCAGCCCGGTCAGCGTGCCCTGGACGATGGCCACCGCGAAGGTGGAGCCGATGGTGGCGACGACCAGATCGTAGGTCTGTCGGATGATCCGCTCGCGGCGCTCCTCTTCGAACGGCAGGAGCCGGCGAATGGCGCCCACGATCCGGTCGTTGTCCCGGAGGAAGTAGAACAAGCCGAACAGCATGACGAACAAGCCAAACACGAACCCCGCGACGTTCTGGACGAGGGCGCCCGCCTTGCCCGCGATGAAGGTGGCCGCCTCCTGGACGGCCGCACCCAGGGCCGTGCCCAGATCCTCGGGCAGGGGGATGGGACTCTGGCTGCGGACGGCGGTCCAGATGTCGCGGATGGTATCCGGCGCGGGAATCTCGAAGCCGCCGGCCTGAACCGACTGGACCGCAATGCCGACTTCGCGCACCAAGACGAAGAGCAACCCAACCGCCGGGCCGACGAGCATGACGGCTGCCAGGACGGTCGTCACGGCGGCCGACGCGTTGAGCCCCATGCGGCGGGCCAGCCCCTCCTGGACCGGGTTGAGGACCATGGCGAACACGGCGGCCCAGACGAGCGGCGCGAGGAAGGGGCTGAAGATGCGGAACCCGAGGTAGCCGACGAGCAACACGACGGCGTAGAACAGGACGACGACGAAGCGGTCGTGTTCGGTCTGTCGGACGTCAGCCATGGGGCGCAGTGTACAACGGATGCCGGGATCCGGCCCTTCGACGTGCTCAGGGCCGCCCCGAGCAGGGTCGAGGGGCGGGGCGGCAGCGGGCCTATGGGATGGCCGCCAGGCGTGGCACATCCGGATGCGCGAGCCAGGCGGCGACCCAGGTCCGCATGCGACGGACGTGAGAGCCCTCCCAGAAGACGCGGTCGCAGCCCGGGCAGCGCCAGAAGCGCTCGTAGAACCGGCGGGTGTCTGGCGCAAGCCGTCCGGCGATCTCGTTCTTCGGCGCTTCGCGAAGCAGGCCGTTGCACGCCAGGCAACGGGTGAACGGCGCAAACGTCTCTGGCGCACCGAAGCGGTGGAGCACTTCCGGCACCTGCTGCATCGGATCGGTGGCATGCACGAAGCCCCCGTGCACGACGCTTCGCCGCATCAGCAGACGTCTGTCACGCGACAGCAGCACACGGCTGTCCTCCGCCGCGAATCGGGCGAGTTCGTCGTCGGCCCAGTTGGCTCTGTGCACGACGTCCTGACCGAGCAGGCGCAGGTAGGCCGCCAGTTTCGCCAGGTGCTGGTCGAGGGCAAACCGCCCGCGCGGGTGCGGCGGGCGGAGGGGCTTCGGGTTCGGCACAGAGGCCAGGTGCGGGTACACGCTGATCCGGTCGCCGTCGCGGACGCGGTAGCCGAAGTCCACCGGGCAACCGTTGACCCGAATGAGCTCGGCCTCGGGGTGGGGCACGCCCAGCGCCTCGATGCGGTCCTTGACGCTTGCCCGCCCGTGGAACTCGTGCAGCATGTCGCGCTGCCGCGCCTTGCGGGGCAGGAAGTCGTTCAGTTCGGCATAGAAACGGAAGGTGACGTAGTGCATGACCCCGTTCAACCGACACTCGCCAGCGCTACAATCATAGCGTCTCACCCGGCACCAACCGTCGCCTTGTCCCCGACGCGTCTTCGGTGGGAGGGGAGCGATGCACTGGCCGTTTCACTCAGGCGTGCTCACGGCAGTCCGGCGGACCGCCCCCTATGTGGCCAACCGGCTGGAGCGCTGGGCCCTCGGCGCCTTTGGGCGCCGAATCCGCGGCGTACCGGCCCGGCTCCGGTACCGCGATGTCACCATCCGCGATCCGGATTGCCCGCACCCGGTGGCCACGGTGACCATCAGGCGCCGCCGGACGTTGATGGACCTGCTCCGCCATGCGGATGTCGCGTTCGGCGAAGCCTACATGGCGGGAGACATCGAGGTCGACGGCGATCTGGTCGGCCTCCTCGAGGCCCTGTTCCGCCTCCAGGACCGGGCTGCGCCGCTGGCGCGTGTGCGGGCACCGGCGAACTCTCTGGCTGCTGCGCGCGATAACGTCCATCACCACTACGATCTCGGGAACGACTTCTACCGGCTCTGGCTCGACGATCGGCTGGTCTACACGTGCGCGTACTTCCCGACACCCGGCGCGACACTCGAAGAGGCGCAGGCGGCGAAGATGGATCTGATCTGCGGGAAGTTGCAGTTGCGCCCCGGGGAACACGTGGTCGAGGCGGGCTGCGGATGGGGAGCGCTGGCCTTGCACATGGCCCGCACACATGGCGTGAGCGTCACGGCCTATAACGTCTCCCGCGAGCAGGTTCGGTACGCACGAGACCTGGCCGCGCAGGAAGGGCTCTCCAGCCGGGTGGCCTTCGTGGAGGACGACTACCGGGCAATCCGGGAGCGGGCGGATGTCTTCGTGTCGGTCGGCATGGCGGAGCATGTGGGCCCGACCAACTATCCGGAACTCGCCCGCGTCATCCGTCGCGTGCTGGCCGGCACCGGCGGCCGCGGCCTGCTACATTTCATCGGCCGCGCCAGGCCGCGCCCACTTCACCCGTGGATTACGAAGCGCATCTTTCCCGGCGCCTATCCGCCGACGCTCGTCGAGGCCATCGCCGGCATGCTCGAGCCGGCGAACCTGGCCGTGCTGGACGTCGAGAACCTCCGGCTGCACTACGCGAAGACGCTGGACCACTGGCGGCGACGCTTCGTGGCCGTGTCGGAGGCCGTCCGGCGCATGTTCGACGCGCAGTTCGAACGCGCCTGGCGCCTGTACCTCTCGGGGGCGCAGGCCGCCTTCCAGGCCGGGTCGCTGCAGTTGTTCCAGATCGTGTTCGCGCCGGCCTCCGCGAATGCGACTCCCTGGACACGCGGGAGGCCGATACTGGGCAGCCGGTTCAGCCCGGATGCGGGTGGCGCAGGCGAATCACATGGAGACCTGTGAGGCGCTGATCGTCGGCGCCGGACCGGCCGGTTCGAGCTGTGCATGGAAGCTGGCGACGGCCGGCATCGACGTGCTCGTGATCGACCGCGCCGGCTTTCCGCGGCCGAAGCCATGCGCGGGGTGGATCACGTTGCACGTGCTCCGCGAGCTGCAGATCCCGGCGGAGGAATACGCCGCCGGCCACGTGCTCGAACCGATTCGGGGCTTCCGGACGGGTGTAATGGGTGGCCCGTACCGCACGATCCGGTACAACAGCCCCGTCAGCTACGCGATCCGGCGCGAGGAGTTCGACCCCTACCTCCTCGCGCGCTCCGGAGCCCGCCAGCGCCTGGGCCAACCAGCAACCCATATCCGGCGCACCGGATCCGGCTGGATCGTGAACGGGAACATCCGCGCGCAGGTGCTGGTCGGCGCCGGCGGCCACTTCTGCCCGATCGCGCGGGAACTGAACCCGCATCGGACCGGACCGGTCGTCGCGGCGCAGGTCGTCGAATTCGAGTTGGACGCCGGGGCCCAGGCCGCATGCACCGCGAGACCCGACACACCAGAGATCGACTTCTGCCGGGACCTGGCGGGCTACGGCTGGGTGATCCGCAAGGGCCCATTCGTGAACGTGGGGTTCGGTCGCGTCGGCACGGACGACCTTCCGCGTCACGTGGCGGCCTTCGTCGCGCACCTGCGTGCCAGCGGGCGGCTGCCGCCGGGTACGCCTGCCGCGTGGGGCGGCCACGCCTACCTCCTTCGGCAGACGAGCCGTCGCGTGAGCGTGGACGACGGCGTCGTCCTTGTTGGTGATGCCGCGGGGCTTGCGTGGGCCCGCAGCGGCGAGGGCATCCACCCGGCCGTCGTCTCCGGGTTGGTTGCGGCCGACACATTGATCGCGGCCCGCGGCGACTACCGCCTGAGCGCGCTCGTTCAGTACACGCGGGCCCTTGAGGCCCGCCTCGGCCGGCCGCGATCGCGGGCGATGTCCGCCGGAGCGACGCCGGCGAGGCTACGGACCGCGATCGTACGGCGGCTGCTGGCCACTGACTGGTTCACCCGGATGTTCGTGCTCAACCCCTGGCTCAGGCACTGACCCGACCGCCCGCCCCCGCACGACACGGGTGAGCCGTGTATGATCCAGCCACTCATCCCCGGTCCTCCCGCGGGTGAGCCGATCTGACCAGGAGTGTCCAGATGCTGATTCGCGCGCGATCGCCACTCATACTGAACTCGGCCCGCCTCCGCCTCGCAGGGTTGACGAGAGCTTCTGCCGTGCACGCCGCGACTGCGGTGGCCTTCACGTGCGCGGTACTCCTGGCGGCAGCCGGCGCCGGGCCGATGGCCAGCACCGGCCCCGAACCGGGGCAACAGCCCGCGGCTGCGCAACAGCCAGGCGGGAGAGGCAGCCAGGGTCAGCGTCCCCTGACGGCCGCCGACTACGCCCGAGCCGAGCGCTTCCTGGCCCCGAACCTGAACGGCCTGGTCGCCGGCGGCAGTGTGGAGGCGAACTGGCTCCCAGACGATCGTTTCTGGTATCGCAATCAGACGGGGGAAGGTCACGAGTTCATCCTGGTGACGCCGTCCATGAAATCGCGGCGCCCGGCGTTCGATCACGCCCGCCTCGCCACGGCACTGTCCGAAGCGACGGGCTCCAAGTACTCGGCGACCGATCTGCCGTTCCAGTCCATCGATCTGACCGACGACGGGGCGACGGTCTCCTTCGATCTGAAGGACCGACGCTGGTCGTGCGATGCCAAGGGGACGCGCTGCGCGGACGTGGGAGAGGCCGCCCGGCGCCCGGCAGGCGGGGGCGGCCGCGGCGGCGGACGCGGCGGCGCTGCAACCAACACGGTGACGTCGCCCGACGGCAAGCGGGCCGTCTTCATCCGCGATTGGAATCTGTGGGTCCGTGACCTTCCAGCCGGCCAGGAGCGGCAGCTGACGAAGGACGGCGTCGAGTACTTCGGCTACGCCACCGACAACGCAGGCTGGCGCAGCTCGGGCCGGCCCATCGTCCTTTGGTCGCCCGACTCGACGAAGGTCGCCACCTTCCAGCAGGACGAGCGCAAAGTGGGGGAGTGGTACTTCGTGAGAGGCGCCGTCGACCCGCCGGGCCATCCGTCCCTGACCGTCTCCAAGTATCCGCTCCCGGGCGACGAGACGGTGGCCATGCTGCACCGGGTGGTCATCGACGTTGGCACCGGAGAGGTCGTCCGCTTCCAGATGCCGCCGGACTACCACCGCGCAACGCTCGGCGACGATGTGAGCGTGCGCGACTGGCAGTGGAAGCCGGATGGATCGTCACTGGCGTTCATCTCGACCTCGCGCGACCACAAGGAGGCTGTGCTGCGCGTGGCCGATACGGCAACGGGCGCCGTTCGAACGGTGATGGAGGAGAAGGTCGCGACGCACTACGAGTCGCGAATCGGCTGCCACGTGCTCTGGGACGCCAACGAGGTCATTTGGTACTCGCAGCGCGACGATTGGGGGCACCTCTATCTCTACGATCTCGAGACCGGCGGGCTGAAGAACCGAATCACCACGGGCGAGGGGCCCGTCATGCAGATTGTCCACGTCGATGAGAAGGCCAGAACGGTCGCCTTCCAGGCGCAGGGGCGCGAGCCCGGCGAGCACCCGTATTTCCGCCACTTCTACCGGATCGGGCTCGATGGCCAGGGCTACGTGTCACTCACGCCGACGCCCGGCTCCCACTCGCTCCAGCGGTCACCGTCCGGGAGCTGGCTCGTCGACACCTCGTCGACCTGGGACGCCGAACCGGCGGTGGCGCTTCGTGACGGCGACGGGAGATTCGTGATGATGGTCGAGAAAGCCAACATCGCGAAGCTCCGTGCGACC
Organism: Acidobacteriota bacterium; assembly: GCA_040752275.1. GTDB lineage: Bacteria > Acidobacteriota > Vicinamibacteria > Vicinamibacterales > JAKQTR01 > JBFMFH01. The sequence continues at coordinate 12,960 of JBFMFH010000056.1, forward strand.
GGGTGGCAGCCGCCGATCGGGATCACAATCAAGGCGAGAGACGGCAAGACAGACCTCTACGGCCTGATGTTCCGGCCAACGACCTTCGATCCGTCCCGCAAGTACCCGATCGTCAACCAGATCTACCCCGGCCCGCAGTCGGGCAGCACCCGGGGCTGGACCTTCGCCGCCGCGCGTGGAGATGCCCAGGCTCTCGCCGAACTGGGCTTCATCGTCGTCACGATCGACGGCACGGGAACGCCGGGCCGGTCGAAGTCGTTCCACGACGCGTACTACGGGGCGATGGGCCGCGACAACACCATCCCGGACCAGATCGCCGGGATGAAGGACCTGGCCTCGAGATTCCCGTGGATCGACCTGGATCGCGTGGGGATCTGGGGGCACTCGGGAGGCGGGTTCGCCACGACGAGCGCGATGTTCCGCTTTCCCGACTTCTTCAAGGTCGGCATCGCCGAGTCAGGCAACCACGACCAGCGGCTGTATGAGGACGACTGGGGCGAGCGGTACCAGGGGCTGCTCGTCAAGGGCGCGGACGGCAAGGACAGCTACGACATCGAGGCGAACCAGAACGTCGCGAAGAACCTGAAGGGGCACCTGCTGCTCGCCCACGGGACGATGGACACCAACGTACCGCCTGAGAACACCCTGGCGGTGGTGGATGCGCTCATCAAGGCGAACAAGGATTTCGACCTGCTGATGATCCCGAACGCGGGGCACGGATACGGCGGCGCATCGAACTACGTGATGCGGCGACGGTGGGACTACTTCGTCAAGTGGCTGCTGGGGGTGGATCCGCCGAAGGGGTACGAGATCGGGAGCACCCGACCGCCTTCGGCGCCACGCGAGCCGACGCGGGCCGACATCCTGCGCGGAGCCTGGGGGAAGCACCGGGCCAACAACGATCTGCTGTCGTACCATCTCGACGTCCGCGTCGACCCCGAGAAGAAGCACATCAGCGGCACGAACACGATCCGGTTCCGCATGCTGAGCGACGACACCCGCATCCAGCTCGATCTGTCGGAGGCCCTCAAGGTCGACAGGATTCTCCTCGGTGCGCAGGAGTTGAAGTACGAGCGCGAGCTGGGTGCCCTGTTCGTCGACTTCCCCGAGACGCTTCGCCGGGGGCGGACCTACGCCATCGACGTCCGCTACTCGGGCAACCCGGCCGAGACGGGGCGTTTCGGCGGGATCGCCTTTCGGAAGGACCCGGCGGGACGGCACTGGATCAACACCGCGTGCCAGGGGACGGGCGCCAGCATCTGGTGGCCGAACAAGGACCAGCAGCGCGACGAAGTCGAGAACATGCGGCTGAGCGTGTCGATCCCCAATGACCTCGTCGACGTGTCGAACGGGAAGTTCCTCGGCAAGACGGATCTCGGCGACGGCTACACGCGCTGGGAGTGGCAGATCCAATACCCGATCAACAACTACAGCGTGTCGCTGAACATCGGCCATTACACGCACTTCACCGGCACGGCCGGGGATATGACGCTCGACTTCTACGTGCTGCCCGAAAGCCTCGAGAAGGCGAGAGCCCAGTTCGCCCAGGTCGCGCCGATGATCGCCAGCTTCGAGAAGCACTTCGGCGAGTACCCCTTCAAGAAGGACGGCTACAAGCTCATCGAAGTGCCGTACTCGGGGATGGAGCACCAGAGCGCGGTCACCTACGGCAACCGCTTCGCAAACGGCTACCTCGAGCGAGACTGGACCGGCGTGGGCGTCAGCACGAAGTTCGATTTCATCATCGTCCACGAGAGCGCCCACGAGTGGTTCGGCAACGCCATCACGGCCGCCGACGTAGCCGACATGTGGATTCACGAGGGCTGGGGCACCTACCTGGAGGCCATCTACGTCGAGGATCAGTTCGGGTACGACGACGCCCTCAAGTACGTCAACGGATACAAGTCGAAGGTCCGGAACCGTGAGCCCATCGTGACCGAGCCTGGCATCAACCGCACGCCGTCGCAGGATCAGTACTTCAAGGGGGCGCTCTTCCTCCACACCCTGCGTCACGTGATCGACGATGACGCGCGCTGGTGGGCACTGCTCCGCGAGTTCTACCAGGAGTTCAAGTACCGGAACATCGGGACCGACGATGTGGTGGCGTTCTTCAACCGGAAGACCAGGCGGAACCTGACGCCGATCTTCGACCAGTACCTGCGGCGCGCGAGCCTTCCGACACTCGACCTCCAGTTCCAGGATAGCGGGCAGGTGGCCTACCGGTGGAGTGCCGACGTGAAGGGGTTTGCCATGCCCGTCAAGGTCGGTCGCCCGGGCCAGTGGCAGGTCTTGCGCCCTACGACGGACTGGCAGGTGATGACGACCTCGATTGCGAGAGACGATTTCGAGGTTGGGACGGATTGGTACTACATCAATGTCAGCAGGCACTAGACAGGCGACAGGCGACAGGCGACGGGCGACAGGGTAGGGGTCAGGCGACAGGAGGCAGGAGGCGTTCCGCACTCCGCAATCGGATCGTCAGCCGGATCGCGGGCCTCGGGCGACGGCGGCGGCATAGTGTCGCAGTTCGCGCATGCCGGCCAGCTGGAGCTTGTTGATCAACCGGTTGGCGTAGGTCTCGACGGTGCGTGCGCTCACATCCAGCCGCGAGGCCATCTCGGCCAGGCTGTAGCCGGCGCTGAGGTACTGCAGCACCTGGTCTTCCCGGCGGCTGAGTTGGACTCTCGTGCCCATGCGAACCAGCGGCTCGGTCTCGTCGGTGAGCGTGTCGTCGGCAAGAGGACTCAAGTACGGCCTCCCGCGAAGGACGGAGCGCAGAGCCTCCAGCAGCGTGTCACCGGCTTCGGCCTTGGTGACATAGCCTGAGGCCCCGGCCGTCAGCGCCTGCTCGACGTGCAGGTGGTCGTCGTGCATCGAACAGACGACGGCGGGAATGCCCTTCTCGCGCAGAGGCTCCATCAACGTGAGTCCGGACTCGCAGGCCAGTGCCAGGTCGAGCAGCGCGACGTCGGCCCCGCGATTGTTGATGAGCGACAGCGCGTCGCGTGTCGTGCCGGCCTCGCCCGACACGGCGAACCCGTTGCCTTCGAGCAGCATGCGAACGCCCTGACGAAAGACCGGGTGGTCATCCACCAGCAGCACTTCGGTCCGAGCCCGCTCAGGCATGCTCCACCTCTTGGGCGGACGGCCTGTCCGACTCGTGCGGAATCGAGCAGACGATCACCGTCCCGCGACCAGACGATCCCTCGATGGAGACGTCGGCGCCGATGAGCTCCGCTCGCTGCCGCATGATCTGCAGTCCCAAGCCGGCGACCTGTTCCGAGCGCAGGCCGATGCCATCGTCCCGGACGGTGAGGTGCCAGGCGTCAGGCGTGTCATCCAGTTCGATCTCAATGGTTGCGGCCCGGCTGTGCCGGACCGCGTTCGAGACGGCCTCGGCTGCGATGCGGTAGACCTGGTAGGCGGCTTCGCCTTCAAGCGAAATGCTGCCATTCCGGTTGCGGAACCTGCACGCGACCGCATGCAGACCGTGTGTAGTCTGGGCCAGGGCCTCGAGTCCTTCGGGAAGAGAGTCGAAGGCCTGACAGATCGGGCTGAGCCCCCTGGCCAGGCGCCGGGCGTCGACGGTCGCACTTCGCAGGGTCTCGGCGACTGCCTCGAGATCGGATGCCAGACGCCGATTCACTCTCGCGGCACCGGTGGCGAGTACCCCCACGCGAAGCTGGGCGCCAGCCAATTGCTGGCAGACGCCATCGTGCAGCTCCCGTCCGATGTTCTGGCGTTCGCGGACCGGGGCATCCAGCACTTCGCGCTCGAGGCGGTGCCGTGCGATCGCTTCGTCCCGCAAGCGCTCGCTCGCGGTGCGCTCGTTCACCAGCAGCGTGGCGTGCAATCGCAGCAGCCGGTCCAGCAGGATCGTGATGGGGACGAGCGTCGCGCCCAGGCCCAATCCCTGAAGGCCCCATGCCTCGGCCGTTGCCGGTCGTGACGTCGCGAGCGACCCCGGTGCTCCGGCGAAGCCGAACCACGCGAGCCACGTGAGGCCGACATAGGTGCCGAGGCTCAGGCCGGCCGCGATCCAGCCGGCGGGAATGCCCAGCAGCACGATCGCCAGAATCGGCAGGCCGAGCAGGACGAAGGCCCCGATGCTGGCGTGGCCGCCCACCGCCGTCATCACCACCGTCAGCCCCATCATCAGCAGCAACACACCCCACGTCCGCAGGCGGCTGTTCAGCCTGCGGGCGATGGCCAGCCCGATCAACATCAGGTAGGCGGCAGCGACGGCCAGCTGACTTCCCAGGCCCAGTTGCAGCAGCGCGCCGAAGACCGCGGGGAACAGTACGAGCGCGATGCCCGGCAGGACGGTCTCGCGCGTCCGATCGCGCCAGGCCATCACAGTCGGGTGGACGACCACGTCCTCGGGCGCCGCGGATTCGAACCAGGCGCGCAGGCGACGGACCATGGTGCCTTCCCCTGGCCTCAACTCATCGGGAACCGTGCCGACTGGTGAACATCAACAAGCTCCGCCCGACCTACAGAATCTGTAGATGGCGCACGGATTGTCAGTGGCCTATGCAAGCGGAATGCTCAGGCTTCGCGCCGTGCCTGGAATGAGACAACCTGCCCAAACACCAGACAATCGTGCACGGGAGTCCACGCCAGTTCGTGAGGAGCCTCCGCTGGCGTGTAGGATGTCCAGTCCCGAGACAACACAACCTGGGGGTACGAAAACGAGACACGGTGACTCGTGCGTGGACACGGCCTGTACGTATCCGGGACCGGGACCCATCCGCATTCCGCACATGCCGGGATTCGGGATTCGGGATTCGGGATTCGGGAACGCGTCGCGCTGGCCGCGCGACCTCGACCTTTCGATTCGCAGCGGTGCCTACTGGATTCTCGCGCCGATATCGTCGCCACCGAGGCTGGCGGTGCCGACCGGTTGTCTGTACGGTGTGTCAATCGTGCCGTTCGGGCCGGCCGACAACACCCAGACGGCGGCAGGCTGTTCGTGGGGTGGGGAAGGGGAGGCAGGGCCAAGCAATCCGACGTTGACGAGATACCGGTGGCCCCACGGGTCAGGCCCCGGGTCGAAGTCGATGTACTGGTCGAACCGCTGGTCTGCCTGCTGAGTCGGCTTGGTGGGGCGGTTGACGAGGTACTCGGTCAGGGTGCTCACGTGGCCCGTGGACCACTCGGTCCGGCGAGCCTCGATCGGCCGATCGCCTTGGCTGACGAGGAGATCGAACGGAAAGCGCCGGGCCGAGGTGCCCCAACTGCCGGGCCCGGCCGCCGTCGCGTCCCAGTCGCGGTAGAAGCGGGCGACCGCCGCGCCAATCGTATAGCAGGTCCGCTCCGCTCGAATCTCACGAGACGCGGTGAAGAAGGCCGAGATGGAGGGCATCATGACCAGCCCGACGGTGGTGGCAGCCGCGAGCAGGACGGCAAGATCGAGAGGGGAGAAGGATGCGCGATGTCTGGCGATGAGCGGGCGGGCAAACATCGTCGGACCCTCTGCGAGCGGCGTCCCTCGGACCTGAAGAGACAGGCCGGGGCATGGCCCCGGCCCAGGTGGTGACTTCCAAGAAGGGGCGCGCGGCCTACCGCGAGCCGCCGGAGATCACCGTCACGAAGTCGTCGCCACCACGCTGTGTGCCGCCGCCGCTCCCGGCAAACGGCGTCTCAATCGTCTGGTCCTCGCCAGCCGACAGACAGATGGTGTCATAGTGCCAGCCGTAATCCGGACAACCCTGGTCGCCCGAGCAGTTGGCATCGTTGGCCACCCTCAGGAAGAGGGTGTTCACCAGATAGGTGCTTCCCCACGGATCGGGCCCGATCGGCGGTGCCAAGTAAGCTCCGCGCCAGCCGGTGGTGAAGAGGGGCAGGGGGTTCTGGGCGAAACCCAGCGCGCCAGGCGTCTTGTACGCGGGATCGTTCCGCACGAGCTGGCTCTCGAGCGTGTCGAACGCGGCGCAGGGCGCCGCATCGAAGGGATCATCCCAGTTGTAGGTCGCGCACTCCGCGGTGCTCCCTGCTGGGGTGAAGTTCGGGGCATCGACTAGGTCGATGCTCGGTTCGTTTCCGTCGCTGTACAGGATCCCCGCGATGTTCAAGATCTCGCAGTCAACCGGCACCGCAGAGCCGTTCTGCGCAACGCAGTTCGTGTCCCTGAACAGGCGCGCGATCGACACGGCGATCGCCTCGCAGTCTTCCTTCACCTTGACGCGCTGCGCGTCCTTGATGAAGTCGAAGATGGAGGGCACCAGGACGCTGGTGAGGAGCATCAGCACGAGCAGCATGATGGTGACCTCGATCAGCGACAGGCCCTTCTGTCCGTTGAGCTTTCTCATTGAGCGACCTCCGTGGCTGCAAACGTCTGTTGACGAAACCCGAAGCCTCGGCCGATTCGTCGCAGCACCGCACGGGAGGGAGCCCGGACGTACACGAAAAGAGGGACTGTGACCGGCCACCGAGTCACAGTCCCCCGATTCCTGTGTCCCCGTTGTCGTGTGACGCCTTCGGGGAAGGCTCGTCGGCGCGTTAGCTAGACGCGCCCGAGTCACACAAGCACAGCCGACTGGGTCGGTCGGCGCGCTCCCGCGCGGTTGACCCGCTGCTTGCCACTCAATATGCGCCGGTGGGGATCGCTATGCTGTCCGGAGTCTCCCGGACAAGGGGAGAAATCACGGCTGGCAATCCCCAGGGACCCGGGATTCGGGATTCGGGATTGGGGATTCGGGAACGCGTCGCGCTGGTCGCGCGACCTCAGCCGTTCGATTCGCAGGTGCGGCGCGTACGTGCAGCACTCCGCATCCCGCACTCCGGTCCCCGGGTCTCGGAACCCAGGATTGCGGAACGGCCGTAGAGCGGCCCGAATCCCGAATCCCGAACCCCGAATCCCGGGTGCGGGTTCCTCCCCCTGTATTCCGTGCCATAATCCGTCGGGGGGCGGCGTGTGCCCGTGCCCTGAGAAGGAGAGCGGCAGAGATGGTCCGGATGCGGCGTTGGGTGAGCCTGGCAGCGTGGGTGACGATGGCCGGCGTAGCGGCAGGGTGCGACAGCTCGCCGACCGCGCCGACGAGCTACGCCCCGTACTCACAAACGGACCTCCGCATCGGAGGCGGGGCCGAGGCCGTGACGGGCCAGTTGGTCACGGTCAGCTATACGGGATGGTTCTACGACGCCACGAAGACCGAGCAGAAGGGCGTGCAGTTCGATTCGTCAGTGGGACGGACGCCGCTAACCTTCACCTTGGGCGCCGGGCAGGTCATCGCCGGCTGGGACCAGGGCCTGGTGGGCATGAAGGTCGGAGGGCTTCGGCGGCTCATCATTCCGCCGTCGCTCGGCTACGGACCCTACCGTTATGGCACGATTCCCGGTAACTCGACGCTCCTCTTCGATGTCGAACTCCTTGCCACGGGGACGGCCCCGATTGTGACCGCCGATCCGACGGACGTGACGGTGACGGCGGGCGAGACAGCGAGCTTCACGGCGGCGGCAGGTGGGCAGCCCGCGCCGACGGTGCAGTGGCAGGTGAGCACCGACGGCGGCACGACCTGGACCGATGTGGCCGGCGCCACGGAGACGACCTACAGCTTCACGGCCGCCGCGGCGGACACGGGTAAGCAGTTCCGTGCGGTGTTCACGAACAGCGTCGGGACCGCGGCCTCGGCTTCGGCGACGCTGACCGTGAACGCGGGCGGCGCAGGCGGAGGAGTCTGACCCGCCTCACCGCGTGATGCGGATCCGGATTCCGGCCAGCGTCGAGTTGACGGCCTCGTCGATGGTGCCCTCGCCGCCTTCGGCTGAGGTGCCCTTGATGGGCATCCGCACGAACTCCCCGTAGATGGCGACCCTCGGCGACACCCAGACCTCGGCGCCGCCGCCGGCAAACCACCGCCACCCCGTCACCCTCAACCCGAACGACTGCGTGCCGCCCACAATCGTCTGTTCGACATCATCGACCGTGACGGTGTAGTCGTCGATCGTCTGGTTGGTTGTCGACGTGGCCCGCGAATACGTGGCGCCGCCCTTGCCATACACCCGGACCCGGCCCATGGGTACGCCGATCTTGCCGGCGGCCGCCACGATCTGCGTGTCGAACGTGTTGTCGAACCGGTTACTCTCTCCAGCGCTCCGGGAGACAACGTCTGCGGGCTTCACGTAGCTGACCTCGGCCCCGAGGAAGGGCTTGAACCAGACGTCGATGCCCGCGGTCGGGGCCAGGCGGCTGCGCGAGCCGGTGCACTCGGGCTCGTTGCCGCACGCGACGAAGACCTGATTGCTGAAGAGCGACAGGCCCCCGCCGCCGAAGGCGATGAGGCCCACCGGCAACGGTCCCCACTCGCGGGACGGACCGCCCTGTGCGGCGTCCGGATCCAGCCAGGCCTCCGGTGCCGGGCCCTGCCTGAACCGGACGGACGGCAGCGGGTCGGATACATCGACGACGAACGAGGTGACCTCGCGCAGGACATACACGCCGGCAATCTCCCGCCTGGTGCACTCGCCGGGCCCGGCCGGTCCCACGACCCCGGGCTCGATGAGGAGCACGCGCCGGAGACCCTCGCAGGCATCGACGAAGATGGTGGCGTCAATCTCGGTTCTGCCTCGCTGGGCGGAGAGATCGAAGGTGAGCGTGGCGACGCCCCTGGCGTTCGCCGTCGTGGAGCCCACCTGGGCCGTGTTGAGCACGAGCTCGACGCGTGCCCCCGGCGGGGCCTTGATGACGCTGACGGACTGCGCCATCGCCACGCCGCTTGCTCCCGCGACGTTGAGTGCGGCCACGATCGCCAACAGCCGCCAGAATCCCTTCATTCCCGCCTCCGCTCCAAACATCGGGCACACGGCCTTCCATGTTACTCCAGGGAGGGCTGCGTCTGCCTGGCCGGCGGCTCTGATGGCGTGCGTGGCGGCAGGCCGCTCGTGTCCCGCCCGCAGGGCGTTACCGCACTGGAGGCGCGGTTCATTCATCCGGACTCTGATGCCTACGGCACTGTCCGGAAAGGCACGCCGCGGCGGGCGGCCATCTCGCGGCCGACCGACTCCAACTCGTCGCGGCGCAGCACCCGGCCGGCGAGCGGGAACAGTTGCTGCTCCTCGACGGCGATGTGGCGGGTGTACTCGGCCTGCAGCTCTTCGAGGGTTTGCAGCAGGGCAGCGGCCTCTACCACCGGCAGCGTGCCGGCGGTCATCCAGACGCGAAAGCCGGCGTCCACTGCGGCGTGCTTCGCCTCGGCCGCTCGGTGATCGGCCTCCAGTTCGTCGAGCACCCGCCTGGCTCCATCGACCTCAGGCCCTGTGCAGGTGCGGAGGCGCGGGAAGAGGCTGACCTCCTCATCGGCGGTGTGCCGCGGTGCCGCCGAGCGGAAGTACAGGAGAGCCTGTTCGGCGACTCTCCGCTCCTCCTCGGGGATCGCGCCACCACACCGGTTCTGAGCGACGGTCAGCAGCACTGAGAGGAAGTGCTCGATGCGGCGATGGCAGTCGCTGAGCAGGCCCAGTGGCTGGTCAAACCCATGGCCGACCGACTGGCGAATCTGAACGAACATGGGATCAATGTACCACGCGTCCGAGGGCTTCGCTGGCTGCCGCCGGAATGCGCCACCGCCGCTGACCGACCGCCTGCCGGAAGTCGTGGCGGTGATCCCGAGGGAGTGACCCGCCTGATTGCATGTAGAATGGCCTCACGAACGTTCCACCGGAGAATCCGACGATGACCGATGCCCCCAATGCCGTCCGGTTGCACCGCGTGCTCCGGGCCGCGCCTGAGCGCGTCTATCGCGCCTTCCTCGATCCCGACGCGATGGTGAAGTGGTTGCCGCCCCACGGTTTCACGGGCAGGGTTCATCACATGGACGCCCGGGTCGGGGGTGGCTACAAGATGTCGTTCACCAACTTCGGCACAGGCCGGAGCCACGCATTCGGCGGCACGTACGTCGAGCTGAGGCCGCATGAGCTGATCCGGTACACCGACCGGTTCGACGATCCCGGTCTCCCGGGCGAGATGCAGGTCACCGTCGCCCTGCGGGCCGTAGCCTGCGGCACCGAGGTGACGATCGTTCAGGAAGGACTGCCGACGGTCATTCCGGTGGAGTTCTGCTACCTCGGCTGGCAGGAGTCGTTGTCGCAGATGGCTCCGCTGGTCGAACCGGACATCCCTGACGGTGCGTAGAAGCCGCAGTCTCTGAGCCGCCCACGGATGCCGCCGTCCGTTCCCAGCGCCGCTGGTGTGCACCTCCACGCTGACGGCCGGACGGCGAATCTCGTACGAGCTTGATGTGGCTGCCGTGCTGCGCGGCGACACGAAAGCCGAAACCTCGGAAGATACTGACGACCTCATCGCCGGAAAGCCTAGGGACCTTCGGCATTCGACGGTTGCACCTCGATCGTCACGAGCAGCGTCGGACGCCGTCGCAGGCCGAAGTCAGCGGGGTCTTCGCCATTAAGGTGGAGAGCGACCGCCCCGCGCAGGTTCTCGATGGTCTCATCGACGGTAGCGCCTTGCGTGACCACCGCAACTTCCAGGCACTCACCAATGAAACCGGAGGTATCGCCGCGTCGGATCGTCGCGGTGATGTTCTGGCGCAACTCAGGCATCGCTTCCCTCGGGACAATTGTCGCCCGCATGCCGACCGGCAACTGCCAAGAGCCCCGCCTCGTCCTGGGCCGGGCGGCAAGAACGTGCCAAGACATGCAGGTCGGGTCACGTCGTCTCGTCTCCTCCCAGTCGCAGATGTTTCCGGCCCTTCAGGGTCTCGACCCAGCGCGGGGCCATCTGGTGGCGGTTGCTCGCGTAGAGAGCACCAATGCCCGCTTGCTGCGCAGTCATGGTTCCCGCTCCTGGACATGGTCGAATCTCTGGCGAATCTCCAGCCTCAATCGCTCGGCGAGCTGTTCGTTCCATCCGCCCTTGGCATCGGCGATGACCTGTTGTTCGAGATCGGTCAGTTCACGAAGACACGCGAACCGCGTCTCGATCGAAGCGAGGACGTCCTCGGGATCGACTCGATCGGCGGATCGGATCAAACGCCGCAGGTCATCCCAATCGTGGGACCCGGCCCGTAGCTTCGTGAAGAAGGCGTCTGGGTCAAACGGATCCCGCACCTGCCACAGTTTCAGGGTGACCAGGCCGCGAAGTAGTTCACCGTCGAATCGCGTCGCGGCGAATCGGTGCAGGTCGTACAGATCGCGGACCTTGACCCGCTGGAACGCTGCCCGCACCTTCTCGGCGATCATCTCGATCGGCTGCAACGCCCGAACCGAGAATGCAGGGAACTCGAGCTGGCTGAAATAGCTCTGCGACTGCATGGCCCGGATCGCGACTGCCAACGTCGGCCCTTCGCGCAGGCTCACTTGGAGACGGAAGCGGCCAGCGTTGTTCCACGCGTGCCTGTACAGCACATCGCCGCCGAAGGACGTGTCGCCATCCGTCTTGTAGTAGTCCTCGAACACAAAGGCGATGCCGAAATGCTCGCGGTTGAACACCTGCACCAACGCCACGAGAACGTCATCGTCCTGCTTCCGTGTGGCCAGGGTGAAGTCGAGGTCTTCGGAAAACCGACCGCTGGAACCGAAGATCAGTTTGGGCAGGCTCGTGCCGCCCTTGAAGGCGAGATTCTCCATCACGCCTGCGTCGAGCAGGGCGTGTAGGGCGTAGGTGAGGACGACGTCGCGCTCGGCCACGAACTTGTCGCGCACGCCGCTGTTGCGCGAATAGAGATCGACGAACTTGTCGGCGATCAACGGACAGGCCCCGTGGATGGAAGGACCACTCGTCGACCGGGCTTCTCGTTACCCGATAGCAGAACGTCGCGCGGCACGTTTTCGACCACGTTCCACGGCTTGGCCAGCCGCCCGGTCGTGCCCCATCTGCGGCGGGAGCCTACGTGGATCTTGCTGTGGGGGACGATCAGTCTGAGCATGGCCGACCTCGTCGCCGCAGGAATCTGGGCCTGATGCAGGTCGAGGTAGTAGCCGAGACGCTGGACGAGTGCCGACGAGTTCCACGCACGAGCGTATTCGACAAGTCTCCTCCAGGATACACGCCGCGCCGCACGTCCCACGATGCTCGAGACCTCTCCCATGCCGCCGGCGAATTGCGGTCGGTCGATCGCATCGAGCAACGCCCGTTCAAGCGTCGCCATCTGAACCGCCGATCCCAGCGCGGAGGTCTCCTCAAAGCCGAAGAACCGGTTCGCCCGCACGTGAACGAAGACGTAACGCACGGCTCGGATGGACTCCGCTGGGCGTCGCTGTCGGCAGGCGACGTACACCTCGGCGAATCTCTGCTCAGTGAGCCCGTGGTGCGTGCACGCCGTGCCGAAGGAGAAGAAGTAAGGCGCGGCCAGGACTGCGCCGGCGGCCAGCGGATTGGTGTCCGCCACTCCGTCGACGCCGCGATCAGCGGGAACAAGTTGGAACAAGCCGGGCCGCAAGCGTTCGAGCCAGCCCTTCTTCACCAGTCCGTGAGCCAGGTGCCTGGCATAGCCGTCGGACGCGCCGACGATCCGGCGGATGTGCTCCAGCGTTGCTGTTTTCTCGCCTCGCCATTCGAGGTCGAGGACGATCTGGGCTTCGTTCTTCGAGAGTGTGCGGTTCATGGTTGCAGACATCGCATCGCGTTTGTATGTTACAAACGAATCATACAAGCAGCAACCAGAGTCGACACTGGGGAAACCAGGTTCAGGCTGGAACAGGGTCTGAGCCTAGGCCATAAGTGATGTGCTATCAATACTTTGCATGGTGGAGGCGGCGGGAGTCGGACTTGACACGGTCTTCAGAAACCGGCCTGTCTCTGCATTCTTGCCGAAAATCGCGCCCGCGCAACACGCGCGTCCCGCGGAACACGCGTTCCATAGCCCCAAATCAGCCCCAGCGGAAGGAGGGCTCCGTAAGGCGCCGGCTCAGCGTGCTATGATCCGCATCAATCTGCACACTCTGTGGTCGTCACCAAGGACGCCGACTTCGTCAGTTCTCACGTCATCTCCGGGAGCCCGGCGCGCCTATTGCCGGTGTCGACCGGCAACATCGGGAACGACGAACTGGAAGTCCGCCTCCTCGCGCAGTTGACTCCGATCGAGGACTGCCCGATGGCGCCCGGCTTTGTTGTCGTTGACGGAACTGGTCGGCGTGATGCGGGCGCGGGTGGAGTACTTACGCAATTCCGCCATCTCGAGGCGCGTCAGCGGGCGGTCGACGGCCTGGAACTCGTAGTACTGGAACTCGCTCATCACGCACCATCCTCGCACCCTTGCCCGACATCCTCGGGGCGACCCGATTCCGCGGATTCTCCCACAGAATCGAATCGTTACGCCGCACCTGATCCCGGCTAGACTTGGCTAGACTGACCCTCGTGCCGAGCAGACCGATACCCTTGCTCGTCTCGCAGGCGTCGCCGCCCCACGATCCGCGATGGCGTGGATGTGCCGCTGGCGAGACTGTTCGTGCACGCGGCGCGCGCGGTGCCGCCCGATGCCGAAGGTGCGGCACGCGCCCGCAGCGCCACGGAGGAGTTCCTGTTCCAGCGATTGGAAACGCTCCCCGAGACCAAGGGGCGGTTCGTGCTGAACGAGCCCCTGGTAATCCCGTTCGACCAACAGGGGCGCTTGGAGGTTGACCTGCTGTGCGCAGATGCCCGCATGGCTGTTGAGCTGGACGGCGGTCAGCACCTCGGAGATCCGGAGGCCTACCGGCGAGACCGCAGGAAGGACCAATTGCTGCAGGAGCACGGCTACTTCGTGCTGCGGTTCCTGGCCGAGGATGTCGGGAAGTGCCTCGACCAGGTCTAGGACGCGATTCTGCGGACGATGTCCGGCAGACGCCGCTCGCACGCTGTGGACGGGCGCACGTGAACAGCCTCGGGTCACTTCGGGCCAGACGCGAAGACATCCACCGCATTTCGATGCGGCACGGAGCCAAAGAAAGGGTTCAGTCGGTGCCGACCGGCAGTCTCCGGATGCGAATGCGAGTGTCGTAGAACGCCACCACCGCCCCTCGATCCAGTTCGGGCGCAACGGCCGGCAGATTGGCAATCAGCAGATCGGCCTGTAACGAGGGGCGCCGTGGTGTGCCGCGTCTGAACAGAATCACCGACGGCTTGGTCTCGTTCCGAACAGCCAGGATTGCGCCGAAGTCGGTGTCCGCAGACAGAATCACGCGTCCCTCAGCCTTCGCGATGTCGACGAGTACTTCGTCGTCGGCCTGGTGCAAGCCTCGATCGCGCACGTGTACCGCGTCGTGGCCGGCGGCATTCAGTGCCTCCGCCACGAGCGGCGAGACGGGGTTGTCCACCAGGAATCTCACAGCGTCGACGCAAGCGGAAGTTCGCGCTCCCTGACGGCCGCCGCCGCAAACCGGAGCGCTTCCCGTACATCGGCCTCGTCGAGATCGGGGTACGCGGCGAGGATCTCATCGGTGGTCATCCCCTCAGCGACCATGCCTACCACCGTCGCGACGGGGATTCTGAGCCGCCGGATACAGGCGACGCCGCCGAGTTGACGCGGATCCGCGGTGATCCGAGTGAATTCCATGGTGCCCTCGCGCAAGGTGTTCAAGGACGCTGACTCGATAGGCCAGTATAACCCCGCGGGGAAGCCTGGCGCCTCGGTCGCGCCCCCGAGACTTGTCCCGCTGGATCGGGAGGCGGCGGGAAACGAGCTCGCATCAGGTGACGCCTGAACGTGTCGCGGCGGCCATCGCGGCACCGACGCGATTTGTTCCGCAATTCACGCCCAACAACACAGACTCGTCCGCTATGTGCGGAATCTGCGGGTCTCGCTTGTACGCCAGCATTCCGCGAACGGTTACACCGCGAAGTGGCGCCGCGAGAAGGCGCGACCGGAAGGGCTCTTCAGGTAGCGTTCAAACGCAGCGGCTCGGCCTTCGTCTTCGAATTCGATGCGCGTGGTCACGGCCCACGGTCGGAACTTCGCTGTGAACGGGGAGGCGCCCGCGTTGTGGGCCTCCAGCCGCCCGTCGATGTCAGACGTCAACCCAACGTACTGACGTGCTGGCTCTTTGAAGCTGCGCAGGATGTAGACGAAACGCTTGGGCATGCGAGTGACGAAGGCAAGAGCCAGGCCAGTCGGACGAGAGTCTGGCAACAGCGAGTTCGTGGGGCTCGGTTGTTCCAGATGGCAGATCCTGCGACACCGGACGCGCCGAGGGTGTTGCAGATCTTGCCCGCCTTCGCTGCGGTCCGGCTCGGTATCTTCCTCCCGCAGCTACGGCGCGGCACCAGCCTTCTCGTGAGCCTTGTTGGGACGCAGGCAGGCGGGTTCGACCGACGGAGGGAGGGGCCCGCCTTCGCTGCGGTCCGGCTCGATATCTTCCTCCCGCAGCTACGGCGCGGCACCAGCCTTCGCCTCTGGGCTGGCTTGCCGAGCCGAAGCTCACCTGAGGAGAGCGGCAAGCCCGAAGGTGAGCGAAGGCTGGTGGAGGCGGCGGGAGTCGAACCCGCGTCCGAAAGCGCGTCGCCGAAGGACTCTACATGCGTGTCCGCTCTTGAAGGGTTCGCCGGCTGCGTGAAAGAACGGCGAGAAACCGCCGCCGGCTAGCTCCGAGACGCCTTCGCCGCCGCGCGTCGGAACCGCGCGCCGCGACTAGCCTGCGAAGATGACATCCAGTTCCGCCGTGCAGGCCCGGACGGAGTGGACGTCGCGGTTAGTTAAGCCGCGAGTGCGAGCTGCGTGTCCGCAGTTACGTTGTGTTCCACCGGATTTACGAGTCAGTGGAGCTCGGCATGCATCCCTCGGTCCTGCACCCCCGTCGAAGCCAGAATCGCCCCCACGTCAGGTTGGCGCAAGCCCGCGGCACCACCTCCAGTGTACAGGGGCCGACGCAGGCGGTCAAAGCCATCCACCGCCATCCATCGCGCCGGGTGCGTGTGACCCGGAGACGTATCCTCGTGCCTTGAAGCGGGTTGCCCACCGACAAGGCGAAGAGAGATGAGAGGCCAGCCGGTCCAACCTCCTCTCGGGACTGAACTTGTGGCCCTGAAGCGCCGAGAAGTGTACCTTGACGCGGGTGCCGCCGGCTTCCATAATTCGAAGCAGTCGCTGAGAGACACGAGACAGGTTCGACCATGTCACTCGACCACCAGATCTCCGATGCCATCGCTGCCGCCACCAAGCAGATCTCCGCTCAGATCGAAGAGCGTCTGCGGGCTGTGGCCTCCGACATCGGCCAGGCAGCGTCGGCCGAGCGGGTATCGATTGTCCGGGAGATCCGCCTGGCGGCCGAAGCGGAGGTCGCCCGCAAGTCTCAAGAGGCCGTGGCCGCCGTGCAGGCCGAGCATGCCCGCCGTCTCGAAGAAGCCGTCGCCGCCTCCCGGGCAGACGGAACGCGGCGCCTCGAAGAAGCCATGGCCGCCGCACGTGGCGAACACGCGAGGCGCCTCGACGAGGCCGTGGCCGCCGCTCACGCCGAGTCGGCGCGGAGCCACCAGTCCGAGCTCGCGAACCTGCGATCGACGGCGGCACGGGACCTCGACACGGCCGTCCAGCGCGCGAAGGCCGATTGTCTGCGTGAACACGACTCGGAGCTCTCCCGGCTCCGCACGATGCACGAGAGGAGACTGGAAGAGACCATCGCCGCCGCCCGAGCCGAGGCCGCCGAGACGCTCGCCGATGCACTTCAGCGCACAAGGGCGGAGGCCGACGCACGGCTGGCCGCCGCCGTCGACGAGGCCCGCACGGACGCCCGCGCCGAGGTCGAGCGGGCACTGGTCGAGACCCTCGCCTCCGAACGGCAGGCGGAACTGGCCCAGGTCGAGCGGATTGCCGATGACATCCGGCGCCTCGACGGTGCCCGTTCCCTGACCGAGGTGCTCGAACTGCTGACCGAGAGTGTGGCCGCGGCCGCGCCGCGCGTAGCGATGTTCATCGTACGCGGCGGGCGAGTGGCGGGCTGGCGACTCGCCGGATTCCCCGACGAGGCCGACGCCCGCAGCCTCGAATTCGGCGTCGACGACAGGGGACTGGTCTCCCGGGCAGTCAGGGCCGCCCGCCCGGTTTCGACATCCGACGGTCACGACGGACCGCAAGGCACCGTCACGCCCTTCGGTGAGTTGCCTCTGGAACGGGCCGGGCTGGCGGTGCCGGTCCGCGTCGGAGGCACCACGGTCGCCGTCCTCTACGCCGACGATGCGTCGGCCGGCGGCCACGAGGTGCCGAGTTCATGGCCGGAGGTGGCCGAGATCCTCTGCCGGCACGCGGCCAGATGCCTCGAGGTCCTGACGGTGACGCGCGCGGTGCAGCCGATCGGGCCCGTGCCCGATGCCGCTCCATCCCCACGCTACGCGCCGCAGAGCCGCCCGGCCCTCCACGGCCCAGCCGATGATGACGACGCGGCGCGACGCTACGCGAAGCTGCTCGTGTCCGAGATCAAGCTGTACCACGAGACAGCCGTCAGCCAGGGACGACGCGACCGCAACCTGCTGGATCGGCTGCGCCCGGAGATCGAGCGTGCCCGTCGCTTGTACGAAGAACGGGTGCCGGCCGAGACCCGCCAGCGGATGGACTACTTCGGCCACGAACTCGTGCGGACGCTGGCGAACGGCGATGCGTCCCTCTTGGGAGGGCCGTAAACTGGCACCGCCGGATCTAGGGCCCCGCCTCCACGCGACGCTCGGCGGTTTGCGGCCACCCCTCCTTCTCGTTGCCGCGATTCTCCTCATCGGGCTGTCGAGTCCGGCATCGTCCTGGCGACCCGACGCCGACCAGGACGGCCGCGCCGGCGCTTCGACCGCAGAACTGCGCCCGACGGAGCACCCGCGTCTGCCCGCCGCGCTGGAGGGCTACTGGTTGGTACCGCCAGCCACCTGGCAACCCACACAGTCAGCCGCCGTTCGAAAGGCCATGACGAATCTCGGATTGGCCTTCAGCCGCATCAAGGACGGCACCTACGCGGCCGCCCTTCCCCTGATTCAGGACGCGGTGCTGGCCGCCACACCGCTCGGCGGATGGGCCGCCGTGGCGCGGGGCCGGACCGAGCTTGGACTCGGGCGATTCGATCAGGCGAAACGGACCTTTCAGATGCTCAGGCGTCAGGCTCCTGGCGGTGCGCTGGCCGAGATTGCCGCGCTGGGCGAAGCGGAAGCCCTGGAGGGGCTGCGCGACCACGCCGCCGCGGCGGCCGTCTATGCGGCGCTCGCCGCCAAGAACCCCGCGGACCCGGCGGACATGCTGGGCAGACTGGCCCGCACGGCAGCGGCGGCCGGCGATCGCCGGCAAGCACTCGAGGCCTGGGCGCGTCTCTACTACGAGTACCCCGCCACCGACCAGGGCAAGGAAGCGTCGCGGACCCTGGCAAGGTCGACACGTCCGCCGATCGTTCCCGGATCGGTCACGGCTGCGCGAGAGCTGGCACGTGCCGAGGCTCTGTTCGCCCGCAGGCAGTACAGCGACGCGAGGTCGGCGTTCGAGGCGCTGGCCAAGATTGAGAAGGGGGACTCCCGCGCGCTCGCCCAGCTGCGCGTGGCGGAATGCGACGTCCACCTTCGACGTTACCGGCAGGCTGTCCGAGCCTTGCGCCCCCTGTTGAACTCGGGCACGCGGCGCGTCGAGGCCGAGTACTACTACCTGAGTGCCATCCGAGGCAGCGGCCAGCACGGGGAGTACGCGAAGCTGGCACGGCGGTTGGTTGAGCGTCACCCCTCGACACCGTGGGCGGAGCGGGCACTCGATGAGCTCGCCAGCCACTACATCATCATCGACGAGGACGACAAAGCGGCCGGCGTCTTCCGCGAAGTGCTCAGCCGCTACCCCTCGAGCGACATCGCGCAGCGGGCCGGATGGAAGGCCGGATGGTGGGCCTATCGCCGGCGCGCGTTTCCGGAGGCGGCCGAGGCGTTCGAGGGTACGGCCGCGGCCTTCCCGCGTTCGGACTACCGGCCCGCGCTCCTGTACTGGTCCGGCAGGGCGCGCGAACACCTCGGGCAGCGCGAGACGGCGATCGCGCGCTACCAGCTGGCCGTCACCGACTATGGCAACCTCTACTACGGCCGTCAGGCCGCAGCGCGACTCGGCAACCTCCGGGTCCCCGTGCGGGTCGTACCCCCGGCCGAGCGTTTCACCGGTGCGGAAGCGGCGAGACGCCCGATGCCCGCGACCCTGGACGCGGAGTTGTTCGGTTGGCTCGTCCGCGCCGGGGCGTACGAGCCCGCCCTGATGGAGCTCGAATTCGCGAGACGGACCGGTGAGCCGAGCAGAACGACCGAGACCACTCGCGCGTGGCTGTACAGCCAGTCAGGTGACCGGAGGACGGGCACCACGATCATGCGCCGGACCTACCCGCACTTCATGGCCGACGGCGGCGAGGGCCTGCCCGAGGAGATTCTCAAGGTCATCTACCCGCTCGACTACTGGCCGCTCATCTCCAAGTACTGCACTGCCCGCGGGCTCGACCCGTACCTCATCGCCGCGCTCATGGCGCAAGAATCGGCCTTCGATCCCACGATCCGATCGTCCGCCAACGCGGTGGGCCTCATGCAACTGCTGCCGCGGACGGCTCGACTCTGGGCACGGAAGCTCGGGATCCGCTATTCGGCCAGCCGGTTGACGGATCCGGAGTTCAGCGTCCGCGTGGGGTGCGCACACTTTGCCGATCTGCTGAAGCAGTTCGGCGGCGAGCACTTCGCGCTGGCTGGTTACAACGCCGGCGAGCACCGCGTCTCGGCCTGGAAGGCCGAACGACCGGGGATGAGCGCCGACGAGTTCATCGACGACATCCCGTTTCCGGAGACGCAGAACTACGTGAAGCGGATCCTCGGCTCGGCGGAGGACTACCGCCGACTCTACGCCGGCCAGTGAGGCCGGTACCGCTCGGGCAGGCCCCGGCGGAGCTTCATCACCGCCGGCGATCGACCTCGTAGATCGTGAGATCCCGTTGCGCCGCCATGGTCCGCAGCCACCCGGCGGCCGCGACAGCCGACCGCATCCGCTCGGCATGCTCCCCGTACTCGGCGAAGTGGACCACAACGTGCGTGACGCCTAGCTCGTCGAGCAACGAACGGCTGTTGTCGCCCGGAAAGTCGCGCAGCCGCTCGGCGTGGCGAACGTAGCTGGCAGGCGTGAACCCGCTGTAGCCGTTGACGAGCTTCCGCCAGTGGGCCGTCGAGTTGAGCACATACGAAGCGTTGCGGAAAACGGCGTCGGGCCGAAAGAAGGGGAACTCGGCGACGATGGCGTGAGGCTCGTTGGCGAGGACGTCGTAGACCCCGGGGACTCCGTCGAACGGCCGGTAGGCCAGCGGAGCCCTCAGCGCCTCGACATTGAGAACCACGACCAACAGGCCTGCGGCTATCGGCCACCACGTCCGGCCGCCCCATCGCGCCCGCAGGACCGACACACCGAAGCCGCCGAGCACGGCAACGGCGACCAGCATCAGGAACCCGAAACGTGCCGCGCCGCGCACCCCCTGGAGCAGCGGAATCGACGCATATAGCCAAGCGTAGCCCGGCACGGCTGGTCCGAAGGAGAGCACGAGTCCGACTCCGCCGGTGATCGTGCACATGCGTGCGCGCGGGTCGCGCCGGACACGCATGCTCCCGAGCGCCACGCCTGCGAGGAGCAGGGCCGCGAAACCAGGAAACAGCGCCGTTGCGCCTTCGAGGAAGCGATGGCTCCACCATGCGTAGTGCAGCCGCCCGGCCGTGGCGACGTAATCGCGCCAGGTCGACGAATAGAGCGCGACCTCTTCAATGGACCTCGTGAGCCCCTGCTCCTGGCGGGCCAGGTAGTACGGCACGAGGGACGGCCCGACGAGCATCGTGGCGACGGCGCCGGCCAGCAGCAGAAAGCCCAGGGTCCGGCGGGAGTGGGGGCAGGCCCACTCGCGGGGCCGCACGGCGACCGAGACGACAAGCGCCAACGCCGTGAACACCAACTGGTAGTTCGAGGTGAGGGCCTGCGCGGCAGCCAGCAATCCGAGGGCGATCGCTGTGCGCAGATGCGGCCGGCGAAGCAGCGAATCAAGCGCCAGCCACGCGAGCGGGAGGAACTCCAGATGCAACGCCTGGACGTGCGGCAGCCTGGTCAGCGTGTGCGCGTTGAACGCCAGCAGCGAGCCGGCGGCCGCTCCGGCCGCGTCGCTACCCGTCCAGCGTTCCATGGTGACCCACATGGCCCACGCCGAAAGCGCCAGTCCGAGCATCAGCAGCAGGTTGTAGGCGAGGACGGGGGACGCACCCAGCCAAATCATTGGTGCCGCCATGGCCGATTGCACCACCAGGTGCTCGGAGAAGGCGAGCGTGCGCCGCTCCGGATAGAAGATGTTGGCGTCGAAGAGCGCCGCCGGATCGCGCGGGGCCTGGTGCACGACCCACGCCACGATCCACTCGTTCAACATCGTGTCGGCGTTGTCGTGGCGTGACAGCCGGTCGGGCGCGAGGGCGAGCGGCCAGGTATGGATGACGGCCAGGGCCAGGCAGACGATCAGCCGGGCGGCGGCCATCCGGTGATCTCGAAGAGCCACACTGATGCCTCAGTCCGGATCGGTCGGAGATACTCGCCGTACTCGGCGATGCGCGCCTTCACCCCGGCCGCAGTCTGGTGGCTGTAGAGGTCGAGATGGAACAGCACGTACCTCACACGGAGACGCTGGAGGATCTTGAACGACTCGGGGTTGGGGAACGAGCTCAGGGGCACGGTCATCTCCCTGAAGTCCGGAGGGATGTAGTCCGTGTACCCGTTGACGAGTGGCCGCCAATGGTAGGTCGACCAGAACATGTACTCCGCGTGCCGGTGATAGTCCACGCGACGGTAGAAGAACGGAAACTCCGCGACCGGCCCGTACGGCCGCTTGGCCAGTGATTCGTAGGCGGCCGGCAGCGGCTGCGCCCGAGTGAGCCGCAGCGGCGCCACAAAGAGGTCGCCGAGCGACAGAAGGGCGAGCGACGCCGCGATGAGCGGCGCGCGCCGCCCCGTCGTGACGTGGGCCACGAAGTAGCCTGCGAACACCAGGAGGACGAGCGTGACGAGGAGTCCCAGGCGCGATGGCGCATGCAGCAGCGAGAAGACGGGGACGAGCGAGTAGAGCCAGGCGTACAACCCGGCGCCCGGCCCCAACGACGCCCAGAAGGCCAGCACCCCGAGCACGGTGTAGTAGGTGACGTGGGCCCTGTCCGGCGCGGGCCGCCGGCGGGTCCACATCAGAACCAGACCAGCCGATCCCAGGACCACGGCCAGCGTCCCGGGGTAGAGGACCTCACCCCACTGGCCCAGCCAGGGCAGGATCCACCGGTGGGCATGCGCCGGCGAGGCGAGGTAGGAACGCCATGTCGCCGACCACTTGAGTGACTCCTGAACGGACCTCTCGAACCCCGTCGAACGCTGCAGCTCGACGACCGGCAGCAGGAAGGGCAGGACCACCAACACGGCCAGGAGTCCGGCCCCGAGGGTGCCGGCCCAGTATCGCTTCTGCTTCCACAGCCCGCGGGCGAAGGCGTAGTAGAGCAGCCCGGGAACGAGCATCAGCCCGAGGAACACGCCGTAGTACCCGCACGACAGCGCCTCGGCGGCGACGATCAGGCCGAGCACAATGGCCCGACTCGTCGTCGGCCGCTCGACGTAGCGATGCATGGCCAGGAGGGCGAAGGGCAGGCCGGCGGTCATCAGGAGCTGGCTGTGGGCCGTATGGGAGAACGTATACGCGCAGAAACCGAATCCAATCCCGGCGACGGTGGCGCCCGCCCGACTGCCGGTGAGGTGCCGGACGAGTGCGAAGGCGCCGATCTGGGCCAGGACGAACGATAGCAGCGCCACGACGTTGTAGGCGAACAGCGCGTTCTTGGTCGCCCAGTAGGCGGGGATCGCCAGCACCCCGACGAAGATGTTCGGCTCGAGATACGCGAGCGTGTTGCGGTGCGGATAGAAGATGTTGGCGTCGAAGAGCTCGCGCGGGTTCACGACGAGGGTCCTGGCCACCCAGGCCACGGTCCAGATCGCCTGGCGGCCGTCGTTCGTGTCGACGCGCCCGGAGGAGGTGATCTCAGGCGCAAGCGGCCAGGTCATCGCTACCGCCAGTACACAGGCGATCGCACAGACGACCATCCACTCGGAGGCGCGAAGCGGCATCGGGCCGTATGGTAGCATGCCGGGCATGAGCGACAGGCGGCCCCTGCTGGCGAGCGTGGCCGCCGTGTGCGCGTCGGTGGCCGCCTGGTGCTCGCTCGGCACGCTCACGTTGTCATCGGCCGGGGAGGCGGGGCAGCGGATCGGGGTCCTCCCGGCGCTGTGGGTCCTCGTCGCGCTCGTGCTCATCGGCGTGGCGACGGCCTTCGTGCTGCGGCCGCGCCGCGGCACGGTCGTCCCCTGGTTCCTGAGCGGCCTTCTGATCCTGCCTTGGATGCCGATCTCACTACCGCCCGCGGTACTGGCGGCGAGCGGTCCGGTGACGGTACTGGTGTGGGCCGGCATCCTGGCCGCCAGTCTTGCCGCGACGGAGTGGCCTGCGGTGGTCGCGCGGCGGGCCCGGTCGTGGTGTGCCGGGCCGCGTGCGCCGCTCGCGGCATCGGTGCTCGCCTTCGTCATCTACGCGTGTTCGTCGTGGCAGATCGGCGCGGTGCTGCCGGGAGGTGACGAGCCGCACTACCTGGTCATCACGCAGAGCCTCCTCATCGATGGTGACCTGCGCATCGAGAACAACCACCGGCGCGCGGACTACCGGCCGTATTTCCGCGGTGTTCTCAGGCCTGACTACCTCCGCCGTGGTCAGGACCGCGAGATCTACTCGATCCATCTCCCGGGCGTCTCCCTGCTCGTCGCACCCGCCTTCGCCGTCGGTGGTTACCCGGCGGCGCGATTATGGCTTGCCGTGCTCGCTGCCGTCGCCGTCGGCGCCACGTGGCACATGACGTGGCGGGTCACGGCGAGCGCCGGGGCGGCGTGGTTCGCCACGGCGGGAGCGGCCCTGACGGTGCCGTTCCTGTTCCTGGCGTTCACCGTCTATCCCGACGGCCCCGGCGCGGTCGTCCTGGCCGCGGCCTTCGCCATGCTGGTGTCGCTGGACGGACGCCCGGCGCGGCCCGCGCGTTGGTGGATCGCGGCGGGGGCGCTGGCATCTACGCTGCCCTGGCTGCATCCACGCTTTGCCCTGCTCGCAGCGTCGCTCGGGGTTGTCTTCGCCGTCCGGGCGTGGCGTGGTCCCGGCCGGCTGCGCACGATGGCCGCGTTCACATGGCTGCCGGGCGCCAGCGCCGCGGCGTGGTTCGGCTACTACCTGGTCATCTACGGAAGCCCAGACCCGTCCATCGTCTACGGCCACTACACGCAGATGGCCGTGTCGAATGCGCCCAGAGGGCTGGTGGGCCTGCTCTTCGACCAGCAGTTCGGGCTGGTCGCCACGTCTCCCGTCTTCGCGCTGGCGCTGGCGGGTCTCGTCCCGCTCGCCCGGCACCACCGGCGCCTCGCGATTGAGTGGCTCGCGATCGCCGCGCCGTACGCGGTGGTCGCGGCGATGTATCACATGTGGTGGGGAGGACAGAGTTCCCCGGCGAGATTCCTCGGTCCCCTTCTGTTGCTTGGCGCGGTGCCGATCTCCGCGGCGTGGCGTCATGGGACTGGTGCCGCGACGCGGGCAGTCCAGGCCATCGCCCTGGCGGTGAGCCTGGCGATGGCCGCGATGTTCGTCGCCGTCGGCGACGGCCGGTTTGCGTTCAGCTTCCGGGACGGCTCTGCGCAGTGGGCCGTGGCGGCCAGCACCCTCGCCGACGTGCCGAGAGCCCTGCCGAGCTGGTTCCGGATCGGCTGGCTGGAGGGCGCGGCCTCTGCCGCGGTGTGGGTGGTGGCGATGGGCATGGCCTGGATGGCCAGCCGGTGGCTGAGTACCCGGCTGGCGCTCGGGCGCGGCACCGCATCGCTCGTGGCTGGCGCGTGCATCGTCGCAGCCGCGATGGGCGCGGCGAGCCTCGCGTGGCGGCTGGAGGACGCCACCGGGATAGCGCCCACAGCCGGTCAGCTCGCGTTGATCCGCGAGCTGGCCTCCGCACGGGTCCCGCTGACCGTGCGCTACGCTCCGCTCGGTGTTGGCGACGGGCGAGAGTTGGCGCACGCCATGCGCCTCGGCAACGACCGCGTGGCCGGAACTCCGCCGGACGCCTGGCTGTGGCTGCCCGATCTCCCCGCCGGCCGCTACCGGCTCTGGCTGGACGAGGTTCGTCCGGGAGCCGACCTCGATGTTGACGTGTCGATCGGGCGCAGCCGCGATCCGCTCCTGACCTGGGCCCTGCGGGATGCGAGATCGGGGCCGCAGTCGTTCGACCTGGCGCTGCCGGCAGCCGTCCACTCCGTCGCGGTCCGGGGAGGCCCCGGGCAGCGGGCCGCGGTTCGCAGCCTATGGCTCCAGCCTTTGTCCCTTGCCGACCCCGCGGACCCCGCCAGTGCGGAGCGGGCCGTCGAGGCACGGCGCTACGGCGCTGCTGTTGTGTGGGCGCTCGGCGACACCGTGTACCTCGAAGCCGATGGGCTGTGGGTGGCAGCCGAGGAAGGGGCAGGTCTGTTGCTCGACAGTCCTCCGGCCGGGGCGGGCCGGCGAGTCGGGTTGCGAGCCGGCGCCGTCGCGACAACCGTGCTCGTGCAAAGCGGGACCTGGCAGGCGAGCCTCAGGCTGAAGGCCGGGGAACGCCGCGATTTCATCGTGCCGGGGCCGGCTGAACGGCCGGCCCTGGTGCGGATTCGCACCGATGCCGGCTTCAGACCATCGCAGGTGGACCCTGCCAGCACGGACGATCGCTACCTCGGCGTGTGGGTCGACCTCCCTGGGTCCTGACCCCGATCCCATCGCGGAATGCGGAATCTCCTCCTGACTCCTGACTCCTGGTCCCGCTGCCCGCCGCCTAATACCTGACGACCCCTCCGAAATACGGGCCCCTCAGCTTGATCGTCCCTTCGTCCTGCTCGATCCGGAAGCCCATGTCGGTGGATCGCCATCCGCCCTGGATGCCGAAGTTGTTGGTGATGTTGAAGGTGGCGTAGACGTCGACATCCACGGCATTGAGCGACGCGTTCACCTGCACGCTGTCGGGGAGGCGGAAGTAGGTGAACTCGCCGTGGACGGACAGGAACGACGCGGGATAGAAGCGGGCCACGCCGCCGATGGCGGGGATCGGTGCCCGCGCCCGGACGAACTCGTGGCTGATGGGGTTGGTGAGGTCCAGCTTGGCGTCGGCGTACTTGGCCTCGATGAGGAGGCCGCCAAACCCGCGGCTCCGGTGGATGAAGTCGTACTCGTAGGTAAACCGGTAGGCCGTCCAGGTGAAGTCGGTCTGCACCGGGATGGCGATCGGGAAGATGATGCCGTTGAAGATGAGGTCCTTGCGCAGGACGGCATCGGCCGTGTACCGCAGCGGCAGATAGTGGAAGCGGAACTTGTGCTTGGTGCCAGGGCGCAGAACCAGACGAAGCTCGTAGGTCTGCCGCTTCTCGATGCCAAGGTCCGCCTGCAGGTCGATCTCGGTGCCGGGAATGCCCAGGCCCTCACTCGTGAAGGTGAACACGGGCGGCGGATTCCAGAGATTGGCGGCGAACTCGATGTGATAGGACTCGCCCTTCACGTCCGGCCCCGTCCCATACGTGGAGGGCAGGGGACGGTACTGGGCGGCGGCCTCACCGGGGAGGCCGGCGGCCAGCGCGACGGCGCAGGCGAACGCGACGAGACAACTGCGGGATGTCGACGGCATGGATGCACTCCTTCGCACGTGACCGGGGCTCACGCACGCACCACGACCTGCAAGTGGAGTGCCTGCTGGGAGAGGCAGGTTCAGGATACCACACAGGAAGGTCTGGGCTCCCTCTTTCGCGTGATCCGCCTCGGATCCGTACGGGCGCTGACGAAGGTGTAATCGGGCTGGTATGCTGAGACCATCGGATGCCGTTGTCGCCGACCCGCCGCCTGCTCGGATTTGCTCTTCGCCACCGCCGCCAGTACGTGATCGGTGTCAGCTGCACCATTGCAGCGACTACCATGTCGCTGCTGGCGCCCTGGGTCCTCAAGTACGCCATCGATGACCTGACTGCCGGCGTCACCTCCGCGAAGCTGGGCGCCTATGCGGCCATCCTCCTGGGCATTGCGCTGGTGGGCGGGTACTTCCGGTTCCTGATGCGCCGGGTCCTGGTCGGGGCGTCGCGCGACATCGAGTACGACCTGCGCCACGCGTTCGTCGGGCACCTGGTGACGCTTCCGGCCTCCTACTACCACGCGCACCGAACCGGCGACCTGATGTCGCGCGCCACGAACGATCTCAACGCCGTGCGCATGATGATCGGGCCGGCCGTCATGTACTTGGCGAGCACGATCATCGTGTTCGGTGTCGCCCTGGTGCTGATGTTGTCGCTCGACCCCTGGCTGACGCTGGTGGCGCTCATCCCGCTGCCGTTCGTGTCGGTCGCAGTCAAGATCTTCGGCACCGCCATCCACCGGCGGTTCGAGCGGATCCAGGCCCAGCTCTCCGACCTGAGTGCCGTGGCTCAGGAGGCGCTCGCCGGCGTGCGGGTGGTCCGAGCCTACCGCCAGGAGAAGGCACAGATCGAGCGGTTCGAGGCGGCGAACCGCGAGTATGTCCGCCGCAATCTCCGTCTCGTACGGCTCCAAGGAATGTTCTTCCCGAGCCTGGGCCTCTTCCTGGGCTTTGGCGCCTTGCTGGTCCTGTGGCTTGGCAGCCGCGAGGTCATTGGCGAGCGCCTGACCCTCGGCGAGTTCGTGGCGTTCAACGCCTACCTCGCCATGCTGACCTGGCCGATGATCGCGTTTGGCTGGGTGACCAACATGGTCCAGCGGGGGAGCGCGTCGTGGCAGCGCATGCTCGAGGTCATGGACACTGCCCCCGCCATTGCTGATGCGCCGGATGCGGTCGGAACCGCGCCCGTTCGCGGCGACATCGAGTTCCGCGATCTGACGTTCGCGCACGACGGGCGGACGGCACTCGCGAACGTCTCGCTTCGCATCGAGGCCGGATCGACCGTCGCGATTGTCGGTCGCACCGGATCTGGCAAATCGACACTGATCAGTCTGTTGCCACGCATCTACGACCCGCCCCCGGGCACGGTCTTCATCGACGGGATCGACGTGCGCCGGATTCCACTCGCCCGCCTGCGTGGCGCGATCGGGTTCGTGGACCAGGAGCCGTTCCTCTTCTCGACCACGATCGCCGAGAACATCGCGTTCGGTCTGCCCGGCGACACCGGCGGGTGCGAACCGCAGGTGGAACTGGCGTCTGCCATCGCCCGTCTCGACAAGGACATCGCCGGCTTT
Organism: Acidobacteriota bacterium; assembly: GCA_040752275.1. GTDB lineage: Bacteria > Acidobacteriota > Vicinamibacteria > Vicinamibacterales > JAKQTR01 > JBFMFH01. Next base: position 41,166 of record JBFMFH010000056.1, read on the forward strand.
CCCGAGGGGGCCGGCACCGTCGTGGGCGAACGGGGCATCACGCTCTCCGGAGGCCAGCGACAGCGGGCGGCGATCGCGCGGGCGATCGGCACCGACCCCCGCATTCTGGTGCTGGACGATGCGTTGTCAGCCGTGGATACCTACACCGAAGAAGAGATCCTGTCGCGCCTGCGTGGCGTGATGCGGGAGCGCACGTCCATCATCGTGTCGCATCGGATGTCGACGGTCCGGGACGCCGATCGCATCGTGGTGCTGGACGCCGGGCGGATTGTCGAACTCGGCCGCCACGGCGACCTGCTCGCCCTTGGTGGCGTCTATGCGGAGCTCTACCGGAAGCAGATGCTGGAGGAGGAGTTGGGCTAGAGCAGTGGCACCACAAGACGACGAGATCGTCGGCAAAGCGTACGACGCCGTGCTGATGCGGCGGCTGCTGGGGTACTTGTGGCCGTATTGGCCGCACGTCGTTGCGGCCTTCGCCGCGATCGCCGGGCACTCCGTGCTCCAACTGGCGCAGCCCTACCTGATGAAGGTGGCCATCGATCGCTACATCGCTGCCGGCGACCTCGACGGACTCGACGCCCTTGCCCTCCTGTTCCTGGGCATTCTGGTCGGTTCCTTCCTGCTCGAGTACGCCGAGACCTACATCCTCCAGCTCACGGGCCAGCGCATCATGTACGACCTGCGGATGCAGATCTACGGGCGGCTGCAGCGGCTCGACGTCGCCTTCTACGATCGCAACCCGGTCGGCCGGCTGATGACGCGGGTGACCACGGATGTCGATGCGCTGAACGACCTGTTCACGTCTGGAGTCGTCTCGGTCTTCGGCGACGTCTTCACGCTCGCCGGCATCATGATCGTGCTCGTGGCGATGGACTGGCGCCTGGCGCTGGTGGCCTTCTCGGTGCTGCCCCTGATCGTGCTGGTCACGCAGTGGTTCCGGCGCAGCGTGCGCGAGTCGTACCGGACGGTGCGCAGCTGGATTGCGAAGATCAATGCCTTCCTGCAAGAACACCTGACCGGCATGACGACGGTCCAGCTCTTTCGCAGGGAAGCGCGGGCGCTTCGCGAATTCGACGCGGTCAACCGGGGACACCGTGACGCCAACATCGACTCGATCTTCTACTACGCCGTCTTCTATCCGGCCATCGAGATCGTCGGTGCGCTGGCGACGGCGCTGATCATCTGGTGGGGCGGGGCGTGGGCGCTGGCCGGGACGATCACGCTGGGGTCGCTCGTGGCGTTCATCCAGTACTCGCAGCGGTTCTTCCGGCCGATCAGCGATCTCTCCGAGAAGTTCAACATCCTTCAGTCGGCTATGGCCGCCTCCGAACGCATCTTCAAGATCATCGATACGCCGGTGGCCGTCGCCAGTCCCCGCGCGCCGCGCGCGGCGCCGGCGGGCCGGGGCCACGTGGTGTTCGAGAATGTCTGGTTCGCCTACCAGCGGGACGACTACGTCCTGCGCGACGTATCGTTCGAGGTCAGGCCCGGCCGGCGCGTGGGCATCGTCGGCGCGACGGGAGCGGGCAAGAGCACGATCATCAACCTGCTGCTCCGGTTCTACGACGTCAGCCGCGGGCGGATCCTCATCGACGGCCATGACGTGCGGGAGATGCGCCTCGAGGACGTCCGGCGGCACTTCAGCCTCGTGCTCCAGGACGTGTACCTGTTCTCCGGGACCGTTGCCGGCAACGTCAGGCTCGGCGAGGTCGCGATCTCCGATGCACACGTCCGCTCGGCGATCGAGGCTGTACGCGCGGCGAGCTTCGTCGATCGGTTGCCGCTGGGGCTGGAGACACCCGTGGCCGAGCGGGGCGCCACGCTCTCGACGGGGCAGAAGCAGCTGCTCTCGTTCGCCCGGGCGCTGGCCTTCGACCCGCGCATCCTCGTGCTGGACGAAGCGACGTCGAGTATCGATACCGAGACCGAGATGCTGATTCGGGACGCGCTCGGGGTGCTCATGCGCGGGCGGACAACCTTGGCGATCGCCCACCGGCTGTCTACCATCCAGGACATGGACACGATCCTCGTCCTGCACCACGGGCAACTGCGTGAGTCGGGCACGCACCAGGAACTGCTGGCTCGGCGCGGCATCTACTACCGGTTGTATCAGCTGCAGTACAGGGACCAAGAGAACGCCCTCCCGCGACAGGACGGGAGGGCGTCGTCAGGCGACAGGCGGCAGGCGACAGGCGACAGGGCTACTTCCTGACGATCCGGATGTCGCCGCTGAAGGCGGTCAGCACCAGCTTGGCCGAGCCGTCGCCGAAGGTGCCCCGGATCTCCTGCCGGCGCCCGCGGCGCCCCTCCCGGCCTCCGCCGAAGGTCATCGCCAGCGCCACGTCGCTGTTGATGTCGCCGCTGAAGCTGCTGGCCGTCACCTCGAACCCGACCTGCTCGCCGGTCTCCACGATAACGTCCCCCGAGTGGGATTGCAGCTCGTAGCGCCCGCCGCGGGAGAGCGGCCCGGCATAGCGCAGGGTCCCGCTCACGGACTTGGCCGCCAGCCGCTCGCACGAGCCGGTGACGGTAATCTCTCCGCTCACGCTGCTCAGGTCCAGGCTACGCGCCTTGACGTTCCTCAGCTCGAGGTCGCCGCTCACGCTCCCGACCGACAGCTCGCCGGGGCTCCCGGCCGACTCGACAATGACGTCACCGGACACGGACTTGGCCGCCTCCAGGTTGCCGATCCCGTTGATGTCCACATCGCCGCTCACCGACTCGGCCCGGAAGAGCCCGTCGATCGTGCTGGCCTTGATGTCGCCCGAGACGGAGTTCAGGCGGACTTCCGCGTCCTTCGGGACCATGACCGTGAAGTAGACCGACACGTTCAGGTTCCGGCTCTCGCGCGGGTACCGCGTCTCCACCTCGACCCGTCCCTGGGACGCCATGACGTCGATGGTGACCAGCTTCAGCTCATCAGCCGTGCGCCCGCGCTTCACCGCCTCGATGACCACCTGGTCTCCGGCGACGCCCGTCACAACGATGTCGCCCGAGATGTTCGAGAGTTCGAAGTGCCCGGCCCTCCCTAGCGGCACGGTCTTCGAGAACTTCTCCGTCTGTGTCTGTGCCGTGGACCAGCCCGGTGGATCGATGCCCGGCGCCGCCGCGTTGGCGGGAACGCCGTAGAGCATCAGGGCCGTCACGAGGAACGCGCCAGTCGTGAAGGACTTCGTACGCATGATGTTTTCCCCTTCTCTCCGTTCGATGTCGTCCAGTACTCAGGACTTGCTCAGTCCCTCGATCACCTTGGCCGTGCCTGTCTGATCACCCTTCCGCATGACGTTGATCAGCGTGATCGTGTCCTCCAGTAGCGAGACCTTCCTGCGGAGCGCCTCGAAGAGGCTCTCTCGCGCCAGCGTGCTCTCCGGCTGGTCGGTCAGCGCCTGCCGGCTCTCGTTGATGGCCTGGTCGATGATCCCGATGTTCTTCTGCAGCGTCGCCGCGACTTCCGGGGTCAGCGTCTTTTCTCCGTCCGCCGCGATCTGCTCCAGCCCGGCAATCGCGTTCTCGTAGTGCGATTCGGCGAGCCGCAGCTCCTGGTCGATGCTTCTGACGAGATCCTCCCGAGTTCCGTGCACCGCAGGAACCGAGCCGCCGGGCCAGACCAGGTAGGTCAGGCTCGCTCCAGCCACGAGCACGAGTGCTGCCGCGAGCGGCAGCACGATTCGCGCGGACGCCCACCTGCGGCGGGCGACATCACCGGGCGTGCGGCCTTCGGCATCCAGCCGCTCGGCGATGCGCTCCCAGGCGTTGGCTCTGGGTGAGCGCACGGGCAGCTCGCGGGCGACGCGATGAATGTCGTCGAGGTCACGGGCCAGCATCCGGCAGGCCGTGCACTCGGTCAGGTGGGCATCGAGGTCCGCCTTCTCCGCCTTGCCGAGCGTGCCGCCGATCAAGTCGTCGATCAACTGCGCAACGCTCTCGCACGCGTGTTCAGACGGGGATCGAGCGTCCATCATCGTTCTCCCCGGGCCTCCGCCAGCGAGATCACAGCCGCCGCAGGACGCTGGGCCGGGGTTCCCCCCGCCTGGCCCCTCAGCAGCGCCCGCAGGCGCAGCCGCGCTTTGTGAACCAGAGACTTCGACGTCCCTTCCGCGATTCCCAACATGGTCCCGACCTCCCGGTGGTCGAGTCCCTCCACGTCGTGCAGCACGAAGGCGGCCCGGTAGCTGGGCGGGAGCTTCGCCACGGCCCGCTCCAGATCGATGCGGTCCAGCGCCGCTCCGGGGCTCCACGAGGCCGGCGCCGCCGGCTCCGGCAGATCCAGATCCTCCAGGAACCCCGTCGCGTGCTGCTGGCGCCCCTGCTTGCTGCGCACGTGATCCAGGCAGCAGTTCACGGCCAGCCGGTAGAGCCAGGTTCCCAGGGAGGCTTCCCCCCGGAAGGTGTCCAGCCGCCGGTAGGCCTGCAGGAATGTGTCCTGGAGCAGGTCGTCCGCGTCGGTGGCGTTGCCGGCAAACCGGTAGGCGACGTTGTAGAGCCTGCCGCTATAGGTCCTGTATAGCTCTTCCTGCGCGCTCGGTTCGCCACGTCGGCATCGGGCGACAAGGTTGCGGTCCACCCGGCTTCCCTCCACCTTCTGAGACGAGAACATCATGGTGGATCGTTGCCTCCCGGCCGAAGAATACCAGGCCGGGGCGCCATGGACGCCTTTCTCAGCGGGGCAACCAGCGGACCTGGCGAAAGGCGCGGATGCGCTCACCGACGACGATGACGCCCTCGGCTCTCAACAGGGCCCGCTTGAGAGACTGATGGCCCCCATAGCCCCCGAGACGGCCGCCAGAAGCGACCACCCGGTGGTACGGCACGTCGGTCTGCGGGGAAGTTCGCATGATGGTGCCGACGGCCCGCCAGGCCCGCGGGCGTCCTGCCAGCGCGGCAATGTCCCCGTAGGTGGCCACCCGGCCAGGCGGGATCCGCCGGGTCACGGCGAGCACCCTGGCGGTGAACTCGGTGGGTCGGATCATCGCTCGCGCACGGCCGGATGTCGCGTCTCGCACGCAGGCGGCAGCGATCCAAGGGCCCGCCGGGCAGCAGGCCCGTCAGAACCGGATCCGGAGCCCGCCCGAGGCCTGGACCCCGCCAAGATCGAGTGCCGCCTGAGCCGTCTCTCCGCCGCCGAGCCTTCCCGATGCCCGCGAGTAGCGCAGAAGCCCGCCCACGCCGGCGGCCTTCGAGAACAGGTACGACACGTCGGCGCCGACGGTGAACCCCGTGGCCGAGATCGTCTGGCTCGTCCGCTCCACATCGGTGAGCATCGCCTCGTCGTAGGGGTACGATTCCGTGAACCGGGCCGCACCTGCCACCGTCTGCCAGGCCCTGAAGTAGGCGGGACCGCCGAAGATCGTGACGTTCACCCGGGACCCGGCGCGAACGAGCCAGGAGGCCTCCGCCGAGACCATCACCTGTTGGTGCTCGAAGCTGCCGAGTGTGCCCGAGGCCATCCGGTTCCGGTTGAGATAGAACGGATGGGGCAACTGGGCCTCCACCTCCGCGTGTCCGGTCTGGCTGAAGTACGACACGCCGGCACCGACTGCGAGGTTCTTCCAGACCCGCACCCCGCCTCTGGCGCCGAACATGGGGCCGGGCTCGATCTCGTACGAGGCCGACACGTGCGCCGGCTCCACGTTGAGGGTGTAGGTGGTCGTCGTATCGAAGGTCGTCGACGCGATCTGATAGCCGGCGTCGATGGCGATGAAGCCGGCGCCCGTCCAGGCAGATGGCTGCTGAGCGCGCGCGGGACGGACCATGAAAAGAGCGAGGGCCGTCACGGCCAGGATCCGGAGGGTGCGGTGCGTCATGGTGGAATGTCCGTGGTTGAGTGGCGCCCGCGAACGCCTAGAAGACCCCGCACGCCGTCCAGGCCTGTGTGATGGCGGTCTCGACTCCGCTGCCGGCGCCGTAAAGGTCCCGTGCCGCCTGGATCGTGGCGGCGCGGGCGATCGAGAACGTGGCATTGGCCGGCAGCATCTGAGTGAACGCGCGGAAGAAGACCTTCTCGATCCGGTCGCGGTTGGCCCCGCCCACTCCTTGGACCGCAAGCCCGGAGGTGCGGTTCACACCGCCCTCGATGGCCAGGTAGAAGGCATGGTTGGCGATGCCCGAGTTGCTGTGGACGCCGCCATTGTCTGCCGGACCAAGGTAGCGCTTCGAGTAGTGATCCGGATCGCCGAAGGCTCCGGGGTTGGCCATGGACCGGAACCCGCCCATTGGCGAGGTCAGATCTTCGCCCAGCACATAGTCCGCCCTCATATAGCCGCTTCCGACGTCCTGGAAGTAGAACTCCGCGGAGGTCCCGATGATGTCGGAGAACGCCTCGTTGAGCGCGCCCGGCTCGTTGAGGTAGATCAGGTCCGAGGAGTAGTCCGTCACCCCGTGCGTCAACTCGTGGGCGACGACATCGAGTGCCCCGGCGAAGTAGTTCCACCGATACCCACCTGAGGTCACCGTGGGGGGCAGCCCTTCGCCGTACACCATGATGCCGCGGCCGGCGTAGAACGCGTTCAGGTAATAGAGGCCGATCACGCTGCCCGGATAGTCGCGCCAGGCATCGCGGCTGACGGGGTGGACGATGCTCGTCATGCTCCGGTTGTGCCCGTCGAGGCCCAGGCGGTTGAAGCGCTTGTACAGGTAGTCGTAGGTCCAGCCGGCGTACGCGTGCGCGTCGACCGCCGCCGGATCCTCCCACGTGTTGTCGGCATCGGAGGCGAAGTCGTTGTCGCCGAGCGCAATGAACCCGTTCAGATAGGAGCGGGTCCTGGTGAGGTCGCCCTTCATGTCGTAGGTGTAGATGGCCGCCGGACGCAACTGGTCCCACGCGACGAACCGTCCTCCTCGCTCGCTCGTACTGAGCTTCTTGGTGTCGCTGTGGACGCCGGTTCCCGAGCCGACAGTCGTCTGGAGATCGCTGTACTGAAACACGACCGCGCCGGAGTGAGCGTCGATGAAGAAGACGACGATGTCGCTCAGCGTGACGGTACGGGCCCGGTACGCGAGGCCGAAGGTGCCCAGATCCAGCGCCACCACCATTAGCTCGGGCTCATCGTCGGGACTCGGCATCACGCCTGAGACGTCGGCGACTCTCCGGGCGGCCTCAGAGGGCGTGAGGGTGGGTTCGGCATCGATGTCAATGCCGGTGTAGAGCGTGCCGAAGATGGAAACGGTCTGCTCCCGTTCCAGCTGCCTGACGAGTTGACCTCCGAACACGGGGACGTCGCGATGGTACTGGTCCAGACGTTCGTGCCGCCGGCCCGCCACCATCTCGTCATCGTCGGCCCGCCGGAGGCGCAGCTCCCCGTCACGCAGCATCCGCGTGATTCGCGCATCCCACTGCCGCAGTTCGCTGATGCGAGGAGCGCGCTCATCCGTACCGATCGCCACGCGCAGGGCGTCCTGGCGAACCTGGGCGATGCCGGATGGCTGAGCGGCGAGTGCCAGCAGACCGAAGCCGAGCAGCCATCGGCCCAGCCTTCCGTCGGACGTCATGCTTCCCTCCCATCGAGCAGCCGCACGCGTGATCCCAGCCTAGGTGACCCCAGATGCGCTGTCAACAAGATCAGCGACCATCAACGCGAGCGAGCTCCGGGATCAGGCGGCGGCGACCTCCAGGTAGGGCAGTGGGTCGATACCCACTACGGCCGGATCGAGCGGCGTGACGATCTGGGGCGGCGGTCCGGCGGGGCCGTCGTCCTCCCAGAGTGCTACGTCGAAGGGTTGCTCGAGGCGGCGTCCGTCCGGTTCGGTCAACACCCGAACGGCCGGCCGCGCCGGATCGGGCGCGTGCGTGCGCACAACGACGGCGATGCTGCCGGTATCCAGCCGGACGAGGCTGCCAGGCGGGTAGATGCCCATGAGCTGCGCGAAGCGGCGCACGAGGCGCTGATCGAAGCGCTGATTGTCGGCCTGTTGCAGGACGGTGAGAATGCGGTCGGTCGGGAATGCCTCCTGGTACGCGCGCTGGGAGCGCATCGCGTCGTAGACATCGGCGATGCTGCACAGCTGCGTGGCCACGTTGAGGGCCGTCCGGCTCACGCCGGTCGGATAGCCCGTGCCGTCGACGCGCAGGTGGTGTTCGAAGGCGACAACGGCGGCGAGCGGCGGCATCTCGAGCTGCCGTCTCAGGATCTCGGCGCCGTCCACCGGGTGGCGCTTCATGATGGTGAACTCGTCGTCAGTCAGCTTGCTCGTCTTCTTGAGGACCTCGGCCGGCGTCTTGATCTTGCCGATGTCGTGCATCAGGCCCGCGAGGCCGAACTGCCTGAGGGCCGCTCCCTCGATGCCGAGGCTCTGCGCCTGCGCGATTGTCAGGACGCTGACGTTCACCATGTGCGTGAAGGTGTAGTTGTCGTACCGGCACAGGGCGGTCAGGGCCACCATCGCCCGGCGGTTCTGGCCAACGGCCTGTGCCAGCCCCTCCACCACCGTCTTGGCGAGCGCGGGATCGACCGAACCCTCGGCGGCGGATTGGTACCATAGCTGCTCCGCCTGTCCGACGGCGTTGTCGTAGAGCTGTCGAGCCTCGTGGACGTTGCTGCCGACCTCCGACTGGACGCGCCTCTGCAGCTGCAGGCGCCCGACCCTGGTGTGCGGCCCCGTATTGATGGGCGCGGCGGCGTCTCCCGGATTGCGGCGGGCGGCCGCAGACACCAGACTGGCCAGGAAGGCCAGCAGTTCCTCGCGCGTCACACCCTTTTCGATGGTGATGCGCTCGACGTCGGCCGCGCGCAGCCGCTCAATCGCCTCTGCCGCGCCGACGGACTTGGGCATCGGCACGTCGTTCACGATCACCTGGCCCTCGAGGATCCCCACGATGAGGGCTTCCCCTTCCGCGTGAATCCGATCCATGCTCTCGAGCAATTGCTCGAGGGCCCGATCCAGGATGGGATGGCCCATCCCGTAGAGGACGATGCCCTTGACGGCACCGGCCAATCGCTTCAGGACCTCTTCGGCCGTGTGGATGCGGCGCAGGTCGGTACTCATGCCTGGACTCCCGATCGACTGCCCGCCGGCACGCGTTCTCTGAGGGCCGATCGCGCGGCCGACCGCGTGCCCCGGGCGCCGTTGGCGGCGGCGGCCTCCAGCTGTTCGATGGCCCGTACCGACCCGATGCGGGCGAGCGCACCGGCCGCCTGCCGGCGGAGCGAGGCCGTCATGAAGGGCGCGAACAGCCACCCACGGCGCAAGACGTGCCCGAGAGCGTCGATGGCCTCGCGGCTGTCCGACTCGCCGAGGCGCTGCAGGGCCTTCTCGTGCACGTCGCGCATCCCGCCGCGGGGAGTCGTCTGCTCCGCCACGAAGGCCAGCACCGGGACGGCGTCGGCGAGCGGAAGCGACCACAGGACGTTCACCACGATCCCCCGGGTTTCGTTGGTACCGCGTACGAGGGCGTTGGCGAGGATCTGGAACGCGGGCTCGATGCCCAGCATCGCGATCGCGCGGGTGGCCTCCCGCTGAACGTGCGGGGCTCTGTCGTTCAGCAGCGACTCGAGCTCCGGAAGCGCGTCGTGTCCGCCGAACTCTCGCAGCAGCACGACGGCCGTCCGGCGGACGGCGGCGTTGCTCGACTGCATCAGGCGTTCCACCGCCTGGCGGCCTGCCGGGCCGTAGGACACGAGCAGGGCGACCAGGTGGTTCCGCGAGCGCGTGCGCTCTTCGCGCGCCAGCGTCTGGGCCAGCGGTCCGACGGCGCTCGTGCCGATGGCGCGGCACATGCGCTCGGCCGCAGACGCCAGGCGCTCGTCCGAGGTGTCGAGGTGCGATGCGAGGTGCCGCATCGCGGCCGGATCCAGCACCTGCTCCAGGGCGGCCGACGCGGCCGCCTGGAGGGCATGGCCGCTCTCCGGATCGGCGCGCGCGGCAATGGCCTCGGTGAGACCGGCTGCGGTCTGAAGGTCGCCGAGCACGATGCAGACCTGGATGCGCGACACCACCAAGTCGGCAAGTTCCCGCCAGGGGCCGGGCTCTGTCCGCAGGCCGAGCAGATCCACCAGGAGCTGGGCGTCCAGCAGGCGCACGGCATCGTCGCTGACGGTCGAGGCCCACCGCGCCAGACGCTCGGGCGGATCGGTCCGAGCCTGATCGAGCTCGACGGCGCGGCGCGAGGCGGCCTGCAACTCGCTCGTGTAGGGATCGCCGACATACGAATCGTGGTCGTACGTGCTCAGGAGCTGTTCCGCCTGGCGCCACATCTGATCGGTGGCCGAATCCTCGAAGGCCGAGGACTTCTGCAGAATCTCGCGGGCCAACGCCAGGATCGCCTCCCGGCGGTCGATGTCCGGCGCGATGCCCCAGACGGCGCCGGCGAGGTCGGGCGACGTCCCACGGTTGTTGCGAACCTCAGACACGATCGCCTGCGCCACGGTCGCATCCTTGATGCGAACCGCGAGGTTCTCGACGAAGCCAGCCAGTTCAGGGCGATCGACCAGTCTGCGTGCCCCCATCAGGCCGGCCAGCGTGCCCATCGGGAGCCGAGCCGCGGCATCGGCCATGCCGCAGAGCACCGCCTCGAGGCGCTGCGGCTGGACCTGGGCGACGAACGTCGCGACGGCGTGGAGCAGGCCGCCAACGATCAGCGCCCCGCGTCCCGTGCCGCCCGACGTTCGCTCCTCGACGGCCGCGACGAGTTCCCCCGCCCGCTCCGGGTCGTTCAGGACGTCCAGCAGCAGATCCACGACCCATTCGTCGAGGGCGAGGGACTCGCCGGCGAGGCACTGCGCGATGATGGCCTCCCATGTGGCGGGTTCCCCCTTGATCGACTCCCGAAGCAGCTCGCGGTAGTCGAGCTGTTTCACCGCGATGGCCGGCTCGGCTTCCGATGCCCACAGCTTCACGATGCCGCCTCGACCACGTGCCTGATCGGGCTGGATGGAGACGAGCGCGAGGAATCGCTGCCAGACGTCGGCGGGCGTGTCAGGCTGAATCGTCACCTGTGCCACCAGGTGTCGATGCAGAAGGTCGGCGAAGTCCGTGACTGCCTGGTCCCTTCGGGCCAGCGGATGCCCGCCGACCAGCAGCGAATCGGGCAGCACCGAGAGGTGCAGGGGCCCGGCCGAGGTGACCTGCGTCGTGGCCGTCGCGACCGCCGCGAGCGCGGCGGCGATGTTCGGGTGTTCCGCCGGATACAGGGCCAGGACGCGCGCCGCCGACCGGCAGGCCTTCACCAGGTTGACCAGGGGCGCCGCCTCAACGGCGGAGAGGGTGTTCGCGACCGCGTCGGCGCCGTGAGTCATGCAGCCAACACCGTGATTGGGTCGACGCCCACGTCGTCCTGGTTCACGGCCTCCATGACGGAGTATTGGAATCGTCCGCGGGCGTCCCGGTCGGAGGTGTCCACGACGAGGGGCTCGGGCAGCCGATACCCCCGCCGGTCGAGGACGATCTTCACCTTCGGGCGGAACGGATCACGTGCGTGCTCGCCGATGACGACGCCCACTTCGCCCAGCTCCAGGCGGACGAGCGTGCCGACGGGAAAGGCGCCCATCAAGGTGACGAAGCGCTGCAGCAGCGTCGACTCGAAGGTCGTGCCCGACTGCTCGTCCAGCATGACCCGCACGCGTGCGGCCGGGAGTTCGTCGCGATAGGCCCGCTTCGTGCGCAGGGCGTCGAACACGTCAGCGATGCTGACGAGCATCGTGCAGAGGTTCAAGGTCCGGTGCCCGATTCTCTCTGGATACCCGCTGAGATCCTGCTTCAGGTGGTGCTCGAACGCCACGACAGCCGCGAGCGACGGCATCTCCGGGGTCCGTCGCAGGATCTGGGCGCCATCGACGACATGGCGCTTCATGATGTCCATTTCCTCGCCGGTCAGGCGCCCGGGCTTGCCGAGAATCTCGGCGGGCGTCTTGACCTTGCCGATGTCGTGCATCAGGCCGGCGAGGCCGAACTCGCGCAAGAGCGGCCCGGTGATCCCGAGCGTCCGGGCCTGAGCCATCGTGAGCAGCGACACGTTCACCATGTGGGTGAAGGTGTAGGTGTCGTGGCTCTTGAGCGAGGTGAGCGCCATCATGGACGTCCGGTCCTGCGAGACCGCCGTGGCGAGGGCGTCGATGATGGTGCGAGCGGCCGCCGGGTCCGGCTCCTCGCCGGCCGTGGCGGCGCCCCAGACCGACTCCGCCGCGCTGACGGCCGTTCCGTAGACCCGCTGCGCCGTCGAGAGGCCCAGGTGCTCGATGGGCATGGCTTCTTCGGGGGCGATCGTCCCGACGCCGATTCCCTTGACGCCAACCGCGGCAAGCCGCTCGAACACCGGCTGGGCGCTGCGCTCTGCCATCACCGCGACGAAGGACCGGAGCCCAGACACGCCCATGTCCCGCGAGAACGAGACCTTGTCGACGCGGCGATCGCGGAAGTGCCGGACGATGCTCGAGAGGGCGGGGTTTCTCAACCGGGTCCGGCCCACGATCACGTCTGAGCCCAGGAAGCCGATCGTGACGGTCGGGGCCTCCGTGAAGTGTGCCTCGAACGAACCCGTCAGGATTTCGACGCTGCGCGAGACGATCGGATGCGTGGGAGCGTAAAGGCTCGAGGCCCGAATGGCAGCCCCGAGGCGCTTGACGAGTTCTTCGGCGCCGCGTGTCGAATCCATCTCAGGCCTCTCCTCGCAGGGCCTCACGGGCCAGTCGCCTCAGGGCGCGATCGCCGCGTCGGGCCAGCATCGTGATGGCGTCGCGCGCCGCCGGCGTGTCGATGTGGTTCAGGACACCGAGCACGCCGTGCCGCAGTTCCCGCGTCTTCGCGCGGGCGAACCAGCGGCGCGCTCGGGCCACGCCGACAAGGCTCTCGATGGCGGACTCGTCCCCGATAATGCGCAGCGCCGCCAGCGTTCTGAGAGCCAAGTCGAAGTCGGCGCCGAGCACGTCCAGGTGAGGAAGCAGGCCCGCAACCACCGGGGACGCGCGACGGTCGCGGCTGGCGGCGAGCGCATCGATCGCCATGTCCCGGACGCCGGGGCCGCCCATCGTCAGAATCCGCGAGATGGCCTTGGGGGCGGCCGGGTCGTCGAGCTTGATGAGCGCCGCAATGGCCTCACGGGCCCGGCGCAGATCCTGATCCCTCGCAATGGGGAGGAGCAGCACGACGGCGTCGCGTGCCCCCAACCGGCCCAGCAGTTGAATCGCGCCCCGCGCGACCTGCCAGTCTGGCTCGTGGGCCAGGCGGCCGAGCGCCGAGATCCCGTCCTCTCGGAAGGCGCTCAGGATCCCGCACAGGCGCTCCCGGACATCATCCTGCACCGACGCTGCGTAGGTCGAGACGAGGCCACGGATGACACCCGGGCCCACGGCCAGGCAGAGTCGGACCAGGTCGCCGAACTGGTCCGTGTCGAGATCGCCGGCCGCGGCGAGCATCTCGGCCAGCGCCGGCGAGGAGGCGATGGATTCGAGGGCGAGACGCGCGGCCAGCGCCCGCCCGCTCCTGGCGCCTCCGCCCGCCGCCTGCAGGGCCGTGGCCACCCGAAGAGCCTCGCTGAGATCGCCGGACAGCAGCAGGTCGCCCACCAGCACCGCGAGGTCACCGGCGGTCTCCGTCAGGGCAGCCGGGTGATCCTCCAGACTGAAGAGATCGAGCAGGAGCGTCACCGAGAGGGTTCGAACCGAATCCGACGACACGGTCTGCATCCAGTCGTCGAGTTCGACTGGCACATCGAGCATCAGCCGGCGCGACCGCGCTTCGGCTTGGTCGAGGCTGGCCGAGTAGCCGTCGGAGACGTAGGTGACGTCTGCCGGGCCGCTCATGAACCGCTGCAGCGATGCCCACGCCGTCTCCAGGCCCGACGCGTTGTCGGCTGGCGTGCTCATCGATTGGGCGAGCCGCACGACGCGGTCGCGGCGATCCGACTCTGGGGTCAGGGTACTCAGGGCCGCAGCCATCCGCCCGCTGGCCCGACCTTCGGCCGCCAGCGATCGTGCCAGCATCGTGGCAATCTGCCCGTCATCGAAGTGGCGGCCCAGGGTCGCGGTCAGGTCGGATCCGAGGCCCGATTCGGCCGACTCCGCGATTGCCCGCATCATCAGCGCGGGGTCAAGGCGGCCGGCGGCCTTGGCCACGTTCTTGACCGCTACGCTCAGGTCGTCGGGCGCATTGGTTCGGACGGTGCTCACCAGATGTTCGAACGTGGCCAGGATCGTCGCTGCCTGTGCGGCCGCCAGCGCGGATCCGGACGGCGCGGTGTGAACCGACGCGGCCTGGCTGGCGAGCATCTGGATCGATTCCGCGGAGCGGGCGATGTCGACGAGGCGCTTCTGCGCCGGGGCATCGGCCGACGGGCGTCCGCCAGCAATCGACCGGACTAGAGCGGTCCAGACGTCGTCCTGGGAGGCGGACCTGCCGCCATCGCCACCCCCGCTACCGGCGCCGCCAGACGCCCGGCCGGCCGGGGTCGCCGCCAGGATCGAGTCGTAGTCGAGCTGGTCGACTTCGAGCCAACGGTGACCGAAGTGCTCCCAGACGCGGGCCGGTCCGCCGCGCTTCCGGAGTGTATTCCCGTCGAAGCCGAGTAGCTGCAGGAAGTCGCTGGCTTCGTTGAGAGCCGGCGCACTGCGGACGCGGAGCCGGAGGAGGTCGCGTTCGTGCAGGAGTGCGGCCGCCTCGCCCGTCCGCTCGTCCGGCGCGAGGACTTCGCCGTTCGCCATCAGGGCCGCCGGTGTGATCCCGAGTTCGAGACCACCGTGGCCGGCTAGCTGCGCAAAGGCGGTCCGAAGGCGCTCGGCCGCGGCCATGGCGGCCGGGTGGTCGGCCGTGTAGAGCTGCCGGGCGCGGGCGGCCGCGACGAGCATCCGGGCGAACGCCCGGACATCACGAATGGTCTCGGCGGGGACGAGGGTTGACGACACCACAGGCATAGCTCGGGCGCCCTCGACGGGGGTGCCTCTAGAGGTATCGGCCCAAGGGCCAGGAACTTTCGCTATACTGCTGGCTTCCATGCGTGCGGTCGACATCATTCGGGCCAAGCGTGATGGCGGCGCGCTGAACCGTCAGCAGATTGACAGCTTCGTCATTGGCGCCACCGATGGCTCATGGCCCGACTACCAGATCTCCGCCCTGCTGATGGCCATCGTCCTGCGGGGCATGACCGACGAAGAGACGGCCTGGCTGACCAGCGCAATGGCCCAGTCCGGGGCGCGCCTCGACCTGAGCCGTCACCCGGGCCGCAAGATCGACAAACACAGCACGGGCGGTGTCGGCGACAAGACCTCGCTCGTCGTCGCGCCGGTGGCGGCCGCCTGCGGCGTGGTCGTGCCGATGATGTCCGGGCGGGGTCTCGGCCACACCGGCGGAACGCTGGACAAGCTCGAGTCCATTCCAGGATTCCGGGTCGACCTCGCGGCGAGGGAGATCGCGGACGCGCTGTCGGATGTCGGCTGCGTGATCGTCGGTCAGACGCGCGACGTCGCGCCGGCCGACCGGCGGCTCTATCGCCTCCGCGACGTGACCGCCACGGTCGAGAGTGTTCCGCTCATTACGGCGTCCATCATGAGTAAGAAGCTCGCCGAAGGGATCGACGGGCTGGTGCTCGACGTCAAAGTCGGCCGGGGCGCCTTCATGGGCACGGCCGCGGAGGCCGGACATCTGGCCCGGTCGATGGTCCGGGCCGGGGATCTGGCCGGTGTCCGGACCGAGGCGTTGCTGACCCGCATGGATGCGCCACTCGGGCAGCACGTGGGCCACGCCCTCGAGGTTCGGGAGGCGATTCACGCGCTCCAGGGACGGGGACCCCAGGATCTGGCGCGTCTGTCGCTCTTGCTGGCCGGCCGGATGGTGATGCTCGCCGGCCTCGCGCCGACCCCTGAGGAAGGCGAGCAGCGGGCCGAGTCGGCCTTGCGGTCTGGCGCCGCGCTCGAGCGGTTCCGCCGCATGGTCGAGCGGCAGGGCGGGGACGGGTCTGTCGTCGACGATCCGGGCCGGATCGAGTCGGCGGGCGGCCATGAACTCGTCCGGGCCCCGCGGGCGGGCTACGTGACCGGCCTCGATGCGCTGCTGATTGGCCGGGCGGCCTCGGCACTCGGCGGCGGTCGCGACACAGCCGACGATCGTGTTGATCACGGCGTCGGCGTGCGGGTGCTGGTGCCACTGGGGATCCTCGTCAGGGCCGGCGATCCCGTTCTCGAGTTGCATCATCGCGACGGCCGGGGGCTCGCGGAAGCGGTGGCGCTGGCAGCGCAGGCCATCGAGCTGGGCGGCGCACCGCCGGTTCCACAGCCGTTGGTGCTCGAAGTGGTGACGGGCGGGACGGGCGATTCACGAGCGAGGGGGGAACGACATGACGCGTGAGGTCGAGACCGGCCGGGTCGGTCGCAGCAGCCGGACGTGGCAGGTGGCGGCCGTGGCCGTGGCGGTGGTGCTGGTGGCGGCGGCCTACGGACTGCGGGGCACGATCGGCGCGCGCGGCCAGGCGGCGTGCGGTGTGGTGTTCTTCATCGCACTCGTCGCGTCGTTCTCGCCCGACCTGCGCCGGGTGAACTGGCGCACGGTCGTCACCGGGTTCGCCATCCAGGTAGTCCTGGCGCTGTTCATCCTGAAGTTCGAGGTGGGAGGCGTCCGCCCGGGCTACCATCTGTTCACGATGATCGGGAACGGCGTGAAACGGTTCCTTGAGTTCACCAACGCCGGATCGCTCTTCGTCTTCGGCGGGCTGGCGGATCAGACGGCCATGTCGAAGATCTTCGCCGGCGGATTCGTGTTTGCGTTCACCGCGCTGCCCACGATCATCTTCGTGTCGTCGTTCTTCACCGTGCTGTACTACTTCGGCATCCTGCAGTTCATTGTCCGCGTGATGGCGAAGGCGATGATGTTCCTCATGCAGACCAGCGGGGCCGAGACCCTCTCGGCGGCCGCCAACGTGTTCATGGGGCAGACCGAGGCGCCGATCATCGTCAAGCCGTACGTCCCGAAGATGACGCAGTCTGAGCTGCTGGCCCTGATGGTCGGCGGCCTTGCCACGATCTCGGGCGGCGTCATGGCGGTCTACATCCAGTTGGGTGCCGACCCGGTGGCGATTCTGACGACGAGCGTCATGGCGGCGCCTGGCGGGCTGTATCTGTCGAAGATCCTGCTGCCCGAAACCGACGAACCGCTGACGCGGGGCGAGGTCAAGATGGTGGTCGAGCGGACGCACGTCAATGCGATCGACGCGGCCTCCTCAGGCGCCTCCGACGGCATGACGCTGGCCTTCAACGTGGCCGCGATGCTGATTGCGTTTCTCGCCTTCATCGCGCTGTTCGACTACCTGCTGGCCCTCATTCACCCGGAACTGTCCCTGTCCCGGCTGTTTTCGTGGGTGTTCTCGCCCATGGCGGTGCTGATGGGCGTGAGGTCCGCGGATGTGCCGGCGATTGCCGATCTGCTCGGGACGAAGCTCGTGGCCAACGAGTTCGTGGCATTCGTCAAGTTGACGACCGAGTATCGGCAGTCGCTCGATCCGAGGTCCTATAGCCTGGCCACGTTCGCGCTGACAGGGTTTGCGAACTTCTCCTCGATTGGCATTCTGCTCGGCGGGATAGGGGGGATGGCCCCGGGGCGGAGGCACGATTTGGCGAAGCTCGGCTTTCGGGCGCTGTTGGCCGGGTTCACGGCAACCATGATCAACTCGTCGCTCGCGTCCATCCTGCTCTAGGAGCGGATTCGGGGACGCCTCGCGCCGATCGCGCGAGCTCGGGGCTCTCGGCAAGGCGGACAGACGCATGGGCATCTTCGATGACATCGAACGCGCGGCCGAATTCGTTGCGGCGCGGATCACGCTCCGGCCCGACGTGGCCCTCGTCCTCGGGTCGGGGCTTGGCGATTTCGCCGAGCGGGTCGCCGGCGCGACCGCGCTGTCCTATGGCGACATCCCGGGCTGGCCGCCTGCGACGGTCGTCGGCCACGCCGGCAAGCTCGTTGTCGGGACCGTTCGCGGGCGTCATGTAGCCGTCCTGGCCGGCCGGGCGCATTTCTACGAGGGGCACCCGATGTCGGCGGTGGTGTTCCCCACGAGAGTGATGGCCCGGGTGGGTGTCCGCACGCTGATCCTCACGAACGCCGCCGGCGGCATCAACACCTCGTTCTCCCGGGGTGCGCTGATGGTGATCGACGACCATCTGAACCTGATGGGTACCAACCCGCTCGTCGGGCCGAACGACGAGCGGTTCGGGCCGAGGTTCCCGGACATGAGCGAGGTCTATTCACGACGCCTGCGACGGATTGCTGACCAGGCCGCTGCCCGGGTGGGTTTGACCCTCGCGCACGGCGTCTACGCCGGACTGCACGGCCCGAGCTACGAAACCCCGGCCGAGATCAGACACCTGCGGGCGATCGGGGCCGATGCGGTCGGCATGTCGACGGTGCCCGAGGCCATTGCGGCCCGGCACATGGGACTCGAGGTGCTCGGCCTGTCGTGCATCACGAACCTGGCGGCCGGCGTCCTGCATGCGCAGATCGACCACGACGAGGTGATGGACACGGCTCGCCGGGTCCGTAACGACTTCATCGCGCTGCTGGAGGAGATCATTGGGGGAGTCTAGGAGCAGGGACCGGGGCGGATATGGAGGCGATGTGGACGATCAGACCTTCGTTGATGCGGCGAGACGCGCGCGGGAGCGCGCGGTGGCGCCCTACTCGACCTTCAAAGTCGGCGCGGCCCTCGAGGCCGATGATGGCACCATTGTCACCGGCTGCAACATCGAGAATTCCACCTACGGGTTGACGGTGTGCGCCGAGAGGGTCGCCGTGTTCAAGGCCGTGTCGGAGGGGCACCGGCATTTCAAACGGATTGCCATCGTGGCGGAGACGGAGGAGCCCACCCCTCCCTGTGGACCGTGCCGCCAGATCCTGTGGGAATTCTGCGGCGACCTCGAGATCATCCTCGCGAACCTGCGGGAGGAGACAGGCCGGTATCATCTGGCCGAGTTGCTGCCGCTGCCATTCGACCAGCGGTTCTTGGATCGAAGGAGGTAGCGATCGCGGACCTTCCGATTGCGGATTGGGGATTGCGGATTGCGGAGGCCCGAATCCCGAATCCCGAATCCCGAATCCCGTCGAGTATCATTGATCCCCTATGCTTCCGACCATCGAGTGGCAGGACGGCACCGTGGTGATGATCGACCAGCGCAAGCTGCCTGGAGCCGAAGTGTGGGTGCGTTGCCGGACTGCCGCCGACGTGGCGAAGGCCATCACGACCATGGTCATTCGCGGGGCGCCGGCCATCGGCGTGGCCGCCGCGATGGGCGTGGCGCTGGGGGTGAGAGGCAGCAAGGCCACCGGGACCGCCAGGTTCGCGGCCGAGTTCCAGAAGACGTGCGACCTTCTGGCGTCTACCCGCCCGACGGCGGTCAACCTCTTCTGGGCCATCGAGCGCATGAAGCGGGTCTTCGCGCAGCTGGCCCAGGCCGGGGCCTCGGTCGGCGAGATCACGGCGAAGCTGGAGGCCGAGGCCCGGGCCATCGACCAGGAGGACGTGCAGAGTTGCCGTGACATGGGGCGGCACGGCGCCACGCTCGTCCCCGACGAGGCCCGCATCCTGACGCACTGCAACGCCGGAGCCCTGGCCACGGCCGGCTACGGCACCGCGCTGGGTGTCATCCGCGCGGCGGCCGAGGCGGGCAAACGCGTGAGCGTGTACGCGGACGAAACGCGGCCGTTCCTGCAGGGGGCACGGCTCACGGCGTGGGAGCTCGTGCGCGACGGGATCGACACGACCGTCATCACCGACAACATGGCCGGCGCCCTGATGCGGCAGGGACTGATCGACCTCGTCGTGGTGGGCGCCGACCGCATCGCGGGCAACGGTGACGTCGCCAACAAGATCGGCACCTACAGCGTGGCTGTCCTGGCGCGGGAGCACCGGATCCCGTTCTACGTGGCCGCGCCGTTGTCGACAATCGACCTGGCGACGGCAGATGGCTCCCTCATCCCGATTGAAGAACGGCGCGAACGCGAGGTCACGCACGTGGGCCCGACGCGCCTGACCCCTGCGGGGGCGAAGATTCGCAATCCGGCGTTCGACGTCACACCTGGCGCGTACATCGCGGCCATCATCACCGAGCGCGGAATCTGCCGGCCGCCGTACGGCGATTCGCTCGCCGCAGTCGTTCATGCTCATCCTGGGCATCGAAACGTCGTGTGACGAGACGGCGGCCGCGGTTGTCGAAGAGCAGCCCGACCCGGCTCGTCCGTGGGCCATCAGGTCCAGCGTCGTCGCCTCGCAGGTGGACATTCACCGCGAGTGGGGAGGCGTCGTCCCGGAGCTGGCGTCGCGCCAGCACGTCCGCGACATCTGCGGCGTCGTCGAGCGGGCGTTGGAGGATGCCGGCGTCAGGGCCGGCGACCTCGGGGCGATCGCCGTGACGCAGGGGCCCGGCCTGGTGGGCTCGCTCCTGGTCGGCGTCTCGATGGCCAAGGGGCTCGCGGCTGTGTGGAAGCTCCCGCTCGTGCCCGTGCATCACCTGGCCGGCCACATCGAATCGCTCGTCCTGCACAACGGCCCGCTCCCGCTGCCCGCCATCGTGCTCGTCGTCTCCGGCGGACACACCAGCCTCTACGACGTGCCGGTGGCTGGAACCTACCGCCGGATCGGTCGGACGCGCGACGATGCGGCGGGGGAGGCGTACGACAAGGTCGCGAAGCTGCTGGGGCTCGGGTACCCTGGCGGACCCGTCATCGACCGCCTGGCGCGGGACGGCAACGATCGCGCGATCGATTTCCCGATCGCACGCATGACGCACCGCGATCGGAACGCGCCATGCGAACGAGGGCAGTGGGACTTCAGCTTCAGCGGAATCAAGACGTCCGTTCTTCGGTACGTGAAGGCCCGCGGGGACGCATGGACGCCGGCCCCGGACGAAGTGGCCAACCTCTGTGCCAGCTTCCAGCGGTCGGTGGTCGAGGCACTGCTCGACCGCTCGTTCGATGCGGCCCGATGGTTCGGTGCCAGGAGTGTCGGTATCGCCGGGGGCGTGTCGGCCAACAGCCGGCTGCGGGCCGATGCCGCCGTCCGCGGCGAGCGCAGCGGCCTGCCCGTGTTCATTCCGGCCCTGCACCTGTCCACGGACAACGCGGCGATGATCGCCGCCGCGGGCCTGCGACGCTACCACGAAGGCGTGCGCGCCGGCTGGGATCTCAATGCCGACGCCGCACTGGCCCTCGACGTCGTTCCCGGGACCCGGTTCGCGTTGCCCCAGGTAGGCGGTGAGGACTGAGGTGCCTTCTCGAATCCCGAATCCCGAATCCCGAATCCCGAAGGTGTTCGTGATGACCGTCCACACCGAGTATCTCTACTTCCACACCAAGCAACGCCGCGAGATCGTGCGCATCACCGACGAGGTCTCCGCGATCGTCCAGAAAAGCGGCGTGCGGGAAGGCATGGTGCTGGTGTCCGCCATGCACATCACCGCTGCCGTCTACGTGAACGACTGGGAGAGCGGGCTGATGCACGATATCCAGGTCTGGCTCGAGAAGCTCGCCCCCGCGGGCCTCGACTACCGGCATCACCAGACCGGCGAGGACAACGCGGACGCTCACCTCAAGCGAACGGTCATGGGCCATCAGGTCGTCCTGCCCATCACCGGCGGCGCCCTGGACCTGGGGCCCTGGGAGCAGGTCTTCTACGCGGAGTTCGACGGGCAGCGCCGGAAGCGCGTGGTCGTCAAGGTCATGGGGCAATGACGGCCACTCGCCCGACCGGCGCCGATTGCAGTGCCGCCGAGGCGCGGCGCTATCCGGCGCGCCCGATCGTGGGCGTGGGCGGCGTGGTGTTCCTGGACGGCCAGGTTCTGCTCATCAGGCGACGGTTCGATCCGATGGCGGGGCGCTGGAGCATTCCAGGCGGCACGGTCGAGCTCGGCGAGCGGCTGGAGGAGGCCCTCGCCCGTGAAATGCGCGAAGAGACGGGACTGGTGGTCGAGGTCGGGCCGCTCGTCGATCTCTTCGACCGCGTCACGCGAGACGACGACGGTCGCGTGCGCTATCACTACGTGCTGGCCGACTACCTGTGTTTCGGCAGAGGTGGCACGCTCGCCGCCGGCAGCGACGTGACCGAGGTCGCCCTAGCCGACGCCGACGAGCTCGGCTCGTACGATCTGACCCCCAAGACGATTGAGGTGATCGCCCGCGCCCGTCAGATGGCCGCCGGCATCTGAGCCTTCTCGCGAGCGGCCGTCCGCAGCAGGCCGATGCCCGTGTAGACGACGACCACGGTCACCAGCCACATGACCCAGTAGAGGGGCATGCTCTTCACGACGAGCAGCGCGAGCGCGGACCCGAAGATGCCGCCGATGGCCCAGCCGACCGTCGACCGCAGGCTGTAGCGGCGAGTCTTGATGAACTTGATGCTCGCGACCGGCATCAGGAACGCGCAGGCGCCCATCATGATGGGAAAGGCCGCCAGCGGGTTCATCCCGAGCAGGTTCACGAGGATCATGCACGGCGCGTAGTACCCGATGCCGAGCGGCATGATCGAGCCGAGGAAGAAACTGCCGGCGAGGCCCAGGACCAGGAGGAGGCCCGACAGGTGCAGCGTGCCCTCGTCGCTCGAGGGCATCAGGCCGGTCACCTTGGCGAACATGAACCCGGCGGCGGCCAGCAGCGCGATGCCCATGCCGACCTGGATGGCCCGTCTCGGCATTTGCGAGACCACGCCCGCGCCGAACCAGGACCCCGCGACCGCGGCCGCGATCATCAGGACCAGCGTCCACGGCTCGACGGCGATCACGCTGATGCCGATGAAGGCCTGGGTGATCGTCGGCAGACAGTGCCCGACATTGAGCGAACCAGGGATGAGCTCGTCACGGACCAGCTTGCGCAGGCGGACGTACGTCGTCGTCGTGGCGAAGCTGCCAATGCCCAGGGCGTCGAAGAAGTTGGCGAAGAACCCGATGGCGATGCGCTCACCGTCGGGCCGGCCGGCATCCGGCGTGTCGGTCCTCTTGCGGACCTCGGCGATCCAGATCGCCACATACACGATGGTCACGATTCCCAGTGCGATGAGCAACGCTGCTATCACGGATGCCTCCATCTGAATTGAGTCTGTCCCCTGGGCTGACGCCCTGGGCCCACGGACGTCGCCTGACGCATGCCCCTGGCCTCAGCCGCCGGGCGAATATATCATGCTCGAATCCTCAACCCCGAAGCAGAGAAGGCGACCGAGACGATGGTTCTGAAACTCGACATGGTGCAAACGCTGGCGCTCGCGGCGGTGGTGCTGTTCCTCGGCTACGCCATCCGGCAGCGCATCGGCGTCCTGGACCGGTACAACATTCCCGCGCCGGTCGTGGGCGGGTTCCTGTTCGCGGCACTGGCCACGGGATTCCGGTTATCGGGCACCATCGCCCTCGAGATGGACACGACGCTCCAGACGCCGCTGATGATCGCGTTCTTCACCACGATCGGTCTCGGGGCCAGCTTGTCGCTGCTCAAGGTCGGCGGGCCCCAGGTGCTGCTCTTCTGGGGACTGGCGAGTGCGCTTGCGATCCTGCAGAGCGGCGTGGGCATCGCGCTGGCTCGGGCGCTCAACGTGCATCCGTTCCTGGGCCTCATTGCCGGGTCAATCACGATGACCGGCGGCCACGGAACCGGGGCCGCGTTCGGCAAGCTGATGGAGGACCAGTACCAGTTTACCGGCGCGGTGACGCTGGCCATGGCCGCGGCCACCTTCGGTTTGGTCAGCGGCGGCCTGATCGGCGGGCCCATCGCCACCCGCCTCGTGCAGCGAAGGCGCCTGAAGCCGGCACCCCGCGGACGGGGGGCGGAGAACACACCCGATGTGAAGGGCCTCGGTCTCGATACCGAGATCGACACCGAAATGGGCGGCGACGCGCCAACCGCCTATCTGCTGCTCAAGATCATGACGGTCATCCTCGTGGCGATGTGGGCCGGGTCGCTGCTCTCCGCCTGGCTGGGCCGGTATGTGACGCTGCCGGCGTACATCTGGGCCATGATCATCGCCGCCGTCATGCGGAACGTCGCCGACCTGCTGAAGTCCGTCCGCATCGAGCAGCGGCTCGTGGACGACCTCGGGACCATCGCTCTCTCGTTGTTCCTGTCGATGGCACTCATGTCGCTGAAGCTGTGGGAGCTGCTCGACCTGGCCATCCCGATGCTGATCGTCCTCACGGTGCAGGTCGCCATGATGGCGGCCTTCGCCTACTTCGTCACCTTCTGGGTGATGGGGCGGGACTACGACGCGGCGGTCATGGCGGGAGGGCACTGTGGGTTCGGCCTGGGCGCCACGCCGAACGCGGTGGCCAACATGGAGGCGATCGTCGAGCGTTTCGGCCCGGCTCCCCGAGCATTCCTGGTGCTGCCCATGGTCGGCGCGTTCTTCATTGATTTCACGAATGCGCTCATCATCTCGACGTACATCAATCTGGTGCACTAGGACAGGGACCGGGGACCCGGGACCAGTTGTGGATGTTCCTAGTGCCCCGTTCACCCCCAACCCCCATGAGGATCGACCGATGCAACTGACGCGCGACCTGGCGTGGGCTCTGCTGACCGAGTTCACGCAGAACGAGAACCTGCTGAAGCATGCCTTGGCCGTCGAGGCGGCGGTCCGTGGATACGCCCGGCAGTTCGGTGAGGACGAGGAGTTCTGGGGCGTGACCGCCCTCCTGCACGATTTCGACTACGAGCGCTATCCCGACCTGAAGGACCATCCGTTCCGGGGCGCCGAGGTCCTGCGCGAACGAGGATACCCGGATGCGCTCGTACGGGCCGTGCTCTCCCATGCGGATCACACCGGCGTGCCGAGAGAGAGCCGGCTCGAGCACACGCTGTTTGCCTGCGACGAGATGGCCGGGTTCGTGACGGCGGCGGCCCTGGTCCGCCCTTCGAAGAGCCTGCTGGATCTCGAGGCGAGATCCGTGATCAAACGCATGAAGGAGAAGGCCTTTGCGCGAGCGGTCAACCGCGACGACCTGCGCAAGGGGGCGGAAGAGATCGGCTTGCCTCTGGAGGAGCACGCAGCCAACGTCATCGGGTTCATGCGCGAGAAAGCCGGCGAGCTGGGGCTTCGGGGTACGCTCTGAACGCGACGCGAACCGCGTTGGACCCCTGATCGTATACTCCATGTGAGCATGAGCCCGACTTCAGCCGACGCCGTCGTCAACATCCAGGGCCTCACCGTCCGCTACGGAAGACAGCCTGCGCTGCGGGACGTCACCGCGGTTTTTCCGCGTGGTGCCGTCGGCCTGCTGGGGCCCAACGGAGCCGGCAAGAGCACGATGCTCAAGGCGCTGCTCGGGTTCTTGAAGCCCGAGACCGGACGGCTGCAGGTCCTCGGCCTCGACGTCGCGTCAACGCCCCTCGAGATCAGGGCCCGCCTGGGCTACATGCCCGAGATCGACGCCCACATTCCCGGCATGAACGCCGTCGCGTTCGTGGCCTACTGCGGCCAGTTGTCCGGCTTGCCTCCGGTCGATTCAATGCAGCGCGCCCACGAGGTGCTCTACTACGTCGGCTTGGGCGAGGCCCGCTACCGGAACCTCGAGACCTACTCGACCGGCATGAAGCAGCGCATCAAGCTCGCCCAAGCGCTCGTGCACGATCCCGATTTGCTCTTTCTCGACGAGCCCACCAACGGCATGGACCCGAAGGGCCGCGAGGAGATGCTCGAGCTGATTCGCGACCTCGCCCACAACAAGGGCATGAATCTCATCCTCTCGTCGCACCTGCTTCCTGACGTCGAGTACACCTGCGACCACGTCGTCGTCCTCCACCAGGGACAACTGGCCACGCACGGGCCGATCAAGGACCTGAAGAACCCACAGGGCAGCATGTTCGAGCTCCGCGTCAAGGGCGACCGGGCGGCGTTTGCCGACGTGCTGCGCCAGGCCGGGATGACGGCTCACGCCGCAGAGGAGGACTTGATGCGGGTGTTCGTGCCTGGGGATCGCGGCGCCCTGGGCCTGTTCCAGGCAGCCTCGCGCGGGGGTGTGCAGGTGCGGCATCTCCGGCCGAGCGTGCCGACGCTCGAGGACGTGTTTGCCCAGGCGGTGGGCGAGGAGTAGGCCGTGCCCATCCACGACCAGAGCTACCGCCGGTACCGGGGAGCGCGGGCGCCGCAGGGGCGCTCCTGGACGGTCATCGCGCTTGCCGGGATCAAGCTCATGCTGGCCAAGAAGAAGTTCCTGGCGCTGCTCGTGCTGGCCTGGGTGCCCTTCGTGGTCAGGGCCGTGCAGTTCTACGTCGCCGCGAACTTCCCCCAGGCGTCGATGATCGCCCCTGGGCCGTCGACCTTCGACGACTTCCTGGAACAGCAGGGCGTGTTCGTGTTCTTCGTCACAATCTTCACCGGGGCGGGCCTCATCGCCAACGACATGCGCGCCAATGCCCTCCAGATCTACCTGTCGAAGCCGCTCGGGCGGGCCGAGTACATCGCGGGGAAGTTCGCCGTCCTGGCCTTCTTCCTGCTGCTCGTGACCTGGCTGCCGGCGACGATGCTGGTGTTCGTGCAGGTGATCTTCGCGGGCAACGTCTCGTTCCTGACAGCGCATTCCTACCTGCTGCCGGCCATCCTCGTCGTCACGAGCATCCAGACTATCGTGCTCGGGTTCATCATGCTGGCGCTGTCGTCGCTCTCGAAGAGCTCGCGGTTCGTCGGCATCATGTACGCGGGGATCTTCTTCTTCATGGACGCCCTCTACGGTGTCGTGTTCGTGGTGACGAGGGACACGAGCTTCTCGTGGATGTCGCCCAGGGCCAACCTGACGCAGCTCGCCGATTTGATCTTCCGGCTGGAGCCGATCTACAAGACCTCAGGCTTCGTGACGGTCGTGGCCCTGGGGGCGGCCCTCGGGCTGGCGATGCTGGTGCTCGAGAGGCGCGTGCGCGGCGTGGAGGTCGTCACGTGACCGGCGCCTCGCCCGCGCCCCCGGCACCCATCGTCGTGACCGACCACGTGTCGAAGTGGTACGGCCAGGTCATCGGCCTCAACGACGTGAGCGTCACGATTCCCCGCGGCATCACCGGCCTGCTGGGACCGAACGGTGCGGGTAAGTCGACTCTGATGAAGCTGCTGACCGGCCAGCTCAAGCCGAGCAAGGGGACGATCTCGGTGCTGGGTGAAGCGGTGTGGGGCAACCCGCACCTGTACTTCAGGATGGGGTTCTGTCCCGAGCAGGACGCGTTCTACGACCGCATGACCGGCCTCGAGTGGGTGACGGGCCTGGTGCGCCTCAACGGGCTCGGGGAGGCTCGGGCCATCGAGGCGGCGAGAGCAGCCCTGGCGCAGGTGGACTTGAGTGAGGCGGCCGACAAGAAGATCGGCGGCTACAGCAAAGGCATGCGCCAGCGCGTGAAGCTCGCGCAGGCTCTCGTGCACGACCCGGAGCTCCTGATCCTCGATGAGCCCTTGTCCGGGATGGATCCGATCGGCCGCCGCCGCACGATCCGCCTCATCAAGGACTGGGCCCGGGCCGGGAAGAGCCTCATCGTCTCGAGTCACATCCTGTATGAGATCGAGGCCATGACCTCGAACATCCTGCTCATCAACAATGGACGGATCCTGGCCGAGGGCGACGTCCACCAGATCCGGGAACTCATCGACGAGCACCCGCATACCGTGTACGTGCGCGCCGACGAGCCGCGGACGCTCGCCCGCGAGTTCCTCACACGTGACGACGTGCTGAGCCTTCGGCTCGAGCAGGATGCCATCGTCATCGAGACGTCGAAGCCCGACAGCTTCTACCGGTATCTGACGGACCTCGCGGCGTCGGGGCAGGCCGGCACGATCAGCGAAGTCACCTCGCCGGACGACAACCTGCAGGCCGTCTTCAAGTTCCTCGTCAAATGACCGTGACCTCATCGAATCCGATTGTGCCGCCCGCCGGCCAGAGCGTGCCGACTTCCGGCGGCGTGCCCAGGGAAGCGCCTCCCTTCCTCACCGCGGCGCTCCGCATCTTCGACCTGTCACTCGGCCAGATGTTGTGGTCGCGCCGGACCATCTTCCTGGCGCTGGTGGTGGGATCGCCGCTGGCCCTCGGGGTCCTGTTCCGAGTCCTCGAGGCGATGGGGGTTGGCGACATGCGCGTCGGGCGGAGCCCCGTGGCCGGTCCCACCGTGTTCGGTGGCATGATCTGGCTCCTGTACCTGCGGTTTATCGTACCCGTGCTCGGCGTGTTCTACGGCACGGCCCTCGTGGCCGACGAAGTCGAGGACAAGACCATCACCTACCTGTTCGTCCGGCCCGTCCCTCGCGCGGCGGTGCTGGCCGGCAAGTATCTGGCCTACCTGGTGACCACCATCTGCGTGGTGCTGCCGTCGGTCGTGCTGTTGTACCTGCTGGTCGTCCCGCTCGGGAGCGGTTCGCTGGCCGCGGCCTTTCCGGACCTGCTGAAGGACTTGGCGCTCCTGGGGATTGGGCTGGCGGCGTACGGCGCCATCTTCGCGTTCATCGGTGCCCAGTTCAAGCACCCGCTGGTGACCGGGCTGGTCTTCGCCTTCGGATGGGAGCAGCTGGCGCTGATTCTGCCCGGATACCTCAGGCGGGCGACAGTGGCCTATTACCTGCAGGCCCTGGTGCCGCACACCATGCCCGCGCAGGGGCTCGGCACCGCGCTGCAGGCGATCTTCCGGGACACGCCGTCTACGCTGGTCAGCCTGGCGTGGCTAGCGATCTACATCGCCGGGTTCGTGTATGTGGCCGGTCGGGTGATCGAGCGGCGGGAATACGTGCTGGAACAGTAGGACAGGGGAAGGGGACCCAACTTCGCCGGGCGCGCTGACGCGCGGCTTCGTCGAGGCGAGCCGGGGACCATTGGAGAATCAGCGTTCTAATTGTGAACGTCGTACGCCTCGCCGACCAGGGAACTTCCGAGGGGCCCCACCGTATAGCGGATCAGAGGGACGTGACGATGACCGCAAAGACACGCTATTTCCTTATCGGTTCGGCGCTGGTGCTCGTGCTCGGCCTGGGCATCGGTGTGGTGGCCTACTACGGAGGCGTCTCGGGTGGCCTGTTCGCCCAGGGGCCCGGGCCCAAGGAGTTGAAGTACGTCCCTGAGGACGCGGCGGTGGTGGCCTATGCCGATGTCAGGCAGGTCATGACCTCCGAGTTGCGGCAGCACCTCCGGCAGCTCGATGGCGTCACTGACGAGGGGCGGAGCGAGTTCCGCGACCAGACCGGGATCGACATCGAGCACGACATCGACTACGTTGTGGCCTCGATGCGCGGCGCGGAGATCTCGGACCACGCGGACGGCCTCGTGATCGCCCGCGGCCGCTTTGACCAGGGGCGCCTCGAGGCGCTTGCCGTGGAGCACGGCGGGAAGGTCACGGAGTACCGCGGGAAGCGGATGGTGATGGCGCCTGTCGACCGCCACCGGGAACGCGCGGCGGCCGAGGCTCCCGAGTTTGCCCTGGCGTTTGTCGAGCCTGGCCTGATGGCGATGGGCAGCCTGCCGGCCGTGCAGCAGGCCCTCGAGACCGGGGCGGCAGGCCGGAACGTGACGGACAACGCCGAGATGATGAAGTTCGTCGCCGAGATGCAGTCCGAGAGCATGTGGGCCGTGGGCCGCTTCGATGCAGTCAGGGCAGAGGCGAGGCTGCCGGCAGAGGTCGAGAACCGGATCCCGCCCATCACCTGGTTCGCCGCCAGCGGTCGCGTGAACGGCGGCGTGCAGGCCACGGTCAAGGTCGATGCCCGTGACGAGCAGGCGGCCGACAGCCTGCGGGACATCGTTCGGGGGTTCGTCGCCCTGGCCAAGATGCAGGCTGGGGACAAGACCGAGGCGGCGGCCCTGCTGCCTGCCATCGAGCTCGGCGGGACGGGCAAGACGGTCTCGGTGTCCTTCGCGGTCTCGACCGCACTGCTGGATGCCGTGTCGAAAGGCGGCGCCATGAAGCGGGAGGCAGCGCCCAAGAAGGAATAGCCCCCTGTGACGCGTGTGACCGCTTTTGCTTGACGGATCCCGGTCGGTTTCCCTACACTGGCGCTCATTCCTGACCTTCTTCCGCGCCACCTTCCGTCCCCGGTGTGGTCGGCAAGGGGAGGTGACGGACATTCCGGCGGCGGGGCCGCCCGGAGGCGGGCGTCGCGTGAACAACAGGGTCTTCTTCTACGGCACTCTGATGGCGGGCTTCGACCGCCGCCGGCGCGCGGGCATCGACACGCGCATGCGGTTCATGGGGCGGGGCTGGATCCAGGGTGCGCTGTTCGATCTGGGGCTGTACCCGGCGGCCATCCCGGCACCTGAGGGACAGGTCTGGGGAGAAGTGTACGAGATCGACGACGAGTCGGTACTCGAGGCGCTCGACGACATCGAGGGCTACCGCGCGAGCGAGCCGGACACCAGCCTCTACAACCGGGTCCAGACCGACGCGACCTTGGCCAACGGGGATCGACACCCGGTGTGGGTGTACTTCTACAACGCCCCGCTGGGACGTGCCGAGCGGATCGACTCGGGCGACTACCTGGCGTACCTGAACGTCAGTCGCGGATAGCGACGAGACGACACCTACCCCGCCTCCTGCCGCCCCAGGACGAACGCGACGATTGACGCCTTGACGCGCTCCGGCAGGTCCACGAACTCGAGCCCCGCCCGGTAGATGACGGAGTCCCGCCCGAGGTCGGCGATCTGGCAGTGGACGACACGGGCCTTGACGACGACCACGTCGTCGTCGAGATGCAGGCGTAGGTCGTGCAGCGAATTCACCAGCAGCGGGAATGCCGATTCCAGTCTGACGCCCGCCGGGCCGATCTCGCGGATGGCGACGGGCGCCATCACGCTCAGTTCGCCCGCGAGCTTCTCGAGCAGATCCACCCGGGTCGCCGTCCGCCGGTCCTGGCTCATCCCGCGCGGACTATAGCATATGATGGAGGTTCACCCTGACAACCCGGGCAGGACGTGTATGACCACGAACACATCGAGCGTTCAGACCGCTCACAACTTCATCGATGGCGAGTGGGTGGCCGCCGCCTCGGGCGAGACCTTCGAGAACCGCAATCCGGCCGACTGCACTGATCTAGTCGGACGCTTTGCGAGGTCCTCGCGTGCCGACGCCGCGCGCGCCATCGACGCCGCGCGCCGGGCGTTCGACGCCTGGCGGCTCGTGCCGGCGCCGAAGCGCGCGGAGATTCTGTACCGCGCCGCCCAGCTGCTGGCCGAGCGCAAGGAGCGCTACGCCCGCGACATGACCCGCGAGATGGGCAAGGTCCTCGACGAGACGCGGGGCGACGTCCAGGAGGCCATCGACATGGCCTTCTTCATGGCGGGTGAGGGTCGCCGGCAGCATGGGCAGACCGCGCCGTCCGAACTGCGCGACAAGTTCGCCATGTCGATCCGTCAGCCCATCGGAGTCTGCGGCATCATCACGCCGTGGAACTTCCCGATGGCCATCCCGTCGTGGAAGATCCTGCCGGCGCTCATCTGCGGCAACACGGTCGTGCTGAAGCCGGCCACGCTGACGCCGCTCTCGGCCGTGAACTTCGTCAGCGTCCTCGAGGAGGCCGGCGTCCCGCCCGGGGTCGTCAACCTCGTGACTGGTGGCGGGGGAGAGGTCGGCAACGCGATCCTCGAGTCGTCGGACGTCGATGTCGTGTCCTTTACGGGCTCGACCGACGTCGGCCGCACGGTGAGCGTCAAGGCCGCGCCCAGCTTCAAGAAGGTCCACCTCGAGATGGGCGGCAAGAACATCATCATCGTCATGGACGATGCGGATCTCGAATTGGCGGTCGACGGCTGCGTGTGGGGAGGCTTTGGGACGACCGGGCAACGCTGCACGGCCGCGAGCCGCATCGCGGTGCAGCGCAGGGTCTATCGGGCGTTCGTCGACCGGTACGTGGAGCGCGTCAAGGCGCTCAAGGTCGGGAACGGTCTCGACCCGGCCACGCAGATGGGGCCGTCGGTCAGCCAGGCCCAGCTCGAGACCGTGATGAGCTACGTCGAGATCGGGAAGGGCGAGGGCGCGACGCTCGCGTGCGGTGGACACCGCATCGACACAGGAGCTCATGCGGACGGCTACTTCCACGAGCCGACGGTGTTTGTCGACGTGCATCACCGGATGCGCATTGCCCAGGAAGAGATCTTCGGCCCCGTGGTGTCGGTGATACCGTTCGAGTCGTTCGACGAGGCGATTGCGGTCGGGAACAGCGTCGAGTACGGCCTGTCGTCGTCGATCTACACACGGAACATCAACCTGGCGTTCCTCGCCATGCGGGATTTGCACACGGGCCTGTTCTATGTGAACGCCCCCACCATCGGCGCCGAGATCCACCTGCCATTCGGCGGCACCAAGAACACGGGCAACGGCCACCGCGAGGCCGGCGAAGCCGCGTTGGACGTGTTCTCGGAGTGGAAGTCGATCTACGTCGACTTCAGCGGGAAACTCCAGCGGGCGCAGATCGACCAATAGACACCTTACGGAGGGCGACAGGGCCGGGATCGGGCGTCAGGCGATCCCCCCTGATCGACCCGGAGTGTCCCGGAGCAAACCATGTGAGCACGGCGACAGCGGCCTTGGCGCGCCGAAGCCGGAATGGCGGAGGCGGAAGTCTGCAAGACGCGCCGAAGAACAAGGGGCCCAGCCGGCGTTTCGTCCGCGGAGCGGCGGCCGGCGTCCAGCGGCCCGTAGCGGGCCGAAGGCGTGTCTTGCCGCCGTGTCGAACGGTTTGCGGAGGGGCACTCCGGGTCGACTGTCTGGTGTCGCGTCCCGGCGCCTTGTCGGTCCCCGCTGTCTTCCGGTATCGTGTGGCCGATACGCCACGTTCGTCCAACAACGGAGAGCTCCATGCTGAATGCTGCGCTGGTCGGGGTGTTGGGTGCCATCTGGTTCGTCCTCGCGTATCGCTGGTATGGCGGGTTCATTGCCAGGCGCCTCATCCAGCCCGACGATGGCCGTGCGACGCCGGCGCACGCCCAGCGGGACAACGTCGACTTCGTCCCGGCGAATCGCGCGATCCTTTTCGGGCACCACTTCTCCTCGATCGCAGGCGCCGGGCCGATCGTGGGGCCGATGCTGGCCTACTCGCTGTTCGGCTGGCTGCCGGCGCTCGTCTGGATCTTCGCCGGATCCGTGTTCATCGGCGCGGTGCACGACTACACGGCCATGATGGCATCGGTACGTAGCCGCGGCGTGTCGGTCGCGGACATTGCCAAGGTGCACGTGTCGGCGACGGCCCGCTGGATCTTCAGTGTGTTCCTCTGGCTGGCTCTGGTGCTGGTGATCGCGGTCTTTGCCGTCCTGACCGCGCAAACGCTCGCCGAGAAGCCGGAGATCGTCGTTCCGACGCTGGGCCTGATGCTGCTGGCGATGCTCTTCGGCACGCTCGTCTACCGCGGTGGCGTCAACCTGTGGGTGGGCACGGCGGTGGCGCTGGTCGTGATGGTCGCGCTCATCGTCGCCGGCGACCACTACCCGATTCCGGCCAGCTATGAGTTCTGGCTGGTGTTCGCCCTCGTGTACTCGTTCGTCGCCGCGACGCTGCCCGTCTGGTTTCTGCTGCAGCCGCGCGACTACCTCTCGATGTACATCCTCGTCGCAGGGCTCGCCCTCGGATTCGTGTCGTTGCTCATCATGCGGCCGGCGATCACCGGACCCGCCTTCATCGGCGTGTCGAGCAGCTCCGGGCCGCTCTGGCCCATCCTGTTCATCACGGTGGCGTGTGGGGCGGTGTCGGGCTTCCACTCGGTGGTGTCGAGCGGCACCTCCGCCAAACAGCTGGCTCGAGAGAGCGATGCGCGGCTCGTCGCGTTTGGCGGCATGCTCACCGAGGGCGCCCTCGCCATGCTCGTCGTGCTCTTGATGTCGGCGGTGCTGTTCTGGGACCGGGCACCGTCCGAAGGGCTGTCGGATTTCGTGTTCCGGTCGGTGCTGGCCGAGAAGGGCGCGAACATCACGTTCGGCCGGGCGATGGGCCGGGCGATCGAAAGCATCGGCATCCCGCTGAACTACGGTATCGCCTTCGGCGTGCTGATGCTCAATGCCTTCATCCTGACCACCCTGGATACCTGCACGCGGCTCACCCGGTTCATCGTGGTCGAGAGCGCGGGGCAGAAAGTGGGCATCCTGCGCAACCGGTTCGTTGCCACCGCTGTCGGCCTCGTGGCGGCCTACTTCTTGACGTTGGGCAACGGCTGGCGTGTGCTGTGGCCGGCCTTCGGGGCGGCGAACCAGTTGATTGCCGCGCTGTCGCTGCTCGTCGTGTCGGCCTACCTGTTCGGCTACGGCAAGAGGACCGTCTACACCATCGTGCCCGGCATCTTCATGCTGGCGACCACCGAAGGCGCCCTCTTCTACCAGCTCTTCTGGCAGTATCTGCCGGCGAAGAACGTCCCCCTGGCTATCGTCGCCACCGTGCTCATGGCGCTGGGTCTGGTTGTCGCGGCGGAAGTCTACCGGCGGCTGCAGCGGACCGATGTCGGGGTGCCGGCGATTGGGGAGCCGGTACGGTAGGGGGGAGACAGGGGCAAGAAGACAGAAGACAGGAGACAGAAGACAGAAGACAGAACGCAGAAGATGTTGAGTCGCGCTCAACGCGCGACCGTTGGTTGCCCGGGTGATCGCCCCCAAAAGAAAAGGCCCGGCACGCCGCGTGGCGTGCCGGGCTGCCCAAACCGCGGAACCGGGAATACCCCGGCCCATGCGGTGCACTCCTAGAAGATGAACTTCACGCCGAAGCGGCCTTCCATCTGGCGCTGGAAGCCGTTGTCCTTCAGGAACAGCGGATTTTGAACGACGCCCTGGGCCGTGATGTACTGGTCGAAGCTGGCCTGCCCGGCGTACACCAGCGCCTCGTCCGGCACGATGCCGTTTGAGTCGTGATACGTGCTGAACCGGTTGACGGCCGTCTTCTGGTTGAAGAGGTTGAGCACGTTCAAGCTCACCTGCAGCCTCCGGCCGTTGGCGAATCTGAACTCGTGCTGCACGTAAATGT
Organism: Acidobacteriota bacterium; assembly: GCA_040752275.1. GTDB lineage: Bacteria > Acidobacteriota > Vicinamibacteria > Vicinamibacterales > JAKQTR01 > JBFMFH01. The sequence goes on from JBFMFH010000056.1 coordinate 76,006, forward strand.
CGGTCTGCGAGAAGACCGGCGTGCGGCCGTCGCTCAACCGGCCCTTGTACTGCACGGGCAGGTTGTTGGGCGGGTAGACGCCAAGCTCACGGGTCACCGGGAGACCGCTGGCTCCGTAGAAGTTGGCGCCGACGCTCGTGCCGAAGTCGAACACGTACAGCGCCTGCACCTTGACCTGGTGTGGCCGATCGGTCGGCAACAGGCCGTAGACTGCCTGGCCCTTCTCATCGAACATCATGAGCGGGTAATCGAACACGCGGCCGACGTTCGGGCTGGTCCGGCCGTTCTCGTCCGACTGGGACAGCCCGGAGTAGTTGCCCCACAACCGGCTCCACATGTAGCTGGCGCGGAGCGACCAGTTGTCGGAGAGCAACTTGTTGTAGGTGAACTCCACGCTGTCGTACTGGCGCTTCGCCTTCGGGTACGGCACACCCGGATAGGCGAAGGCGGCCAGACCGAAGCCCGGGTTGGCGATGATGTAGATCTCGTTCTGGTTGGCATCGAGCGCGCCGGTGTCCTCGATGGCCTTCACCAGGTGCTTGTGCACGTAGCGCACGCCGAGCGCCTGGTTTGCCGCCAACTGGTGGTCGAAGCCGAAGGCGGCTTCCTGCATCTGCATCGGCTTCAGATCGGGCTCGACGTAGTCGGCGCCGAGGCCGACATGCCGGAAGTCGATCGGCCCGCGAATCAGTCTGCCGGAGCACGGCGTCGAGGGCGTCGGGCCGCTCGGGCACGGCGTGAGCAGCGTGTTGTAGTCGAAGGTGTCGAGCGTGTAGTAGTACTCGAGCCACCGGTCACCGCCCCACGATCCGCGGGGCAGTTCGAGCTTGAAGATGTCGTAGAAGATGCCCCACGAGCCGTAGGCCTTCCAGCGGCCGTCGCCCTTGAGGTCGTAGGCGAAGCCCACGCGCGGGGCGAGCTTGTCCTTGAAGCCCCACTCGACGCCGTATTTCGGCACCGTGGGATCCCCAGTGACATAAGTCGGTACCTTCTCCTGCTCGGTCCGGATGCCGGCGTTGATGGTCAGCTTGTTGTTGACCGTCCAGGCGTCCTGGAAGAACAACCCGATGTTGTTCGTGTGGACGGAGCCAAAGGTCATGAAGCCCCGCGACGGATCCGTGCCGTTGCTGCGCACCTGGTAATAGCCGTAGGTGCCCCGCTGGCCGCTGAGCGTCCGGTTCCACTGGATGCGCACCAGGTTCTTCAGTTCGCCGGAATCCACGTCATTGCCGACGCGGTCGACCTGGATGCCGCCCTTGAAGGTGTGCTGGCCGCCGGCGTTCACGTACCACGTCCCGTCCGCCTGGAAATACGCGCGCGTCTGCTTGTCCTTGTTTGCCGAGGTGTTGGTCACCAGATTGCTGAAACTCGACGCCGCCTGGAAATTCGTCGGCACGCCGGCCATGCCAACGTTCCCCTGCGAGTAGAAGTAGCGGATCTCGTTCGGGACACCCGCGTCGAAGAAGTCCGACATGTAGTAGCCGCCGCGGAACCCGAAGTACAGATTCGGCGTGGTCACCCAGTCGAGGTTGCCCGACAACGACCAGTTCGGGAACGTGCGATCGATGTCGTACTTCGTGATGAGTAGATCCGTGCCCGACTGCGACGGCAGGAGACCCGTCCGCTTCGACCAGCTGTTGTTGTAGGAGATGCGGGTGCGGATCTTGCTGCCGATCTGCGTCGTCGAGTTCGCCGTCAGGTACTGCACGGCGTTCTTCTGCTCGACGTCGTTGAAGGTGTTGGCGTTCGGGTTGCCCGACGTCGTCGGGTTGACCGTCCGCTTCGTGGTCGTCAGCGCCGGCTGATAGGCGCCGAAGAACCACATCTTGTCCTTGACGAGCGGGCCGCCGACGGCAATGCCCGGCTCGAAGCGGTTGTACTTGTCCTCGGGGTAGGTCTGGTATTCGGCAATCGCGTTGTTCAGCACACCGCGCCGCAGGATCGGGCGGTTGCTCGACTCGAGCTTGTCGCTCTGCCAGTTGAAGAGGGCGTTGCCGCGGAAGCTGTTCGTTCCGCTCTTCGTCACGACGTTGATCACGCCGCCGGTGGCGCCGCCGTACTCGGCGGTGTACCCGGACGACTTCACCTGCACCTCCTCGACGAAGTCGGCAATGACGTTCTTGCCGGATACGCCCGTGCGCAGGTTCGTGGTCTCGATGCCGTCGATGATGAACCGGTTCTCCCCGGCGCTCGAGCCGTCAATCGAGATGCCTCCCAGCTTGCTCTCCTGGTTGGCACCGGCCACCTGCGTGACCAGCGTACTGAAGTCGCGGCCCTTGGGCAGCAGGTCGATCTGCTCGTTGCGGATGCTGGTGGCGCGGGCGCTCTGCCGCACGTCGACCAGCGGGGCCTCACCGGTGACCTGGACGGTCTCGCTGACCGCGCCGACCGACAGCGTCAGGTTGACGGTCTTGATGTCGCCCAGCTGGACGTGCACACTGTCGACCTTGGCCGGGTTGAAGCCCTGGAGAGTGGCGCTCACCGAATAGGTGCCCGGCTGGAGCGACGGGAACCGGTAGACGCCGGTGTCGCTCGTCACGGTCGACACAACCGAGCCGACCGCCACGTTCGTGGCCTCGACGGTCACGCCCGGAAGCACGGCGCCCGACGAGTCCTTGACGACGCCTTCAACGGCGCCGCGCTGTTCCTGGGCAAACGCCGGCACGGCCAGCACTGCCAGCAGGCACAGCACTACTAGGGTCCTGAAACGCATACTGGAATTACCTCCTCTTTGTGGTCCGCATAAAGCAGCGACAGGCTCACGGCCGACGCAACGGCTCGACTGTGGGGGGCCCATCTGCCAGACCAACCTAGAAAGGGTAGCACGCATCATGCCAGCGATGTGAATCAGCTAAGTCATTGTCTGATAAGGTATTACTAGACATCAGCCAAGTCAGGAGACGGGCTATATCCAAGCACTCGCCGTTCAGATCCGGGAGATTGGATTGGGGAGGACATGGCGCCCCCGTAGCTCGGTCGAGGCTGGGCCTCTTCGGGCAGAGACGCCGCGCGTTGAGTGCGACTCGGTTGCTCCCCCTACTGTCTACTGTCTACTATCTACTGTCTACTGTCTGTTGAACCCGTGGCAGTCCAAAGGAGCCCCATGCGCATAGCGGTGATTCCGGGAGATGGGATTGGCATCGATGTGACGGACGAGGCCGTCAAGGTCCTGCGAGCCGTCGGCGAGGTGTTCGGCCATGCGTTCGATCTCGAGATGCTGCCGTACGGCGCCGAGCACTACCTGGCGACGGGCGTCAGCCTGCCACCCAATGGCTACGCCATGCTCCGCGACGAGTTCGACGCCATCTTCATCGGCGCGCTCGGCGACCCGCGGGTTCCGGACATGCGTCACGCCCGTGACATCCTGCTCGGCATCCGCTTCGAACTCGATCTCTACGTGAATCACCGGCCGGTGAAGCTCTTCGACGCGCGTTTGTGCCCGCTGAAGGATCGGGGCCCGGAGGACGTGGACTTCGTCGTCTTCCGCGAGAACACCGAGGGGATGTATGTCGGCGTCGGCGGGCGATTCAAGGCGGGAACCGAGGACGAGATCGCGCTCCAGGAGGACGTCAACACCTACAAGGGCGTGCACCGGATCGTCAAGCACACGTTCGAGTTCGCGAAGGCGCGCAGCCTGCGCCGCGTCTGCATGGCCGACAAGAGCAACGCGCTGACCATGGGGCATGCGCTGTGGCAGCGCGTGTTCTGGGAGTTGGCCGCGCAGTACCCCGACATCGAGCCGACGCACCTGTACATCGATGCGCTGGCGATGCAGATGGTCAAGAACCCCGGTCAGTTCCAGGTGATCGTCACCAACAACATGTTCGGCGACATCATCACGGACCTCGGCGCCCAGATCCAGGGAGGGCTCGGGATGGCCGCCTCCGGCAACCTGCACCCGGGCCGCACGTCGATGTTCGAGCCGGTTCACGGATCGGCGCCGAAGTACGCGGGAAAGAACGTGGCGAACCCGTTCGGGGCCATCCTCTCGTCGGCGCTGATGCTGGACTACCTGGGCTTCGTGGCCGAGGCTCATGCGATCGAACGCGCTGTGGCCGAGGCCGTGCGCACGGGCCACGGCCCGGCCGAGATCGGCGGCTCGCTGGGCACGCGGGAGACGGGGGACTGGGTCGCGGGCTTCCTGAGGAAGACAGGAGACAGGAAGCAGAAGACAGAAGACAGAAGACAGAAGACAGAATAGGGTGCGTGCCGCCTGGTCGGCGGCACTGCCCTTCTCTGGTCGATGCACCCAATCAGCCGGGATGGATCCGCCTCCCGCACGCGGCGGTGCCGGGGCATCCTCGATCGGCAGAACTCAAGAGCCGATCGTGCGTCCAACGCGACGCGTCCTCTTCTTGCTGCTGTCTCCTGTATTCTGTCTTCTGCGTACACCAAGCCGTGAGGATCTGATGGAAGATCTCGTGCGACAGATGCTGGCCGAGATTGGCGAAGACCCGGACCGCGAGGGCCTCAAGGGCACGCCGGCCCGGATGAAACGCTCGCTGACGTTCCTGACGAGCGGCTACCGCACGAACGTCGACGACCTGATCAACGAGGCGCTCTTCACCGTCGACTACAGCGAGATGGTCATCGTCAAGGACATCGACTTCTTCAGCCTGTGCGAGCATCATCTGCTCCCGTTCTTCGGCAAGGCGCACGTGGCCTACATTCCCCGCGACAAGGTGATCGGCCTCAGCAAGATCCCGCGCATCGTCGACGTGTTCGCGCGGCGCTTGCAGGTGCAGGAGCGGTTGACGAACCAGATCGCCGAGAAGATCAACGAGAAGACCCGTCCCCTTGGTGTGGCGGTCGTCATGGAGGCCACGCACCTCTGCATGGCCATGCGGGGCGTGGAGAAGCAGCGGTCGTTCTGCATCACCAGCGCCATGCTCGGAGCCTTCCGCGACCGCGAGCGGACACGCATGGAGTTCCTGGAACTGATCAGACGCCGCGCGTAGGAGCCGCGGCGTGCCGGGTCCGAAACCCTGGCCTCCGGCTGGCCGGACACCCGAATCCCGAATCCCGAATCCCGAATCCCGGCTGGTATACTGCAGAGGGATGCAACGCCTGGCCTCGTTCGTGCTCGTGGCGTGCCTGGTGACGGTGGCGGCGGTCGCTCAGACCAGGCGGACGACGCCAGCCAGGAAGTCGGCGTCGGCCAGGAAGACCGAACCGGCGGGGTTGAAGTGTCCGTCGCTTCTCGGCATCGGCCTCAAGACGCGACTGTCCTTCTGCGACGTGCCGGTGGGGCGCGAGCCGGCCGACGGGATAACCGTGGTGATTCCCCCGCACCGGGGCGCGACCGTCCTGACCTTCGATCTTCACAACCGGCTCACCTACTCGGAAGCGCTCGTCCGGGAACGACGGGCCTACGCCCGGCACACGGCGACGATCGGCGTCTTGACGATGGACAATACGCTCCTCGAGCGTGCCGTGATCCGGAGTGAGTTCCGGGTGGCAGCCGACCTCTACGATCGCGTGGCGGGCGGTGCCGGACCGAGCGGGCTGAAGGCAGTCGCGCCGGCCGGGATCGAACCGGTCCGCGTGGCGCTGCCGGCCGACGCGGACGCCGTCGTCATCATGGGCGAGAAGCTCGAGGTGCACCGCATCGACGGCGTGGAGCTCTTCAACGGGCGCGGCCGGCCGATCGCGGTGATCAGCAACGCCCGGATCGAGTACCAGCCAGGCCCGGCCCGGCGGAAGCCACCGCTTCCTCCTTCCTGATGGTCGAGCGCAGCATGCCAACCGGGACGAGGCTCGGGTCCTCCTTGAGGACGTGTTGCCGGTAGAGCTTGGCCATCTCGGCGTGGTACCTCTGCTCGGCCGGCGTCAGGTGCTTCTGCCTGCGTGCCTGCAGCTTCTCGTCCCGGGCCGTCTTGGCGATGCCGAGTTCGTCCAGGTCGGTCTGAATCCCGGCGGCCACGGCTTCGGGATTGAGCACCAGCGTATGCTCGGTGCTCGCGAGGGGCACGTGCTTGTTGCCGGCGAAGATCTCGTGGCGGCCGTGCTCTTCGTACCACCGGGAGAGCGTCGCGGTCATGTGCATCTTCTCGACGATCTGGCGCCAGCCGATGCCGGTGTTGTACGCGCAGAAGGAGATCTCGCCCATCTGCGTGGCGTACGGGATGATGCACATCTCGGTGCGGCGGAAGTCGTAGTTGAACAGGTCCTGGAACCACATCCCCGCGATGAACAGGAACAGGAAACGGTCGCCTCGGCGCCGATCGACGTCCTCCCGCGTGCGTCCGTCGCCGACCTTGCCGTAGTCGCGCTTCGTGGCGCCGAAGGCCTTGTCGAACCGCTCCATGAGCGACACGACGGTCAGCCGGGACGGGGCCTTGAACGAGTCATAGTTGCGCGCCAGTGACAGGGCCATTCCGAGCGCGGACCAGACACGGCCCCGCGCCGTGTCGTTGATGAGCTGCACGTCTCTCGCGAGCTGCGGGCCGTTGACGAACGACGTGAACGCCGCCCGCTCCCTCGTCTCCTTGTCGACGAGGACGGCCGTGCCGATGCCGCAGTTCGGGTGGCAGCCGCAGCTGACGTTGCCGAACTCCTGGTGGGGCCCCTTCACGAGATCCGCCCAGTCCGTGAAGGTCGAGATGAAGGAAATCGGGAACCAGTCCCGCGCCGGCTCGCCGATGCCGGTCTGGCTCTTGACGTCGTGCGCCAGGTGCGCCAGTGTGTAACGTTGCGCGGCGCGCCGCTCGGGCGTCACCTCCTCATCGCGCCCGGTGAAGGACACGGGCTGGAAGGACACGAACGAGATCTTCCTCGGATTGTCGAGGGCGAACTCGATGATCCGCCCCACCTGCTCGTTGTTGACGCCGTTGACGATGGTCACGACCGGCACGATGTCGATGCCGGCGTTCCACATGTTCTCGATGGCCCGCAGCTTGACGTCGAACAGATTGCCAATCCGCCGGTGCGAGTTGGCCGCGTTGCCGATGCCGTCGAACTGGAGGTACGCGAAGCGGAGGCCGGATTCGGCCGCCTGGCGGCAGAACTCGGGACTCTTCGCGAACTCGATGCCGTTGGTGGCCGCCTGAACGCTGTTGTAGCCCACCTTCTTGGCGTACCGCACCGCATCGAGGAAGTACGGGGAGAGCGTCGGCTCACCGCCCGAGAACTGCACCGACATCTGCCGCCGGGGCTTGATCGAGATCGCGTTGTCGAGGGCGCTCTTGATATCGTCCCACGTCAACTCGTGGACGAATCCCACCTGGTTCGCGTCCATGAAACACGGGTCGCACATCATGTTGCAGCGGTTCGTCAGGTCGATCGTCAGCACCGAGCCGCGGCCGTACTTGATTGTGCTGCTGCCGTGGTTGTGGAGCGTTTCGTCGTTGTGGGCGACGATGTCGCGCCCGGGGAACATCGACTCGAGATGGCGGAACATCTCGGGATCGACTGACATCACGTCCTCGAAGTGGCCGTGGATCGGACAGTCCTTCACCATCAGGATCCGGCCGTCGCGCTCGATGATGTGCGCCTTGATCTCGCCGACCTTCTCGGTGAGCAGGACCGACACGTCCTTCTTGCCGTCGAGAATCTCCCGGCGCGCCTCACGGACGCACGTGGGGCAGAGCGAGTCGGTCTCGCGGGGGAAGCCCAGCGGCGGTTTCGTCTTCTGATGCGATTTCAGCAGGGGCTTGTCAGACCATTGGGGCGTGAAGCTCGGGCGCTGGCTCATCCGGCTCGCCGCCGCATAGACGGCCCACAGGCCGCCGGCCACGTAGCTGAGTCCCTTCTCCGCGTACTTGATGGGGGCGTGACGCATGTCGTCTCCTTGACTCGCTTCCGGGTATGGCTCATTCGACTCGGCACGACGCGCCGCGTGCGCGAGACCGCTCGACTGTGTTCCGGATGCGTCGATCCTACCGGGCGGTCCGGCAGATCGGTGAAAAATCCAGCAAATGGGACAATCCCGCCCCTGGCGTGGCCGAATCTACGGTTGGACGGCAACGCAATCCCCAGTCCCCAATCGGCACGCCAGTGAACGAGCCCCCTGCCAGGCGGAGCCAAGGGGGTCATGGTCTTCATCTCGAGGAGTGGTCTACCATGTGCAGTGTGCGACCACTGGTCTTCGCGCATCGTGGCGGAGCGGCGCTCGCTCCCGAGAACACCATCGCCGCCTTCGACAACGGCCTGGAGCTTGGCGCCGACGGGCTCGAGCTCGACGTGCAGCTCTCACGCGACGGCGTTCCGGTGGTGATTCACGATCCGACGCTCGAGCGAACCACGGACGGCGCCGGCCCGCTCACCGACTGGACCGCCAGGGAGCTCGCCTCGGTCGATGCCGGCTACCGGTTCACGAGGGATGGCCAGCATCCATTCCGCGGGCGTGGCATCGGCATTCCGGCGCTCGCCGACGTGCTGGTGCGCTACCCGCGCACGCCGCTCATCATCGAACTCAAGGCACGCGACGTGCGTCTGGCCAGGAGTGTCGTGGATGCGATCCGCGCGGCCGGCGCCGTCGGCCACGTGACGGTCGGATCGTTTCACCAGGGCGCACTCGACGCGGTCCGGGCGTACGACCCCGCCATCCGGACTGGTGCCGACATCGATGAGGTCCGCAGCGGGCTGGCGGCCGAGGTCTTCGGCCGCCACCGAAGCCGTGTGCTGTTCCACGCCTTCCAGGTGCCCGAGGTGTACGCGGGCGACCGAATCGTGACGCCCACGTTCGTGGAGCGTGCGCACGACGCGGGGGCCTCTGTGATCGTCTGGACGGTCGATCGAGAGGACGACGTCAGGAGGCTGCTGGACTGGGGCGTGGACGGCATCATCACCGATCGACCGGACGCAGCCGTGCCGGCCGTCCGCCACTGGCTTGAGGAGCGTTCGTCATGATCGAGGAACCGACCCTGCGAGACATCTACGAGGCCCGGCCGCGCGTCTACCGTCTGCTGAAGCCCACACCCCTGATCCGTCATCCGCTGCTGGTCGCGGAGCTGGGATGCGACGTGTGGGTCAAGCACGAGAACCACAACCCGACCGGGGCCTTCAAGATCCGGGGCGGGCTGAACCTGGTGTCGATGCTCGGCGCCGAGGAGCGCGCACGGGGCGTGGCGACGGCGTCGACCGGCAACCACGGCCAGTCGCTGGCCATGGCCTGCGGTCTGCAGGGCGTGCCGTGCACCATCTACGTGCCCCGCGGCAACAACCCCGAAAAGAACGCCGCCATGCGCGGCTACGGCGCCACGCTCGTGGAGCACGGACAGGATTTCGACGAGGCGCGCGAGCGCTGCGAATACGACAGCCGAGCAGGCAACCTCCGGTACGTCCACCCGGCGAATGAGCCGCTGCTGGTCGCGGGCGTGGGCACCTACGCGCTGGAAATCTTCGAGGATCTGCCCAGGGCCGACGTCGTGCTCGTGCCGATCGGAGGAGGCAGCGGGGCCTCCGGCCTGGTGACGGTGCGGTCCGGCCTCGGCAGCCGCGCGCGGATCGTGGGCGTGCAGGCGGTGCGGGCGGACGCCTTCGCCCGGTCGTGGCGCAGCGGCCGGCTCCTGGCGGGAGAGCGATCCGACACGTTCGCCGAGGGGATTGCCACCCGGGTCGCGTTCGAGATGACCTTCGCCATGCTCAAGGACGAACTCGACGACATCGTGACGCTGACGGAAGACGAACTGGCCGACGGTGTCCGCATGGCGCTGCGGGCCACCCACAATCTTGCCGAGGGAGCCGGCGCCGCGCCTCTGGCCGCCGCCTGGAAGATGCGCCGCGAGCTGGCCGGCAAGACCGTCGTCTGCGTCATGAGCGGCGGGAACATGGATACGGCGGTGTTGAGGAAGATCCTACGATCAGATCAGTAGACAGTGGACAGTAGACAGCAGACAGCAGAGTGCGCCACACGACGAAGGCCGGCGTGCGCCGGCCCTGTTCGTACGCGAACCCCGAATCCCGAATCCCGAATCCCGAATCCCGAACCCCGGTCCTTACGCCATGAGCAGCGGATGCTCGAGGAATCTCCGCAGAGTCTGCAGAAAGCGCGCCCCCGTCGCCCCGTCCGCGACGCGGTGATCGACCGACAGGGTCGCCTTCATGCGGTAGCCGACCGACAACGCGCCGCCCGCGACCACCGGTGCCTCGCGCACGGCACCGACGGCCAGGATGGCCGCCTCCGGCGGGTTGATGATGGCCGAGAACTCCTCGATGCCCAGCATGCCGAGATTGGAGATCGAGAAGGTCGCACCCGTGTACTCGTGCGGCTGCAGCTTCTTCGCACGGGCGCGCTCTGCCAACAGGCGTGCCTCCTCCGAGATGTCCTCGAGCGGCTTGATGTCGGCGTCGCGGATGACCGGCGTGATCAGGCCGTCCTCCAGGGCCACCGCCATCCCGATGTGGACGTGGGTGAACTGCTTGACGTGATCCCCGGCGAACGAGGCGTTGATCTCCGGGTGCTGGCGCAAGGCCAGCGCCGTCGCCTTGATGACGATGTCGTTGACGCTGATGGGGGACTTCTGCTCGCGCAGCGCCCGGTAGGCGTCCCAGACGCGGTCCATCGCGATGTCCACCGTGAGATAGAAGTGTGGCACGGGGCCCTTGCTCTGGACGAGGCGCTTGGCAATCGTCCGGCGCACCGATGACAGCTCGACCTCCTCGGCCTCGGGGCCCTCGACGCGGGCGGCCACCAAGGCGACCGCCCGTCCGCGCGCGCCCATCGGGCGGGCCGCCGTCGTGTCGCGGGCCTGCGCGACAACAGCCTCGATGTCGCGCTTGATAACGCGTCCCTGAGGGCCTGTGCCGCGCACGGTGCTCAGATCGAGCCCCGCATCGAGCGCCATGCGTACCGCCAGGGGAGACGCCCGGAGTCCCCGCCCGGCCGCGTGGGACGGAGTCGCCGAAGCCGGCACGGCGGACGGAATCTGGACTGACCTGGCCGGGCCCGGCCGCGGCGTCGCCCTCAGGGCATCGCGAACCTCGCCTGGAGCCGCCGGAGCCTCGGCCTCTGTCGCGGCACTCGCCTCGGCGGCGGCGACGAGGTCCGACACATCTTCGCCGGCACTGCCGATCACGGCGATCATCTGGCCGATCTTGACGAACTGCCCCTCCCTCGCGATGAGCGCCCGAACGACTCCGGTGGTGTACGCCTCCATCTCGACGGTCGCCTTGTCCGTCTCGACCTCGGCCAGGGCCTGGCCGGTTTCGACCGGGTCGCCGACCTTCTTCAACCAGCGGAGGATGCGACCCTCCTCCATCGTGTCGCTCAGTTTCGGCATCACTACGCGGGAAGCCATGGGGTGATCCTTGTCAGAAGACAGAAGACAGAAGACAGAAGACAGAAGACAGAAGACAGAAGACAGGAGTCAGGAGTCAGGAGGGACCAGTCCCCAATTCCTACTAACCTCCAATCCGCAATCCGCAATCCGCAATCGAGAGGTCCCTCACGCCTAGTCCAGATACAGCACTTCGCGCACCGCGGCGACGACGCGCGGCGGTGTGGGCATGGCCAGTCGCTCGAGGTTCTTGGCGTACGGCATCGGCACGTCGGCCCCCGTCACGCGCGTCACCGGGGCATCGAGTTCACCGAATGCGCCCTGGTTGATCTGATACGCGATCTGCGCTCCGAGGCCCGCGTACGGCCAGCCCTCCTCGACGATGACGCAGCGGTTGGTCTTGCGCACCGAGTCGATGATCGGGCCCTCGTCGAGGGGGCGAAGCGTGCGCGGGTCGACAATCTCGCACGAGATGCCCTCCGCCGCGAGCATGTCGGCGGCCTTCAGGGCCACCGTGACCATCTTGGACCAGGCGACCACCGTCACATCCGCGCCCTCGCGCTTGACATCGGTCACACCGAGCGGAATGGTGTACTCCTCCTCCGGCACGTCGCCTTTCGACCCGTAGAGCGTCTCGCCCTCGAAGAAGATCACGGGGTCGTCGTTCCGTATGGCGCTCTTGAGGAGCCCCTTGGCATCGTACGGCGTAGAGGGGGCCACCACCTTGAGGCCCGGCACGTGCGCATACCACGACTCGATGGACTGCGAATGCTGCGCGGCGAGCTGGTGGGCCGCGCCGCCGGGCCCGCGGACGACCATCGGAATCTTGAACTGGCCGCCGGACATGTAGAGCATCTTTGCCGCACCGTTGATGATCTGGTCCATGGCGAGCAGCGAGAAGTTCCAGGTCATCATCTCGATGATGGGCCGCAGCCCGACCATCGCCGCGCCCACGCCAATGCCGGCGAAACCCTCTTCGGTGATCGGTGTATCGATGATGCGGCCGGGGCCGAACTCCTGCAGCAGGCCCTTGCTGACCTTGTACGCGCCCTGGTACACCCCCACTTCCTCACCCATGAGGAAGACGAGCGGGTCACGGAGAAGCTCTTCGCGCAGGGCCTGGTTCAGTGCGTCGCGGTAAGTGATCAACGGCATAGGATACCTAACAGGGATCGGGGACCGGGGACCGGTCTAACGGCTCCGGCGGAAGGGCCCGTAGGGCTCCGTGTACACGTCCTCGTACAGCTCGTCGACCGAGGGTTCCGGACTCGCGTCCGCGAACTGGATGGCCGAGTCGGTCACCTCGCGTGCCTTGCGATCGAGTTCCTCGAGCCCCTTCTGGTCGATGAGGCCCGCCTCCGCCAGCGTGTCGAAGTAGCTGCGGATGGGATCCATCTGCTTCTGTTCCTCGACCTCTTCCTTGGTCCGGTAATGGCCGTGCACCGGGTCCGACATCGAGTGGCCCATGAAGCGGTAGCAGCGGGCCTCGATCAGCGTCGGCAGGTTCTCCGCCCGCGCGAGGTCCACGGCCCGGCCGACGACCTCTCGCACGGCGAGCACATCCATGCCGTCCACGGTCTCGCTGGCCATGTCGTACGCGCACGCGCGCTGGGCCACGTCGTAGATGGCCGAGGCCCGCTCGATGGCGGTGCCCATGCCGTACCGGTTGTTCTCGACGATGTAGACGCAGGGCAGCTTCCAGAGCGCGGCCATGTTCAGCGACTCGTGGAACGCGCCGATGTTCACGGCGGCCTCCCCGAAGAAGCACACCGTCACCTGATCCTGCTGCCGGTACTTGGTGGCGAATGCCACGCCCGTGGCGAGCGGAATGTGCCCACCCACAATGGCATGGCCGCCGAGCAGGCCCTTCTCGATGTCGAACAGATGCATCGAGCCGCCCTTGCCACGCGAGACCCCGTCGCGGCGGCCGAACAGCTCCGCCATCACGCGGCCGGGGTTCGACCCCTTCGCCAGCGCGTGCACGTGCTCCCGGTACGACGTCAGGATGTAGTCGTCGGGGCGCAGCGTCGAGATGGCACCGATCGCGACGGCCTCCTGGCCGATGTACAGGTGGCAGAAGCCGCCGATCTTCTGTAGGGCGTACATCTCGGCGCACTTCTCCTCGAAGCGGCGCCCGAGGAGCATCTGGTAGAGCACGTCGACCAACGTGGTCTTCGACGTGCCGGTCAGCTGGCGACTCACATGTTCGGGGAACGATGGTGTGGACATGGGCGTGTGCTGAGCGGCCGGCGGCGGCGCCGCCGGCCGGGCCTGGCCTCTAGTGCTCCGACGTGATCCGGCCTTGCGCGTCGAACGCGTCGGCTTGCTTGTGGGCATGGTACGAGCTGCGGACGAGGGGACCACACTCCACGTGGCCGAACCCCATGTTGACGGCCGTCACCCGGAGCATGTCGAACTCATCCGGGTGGTAATAGCGAACCACCGGCAGGTGTGCGGCCGACGGACTCAGGTACTGGCCGATCGTGAGGATCCCGACGCCCGCCGCATGGAGGTCGGCCAGCGTGTCCACGACCTCCTGCCACTCCTCGCCGAGGCCGACCATCAGCCCGGACTTGGTCGGGATGTGCGGCGCGCTGCGCCGGGCCCGATCGAGGAGCTCGAGCGACCGGACATAGCGGCCGCCGGGCCGGGCCATCCGATAGAGCCGCGGTACGGTCTCGGTGTTGTGATTCAGAACGTCCGGGCCCGCGTCGAGCACGGTACAGAGCGCCCGCTCGTCGCCCTGGAAGTCGGGAATGAGCACTTCGATCCGGCAGGACGGCCGGCGCGCACGGACCTGGCGGACGGTCTCGGCAAAGACCCCGGCTCCGCCGTCCTCGAGGTCGTCGCGATCGACCGAGGTGATGACGACATACTGGAGATCGAGGTCGTGGACTGCGCGGCCGACGCGGACCGGCTCGTCGAGATCGAGCGTCGGGGGCCTGCCATGCTGCACGGCGCAGTACCCGCACGCGCGCGTGCACACGTCGCCGAGGATCATGAACGTCGCCGTGCCGTGGTGCCAACACTCCCCGATGTTCGGGCAGTGCGCTTCCTCGCAGACGGTGTGCAGGCCCTGCTCGCGCATCAGCCCTTTCAGACGGACGTAGTTGGGCGACCCGGGCGCGCGGACCTTGAGCCACTCGGGCTTGGGCGCACGGGAGCGCACGAGCGTCGCATGATGCACCATCGTCATCTATTCGCCGGGCCGCCTCGACAGACACTGGCCAGCCGCAACCCGTCGCCCGCGTGCGGCAGGCGAGGGGGCGGGGTCGCTGGCTCGGTCCTGAGGTGAAGCCTCAAACGTCAATGATACAACAGACCGGCAGCCGCCTGCGGGCTGGTATACTGGCCCGCGTCTGCCCCCCGGACGAGGACCCGTTCTCGAGTCTTGAGTCGGCGACGACGAGCCAGCCCGCGACTCACGGCCGGGAACTCAGGACTGCGCCGTCAGCCGCCCGTCGAGCGGACCACGTCTCGGGCGGGTAGAGTCGCGGTCCACGAAGACGAGGTGCGCCATGATGCTGTCTGGGCTGTCGGTCACCTGGCTTGGCCACGGCACGTTCCTGCTGCGCTCGCCAGTCGGGCGCCGCCTCCTCATCGATCCCTGGCTCGAGGGCAACCCTTCGTGCCCGGACGCGTTCAAACAGGTCGACAGCGTCGATCTCATCCTCGTGACTCATGGACACTTCGATCACATCGGTGACGCCGCGGCGGTGGCCATCCGTACGGGAGCCACGGTCGTGGGCATCTTCGAGGCCTGTCAGTGGCTCGAGACGAAGGGCGTGACCTCCACGGCGGGGATGAACAAGGGAGGCACGCAGGAGCAGCACGGCATCCGCATCACGATGGTCGACGCGAAGCACAGCTCCAGCTTCGTCGACGACGGGAGAATCACGTACCTGGGCGAGGCGGCGGGGTACGTGCTGCGCTTCGAGAACGGGCTGAGCGTGTACTTCGCCGGCGACACGGCGCTCTTCGGCGACATGCGCCTCATCAGGGACCTCTACCAGCCGTCCATTGCCTTCCTGCCCATCGGCGACTTCTTCACGATGGACCCGGCGGCGGCGGCGAGAGCCGCGGAATTCGTGGGGGCACAGGTGGTGATCCCCATGCATTTCGGCACGTTCCCCATCCTCACCGGCACACCCGCACAGCTCCGGGATCTCGTGGCGCCTCTCGGCGTCCAAGTGATCGACCTGCTGCCGGGGCAAACGGCGCAGTAGGCACCTCGGCGGAACGGACATCCGCTGGCCGTGTTGACCGCCCGAGGAGCGCGCGGCCATAATGGCCGTATCCATGGCCAACACCGTTGCGCGTTCCCCAATCGCGTGGGAGACGCGTCCCGACCTGTACCGGCACTGGCAGCTCTCGTTCGACGGCCCGATCGCGACCGTGTCGATGGACGTCCGCGAGGACGCCGGCCTGGAGCCCGGCTACCGTCTGAAGCTGAACTCGTACGATCTCTCCGTCGACATCGAACTCGCCGACGCCATTCAGCGCATCCGCTTCGAACACCCGGAGGTGCGCGTCGTCGTCCTCGCCAGTCTCAAGGAACGCATCTTCTGTGCCGGCGCCAATATCTTCATGCTCGGCCAGTCGAGTCACGAGCACAAGGTGAACTTCTGCAAGTTCACCAACGAGACTCGGCTCGCCATGGAGGATGCCAGCGCGCACTCGGGGCTGAAGTTCCTGGCGGCGCTGAACGGGATCTGCGCCGGCGGCGGGTACGAACTCGCCCTGGCGTGCGACGAGATCGTCTTGGTGGACGATGGACACTCGGCGGTCAGCCTGCCGGAGACGCCGCTGCTTGGTGTCCTGCCCGGCACGGGCGGGCTCACCCGCATCGTCGATAAGCGCAGGGTCCGCCGGGACCTAGCCGACGTCTTCGGCACCGTCGCCGAGGGGATCAAGGGCCGGCGCGCCGTCGAGTGGCGACTGGTCGACGCGATCGCGCCGAGAAGCCGCTTTGCCGACGTCGTGCGAGAACGGGCGTTGGCGCTGGCCGCGCAGTCGGACCGCCCCGCCGGGATGGCCGGCATCACGCTCGGACCTCTGACGCCCGCGATCACCGACCGTGAGGTGCGGTTCTCGACCGTTCGCCTGGCGTTCGACCGGGAGCGGCGCACGGCGGACCTGCTGGTGCAGGGACCCGACGAGCCGGTGCCCGCCACGCCGGACGCCATCCGCGAGGCGGGCGATCGCTTCTGGCCCCTGCGGGCGTTTCGCGAGATTGACGCGGCGCTCCTGTACCTGCGCTTCGAAGCCCTCGAGATCGGGACCATCACGATCAGGACGGAGGGGAACATCGGGGCGGTCCTCGCAGCCGACCGCCTGCTCGTCGAGCACCGCGAACACTGGCTGGTTCGCGAGATCCTCCACTTCATCAAGCGCACGCTGAAGCGCCTCGACATGACCTCGCGGAGCCTGTTCGCCATCATCGAGCCGGGCTCGTGTTTCGCGGGCTCGCTCTTCGAACTCGCGCTGGCAGCCGACCGGTCGTACATGTTGAACGATCCCGAGCGCGCCAACAGCATCGCGCTCTCGCCGATGAACGGCGGCCTGCTCCCGATGGGCAACGGATTGTCGCGCCTGCAGGCCCGCTTCTTCGCGGATCCGTCCCGAGTCGACGAGGTGCTGGCGCATGGCGGCCCGTTCGAGCCCGGCGCGGCGCTCGAGGCCGGTCTCGTGTCCTTCGCGCCGGACGACCTCGACTGGGATGACGAGGTGCGGCTCGCCATCGAAGAGCGCGCGTCATTGTCGCCGGATGCGCTGACCGGCATGGAGGCGAACCTGCGCTTCGTGGGCCCGGAGACGCTCGAGACGAAGATCTTCGGCCGGCTGTCGGCCTGGCAGAACTGGATCTTCCAGCGCCCGAACGCCGTCGGCGAGCGAGGGGCACTCAAGGTGTACGGTTCGGAGGCTCGGGCCGAATTCGACTGGAAGCGCACGTGAGCCGAAGGGGATGGACCCGCAAGACGGGGAACGTGTCACCGCTGTCGTAGGGTGAGGGGATGGTATCGAACGAGCGCATTCCGAACAACGTCGACCTGTCGTCGGACAAGCGGCTGCAGCGCGCCCTCGAGCACTGGCAGCCGCGGTATCTCGACTGGTGGCGGGACATGGGACCCCAAGGGTTCCAGGACTACCACCAGGTCTACCTGCGTACGGCCGTCAGCGTCGATGCGAAGGGGTGGGCCCACTTCGACTACGTCAAGCTCCCCGACTACCGATGGGGCATCTTCCTGGCGGAGCCGGAGTCGGACCGGCGCATCGGGTTCGGCGATTTCATGGGGCAGGCGGCGTGGCAGGAGGTCCCGGGCGAGTTTCGCAACCCGCTGCGCCGCCTGGTCGTGACCCAAGGCGACACGGAACCGGCGAGCGTGGAGCAGCAGCGGATGCTGGGCACACGGTGTCCGAGCCTGTACGACCTGAGGAACCTGTTCCAGGTGAACGTCGAGGAGGGACGGCACCTCTGGGCCATGGTGTACCTGCTGCACTCGCACTTCGGGAGGGACGGGCGCGAGGAGGCCGAGGCGCTGCTGGAGCGGCGCAGCGGCAACGCCGATCGTCCCCGGATTCTCGAGGCGTTCAACGAGCCCATCGAGAACTGGCTCGACTTCTTCATGTTCACGATGTTCACGGACCGTGACGGCAAGTCGCAGCTGATGTCGCTCTCGCAGAGCGCGCTCGATCCGCTGTCGCGGACCACGCGGTTCATGCTGACCGAGGAAGCGCACCACATGTTCGTGGGCGAGACCGGCATCTCCCGCATCCTGCAGCGGACCTGCGAGCTCATGCGCCAGCACCGCGGGATGTCGGAGGACGTCCGGCGGCACGGGGGAATCGACCTGCCGACGATCCAGCGGCACCTCAACTTCTGGTTCAGCCGCAGCCTCGACCTGCACGGGGGGGAGGTATCGAGCAACGCCGCCTCGTACTTCGGCAACGGGCTGAAGGGCCGAGCCAGAGAGGAGACGTTCAACGAACACGTGCTCCTCGATGACAGCTACCCGATGCTCGCGGTCGAGGACGGCCGGCTCACGACCCGGGAGGTGCCCATGCGCAACGCCATGAACGAGGTGCTGCGCGACTGGTATGTCGGCGACTGCCGCGGCGGCGTCGAACGCTGGAACAGGCTGCTCGCGCAGAGTGGTCTCAGCGACCGCCTGTCCCTCCCGGACCGCAAGTTCAATCGCGAGATCGGCATGTTCCGCGGCCTGCGCTTCGACCCGTGGGGAACGCAGCTCAGCGACGAAGAGTGGGAGCGCCGCAAGGAGGAGTGGCTGCCGAACCCGGCCGACAAGGCGTACCTGCTCAGTATCATGGCCGAGCCCGTTTTCGAGCGCGGGAAGTTCGCCAACTACATTGCGCCGCCCATCAAGGGCATCAACCAGCAGCCGATCGATTTCGAGTACGTGAGGACGGAAGCGTGAAGATGTTCATCGGCGGCGAGTGGGTGGGGGCGTCGAATGGCGCCACTCAGCCCGTCGTCAACCCTGCGACCGAAGAGGTCATCGCCGAAGTGCCGTCGGCCACGGCGGCGGACCTCGATCGGGCTGTCGCTGCGGCGCGGGCGTCCCTGGTCGGGGCGTGGGGCCGGATGTCGGCCAGGGAACGGGGCCGTCTGGTCTGGAGGATCGGCCAGGAGCTGGCAAAGCGTGCCGACGACGTGGCGCGGCTCGAGACGCTGCACAACGGCAAACCTATCTTCGAGTCGAGACAGATCGACGTCCCGTCGGCAGCCGAGTGCTTCGAGTACTATGCCGGATGGGCCGACAAGGTGCACGGGGAGACCCTACCCGTGAAGGGCGAGTACTTCACCTATACGCTGCGCGAACCCGTCGGCGTCGTGGCCGCCATCGTGCCCTGGAACTTCCCACTCCTGCTCGCCGTCTGGAAGGTGGCGCCGGCGCTGGCATGTGGCAACGCCGTGATCCTGAAGCCGGCGAGCCAGACCCCCCTCACGGCGCTCGCCCTCGCCGAGATTGCCGAGGCTGTCGGCCTTCCCCCCGGCGTGCTCAACGTCGTTACCGGCCGCGGGAGTGATATCGGGCAGCTGATTGTCGAGCACCCGGGCATCGACAAGATCGCGTTCACCGGGGATACGGCCACCGGTCGCGGCATCATGAAGGCGTCGGCGGAGTCGGTGAAACGGATCACGCTCGAGCTGGGCGGCAAGTCCCCGAACATCGTGTTGCCGGACGCCGATCTGGATGCGGCGGTGCGCGGTGCCACCATCGGGATCTTCTACGGCAAGGGCGAGGTGTGTGCGGCCGGATCCCGGCTGCTGATCGACCGCTCGATCAAGGACGAGTTCCTATCCAAGCTCGCCGAGCGCACCGCGAAGCTGCGGCCCGGCGACCCGCTGAATCCGAAGACGCGGCTCGGCGCCATTTCGTCGAAGGGCCAGCTCGAGCGCGTGCTCGACTATGTCGACACCGCGCGGCGAGAAGGCGCCGAGCTCATCGCAGGCGGACGTCGCGCCGACATCGGAACCGGGAAGGGGTACTTCATGGAGCCCACCGTGTTTGCTTCGGTCACGCCCGAGATGACGATTGCCCGGGAGGAAATCTTCGGGCCGGTTCTGGCGGCCATCGAGTTTGCCGATGTCGACGAGGCGATCGCCCGGGCCAACCAGAGCCACTACGGACTGGCCGCCGCCGTGTGGACCCGCGACATCAAGAAGGCCCACCAGGTGGCGCGGCGCCTCCAGGCAGGCACGGTGTGGATCAACACCTACAACGTCTACGACACGGCGGCGCCCTTCGGAGGCTACAAGCAATCGGGATTCGGCCGCGAAATGGGGCAGCACGCCCTCGAGCACTACACGCAGGTGAAGACCGTGTGCGTGGACCTCAGCTGAGGCGGGATTCGGGATTCGACCTCGGTTCCGACACGGCTTGGACCGCAAAGGGAATCCAGGCTCAAGCTGACGGAGCGCTCGATGATTGACACGATTGCCGTGATCGGTGCCGGCACCATGGGCCATGGAATCGCCCATGCCGCGATCGCCGGCGGATTCGAGGTTCGGTTGTTCGACGTGTCGGAGCGACAGCTCGCGTCGGCCCGTGACGCTGTCGCGCAGATCGTCCGGACGAGCGTCGAGCTGGGCAAGGTCGACGCCGAAGCGGCTCGTGCGATGCTGGCACGGCTGTTCACCACGGGAGACCTCGAACGGGCCGCACGTGGCGCCGACTTCGTCATCGAGGCGGTGCCAGAACGCATGGACCTGAAGCTCGATGTGCTGCGCCGGATCGAGTCGATCCTCGTACCCGAGGCCGTGATGGCCTCGAACACGTCGGCGCTCAGCATCACGGAGCTGGCGTCGGCCCTCGAACGGCCGGGCCGCCTCTGCGGCATGCACTTCTTCAATCCGGTCCACAAGATGAAGCTCGTCGAAATCGTCCGTGCGCTCGAAACCGAGCCGGCCACGATCGACGCGATCGAGCAGGTGGCGCGCCGGATGGGAAAGCAGACCGTGCTCGTGAAGGAGTCGCCCGGCTTCATCACCAGCCGCATCAACGCGATGATCGGGAACGAAGCCTTCTTCATGCTGCAGGAAGGCATCGCCTCCGCGCGCGACATCGACAAAGCGGTCAAGCTCGGCCTTAATCACCCCATGGGGCCGTTCGAGCTGGTGGATCTCGTCGGCCTCGACACGCGGCTGAGCGTGCTCGAATTCCTCCACGCGACCATGGGCGAGAAGTACCGGCCGTGCCCCCTGCTCGTGGAGCACGTCAGAGCCGGACGCCTCGGGAGGAAGGTGGGGAAGGGGGTCTACGAGTACGACGAGACGGCACTCGTTGGCCCCGGGTGTCAGTAGAACTTCCGAGACAGGTTGAACCCGAGGAACCAGAATGACTCGCCGTGGGTGTGCACCCCACGGGCGAGTTGGGCCGGTGTCGAACCGACGCCGTTCGACACGTTCACCTGGAACACATGACCGCCCGCCCTCTTCTCGATCCCGAACGACACGTGCATATCCCCCCAGGCGAACCCGGCGAGTCGCGGCGCCGTCTCGAACGTCAGGTACGTGCTGCCGCCCAGGCGGACGCGTGTGCCCAGACCCAGCATGAACGTGGACCTGCCGTCCCGATGGTCGTGCCCGTCGAGCGGGTCCGCTTGGACGTCGACCCGCGTGTGACCGACCCACATCGGCTGGGCGTAGAGGGCGAGCCTGTCGCCCAACGCGCGCGAGAGGATCGCTCCGATGGCCGGCGAGAACTCCTCGGTGAAGTTGTCCAGACCCTCGACGGCCACCAGGACGTTCAGGCCGGCAGGTCTTGCGGGACCCTGCTGGAAGACGTCGTACTGGCCGAACAGCTCGATGGTCTTGTCGGAGGTTCGATAGGCGCCCGCCTGCAGCCCACGCGCGAGGCCGACGCGGAACTCGAGGCCGATCACCGCGCCGCCGTCGAGGCCGAAGAAGTCCGAGGCCAGATCACCGAAACTGCCCACGTCGAGGGCCCTCGTGAAGCGGTGTGTCAGCCGGAACGCCGCGCCGTGGCGCGGCACGCGGAGCGTCGTGGGCAGGGCGATGACCGTGAAGTCGGGCTCGACCTTCTTCACCTCGCGGTCGACCTCGTCCTGGTCATCGGCCTGCGCCGCCGGTGCAGGAGCCGGCTCGGTCGCCGGCGCGCCGCCTGTCTTCGCCACAACCGGGGCCGTCGGGTCCTGAGCCAGGCCCGGCGCCGGGGTCAAGAGGCCGACAGCCAGCAGGGTGACGACCGCAGGCAGCAGACGGCAGGCACCCGGACGGGCGCACGCTCGCATGTGCCTACCTCACGTATCCCGGATCGGGCGTTCCGGTCGTGCCGACGAGAATGGTGCCCCGCCACGCCGCGTTGTCCGGGTCCAAGTGGTCGTGGAACCCGCAGGCTCTCATCGTCCCGTAGTCGGAAGTCGTCTTGCTCGCGCCGGGCTGAAGCAGGCCGATGGTGTTGGTCGGGGGGCAGTCGGTGTGAACCGGGTGCGGGTCAGACCCGATCTCGTGCGGCCGAGAGTCCTGGTTGACGAACGTGACCTTCTGACCCGCTTCGATCGAGAGCGACCGGGGAGACACGCCGGCACTGGAGATCGTGATTGTCGCGGCGGCGGGTGTCGAGCTCGACGAGCCCCCTGACCCGCCCGACCCGCCGGTGCCCGTGTTCTGACTCGGTGCGGCCGGACTATAGTCGCCGCCGCCACCTCCACCACCGCACGCGGTGACGGCCAACGACATGCCCACTGCCACCATACCGGTTGAGATCCATCGCTTCATGGTCGTTCTCCTTCTGCCGGCCGCGGCTTCACCACGAGCGAGCCGCGCATGCGGTCGTGGCCGCGGCCGCAATACTCCGAGCACTTCAACTCGTAGGTGCCGGCCTGGGGCGCCGTGAACGTCAACACCGTCGGCCGGCCGCCGCGTGGGATCTCCGCGGCGAGACCAAGCCGGGGAATCTCGATCCCGTGCGTGGTGTCTTCCGAGCGCACGACGATCGTGACCCGATCGCCCTCCGTCACCACCAGACGGTCCGGAACGAATTCGAACCGCCGTGCCGTCATCTCCAGGACCACGTCTGCCGGCCCGCCGCGCGGCGACGAATCGGCCGGCCGGCCGGCGGCCACCGCGCTGATTGCTGCCCCCGCGACCACCAGCCCGATCCAGATCCGCAGCCTCATCGTCCCTTCACCTTGCGCTGAGTGCTTCGACTCCCAAGTACGGCCACGGTTCGTTCTCGCCGAACGTGGTCGGATCCGCTCGCTCAACACTCAGTTCTGCGAGCGCGAGGATGTCGCCATACCTGCGCATCGAAGGACTGAGTGCGAGTCCACGCAGGGCGTACCGCAAGGGGCGTGCCGTCCGGCACCGCTTCGTGTGGACTGGATGCAGGCCTGAAGCGTGCGGCTGTCGGTGTCGGGAACCGTGGCGGGCTTACGTGAACCGTAAACGTTTACGGACTTCGAGGGCCGGCCCAGCTCGACGCGCGTGCCGGATGCCTGCCTCGTGGGTCAGTCGCTGCCGCCGGTGACGGAGTACTTGGCGAGGTAGTAGCTCAACGCCCGCTGGCTGATGCCCATCAGCTCGGCCGCGTCCTTCTTGATGCCATGCGCCGCGTCGAGAGCCAGCCGGACGGTTTCCCGCTCGGTCCACTCCACGTTGCGGTGCAGTCGCAGGGAAGGCAGGCCGGTCTGGCGGCGGACAACGGGACCCAGGCCGGAGACGGCGTCGGCGCTGATGATCGGTTCCGGGGAGAGCACGACCGCCCGCTCGATCGTGTTCTCCAGCTCACGGACATTGCCCGGCCAGTCGTAGCGCTGCAGCGCCGTGACGGCCGACTCGTCCAGGCCCTCAATGCGCCGGCCCGCACGGGAGCCGTGCTTGTGGACGAAGTGCTCGGCGAGAGCCGGAATGTCATCGCGGCGATCGCGAAGGGGCGGGATGGCGATGGGAATGACGTTGAGGCGATAGTACAGGTCCTCCTGGAACGTCCCGTCGGCCACCATTCGGGCCAGGTCGCGGTTTGTCGCGGCAATCACCCGGACATCGACCCGCTGCGACCGCTCCGACCCGAGCGGCTCGAATTCCCGTTCCTGGAGGACTCGCAACAGCTTGGCCTGGAGGGGCAGCCCGAGCATCGCGATCTCGTCCAGGAAGATCGAGCTGCCGTCGGCCAGGGAGAACTTCCCCTTCTTGGTGGCGGTGGCCCCGGTGAAGGCGCCCCGCACGTGTCCGAAGAGCTCCGACTCGAGCAAGGTGTCCGGGATGGCCGCGCAGTTCACCTTGATGAGCGGCATGTGGCGCTGGCCGCTGCGGTCGTGGATCGCCCGTGCCACGAGCTCCTTGCCGGTGCCGGTCTCTCCGGTGATGAGGACGGTGCTCTTGGCATTCGCGACCAGATCGATCGTCTTGATGACCTCCTGCATGGCGCGGCTGCGGCCGACGATGCCGTAATGGTCGAACTCCTCGTCGCGCTCGCTCAGCAGGTAGCTGTTGTGCGTGCGCAGCCGCTGAAGTTCCACTGCGCGCCGCACCACGACGAGGAGCTCGTCGATCTCGAACGGCTTCTGGAGGTAGTCGAGGGCGCCCAGCTTCATGGCCTCGATGGCGCTCTCGACTGTGGCGTGCGCGGTCATCAGAATCATCTGCGGGCGCTCACCCGCCGCGGTCGGCGAGGCGATCTCGCGGACGAGATCCAAGCCGGACATGTCGGGCATCACATTGTCGGCGACCAGCACGTCGAACGTGCGCTCGTTCAGCAGGCGGCGGGCTTCCCGCCCATTGGTCGCGCCCACTGCATCGTGGCCGTCTGCACGCAGGGCCCGCACGAGCGACTTGAGGATCTTCTCCTCGTCGTCAGCGATCAGGATGGTCCCAGTGATCGACATATCGGCCGTCTCCAGACTCAGTGACCGTCTCCGAAATCGGCCCGCTGCCGGCCCGCGGGTCTGAGGGGAAGCTCGATGCGCACCGACGTCCCCGTGTCCGGATCGCTCTCGATAGTGATGCGACCGCCGAGGCCCTCGACGATGTTCCGGACGATGGCCAGGCCGAGGCCCGTACCGCCCCGGCGTGTGGTGAAGTACGGCTCGAACACGCGGGGGAGCACGGCGGGATCGATGCCGATTCCGCGGTCGCGGATCCAGATTCGGATGCCGCCGCCCGGGCAGGCCTCCGTGCAGAGCTCGACTGGGGCACGGCCGTCCGAGGTCGGGCGCGCCGAACTCGGTCCTTCGGCTCGCCCGTGCGACCGCGATTCGTTCGCGCCGAACGTGGCCGGATCTGCCCGCTCAGCACTCAGTCCCGACGGAGCAAGTACGTCGCCGTGCTTGTGCATCGAAGGACGTGGGGCTCCGCCGCCGGTGCCGGACGCACTCGCGATCACCGCATGCCGGGCGTTGGTCAGTACATTGACCAGGGCGCTCCTGAGCCGGTCCGGATCCGAGACGACCTCAGGCAGGCCCGGGGCGAGCGCGAGCCGGATCGGCACGCCGTCTTCGTCCGCCTGGGCGGCCTGGGCGGAGTCGCGGCAGATGTCGTTCACGTCGGCGCGCTGCCAATGGAACGTGATCGGCCTTGCGTAGTCGAGGACCTCCGACACGATTCGATTCAGCCGCGCGACTTCGCCGTCGATGTCCTGGAGGGCCTCCTCGCGGGCCTCCGGCCGTGCGTCCTCCCGCCGCAACGCGCGCAGCGCCGCCTTGATGATCATCAGTGGATTCCTCACCTCGTGGGCGACGACGCTCGACAATCGGCCCAGCGACGAGAGACGCTCGCGGTGCGCCGCGTCCCGCTCGAATACGGCGATGGACTCGGTGAGGGTGTTGAACGTCGACGCGAGGAGCCTGGCGTCTTCGTCCTCCCACCCTCCGGCGCGCAGCGGGATCTTGCGCGTCAGGTCGCCCGTGGCGGCCACCTCCCGCATCACGGTCGTGATCGCGCCTAGCGGGCGCGTGATCGTGCGGGCCACGGCGTAGCTGAGAATCGTCGCGAGCAGCACCGCAATCAGGGCCGCCGCGGCGATGAACGTCTGGATCCGCCCCAGGAACCTCAGGCGGGCCGTCTGCGAGCGCAGGACCACGACGAACGGCGAGTCTCTGCCCGGCCCGGCCCCCGAAGTCACCCGGCGAGTCGGGCCCCCGAGGGGACGCGTGAGCGCCACGTAGTCGTCCGCTCCGAGCGAGAGGTGCGTGACGCCGGCTCCGCGGGGGTGCACCGCAAGCGACGCCCACGTGTCGCGGGGCATCGTGCTGGCGCGGACGGCGCCCCCGAGACCGAAGGCGATGTCGCTGCCGGTCAGGCCCTTGAATTCCCCGGCCAGCGCGTTGTCGAGCACGAACCCGATGCTCAGCGTACCGGAGAGATCCATCGGCTCACGTCCGACGGTGATAGGCACCGTCAGGACCTGCAGGACACCCGCCGGGTGAGGGTGGAAGGACATGCTCTCCCGGCCGGACAGCGCAACCGCAAGCGAGGGGAGCCGGGAGAAGACGTCCAGAGGCAGCGCCCCGGGGCCGATATTGGCCAGCATGCGCCCTGCGCGATCCGTGACGGTCACGAAACTCGACTCAGGGAGCATGTCCCGGTACTCGGCGGCCAGTGGCCGTACCGTCGGAGGATCGGCAGTGGCGACCGCCGCCTTCAACTTCGGCAGATCGGCAATCAGGCGGGACAGCCGGGTGAAGGTGTCTGACAGCGAACGGCTCTGACGATCGACCACGGCGCCCGATTCAATCAGCCCTCGGCTCAGCTCGCGCTCGGCCTCGGCCCTGACGCGAGTGCTGACGAAGACGGCCGTCGAGCCGATGACCACCACGAGCAGCGCGGCCGACGCCAGGAAGATGCGGTTCGTCAGGGAGGCGAGGACCATGGATCTGCTGGAGAACGGACTCAGCGGATGGCGAAGTCCGCAACCGCGGCGTTGCCCGTCGCGGGCACGATGACGGCGCGGGTTTCACGGACCGCCCCCTCGTGCCACACCACGACCGTGTAGGCACCGGAAGGCACGCCCTCCAGTGCATATCGACCTTCGGCATCCGTCACCGAGAAGTACCGATGCGAGAACACCAGGATGTAGGCGCTCATGTGCGAATGGATGTCGCAGAAGACCTGGACCACACCAGGCCGGTCGAAGCGCACCGATTTCGACTTGCCTCTGGCGTAGCGGCCCAGGTCGAAGGTCTTGGCCTTGGAGAGCGAGAAGACGTTGTGGAAAATGACGTCGCTGTTGGGGAAGTCCACGGTGGTGCCGACGGTGATGGCCAACACGTGAGGAACGAATGTCTCGTTCCGCTGGTCCATCGTGGCCCTCGCGTCGTCCCGTTCGAAGGCCCCGCGCGGCGCGGACTCCAGATACACAACGGCCGGCCGCAGTTCGACCGGTCGCGGCGCATGCGTCCCGCCGAGCGAGCTGGGCATGGGCCTCGGCTCGACCGTGACCCTGTAGTCGGAGACGGTAACGCGCCCGCGGATCGATCCGGGCGCAGGCGCCGTGAATGCGAGCGGACAGGTGGCCGCGACGCAGAACAGCGCGACGGCAGATCCCGGGATCCGGTGCCCGACGCGTTCGATCACCGACGTCATCAGAACCACCACAGAAGCTGAGCTGCCCAGAGGTGATCCTCGCGTACGCGACCGCCACCCCTCTGGTGATAGAGGTACGAGCCCTTCAGGAGGAGGCCTCGACGCAGGGTCGTGCCCGCGCCGAGTTCGAGGCGAGACACGTCCGCGTCCCAGGTTCGGGACCCTCGCGAGCCCTCCACGGTCGAGAAGGCCAGCCGGTCGGCCCGGGCCGCCACGTACAGGCGCGGCCCGACGCGGCGTCGCGCTTCGATGTATCCGCCCCGCGCCCGCAACGGGCCTCGAATGGGGGGCGCTTCGAGGTCCGGCACGGACCAGCCGGAGGCGACGAACTCGCCCCGTACGAGCCAATATCCCCATGAGCATTCCCCGTCGAATCCGACAGCCCGCTGGCGGTACGGATGGTCTCGAACGAGCGCCGGAAGAATCTCGATGAGGTCGCGGTCGAGGAACTCGCTGCGTGATCCGGAGATGCCCACGACGAGGCCGACCACCGGCTTCCATGACACGCGCCCAGCGACCTGGGGCGCACGGATGGGGCCTCGGGCAAGAGGGCGGGAGAGCGACCCGAGGGTGACCGAGACGGCCCCTTCGAGTCGCTGGCCAGCCACCAAGGCCTGGACGCCGGTGCCCCATCGCGAAGCGGCGATGGGCGGGACGCCGTTGCGCCACTCGGCGTCGCCAACCGGGTACCGCACCAGCCAGCCCCGGGCACGCATCGCCAGCAGGTCGTCGACCGTGGCCGGTACGGCGTCGGGCCTGAGAGCCGTCAGGTACTGGTAGAGCAGGGGATCACCGATGAGCGGGTTGTTCTGCGGATAACTCCGCCGGGCGTACGCGCCAAAAACCGGCGGAATGCGGCCGGCCTGGAGATTCACGAGACCCTTCCAGGGTCGGTAGCGGAGGTACCACGCGTATGGTTCAACCCCTCGGCCGGTCTCGCCGCGCGCTTCGAAGAGCGCCGAGAGATCCGACGTGATCCTGGCCTCGACCGCGAGCCCGGCGCGCACGCGACGAAGGGAACTGGTCTCGTAGTCGGTGTAGGTGAACCACCCCGGGTCGGGAGCCCCGACCGTTATCGAGAGATCGCCCGCGAACAGCACGCGCCCCCCCGCGACGGAGAACGGGCTCGCCGGCCGCCCCTGCGCAGAGGCGGGACGCACGCCGTACAGGTGTAGCACGACAGCCAGCCAGACAGCGGCACCGGCGCGCGTCAGACTCCGCATTGGAGGGTACCCACATGGAATTCTATGCACAATCGCCGCCGTGCGCACGCCGGCTTCGGTTCACCCCCTCGCGCAGGGTGGGGGCTTGACAGTGCGTTCCTCACTGGTTACAGTTTAGAAGAATGAAACGTGCTTCCATATAATGGAAGCCATCGACCGACCTGGAAGATGATACCGATACGCTCGGCCCCGGCCCCGACGTCGATCGACAAGGCCCTGGGGGTGTGCGAAGCACTCAGTACAGCACCATCCGGTCTGGCCTTGACCGATCTCTCTCGTGCGATCGGCCAGCCGCGGCCGTCCGTGCACCGGCTACTCGCCGTGTTGAAGCGTCGTGGCTATGTCCGGCAGGACGATGAGACGCAGCGGTACAGCCTGACCTTGAAGATGCTGGACCTGAGCTTCCGCATGCTCGGCCGCTCCGAGATCCGGCTGCATGCGTACCCTCTGCTCCGCGACCACGCGCTCCGCAGCAGTCACCGCAGTTTCGTGGCAGTGCCTGAGGCAAGCGAGGTGAGCTACATCTGGAGCACGGGCGAGGACGACGTGGCGATGCGCACCACGTTCGGCCGCCAGATGCCGGCCCATTGCGCCGTCTACTTCGAGGAGGGGCAGCTCTCCCGCCGCCTCAGCTGCCTGCGCCTGGAGCGGCCGATGGACGTCGACGCCGGCGCGGCGCCGCTCGTCAGGCTCGGCGCCCGGGACGATGGCGGCGGTCAGCGGTTGTTCTGCACCTGCGCTCCGGTGTATGACTACACGGGCCGGGAAGTCGCACGCGTCGGGGTCTTTGGGCACGGCCCGGACGACACGCCCATCCTCACCGAGCACAACCGTGGGGCATGGGAGCTCGGTCGCCTGGTGTCCAGGCGTCTCGGGCACCTGCCCGCAGTCGGGATCGAGGCGCACTGATCGGTGTGACGACCGGTGGCGGCGCCTGGCTCCGGTTGTTTGGCGTCCCGTTCCCGGGAGCGCCGGCCGAGGGCCTCGGTCCTGGGGGAAGGACAGCTGAACGGAGGACACGCGACATGGCGTACATCATCTGCGAACCCTGTATCGGGACGAAGGACACGGCCTGCGTAGACGTCTGCCCGGTGGACTGCATCCACCCGCGCAAGGACGAGTCCGAGTTCGAAACGGCTGAGATGCTCTACATCCACCCGGACGAGTGCATCGACTGCGGCGCCTGTGTGCCGGCGTGTCCGGTCGAGGCCATCTTCGTCCTCGACGAGACCCCGGAGAAGTGGCAGCACTTCATTGCAAAGAACGCCGAGTACTATCAGAAGTAGCCGTTGACGCCCCTGGGAGAACGCGAGCCCCCGCGAACGAGGATGCCGATATGGGCGTGATTGACCAGCGGTTCGAGGACAACATCATCACGACGAACGTTGACAAGGTGTTGGCCTGGGCCCGCTTGAATTCGTTGTGGCCAATGGGATTCGGTCTGGCCTGCTGCGCCATTGAGATGATGGCTGCCGGTGGACCGCGGTTCGACATCGCGCGCTTCGGGGCGGAGGTGTTCCGCGCGTCCCCCCGCCAGGCCGACCTGATGATCGTGGCCGGCACGGTGACCAAGAAGATGGCGCCGGTGCTCCGGCGGCTGTACGACCAGATGCCCGAGCCCCGGTGGGTGATCTCGATGGGGAGCTGCTCCAATGCGGGCGGCCCGTTCCCGACCTACTCGGTGCTGCAGGGCGTCGACAAGGTGGTGCCGGTCGATGTCTACGTGTCCGGCTGTCCCCCGCGCCCCGAAGCGCTCTTCTACGGCCTCATGCGCCTGCAGGACAAGATCCGCAAGGAGAGCACGGTCCTGCGCAGGCAGCGCGTGATTCGCGCCGGGGAGACCGAGCCGGTGGTCGTCGAGGACAGGGGCTGACGATGAGAGACCTCCTGCGCGCGATCTTCCTCGTCGACTTCATCAAGGGCCTCTGGGTCACACTGAAATACACCCCCCAACCGGCCTTCACCTTTCAGTACCCGGCGGAACGGCGCCCCGTCGCGCCCCGCTTCCGTGGCGTGCTGCGACTGCAAGTTGAGCCCGGCACGGGCGCTCAGACCTGCATTGTGTGCGACCAGTGCGCCAAGGCGTGCCCGGACGATTTGATCTCGCTCGGCGGCCATCGCGAACCGGGCCTGAAGATCAAGGTGCTGGACTATTTCGACTTCAACCTGTCCCGGTGTAGCTTCTGCGGCCTGTGCTCGGAGGTGTGCCCGACCAAGCCGATCAAGGCCCTGATCATGAGTGAGGACTACGAGCTGGGCACCTACAACCGCGACGCGCAGATTCTGCGCGTCGACGACATGTACGACGGCGTGCCGATTCAGCACTACACGCACTAAGAACCGGGATTCGGGATTCGGGATTCGGGATTCGGGCACGCCGGTGGCATCGTTGGGCAGTTCTGGTCGAATCCCGAATCCCGAAT
>JBFMFH010000057.1:0-73868 GCA_040752275.1 Acidobacteriota bacterium
AGAAGTCCCGGAGCGCGGCGCCCGGCTGGCAAGGCGCGACGACTGAGCATACTCCCGGTATGTGAGGGAGGAGCAACGCCGCCAGGCGGGATGCCCCGCCCGGGAGTTGTGTGAGGCATCACGGTTCCAGGGCACTAGGTCAGGTGCGCACCGTCAGCAGCAGGTAGGCGGCCAGCGCCCCGAACAGGATGTTCGGCGCCCAGGCGGCCAGCATCGGGACAATCAGGCCTCCCGCGCCGACGGCCGCGAACACGCTGGTGGCCACCCAGTACACGATCGCGAGGACCAGACCCACGCCAATGCCGTAGAGCGCGCCGCGGCGCCCGGTGCTCACCGCGAACGGCACGCCGATGAGCGTCATGATGCACGCCACCCATGGGAACGAGACCTTCCTGTGCAACGCGACCTCGTGTTCGATCACGTTGAACCCGCTCGCCCGAAGCTCGGCAATGTAGCGCCTCAGCTGCCGGTAGTTCATGCGGTCGGCATCGGGCAGTTCGGTCGCGAAGTACTGCGGCGGCTCGAGGTCGATCGTCGTCCGCTCGAAGGTCCTGAAGCTCTTTGCTTCGATCTGGCGATCGAACTCCCGTACCCAACCCTGCCGGCCCTCCCAGGGGACGTGCTCGCCCGCCGCCGGCGGCCCCTGGAGGAATGCCACCTGGTGGAAGAACATGCGGCTCTGCAGGCGCCAGGCCTTCGGGGCGAACCTGAACAACGAGAATCCGTTCAGCTCGGCTCGCCGGGGATCGAAGTAGAGATAGTTGTAGATTTCCCCTTCGTGCCCGACGACCCACTTCCGGTTCAGCACGTCGAAGGTCTGCGGCGACCCGCCGCGGATCACGTGGTTCAACGCCTCCGCGCGACGGTTGGTGTAGGCCAGCACGTTCTCCCCAAAGAAGAACAGTGCGGCACTGGCGGCCACCCCCAGCAGCACGAGGGGCACGCTCGTCCGGTAGAGACTGATCCCGCACGCACGCATGACGATGAGCTCGCTGTTGCGGGTCAGCACGCCGACGGTCACGAGCACGGCAATCAGGACGGAGAGCGGTGCCACATAGTAGGCGAACTGCGGCGTGGCGTAGACGAGGTACTCGGCCACCATGCCCAGCGTCGCCTGGCCTTTGAACACCTTGTCGGACAGATCGATGAACGTAGAGATGTAGAAGATCCCCATGACCCCCACGAACGTCAGCGCGAACACCCTGAGGAACGAGCGCCCGAGGTAGCCGTCGAGGATGCTGAGCCTCACGCCGCCGAACGCGGACGGGCGGCCCGCACCCGTCGACCGGAGCGAGGAAGCCAGGCGCCGCAGCCAGGCGGGAACCTCCACCGCAACGCGCGTGTGCAACAGGGGAGCGAGCCTCGCCCGGGCCCGGCTCGACCACGACACCCACCAACGGGAGGCCGGTCCTCGCACGGCCAGGACGGCGACGCCGGCGCCACCCAGAAGGATGGTCGGCACCCACATGGCCAACCACGCCGGCACGAGGTGCCCTTTGGCCGCCGCCTCTGACGTCCACATGAGCACGTAGTACGCGAATATCACGCCGATGCCGACGACGAAACTGGCGAGTTTCCCGTCACGCCGGGTGGTCAGGCCAAGCGCCAGCGCCAGCAGGGCGAACACGAGATTGGCGACCGGGATGGCGAACTTCTTGTGGATCTCCATGACCTCGGCGTGGGGCGATCCCCCGCGCTGCTCGATCTCCGCGATCTCCGCGCGCAGTTCGGCGATCGTCATCTCCCGCGCGCCCTTCTGCGGGCCCGTGCGCGGAAACATGGCCTCGTAGTCGAGCCCCAGCACAAGGTGGTCAAAGCGCGAGACGCTGTAATCTCCCGGCGCCTCGGCCCGGCTCGTGTGTTGCGTGCCGGCCTTCAGGACGAGATCGACCGTCCGTTTCTCGCGGTCGAGTACCATCCATCCTCGCTCGGCCAGGTAGACCGTGGGGTTCTGGGGCCCGGACGTGTCGGCCAGGAACACGTCCCGCCAGCCGGGCGACCCGTCGTCTGGCAGGTCCCGCACGTACAGCACTTTGTTTGGGAAGTCCTCGAAGAAGACCCGCGGACGCACCTCGCCCTCGGCCCGCTGTGCCGCGATGCCGTACCGGAGTTCGCGAAACGTCTGGTTGGCATCGGGTACGGCCCAGATGATTACGTAGGACGTGAGGGCCCAGCCGGCCGCGGCCAGCACGAGCACCGGACGCAACACGCGGAAGATGCTGACGCCGCAGGCCTGCAGTGCCACCCATTCGCGGTCGCTCGAGAACCGGCCCAGGCCGATCAGCAACGCGATCAGAAGGGACATCGGAATGCTGATGGCCAGGGCCTGGGGCAACAAGGTGGCCATCACGCGGATGACCATCCCCGTGGGCACGCCTTTGGAGATCAGCTTCTCTGCAAGGTCCACGAAGAAGGGGACGAGCAGGACGAAGGTGAACACGAGGAGCGCCATCAGGAAAGGCGTCAGGATTCCGCGAGCCAGGTAGCGATCGATGAGGCGGACCATGGGTGGGTCGTCTGACGATACCACGGTGGCTGTGCGGGCGCGAAGGCCGGCCGGGGTCGTTGTGGGGCGGATGGCGGCGGGGCGGGCGGGCGTGCACAGGTCATGCACAGGGGGCGAAGCGGCCACCCGCGAAGCAGATCTGATAAGGTATGTTATGTTAACTTGACTCCGTCGCCGCCTGGCGGTCGTCTCCGGAACCACCGGTCTTCTGATCGCTCACCTGGAATTCCGTTGATTTCCACGGATCCGCTCAAGGCTGCGTGCGCAGCTCACGGAGGATGCTCTCGAGCGTCTCGATGATCTCGCCGCGGTCGACCGAGGACTTCGAGAACGTCAGTCGGAGGTTGAACGCCTTTGTGGCGGGCTTGAACTTGAATGTGAACGCCCGAGGCCGCCCTCGGCGCGACTTCGCCGTCACCGCTCGAACTTCCTGGCGCGTGCGGGCGCCGTCGCGAGCGATGCGTTCGACGAGGGCCGTCATTTTTCGCGGGTCTGACTGTCTAACTATCTCTAGAAGCAACGACTTAGAAGAAATGTCGGCCAGCCGACACAGTTGTTTGACCTCCTCGGGCATCCGGTGGATGGCCAGGGACTCCGTCACCGCAGTTCGGGACTTCCCAAGGCGACGCGCCAAGTCCTCATGCGTATGGCCGTGCCGCTCGGCGAGGGTCTGGAGCGCCTCGCCTTCCTCGAACGGGGTGAGGTCTTTCCGCTGGAGGTTCTCGATGAGGGCCAGTTCCAGCACCTCCCCTTCGTCGGCGTCGCGAATCACCACTGGCAGGTCGCGGAGGCCCACTT
The DNA here is from genome assembly GCA_040752275.1 of Acidobacteriota bacterium. Classification (GTDB taxonomy): domain Bacteria; phylum Acidobacteriota; class Vicinamibacteria; order Vicinamibacterales; family JAKQTR01; genus JBFMFH01. The sequence goes on from JBFMFH010000057.1 coordinate 3,305, forward strand.
GCACCGCGGCTTGGTAGCGCCGCTCCCCGGCAATGATCTGATACCGGCCGTTGCGGGCCCGGACGATGAGCGGTTCGATGACCCCCTTCTCTGCGATCGAGGCCATCAACTCCGAGAGGTCTCCCATCGACTGCCTGGGCTGGTCAGGGTTGGGGTCGATGTGATCGATAGGTACCAGCCGCCCGATGGGTTCCCCGCCAGGGGCCGCCAAGGCCTCCACGTAATGGGCGTCGTGACGCATCCGTACGGTGTCCGGCAGACCCGACCGCCTAGCCACGCTCGATCACCTCCTCACAGAGCCGGTAGTACTCGGTGGCGCCCGAAGAGTCCGGCGCGAAGCTGAAGATGGGTTCCTTGTACGCCGGGCTCTCTTCCAGCCGAACACTCTTGGTAATCACCGTCGAGAACACCTTGTCACCGAACACCCGCTCGATCTGGGCTCGGATGTCCCGCGCGATGGCCGTCCTTCGATCGTGCATCGTGATGAGTACGCCCAGGAGCTGGAGCGTCGGGTTGGCCCGTGCACGCACCTTTTCGACGGTCTCAAGCAAGTCATCCGTACCCTCGAGGGCGAAGTACGACGACTGGATCGGGATCAGCAGATGGCTGGCGGCCACGAGCGCGTTGACGGTCAGGAGTCCGAGCGCCGGTGGACAATCCACGACCACGTAGTCATAGTCCGCCTCGATTGAAGCAACCCGGTCCTTGAGTCGAAAGTGCGCGTCGATCTCGCCGACCAGCTTCGACTCGAGTTTGGCCAGCGCGATCCGTGCCGGGGCGATCATCAGATTCGCGACCGGCGAAGCCACCACAACGTCCTGCAAGCCGCAGGCTCCGTCCGCGATCACGTCGTACACGCTTCGCGCGACGTCCTGGACGGCGAGATACGACATCGTGCTGTTCGCCTGGGGATCCATGTCGACCAGCAGAGTCCGCTTGCCGTGGAGTGCAAGCGCAGCAGCCAGGTTGATGGCGGTGGTGGTCTTGCCCACTCCGCCTTTTTGGTTGGCGATGGCGAGGATCATCGACATCCGGCACACAAGGGGGTGCGCCGGCATTCTACTACTACATCTTGTATTTCCCCAACTCCTCCGGATCCAGACTCTCCAGCCACCGCTGCAGCCGCTCGGTGTCCGGCTTCTCCGTGCTGAAATCGATCGTCTTCGCGCTGTCGATGACGTGCTCTTCGACGTAGATCGGGGCCTGGGTCCGAAGCGCGAGGGCGATGGCATCGCTGGGCCTCGCATCCACCGCGACGCGCTCTCCCGACACCACCAGATGGATCAGCGCAAAGAACGTGCTGTCGCGAAGGTCCGACACCACGACCTTCTCGACGTCCGCGTTCAAGTCCCGCAGGACGTTGCGCAGCAGATCATGGGTCATTGGCCGGGGCGTGGCGATGTTCTCAATCTGCAGCGCAATCGCGTTGGCCTCGAACACCCCAACCCAGATCGGAAGTACCCGATCACCGTCGGCATCCCGGAGGATCACAATCGGCATGTTGGTGATGGGATCGACCATCAGCCCCTTGATGACCATTTCGATCTGCATCTGCACCCCCGCCGGGCTCGAGTACCGCGCCCGACACTCAACAACGTAGGAGCCGCAGGGCCTGGTGTCAAGCAGGGCCCTCGACCTGCCCCCACAGGCTGTTCGGCCCGGCCCGCTCGATTCGCACCGCCACGAACTGACCCAGGAGATCCGCCGACCCGGGGAAGTTAACCACGGTGTTGCCCGTCGTCCGTCCCGACAACTCGGCGTCGCGACGCCGCGACACCCCGTCAACCAGCACGGTTGGGCTCGAGCCCACAGCGCGGGCGTGCAGGCGAAGCTGAATGTCCCTCTGCCGTTCCTGCAACTCGACGATCCGACGCGACTTCTCGGTCTCTGGCACGCTGTCGGTCAGCCGCTTCGCCGCCAGAGTGTTCGGGCGTTCCGAGTACTTGAACGAGAACATCGCGTGAAACCGGACGTGACCGACCAGCGAGAGAGTGTCCGCGAAGTCGTCTTCGGTCTCGCCCGGGAACCCGACGATCATATCGGTCGACAACTGAATGTCCGGCACCCTGCGCCTCAGCGCGTCCACCAGTCTGAGGTAGTCGTCGCGCGTGTGCCTCCGGCGCATCGCCTGCAGGATCCGCGTGGACCCGGACTGGACCGGCAGGTGCAGGTGCCGGCAGACGGCAGGCAGTGTCGCCAGGGCGTCGATCAGCCGAGGCGTCACGTGGCGCGGATGTGGGCTCGCAAAGCGGATGCGCCGGATCCCGGGAATCGCATCGACCGCTTGGAGCAGACCGGCGAAATCGCAGTCGGGATCGTCCGGAGCCTGGTAGTGATTGACGATCTGCCCGAGCAGGTGGATCTCCCCTCTGCCCGACGCCACCGCCTCCCGGACCTCGGCCAGGATATCCTGCTTGGGGCGCATGCGTTCGTGGCCGCGGGTGTACGGCACGACGCAGAACGCGCAGTAGTCGTTGCACCCCTCGACAATCGTCACCCACGCACGGACCGGATCCGACCGGCGCGCCACCCCGAGCGGGAACGATACGTCCTCATACGGGTTGATGTCGATCTGACGGACGGCATCACGCCGGGCGGCATCCACGAGCAGCGGCAGCCGCTTGGCCGCCTGCGTCCCGACGACCACGTCCACGAATGGTGACCGGCGGAACAACGCCGCACCTTCCTGTTGCGCGAGACACCCGGCCACCGCAACCACGGGCGCCGCGCCGGCCACCTCGGCCTCCTCCCTCAACTCGCCAATCCGGGAGAAGACCTTGTCCTCGGCCTTCTCGCGGACGGTGCAGGTGTTGAGCACGATGACGTCCGCGTCGGACGCGGCGACAGCAGGCTCGTAGCCCGCGGCCTCCAGCAACCCGGCCAGGCGCTCCGAGTCATGGAAGTTCATCTGGCAGCCGAACGTCTCGATCAGGTAGCGCTTCGCCATGGGCTGGACTTTCGCTTTCGCCTTTCGCCTTCGCCTTTCGCCTCCGCGTCTCTGTTCGCCGCCCGCCTGGCCTCCAGCATTTCCCTCGCGGTCGAAAGCGCGCCAGCGCTGACGACCTCCCCTGCCAGCATTCGGGCCAGCTCGGCCGCCCGCTCCTCGGCGCCGAGCACGTCCACTGACGTCACCGTCCGCCCACTCCGGATGTGCTTCGTCACCCGGAAGTGGACATGTCCCGACGCGGCGATCTGGGGGAGGTGGGTGATGCACACGATCTGGAAGGTGCGGCCGAGGGCCTGTAGTTTCTGGCCCACGATATCGGCGACCCTCCCGCCGATGCCCGCATCGACCTCGTCGAAGATGAGCGTCTTCCCTGGCGCGTCGGTCGACGCCAGCGTCTTGAGCGCCAGCATGACCCGCGAGAGCTCGCCGCCGGATGCGACCCTGGCCAGTGGACGGAGGTCCTCACCCGGGTTGGGCGAGACGAAGAACTGGCCCCGGTCGAATCCACGGGGGGTCCACTGCTCCACCGCTTGCGCCCCATCGTCGAACCTCACCTCGAAACGGGTTCGCTCCATGGCTAGGGTCCGCAGCTCCGTGACCAGCGCATCCGAGAAGCGAGGGGCAGCATCACGCCGCGCCCTCGACAGGCAGGCCGCGCACGCAACGTAGTTCGCAGCCGCGGCCTCCAGGGCCGACGCCACCTCCGCCTTGCGGGCGTCGAGGGAGCCCAAAGCCGCGAGTTCGAGTCGGCATGCATCCCGCTTCGACAACACGTCACACAGGGCGGGGCCGTACCGGCGCTTGACCCGTTCGAGGCTCGCGAGGCGATCCTCGAGGTCCTGCAGCCGTTCCGGTGACGCGTCGATGTGCGTCGCGTACTCGCGCAGGCTGGTCGCCAGCTCATCCAGTTGAGCGTCGATAGTCTCCTTCATGTCAAGGAACGGCGCCAGTCGACCGTCCACCTGCGCGACATCCGCCACGCGCCTCCAGACGCTCGCCAGGCCTGCGATCACCGAGTCATCACGCTCGTAGAGCTGAGCGTAGGCCTCGTCAGACAACCGCCTGAGCCGCTCGGCATTCCGGAGGACCCGCCGCTCGCGGTCGAGTTCCTCATCCTCCCCCGCTCTCGGCGCGACCCGCTCGATCTCCTCGAGCTGGAAGCTCAGGAAGTCCTGCCGAGCCTGGCGGTCCCGGTCCTTGCGCTCCAGGTCCTCGGCCTCCCGCGCCAGTCCGGCCCATTGCTCGAAGGCGCCAGCCGCCTTCGCGCGGTCCTCGCCGAGGCCGGCGAACTGGTCGAGCAGATCGAGGTGAACGTCCGGATCCAGCAAGACCTGGTGTTCGTGCTGCCCGTGGAGATCGACCAGCGATCGGCCGAGCTCCTTGAGGGCCGAGGCTGTGACGAGGACGCCGTCGACGAAACCGCGGGAGCGGCCCTGGGCGGACACCTCGCGGCGCACGACGACCTCGCGGCCGTCGTGTTCGAAGACAGCCTGAACTATCGCCGTTTCTTCGCCCGTCCGCACGACGTCCGCCGGGGCGCGATCCCCGAGCAGGAGGCCGACCGCGCCGATGACAATCGACTTCCCGGCTCCGGTCTCGCCAGTCACGACGTTGAGTCCTGCTTCGAACGTCACCTCGAGCGACTCAATCACCGCGAGGTTCCGGACATTCAGATACCGCAGCATCGGCGTCCTTCCGAAGGTGCCTGAAATGGCGGAACTCCCATGATATCACGGGTTTGACAGCACTCGGGTGGCGTGTTACGCTGACTTGTATACCCGTCGGTTGCGAGTCGCGCCCGGCTTGTCGGGCATCCGGCCCTGCCCGCACGGCTTGTCAGGAGGGTCTGCGCGGCGTGGATTCCTACTCGTTTGCCGGCGGCGGCGTGGTCGATCTCGTCGTCAGATCCGGCCCGGTTGCCCAGTTCGTGCTTCTGCTCCTCGCGGCCTTCTCGGTCGTGTCGTGGGCCATTATCCTCGCCAAGCTCTGGCAGATTCATCGGGCCAAGGGCCAAACGGACCGGTTTCTGGATATCTTTCGCCGCAGCTCGAAGTTCTCCGAGGTGCATGCCATCTGCCGGACCTTCGAAGCCAGTCCCCTCGTCGGCATCTTCCAGGCCGGCTACGCCGAGTTGAACACCCAGCTCAAGCATACTCAGGGCGCCACGCAGAGCAGCAGTCCGGGCGCCTCGTCCGTTCGTCCTACGTTGCGGAGCCTCCCGGCGGTCGATCGCGCGTTGCTCCGCGCCGCTGCCGTCGAGGTGACGAAGCTCGAGCGACGGCTGTCGGTCCTCGCGACGACTGCGAGCATCACGCCTTTCATCGGGCTGTTCGGAACGGTCTGGGGGATCATGACGTCGTTCCAGCGAATCGCGACCGTTGGATCGACGAGTCTCGGCGTGGTGGCACCGGGCATCGCGGAGGCGCTCATCGCCACGGCGGCGGGACTGTTCGCCGCGATTCCCGCCGTGTACTTCTACAACCACTTCGTGGCCGACGTGAAGCGCCTGATCTCGGCCATGGATGACTTCGCGCTCGAGTTCCTGAACATCTCGGAACGGAACTTCACCTGAGGGCCGCCCGTTCCGGAGGCGCGAGACGATGCCGAAGGTCAGCCCGGCCGATGAGGTCGTCAACGGGGGGAGCGGACGTGCAGGCCGCGTCCGCCGCTTGTCGACCTCGATGGCCGAGATCAACGTGGTCCCGCTCGTCGACGTGATGCTGGTGCTGCTCATCATCTTCATGGTGACGGCTCCGATGCTGCAGCGGGGCGTGGACGTCAACCTGCCGGTATCACGCCGAGCCCAGCAGATTGCCGAGGAGCGGGTCTTCATCACCGTACCGCTCTCCTACCGCAAGGACAAGCGGGTCTGGCTCGGCGAGGAGCGTGTATCGATCGACCTGCTCACCGAGCGCGTGCGGCAGTTGATGGAGGGGAGGGAGTCTCGCGAAGTGTTCCTGCGGGGAGACGGCGCGATCCAGTTGCAGGAGTTGATCGACGTGATGGACCGGCTCAAGGACGGTGGCGTCGAGCGGGTGGGAATCGTCGCGAAGCTGCCTGGGGAGTAGGCGACGTGGAACCCGTCAGCGCGGTACTCGCGGAGCGCGCGGCCGACCGGGGCGGCCTCGGCCGCACGCTGGGGGTCTCAGTCGGGGCTCACGTCGTGTTCGTTGCCGCCATCATCCTGCTCCCCATCCTCAACGGGTCAGGCGAGGAGGTCGTGCGCCCCGTGATGACCATCTCGCTCGGCGGCGCGCCTGGCCCGTCCGCCGGCGGTGCCAACATGATGGCCTCGCCGCCTCCCCCAAAGGAGCCTCCAGCCGAGACGCCGCGTCCCGAGCCGGTGCGGCCGCCCGCGCCGAAGCCACCCGCGATGACGCTGCCGGCGAAGACGACGCGGCCCGCGCGAACGCCCCCGAAGGCGGCGCCGAAGTCCGCTCCCAGGCCGGCGCCGGCCCCCGCGAAGCCCGCAGCCGAGTCCGGGGCCAGCTTGAATCGCGGGACGGGCTTTGGGGGACTCTCGACGGGCGGGGGCGGCGGCACGGGCAGCTACTTGGAGGTGGAGAACTTCTGCTGCCCCGACTACGTCGTGACCATGCTGCAGTTGATTCAGCGCAACTGGAATTCGCGCCAGGAAGTGGCGGGCCGGGCGCTGGTCATGTTCCGCATTCGGCGCGACGGCCGCATCACCGACATCGAGCTGGAACGTTCGAGCGGGTACGCCGCGTTGGACCTGACGGCCCAGCGTGCCTTGTTCCTCACCCAGCGGCTGCCTCCGTTGCCGTCCGCGTTTCCGAACGACGAGCTGACGGTGCATCTGCGCTTCGACTATGAACGGTGACGATGCGTCTACTGATTTCGATTCTCGCCGTCGGCATCGGCTGCGCTGTGGTCGCGTTCCTTGTGGGACCCGGGACTCTCGGGACGGATATCGTCCTCGTCGCGGCATCGCCGCAGTCCCGCCCGCAGTCTGAACTCAGCCTGAGCATCACCGGTGAGTCCGGCGCGCGCACGCGCTACGCCGTGCCGGACTTCATCGCCAGGACCAACGAGCCCGATACCCTCGCGGCCGCCAGGGAGATTGGCGAGGTCCTCTGGAACGATCTGGTGTTCGAGCGCGAGTTCTACATGATCCCGCGTGATACCTACAAGTCGATCCCGCCGGCCCGGTCGGCCACCGACGTGCCGTTCGACCGATGGCGCGAGCTAGGCACCGACGGCCTGGTCGTTGGGACGCTCGAGCGCTCGGGTGCGAATGCCTTCCGCGTGGAGGTACGGCTGTACGATGTGAAGGCCCGGCGCTCGGTGATGGCACGCGAGTATACGGGATCCACGATCAACCCTCGGCTCTACGCCCACACGGCAGCGGACGAGATTCATCAGCAGCAGCGTGCGCTGCGCGGCGTGGCGCGCACCAAGCTCGCCTTTTCCTCGGATCGCGACGGCGAGCGCGTCACCGGAACGATTCAGAACCGGGACGTGAAGGAGATCTACATCGCCGACTACGACGGCGCGAACCAGCGGCGCGTGACGATCTCGCGCAAGCTGAATCTGTCGCCGGCCTGGTCGCCGGACGGGCGGGCCATTGCGTACACGTCGTACCGCCAGGACTACCCGGACCTCTACCTCTCACTCATCTACCAGGGGCAGCTCGAGAATCCGACAGGAGGCGACGCGCAGAACTGGCTGCCGGCCTGGTCCCCGGACGGCACGCGCCTCTGCTTCGTCTCGAACCGGGACGGCAATCCGGAGCTGTACATCATGAATCGGACCGGCTCCGGGCTCCGGCGCCTAACGAACAACCCCGCCATCGATTCGACACCGACCTGGTCGCCGAGCGGCACGCAGATCGCGTTCGTATCGAGTCGCTCCGGGTCCCCACAGGTCTACATCGTGGATACCGATGGGCTGAACCTGCGGAAGATCACCTCCGAGTCCTACTGCGACCGGCCGAGCTGGTCGCCGGCCCCCTTCAACGAGATCGCGTATGCGTCGAGGACCGGCCCGGGGTACGATATCAAGACGTTCGACCTCGCGACGGGCGAACTCCGCCAGCTGACGTGGGGTGAGGGCAGCAACGAGAGTCCGAGCTACGCCCCGAACGGCCGGCACCTGGCCTTCAGCTCGACGCGGACCGGCAAGCGGCAGATCTTCACCATCGGGCGTGACGGGAAGGGCGTGCGCCAGATTACGCGAGCGGGCAACAACGCCACGCCGGACTGGTCGCGCTAGCGTCGATGCGTCACGCGGAACCGAGAAGCAGCAAGGGGGCACGAGCATGAGAGTCCGTTCAGTCTCGCTTATGACCGCTGTGATGGTCGCCATCCTGGTCAGTGCCTGCGCCAAACCGCAGGTCCCGGTCGCCAAGCCCGTGCCACCGCCGTCGGCCGGGGCGCCCGAGGCGCCTTCCGCACCGTCGCCGAGGCCGACCGCTGTGCCCGATCAGCCGGTTGTGGCCGAGCCGACGATGACAGACGACCCGATGGCGACACGGACGATCGACGAGCTGAATCGGGACTCCCCGCTGAAGCCGGCCTTCTTCGACTACGACAGCGACGAGTTGACTGCCGAGGCCCGGGGCGTCCTTGACGAGAACGCCGCGATCCTGAAGCGATACTCGAACTGGGCGATCACGATCGAAGGGCATTGCGACGAGCGGGGAACGGCCGAGTACAACCTGGCGCTTGGCGAGCGCCGCGCGGTGGCGGCGCTGTCCTATCTCGTGTCGCTGGGCGTCGAGCAGCGACGGGTGCGCACGGTCAGCTACGGGAAGGAATTCCCGTTCGATCCCGGGCACGACGAGTCGGCTTGGGCGCTGAACCGGCGCGCGCATTTCGTGATTACGGGCAAGTAGCAGGACCCGGTGTCCGGGCCGGCAGGTGGGACGATGATGATGACACGACGAGCGGGCATTCTGGCGGTCGTGGTGATGCTGTTGGCGATCACGCACTCGGCGTCACTCGAGGCCGCCAACAAGGAACACCAGCAGATGATGGCCGACATCCGCATGCTCCAGCAGCAGACGCAGCAGCTGCAGGCGCAGATTGTGGCGTTGACGGACGTCCTCAAGGCCGTCACCACGCGGCTGGACGATCAGGCGGGCGTGAGCCGCAAGTCGTTCGCCGATCAGAAACTGCTCGTGGACACCGTCGCGACCGAGGTGCGCGTCGTCCGCGAGAAGGTCGATGAAACCAACGTCCGGCTCACGTCCATGTCCCAGGAGGTGGAGGCCATCCGCCTCGGTCAGGCCGCGCTCGCCGCCCGCACCACCCAGCCGGCCGCGCCCCCGGGAGAGGCGCCGCCTGAGGGTGCCCAGGGCGCCGCGCCACAGCCGCCCCCGACGCCGCCGCCCTCGCCGATCGCCGCCGGCGAGTCGCCGCAGCGCATGTTCGAACGGGCCCGAGCCGACTACTACGCGGGCCAGTGGAGCCTCGCGATCCTCGGATTCGACAGCTACATCAAGACGTTCCCGAAGTCCGACCTCGCCGACGACGCGCAGTACTACATCGGGGAGACCCACTACAGCGCCGGGAAGTTCAAGGAGGCCGTTGCGGCCTACGACGCGCTCATCGCCAACCACCCCTCGAGCAACACCCTGCCCGACACGTACTACAAGCGAGGTCTCGCACTGAACTCGCTCGGCCAGGTTCCGCAGGCCAAGGCGTCGTTCGAGCACTGCGTGAAGAACTACCCGGACAGTGACGCGGGTCGGCTGGCCCGGCAGGCCCTGGATCGACTGAACAGGATTGGGCGACAGGGCGCCTAGTGCACCAGCGCACGACGTGACGGAAAGGACATCCGACGCATGGCATCCAACAGTTACAACCGCCTGATCCTCATCGGCAACCTGGGGCGCGACGCCGAACTGCGCTACACGCCGAATGGCAAGGCCGTCGCCACCACGAGCCTCGCCATCGACGATCTGTCGAAGAAAGACGACGCCGGCAAGCCGACGACCGAGTGGTATCGCATCAAGATCTGGGGGAAGCAGGGCGAGACCCTCAAACAGTACCTCGTGAAGGGCAAACAGGTGTACGTGGAGGGACGGCTGTCGATCCAGACGTGGACCGATCGTGAGGGCCACCACCGGTACACCCCCGAGGTGTCGGTCGATCGGATCCTGCTGCTCGGAGGCGGTGGCATGTCGTCGGGTGGCGCCTCGCGCGACATCCAGGTCGCAGACGACACCGACCAGCTCCCCGACGAGACGACGGCAGACGACATCCCCTTCTGACGATTGCCCCGGGCGACCGGTGTCGGGCAATGGGCGTCAGACGCAGGTCCAGGGGTGGTCAGACCCCGACCCAGGGCTTCAGCCCTGGGCCGGGTCTCTCGGCGTCAGGCGTCCGTAGCGGTCCTCGAGTCTCACCACGTCGTCGAGCTCAGGCGTCGATACTTCGAAGATGTCGCAGTCATCGATCGCCGTCATGCGGTGCACCGTCCCGGGCACGACGTGGACCTTGTCGCCGGGCCCCATCTCCACCGTGGCCAGCTCGTCGCCACGCTTGATCTCGAAGCGCAGCCTCCCCTTCCACAGCAGAATCGTCTCTTCCTTCTTCACGTGGTACTGCAGGCTGAGCGCGTGCCCGGCGTCGATGTGGAGCACCTTGCCGACGTAGCGGTCGGTCAGCGCCCAGTGCAGCTCGTATCCCCAGGGCTTGTCGATGCGCTTCACCCCGGTGTCGGTGTCAGGACTCGCCATGTGCTCTCCCGCCGGCGCCTTCCTCGCGCCGGCCTGCGCCGGGCGGCCTCAGTGCCGCCACGGACTTCACGACCAGACTCCGGATCTCCCGGCCCGTCCCCAGGCGCATGGCCCGGGCCGCCACCCGCCTCATTTCCGCGAGACTCAGCCCCGCCACGATGGCCCGCGCCGGAGCGATGGAGCTGGGCGCCATGCTGAAGGTGGTGACCCCAAGACCCATCAGTATCGCCAGCGAGGCCGGGTCGCCTGCCATCTCGCCACACACGGACAGGGGTTTGCGGTGCCGCGCGGCAGCGCGGATGACCTGCCGGATCACTCGAAGGATGGCCGGGTGCAGAGGATCGTAGAGATCGGCCACGCGCCCGTCCGAGCGATCCACTGCCAGGCAGTATTGGACGAGGTCGTTCGTCCCGATGCTGAAGAAGTCCGCGTCGCGCGCCAGCAGGTCGGCCGTCAGGGCGGCAGACGGCACTTCGATCATCACCCCGACGGGAATATCCGGAACCCGCCCCTCGCCCTCCGAGATCTCGGACTGGACCCCGCGCAGGGCGGAGCGGGCCGCCCGCAGTTCTTCCACCGACGAGATCAAGGGAAACAGAATCCGGATGGGCCCGTGCCGTGATGCCCGGACGAGGGCGCGGAGCTGTGTATCGAAGACGTCGCGGCGGTCGAGGCTGAGCCGGATCGCCCGAAGGCCAAGTGGCCCCCTGGACGTGCCGCCGACGGGATGGCGGTTTCCAGACACCTGGAACTCGTCCACGTCAAACGTGCGGACCGTGACCGGCAGAGGGGCCATCCCCTCGACGAGGGCCCGGTAGACGCGGTACTGCCGGTCTTCGTCGAAGCTCCCCAGGCTCTCGAGACCGATGGCGAATTCTGAACGGAACAGGCCGATGCCTTCGGCCCCGGCCGCCCTGGCGCCGGGCACCTCGGCCGGTGTCTCGACGTTGGCCTCGAAGCGGATGACCTGGTTGTCGGCGGTGGTGACCGGGCCCACGTCCGAGGCCCGGACCGGGAGGGCCACCCGCCCCCGGTGGCGGGCAAGCACTCGTTCGTGCGCGTCCGGAGTGGGATCGAGGACGAACTCGCCGGCGTCGCCGTCGAGCACCGCCATCGCGCCGGGCCGGATGAGCGCCGTGGCCCGACGCAGGCCCGCCACGGCGGGGACGCGGCGCGACCGCACGATGATCGACGCGTGGTGGGTGCGACTGCCGCCGTCGATGGCCACGCCAAGGATGCGCGCGGGCTCGAGTTGTCCGGCAACCGACGGGGCGAGCTCGTCCACAACCAGAATCGACGGCACCTCGATACCGGCGAGGACCGACCAGGGGCTGGTGGTCGTCGGTCTCAGTGCCCGGGCCAGGCGGCCGACCACATCCGCCACGTCGCCGCGCCGCTCGCGAAGGTACGCATCGTCGGCCTGGTCGAAGACCGTGCTGACTTCATCGAACGCCCGCTGCAGCGCCCACTCGGCGTTGAGACAATCGGTCTCCACGATTGCCTTTGCGCGAGGGACCAGGGGCTGATCGTCCAGCATCAGCAACTGCGCATCGAACAGTGAGGCCAATTCCGGCCCCGACGAGCGCGTGACGCGTTCGCGGACCTGTTCGAGCTGGCGGCGCGCCAGCCGCGCGGCCTCGTCCAGCCGCGCCGCTTCCCGTGCGACGTGACCCTGGGCCACCGTGTAGCGGATGGCGAAGGGGTTCTGCAGGAGCACGACCGCGGGCCCGGAGGCGACTCCCGGGGAGACCGGAATGCCGATGAGCTGGATCACGGCGCCTCACCGAACCCCGTTTCGACGAGTCGGACCAATGCCTCGGCCGCAGCCTCCTCGTCGGGGCCCTCCGCGGTGATGGTGACCACCGACTGACACCGGGCCGCGAGGAGCAGGAGTCCGAGAATGCTCTTGCCGTCGACCGACCGGCCGTCGCGGTTCACCGTGACCCTGGCCTGGAAGCTCGTGGCCAGGTGGACGAACCGGGCCGCGGCTCGGGCGTGCATGCCGAGTGCGTTCGAGACCACCACCTGCCGCGTCATCATACGTTGCGGGGCTCACCTCTCAGCAGATCGGACGCGACGTGGATGGACGATCGGCCGGTCTCCCTGAGTTCGCGGGCCACGGCCAGCAGGTCGTCCGAGTTCCGCAGGCCGGCGAGCTTGATCAGCATCGGCAGGTTGACGCCGGTGACAATCTCCACGGCGCCGGGCTCGAGGAACGTCATGCCCAGGTTGCTGGGCGTTCCGCCGAACATATCGGTCAGGATTACCACGCCCTTGCCCTGCTGGCATCTCACGACCGCCTGGCGGATCTCCTCGCGGGCGTCCTCGACATCATCGTGCCATCCAATCGAGACGGCGGCGAACCTGGGCAGGTCTCCAACGATGGCTTCGGCCGCGCTCAAGAGTTCCCGTGCCAGTTGCCCGTGTGTGACGACGACGACGCCAATCACGACTGCTCCTTGCCCGACCCTGCCGGGTCACTCATCCGCGCCGGCGATGTCCCGGTGTCGCACGTGGACCCCGACATCCGGCAGCGCCTCCAGGACGGAACGAATCGCCTCGGCCACGTAGACGGACCGATGCCGCCCGCCGGTGCACCCGATGGCGACCGTCAGATAGGTCTTGCCTTCCGCAGCGTACTGCGGAACCAGGTACTGCAGCAATGCACCGAAGCGTCCGACGGCTTCGCCCGTGGCGCCGCGCGTCTCCATGAATCGCACGACGGCGTCATCCCGTCCGGTCAGCGGGCGGAGCCGGGGAACAAAATGAGGATTCGGGAGAAAGCGCACGTCAAAGACCAGGTCTGCTTCCGGGGGCAGGCCGTGCTTGAACCCGAAGCTGACCAGCGTGATCTGGAGCGGGCGTGCGACCTTCGCTCCCGACGCGAGCCCGCGGAATACCGCCCGCAGGTCGTGCACCGTCAGCGTGCTGGTATCGACGATCTCGTCGGCCATGGCCCGGATCGGGCGCATGCGGCGCGTCTCCTCGCGGATACCCTCGCGCACCGGGCGGTTCAGCGCGAGCGGATGGGGCCGGCGCGTCTCGCTGAACCGGCGCACCAGCACCGACTCCCGCGCCTCGAGGAACACGAGGACGGGACTGAGCCTCGAGCGTTTGAGCTTCCGAAACAGCTTGGGAAAGTCGGCGAGGAAGGAGCCTTCGCGGACGTCGACCACGATGGCGACCTTCTCGAGATCCGATCCGGCCCTGGTCGCCAGGAAACCGAGGGTCGGAATCAGCGCGGTCGGCAGGTTGTCGACACAGAAATAGCCGAGATCCTCGAGGGCGTGGATGGCCTGCGACTTCCCCGCACCAGATAGTCCGGTGACGATGACGAAGCGCCCGGGCACCGATGTCAAGCTGGCGGCGGTGGCTCTCTGGCGGGGCATCACTCGTTCTCCGGATCGACGGGCCCGCCCGCCGGGTCGAGAGCTCCCGACTCAACGTCCCGAAGCTGACGTTCGAGGCGCGCGGCGAGATCCCGCGCGCCGTGATGCCCGCGCGACCGGAGGACCTGGTTTCGCGCCGCGACCTCGACGAGGTTGGCCACGTTCCGGCCGGGTGCGATCGGCATCCTGACGAGCGGTACTCGGATGCCGAGAATCTCGAAGTGCTCGGTGTCGAGGCCGAGGCGTTCGTACTGCCGGCCGGCCTCCCAGCGTTCGAGCTGCACGACCAACTCGATCCGCTTCGAGGAGCGTGTCGACGACACGCCGAACAGGTCCTCGACGTTGATCACACCGAGGCCCCGGATCTCCATATGGTAGCGGGTCAATTCCGGGCAGGTTCCGATCAGCACCGACTCCGCCCGGCGCCGGATCTCGATCGCGTCGTCGCCGACGAGTCGGTGGCCGCGCATCACCAGGTCCAGGGCGCACTCGCTCTTGCCGATGCCGCTTTCGCCCACGATCAGCACGCCGAGGCCGAGCAGGTCCAGCAGCACCGCGTGCAGCAGCGTCCGCTCGGCCAGGCGATCCTCGAGCACGCCGGTGACCTTCGCAATCGCGACCGGGGTCGGCAGATGCGTCCGGAGCAGCGGCACTTGGGCCCGTTCCGCCTCCTCGGCGAACTCGGGATGCACGTGGAGTCCGTCGGTGACGAGCGCGCACGGCACCTCGCGGCGCAGCGTCCGCTGCAGCGCCACACGCCGCGCGCCGGGCGGGAGCTGTTCGAGATAGCCGACTTCGCTGGCGCCGAAGACCAGGATTCTCCCGGGCTGGAGGTAGGAATGGAAGCCCACGAGAGCCAGGCCGGTCTTCAACACGTAGGGGTTGAGAATGCGCCGATCGAGGCCGCCCCGGCCCGCCACGATTTCGAAGGCGAGGTTGAACGCCTCCGATCGCAGGTTGAGCAGCCAGCCGACGGTGACATGCGGCGGGGGTACGCTCATGATGGGTCGCGCCGCTTCGTCTCAGGCGTCGGGTTCGATGAGGCCGAGGTCTCCGTCCTTGCGCCGGTAGAGCACCCGCACCGCATCCGTCTCCGGGTGTCGGAACACCACGAAGGCGTCGGCGCGTTCGCCCACGGAGCGTGCGGCCTCCTCGACGCTCATCGGCCTGACCGCGTAGCGCCGGGCCCGCACGATGCGGGCCATCGGCGGCGGCGGTGACACCACGGCAGCCGGCACGCGCTTGACGGGCCGCGCCGCCCGCCTGCGCTGCAGCCACTTGCCCGTCATCCTCTCGGCTTGCGCGGCGATCTTGTCGACGGCGGCCGAGATGGCTTCCTCCCAGGACGTCGCGGCTGCCCGCCCATGGAGGATCTTGCCGCCCCTGGCGTGGACGTGGACGTCGGCCACGTGACGGAACTTCTCGAGCGACAACTCGATCTGGCCGGACACGACCTTGGTGCCGATCAGCCGATCCAGCCGTACCACCTTGCGGTCGACGAGCCTCCTGAGGGCCGGGGACAGGTCGACGTGCCGGGTCGTCAACGCCAGTCTCATGATGGCCTCAGTAGAGCATCTTGCGCTGGTTCGACGTGGGAATCCTCATTTCCTCGCGGTATTTCGCGATCGTTCGGCGGGCCAGCACGAGTCCTTCCTTCTGCAGGATGCTGACGATCTTCGAGTCGCTGAGCGGCCGGCGCGGATCCTCACCCTCGATGATCTTCCTGATGCGCTGCTTGATCGTGACCGAGGACACGCTTTCGCCATACGAGCTGCTGATCCCGCTGTGGAAGAAGTACTTCATCTCGAAGACGCCCTGGGGCGTGTGCATGTACTTGTTCGTGACCACGCGGCTCACGGTCGATTCGTGCATGCCGATGTCGTTGGCGACGTCCCGCAGGACCAGCGGTCGCAGATGCTCGATGCCATTGTCCAGGAAGTCCCGCTGGAACTGGATGATACTCGTCGCGACCTTGTGGATCGTACGTTGCCGCTGCTCGACGGACTTGATCAGCCAGAGCGCCGACCGGAACTTGTCCTTCACATACGCGCGCGTCTCGTCGCTCTGCTGCGCGTTCTTGTCGAGCAAGCGCCGGTAGACCGGGCTCACGCGGAGCTGCGGCAGTCCCTCCTCGTTCAGCACGGCCACATACTGGTCCTCGACCTTGACCACATACACGTCCGGGATCACATACGGCGATGCGGTTCGGTTGTAGCGGCTGCCCGGCTTGGGGTCCAGGTGGCGAATCAGCTCCACGTGCTCCCTGAGCTCATCCACCGTCGTCCCAAGCCGCTTTGCGATCTCGGGCACCTGGTGGTTCTGCAGCAGCCGCAGATGTTCGGTGACGATCCGTTCCGCCACCGACACGTCGTCCTCGACGCGCCGCAACTGCAGCAGCAGGCACTCCTGGAGGTCCCGGGCGGCCACGCCGATCGGGTCGAAGCCCTGCACGAGCGCGAGGGCCTGCTCGACCTCCGCGACGGACCAGTTCCCCATCGCCGCAATCTCGTCCACCGACGCCACCAGGTAGCCGTCATCGTCGAGATTGCCGATGATCGCCTCCCCGACGGCGCGTATCGTCTCCGACGCTGTCTGGAGCGACAACTGCCACTTCAGATGGTCCGAGAGCGACGTCGTGGTGGACAGGGTGTTCTCGATGGGTGGCAGATCCCGCACCTCCTGCGGCGTGTGCGGGCGATAGCCGTCGTCGAGGTAGTCTCCGAAGAAGTACGCGTAGTCGCTGTCGTCCCAATCCTCCGTTTTCGCCGCCGGCGCCTCGGGGCTCTCGCCTGGCTTGTCGGCGCTCACTCCATCGGCCGGCTGCAGCTCGTCGGTGACCGTCTCCTCCAGGAGGGGATTCTCCACAACCTCCTGATTCAGCAGGTCCGCCAGCTCGAGTGTCGACATCGGCAGCAGCTTGATGGCCTGCTGCAGCGACGGGGTCAGGATCAGCTTCTGAACGAGCTTCGTGTGGAGCTTCTGCTGAATAGCCATGTCTACAACGGCGAGTGTAGTCGTTCGGGCTCCGTCAGTCCAGACGGAAATCGGCCCCCAGATAGATGCGCCGCACATCCCGGTCCGCCGCCAGCGACCCTGGGGTGCCGCTGCGGAAGATCATGCCGTCGTTCACGATGTACGCCCTGTCGGTGATCCGGAGCGTCTCCCGGACGTTGTGGTCGGTGACGAGGACGCCAATGCCGCGCTCCTTGAGGTGGAAGACGATCTTCTGGATCTCCGCCACCGCAATCGGGTCGATCCCCGCCAGCGGTTCGTCCAGCAGCATGAACTTCGGCCGCACGACCAGCGCCCGCGTGATTTCGACCCGCCGGCGCTCGCCCCCGGACAGGGTGTAGGCCGGGGCGTTCGCCAGCGGAGCGAGGTTCAGCTCCGACAGCAGTTCGTCGAGGCGCGCGCGCCGTTCGCGCCTCGACAGGCGGAGGGTCTCGAGAATCGCCGTGATGTTCTGGGCCACGGTCAGGCCCCTGAATATCGACGGCTCCTGCGGTAGATACCCGATCCCCTTGCGGGCACGGACGTACATCGGATCCGACGTGACGTCCTGGCCGTCGAGCAGCACCCGCCCCGAATCCGGAGCGGTGAGCCCGACAGCCATGTAGAACGTCGTGGTCTTCCCGGCACCGTTGGGGCCGAGCAGTCCGACGACCTCGCCCGACTGCACGTCGACGCTGACGCCCTTGACGACCGTGCGCCCGCCGTAGGACTTCGTGAGCTTGTCGGTTCGGAGTGTGGCCATTCAGGTGGAGCGGCGCTCGCCGCACGGCGCGCCACCCGTCGTCTGGGTGCGGGCTTCCTGGTTGCCGTCGACGATGATCGTATCGGCCGCCTTGTAGAAAGTCAAAGAGCGGCCCGAGATGTCCCGGCATTGCGCGACGATCCGCACGGGTACGCCCTGCATCGCGTAGCGCCCGTCTGCGTCGATGTATGTCAACCGGTCGCCGCTCGCCTGCCGCTCGCCCACCTGCACCGTGACGGCCGTGTAGGCCTCGACGCGCACGAGTTGCGCGCCCGATTCGGAAAGGACGACCTCGATCCTCCCCGCCCGCAGGTCACCCTGCGGTCCCGACACGTGGGCGTTGCGCGTATAGGTGGCCTTGCGGGACGCTTCGTCGTAGGCGAGGCTGTCGGCGCTGGCAATCGTCGGCTGCCGCTCGCTCGCACCCCCCTGCTCATCGCGCCTCTCGAGCATCAGCGTCGACCGCACGCTCCCGCGCGCACTCAGATTGCCCGTGGCGTCGTCGATCGTCAATTCGTCGCCCTGAATCGCCGTGTCGCCCTGCCACAGCCGCGCGCCGCCGGCGTAGCTGGCTCGCCGCGTCGCCCCGTCGTACGACAGCGTCTGGGCAGTTGCATAGACTGGCCGGTCCGCCTGGAGCATGGACGAACGCGTCGGCGTCGACGACGAGGCGTCACCCGACGAAGGGGCGGAGGTGGGCAGCAGCACGCTGCGGACCTTCTCGGTCGCGACGATCTTCCGGCCTTCCAGCGTCAGCAGGACCGTCCCTCCCTCGATCGCGGCCTGGCCGTCGGTCACCCGCGGGACCCGACCCGACGCGTCGTCGACGCCGGCCAGCTCAACGACGCCTTCAATCACCCGGTACGTCGCCTGGGTCGACTGGGCACTGACGCGGTCCTCGTCGAAGGAGAATCCGCCGTCGAAGCGCGCTTCGCCAACCTCGCCGAAGCCCGGTGCCACAACCAGCGTCATCGACTCCGCGCCCGCAACCCGCGTGACGGCGGAGCCCGGCGGCGTCTCACGGTATTCAACGCCACCGAGAAACGTGGCCGTACTCAGCCCTCCCCCGCCTTCGCCTGACGCCGCCAACGTGTCCGCGCGTACGGTCATTGCGCCCTGGCGCCCTTCGGCCGGCAGCTCGAGGCGCACATCCTCGCGGGCACTGAGCGAGGTGACCGTCACGCCGTCGTCGGCCAGGCGAAGCTCGATCCAGCGCGCCGCAATCCGTCTCGGCTCTGCGGCGGCGCCGGCCACGTCGATGGACGCCGTGCCGGAGAGCGTCGCCCCCCGCAAGGTGTGGCCATCCTCGGCGAACTCGACGCTCAGATCGTCGGCCTTCATGCCGCGCAGGGTCCCGGCGGCCTCGCCCAGACCGGTGACGCGCCCCGCCCGCTGCATCTCGAGCACCTGCACTTTCGATTGGTCGTCGCTGAGATACGCGGTCGCCTGCTCGCTCTGAAGGGTGCGCCCCTGGTGGACGAGCGTGAATCCGCCTTCGAATCGCGCGTAGTGGTCAGGGCGCGCCAGCCCCGCACTGCCAGCGGAGATCTCAACCGGCGCGCCGTCGGGGCCGTCCGGCGCCAGGCTCAGCCTGGCCTGCTCGAGGAGCCAAAGCACATCCCTCTTCAGGTCGTAGGTCAGTCCGACCGACGAGCCGGTCATCGTGCCCGCCGAGAACGTCGTCGGGCCCGACGCGCGCACCACGCCCTCGGACTGCATCAGGGCTGCCTCGCGCGCACTCGCTTTCAGGCCGTCGTCCGAGGTCAGCTCGACGCCGCCCGAGAACTCGAGGTGGTCCTGATCGCCGCCAACACGGGCCTCCGCGCTGGTGACGCGGAACGCCCGTCCGGCCCGTTCGTCGACGAAGACCCGGGCACCCTGCAGTCGCTGGCGGCCGTCGGGATAGAGAAGGAGTCGATCGTACTCGACCCGGAAGTCCTGGTTCTCCCCCTTGAAGGTGCGGCTATCGCCACCGGTGATCTCGGCCGCCGCTCCGGGGTCGACCCGCCCCACGATCGAGGCGGGCGGGGCCGGCGCCCGGCCATGCCGGATCGCCACGTAGACGAGAACGGCGAACCCGACCCCGAACACGGCGATCGCGGCCCGAAGCCGCCGCTGCCACGCGGTCACGCTCGTTCCCCGGTGCTGGGGCGGATGTCGGCCAGAGACAACTCGACCGATGAGCGCCCGTTGAAGGTATTCTCCTCGACCGAGAATGCGGCGTCCAGACCCTCCCGGGCCGCCTCGATCTCCGCCGCCCGTCCGGCTCCGCGCCAGAACACCCCCCGGATCGCCACGCCGTGCTGGCGAAGTCCGACGCTCAGGTGCCGATCCTTGAGGCGGCGCGGGCCATCGGTCACCTGGAGGCCTTCGGAGGCAAACAGGGGCCGGGGGTTACCGATGCCGAAGGGCGCGAGCTGGTTGACCCGCTCGATAAGCGGCAGGGTCAGTTGCCGGAATGTGACCCGACCATCGATTCGCAGCCTCGGGCGGAGGTCGTCCGGCCCGAGGCGATCGTCGGCCCAGGCGGTCACGCCCGCGCGGAAGGCCTTGAGGCGATCCGTCGCCAGCGTCAACCCGGCCGCCATCTTGTGGCCGCCGAATCGTTCGAGCTCGCCGCTGCAGGACTCGAGCGCCTCCAGCATGTCGAAGCCTGGGATGCTGCGGCACGATCCGTGGGCCGAGTCGCCGTCGATCGAGAGAACGATGGCAGGCCGGTGGTAGGTCTCCACGAGCTTCGACGCAACGATGCCGATGACTCCGCGATGCCAGCCCTCGCCAGCCACGACCAGGAGCGACCGGGCGCCGATGTGCGGGTCACCGTCGATCAGGCGACGGGCCTCGGCGACGGTGGTCCGCTCCTCCTGCTGGCGGCGCTCGTTCTCCTCGTTCAGCTGCTCGGCCAGCGCCTTCGCCTCGTCGGCCATCGCCTCATCGGACGCGAGAAGCAGCCTGAGGGCAATGTCCGGGGTGCTCATACGCCCGGCCGCGTTCAGGCGGGGGGCCAGCATGAACGACACGTGATAGCTGCTGATGGGCCGCCCGAGCAGGCCGCTGGCCTGGAGGAGGGCGCGGAGGCCGGTCTTGTGGGGGCCGCGCGAGAGCAAGTCGAGTCCGACACTCGCAATCACCCGGTTCTCGCCCAGGACCGGCACCACGTCGGCGACCGTCCCGATGGCGGCGACCTTCACGAATGCCGGCAGCCAGTGCGCCCGATCCGTGCGCTGGCAGATGGCCTGCACCAGCTTCAGTGCGACGCCCGCCCCGGAGAGGTCCTTGTCCGGGTACGCACAATCGGGCCGTTTCGGATTGACGATGGCAAAGGCGGGCGGCAGCGTGTCGTCGGGCTCGTGATGGTCCGTGATGATCAGGTCCATGCCGAGGTCGCGTGCTCGACGGGCCGCCTCGGTCCCGCGAATGCCACAGTCGACGGAGACCACGACGCTGGTGCCTTCCGCGCGCAGCCGCTCGATCGCGGGGACGTTCAGGCCGTACCCGTCGCGGAGTCGTTCCGGCACGAAGTGCACCACATCCGCACCAAGGAGTTCAAGCACGCGCCGCACGACGACGGTCGCGGTGATGCCGTCGACGTCGTAGTCGCCGTGAACCGCGACCCGCTCCCCGCGGGCCATCGCCGCGAGCAGGCGATCGACGGCCCGGGGCATGTCGGTCAGCAACCAGGGATCGTGCAGATGGTCCAGTCGCGGATGCAGGAAACGCTCGACCGCGTCGGGCGCATGGAGCCCGCGCAGCGCCAGGAGCCGCGCGATCACCGGGTCGAGACCGAGTTCGTCAACCAGCCGGCGGACCCTTCCGTCGTCGCACGCCAGGTCCTCCCAGAGGTAGGAGACCATCACGTTCCGGCGGAACCGGTCTCGTCGGCGGGAGGACCTGCCGCTTCCGGCGGGGGCGCCACCGACAGGTCGGCGAACTCCAGGCCGAGCCGCCCCATGTTCCTGAACTTGCGATAGCGCTGCTGCAGCCGCGCGGCCGGCTCGATGGCGGATACCTCGCCCAGCGCCCGCTGCAGGGCGGCATCGACGAGGGCTGCCGCGGCGGCCGGGGCCTGGTGTGCCCCGCCCGTCGGCTCGGGCACGATCTCGTCGACGATGCCCAGGTGCAGCAGGTCGGGCGCCGTGAGCTTGAGGGCTTCGGCGGCCTCCACCTTGCGGGTCGCGTCCCTCCACAGGATGGCGGCACATCCCTCCGGAGGGATGACGCTGTAGATGGCGAACTCCTGGATGAGCACGCGATCCCCAATGGCGATGCCCAGCGCGCCGCCGCTGCCGCCTTCGCCGCACACCAGGACGACTACCGGCACGTCGAGCACGCTCATCTCGCGGAGGTTGAGCGCGATCGCCTCGGCGACGCCTCGCTCCTCGGACTCGATGCCCGGGTAGGCCGCCGGCGTATCCACGAAGACGATCACCGGGCGCCGGAACTTCTCGGCGACGCGCATCGTCCGCAGTGCCTTGCGGTACCCGTCTGGACGCGCGTAGCCGAAGTTCCTGAGGATCTTCTCCTTCGTCGTGCGCCCCTTGTGGTGGCCGACGACCAGCACCGGCCTGTCGTGGAAGCGCGCGAAGCCGCACACGATGGCTTGGTCGTCGGCAAACCGCCGGTCACCGTGGATCTCGTCGTAGTCGGTGAACAGGCGCTCGATGTAGTCCTGGGTGCTCGGACGGTTCGGGTGGCGCGCGACGAGCACACGCTGCCACGGCGTCAGGCCGGCGTAGATCTCGCTTCGCAGCGACTCGACGCGCGACGAGAGCTGAGCCATCTCCGCGGAGCGCGCGTCGGTGCGCGGCATCAGGCTCAGCGCCTCGATTTCCTTCAACAGGACTCCGATCGGTTCCTCGAATTCGAGCAGGTCGGCTGGCATGAGTCGTCTCGTCCCTCATCCTACCCCAGAGTGACGGAACCTGGCCCACACAGCTGCTCGACATCGGCCACGAACCGGTCCGACGGGCGAACGCGATACTGGCCGGAGACGGCGATCCTGACGCGCCAGCCCCCGCTGCCCTGCCGCACTGACACATCGAAGTTGATCCGGCTGTCGCCGCGGTGCCTGCCCAGCAGATCCGACAACTGCTCGAGGGTCCGGCGGGTGTGAGGGGGCGCCGCCAGGCGAATGACCACCTCCCGGGTGACCTGGGCCCGGACCGATTCGATCGGCACCACCTCCGACGCGATGATGCGCGCGTTGTCCTCGTCGCGCTCGTACCGCCCCTTGACGACCAGGGCTGCATCGTTCTGTATCAGGGCGGCGGCCTTCGCGTAGGTGGTCGGATAGACGACGACCTCGACGGTACCGTCGGGATCGTCAAGGATGAAGGCGCACATCCGGTCACCCTTCTTCGTCCGGAGCGGCCGAAGCCCCG
This sequence comes from Acidobacteriota bacterium, assembly GCA_040752275.1. GTDB lineage: Bacteria > Acidobacteriota > Vicinamibacteria > Vicinamibacterales > JAKQTR01 > JBFMFH01. The sequence goes on from JBFMFH010000057.1 coordinate 26,478, forward strand.
TCACGAGGCCTCCCACGACGACGTCCTCGCTCACCCGGCTGGCCTGGGCGCCGGCGTCGTGGCCCTCGTCGCTCTCACCGGCGGGGCCACCCAGGCCCAGCAGGTCGCCCAGCCCGACGGCGCCGAAGGCCTCGAGGTCCGCCTGGAAGCGATCGAGGGGGTGACCGCTCAGGTACAGTCCCAGCGCCTCCTTCTCGAACGCGAGTTGCTGCGCGTCGCTCCACGGATCGGCAGACGGGAGCGCCGGGTCATGGTCCGCCCCCCCACCGTCGGGCGGGCCGCCGAACAGCTGCGCCTGTCCCTTGTCGCGATCGCGCTGGTGACGGCTGCCATGATCGACCGCGCCGTCGACGGCGGCCAGCACTCTGGGCCGGAACCGGGCCGCCTGCCCCCGATCCGCCTCGTCGCGGATGGCGAGCGAGTCGAAGGCCCCGCCCTTGATCAAGCTCTCGAGCACTCGCTTGTTGACCAGGCGCAGATCCGCGTCCTCACACAGGCGATAGAGGGACGTGATCCCGGCCTGGGCCGACCGAACCTGCAAGATGGAGGCGATGGCCGACTCGCCGACGTTCTTGACCGCGCCGAGGCCGAAGCGGACGCCGTCCGGCGTCACGGAGAACGCAAGGCTGCTGGCATTGACATCGGGTGGCAGGATCGGCACGCCGAGGTCGCGACATTCGTTCAGGTAGATGGCCAGCTTGGTCGTGTTCTGCGATTCGATGGTGAGCAGCGCGGCCATGAAATGCCAGGGGTAGTTCGCTTTGAGGTACGCGGTCTGGTACGCCAGGTACGCGTAGGTCGTCGAATGCGACTTGTTGAAGCCGTAGCCGGCGAACTGCTCCATCAGGTCGAACACCCGGGCGGCTTGCCGGTCCGAGATGCCTCGGGCGGTGGCGCCCGCAAGGAACTTCTCGCGCTGCGCCTCCATGAGCGCCTGGCTCTTCTTGCCCATCGCCTTGCGCAGCGTGTCGGCTTCGCCCAGGGTGAATCCGGCCAGCTCGCTGGCGACGCGCATGACCTGTTCCTGGTACGCCATGACGCCGTAGGTCTCGCCGAGAATCGGCTCGAGCTGGGGCAGTTCGTAGGACACCTCCACGCGCCCGTGCTTGCGCGCGATGAAGTCGTCGATCATCCCGCCCTTGATCGGGCCCGGTCGGTAGAGGGCATTCAGCGCGATGAGGTCTTCGAGGCGTCTGGGCTTGGCGCGTCTCAGGATGTCCCGCATCCCCGAACTCTCGAACTGGAAGACGCCAAGGGTGTGGCCTTCGCAGAACAGGTCGTAGGTCTTGACGTCGTCCATCGGCAGGTCGTCGATGTCGAGTGTGGTGCCCGTGGTCGTCTCGATCTGGTCGACGGCGTCCCGAATCAGTGTCAGGGTGCTCAGCCCGAGGAAGTCCATCTTGAGGAGGCCGATCCGCTCGATCTCCTTCATGCCCCACTGGGTCGTGATTTCGTCGCGGCTGCCCTTGTGCAGCGGGGCGAATTCGATGATCGGCCTCGGCGCGATCACCACGCCGGCGGCATGCACCGACGCGTGCCGGGCCATTCCCTCCAGGCGCCTGGCGATGCCGATGAGCTCGGCCACGCGCTCGTCGCCGGATTCCATCTGGCGCAAGGCCGGGTTCTCGGCCAGGGCCCTGTCCAGGGTCATGTCGAGCGCCGCCGGGATCTGCTTGGCGACCCGATCCGCCTCGGCGAAGGTCATGCCGAGCACCCGGCCCACGTCGCGGACGACGGCTTTCGCCTTCATCGTCCCGAAGGTGATGATCTGCGCCACGTTCTCCCGGCCGTACTTGCGGGTCACATACTCGATCACCTCGCCACGACGCCGCTCGCAGAAGTCGATGTCGATGTCGGGCAGCGAGACGCGTTCCGGGTTCAGGAACCGCTCGAACAGGAGATCGAAGTCGAGCGGGTCAACGTCCGTGATCCGCAGGCAGTACGCCACCAGGCTGCCGGCGGCCGAACCACGGCCCGGCCCGACCGGAATCCCGTGCTCGCGGGCGTAGCGGATGAAGTCCCACACGATCAGGAAATAGCCCGGGTACTTCATGCGCGTGATGACGTCGATCTCGTACTGCAGGCGCGCCTCGTACTCCGCCAGCGAATGCCGCAGCCGGCCGGCCGCCGACAGTTCCTGGAGCCGCGCCCGGCGCAGCTCGAACCCCTGCCGGACCATGTGCTCGAAGTACGCATCGATCGAGTAGCCCTCGGGTACCTGGAAGTTCGGCAGGTGCGGCCCGCTGTCGTCCAGGTTCACGCGGCACCGCTCCGCGATCGCCACGGTGTTGCGGAGCGCGTCCGGCAGATGGCCGAACACCGCCGCCATCTCCTCCGGGGTCTTGAGATAGAACTGATCACCGTGGTACCGCATGCGTTCCGCGTCGCTCACGTTCTTGCCCGTCCCGATGCACAGCAGGATGTCGTGGGGACGATGATCGTCGCGCCTGAGGTAGTGGACGTCATTCGTGCAGACCAGCGGGATCCTCAGATCCCGGGAGATCGGCAGCAGGGCGTCGTTGACGAGGCGCTGCTCGTCGATGCCCTGGTACTGCAGTTCCAGGAAGAAGTTCCCGGCCCCCATGATGTCCCGGTAGGCCGCCGCCGCCTCACGCGCCCGTTCGAGGCGCTCGTACCGAAGCTCCGACGGGATCTCGCCCTTGAGGCAACTGCTCAGGGCGACGAGGCCCTGCGCGTGGCCGGCCAGCAGGTCCTTGTCGATCCGCGGCTTGTAATAGAAGCCCTCCGTGTACCCGGACGACACGAGTTTGACCAGGTTGCCGAAGCCGACGTTGTCGGTCGCGAGCAGCACGAGGTGGTTGGCCGTCTCCCCCGGCGTACCGGACTTCGTGAAGCGGCTCCCGGGGGCCACATACACCTCGCACCCGAGGATGGGGTTGATCCCCCGCTCCCGCGCCCGGTCGTAGAAGGTGATGGCGGAGAACAGATTGCCGTGCTCGGTGACGGCCAAGTCCCTCATCCCGAACCGCTCGGCTTCCTGCAGCAGCTCGTCGATCCGGCACGCGCCGTCGAGCAGCGAGTACTCGGTGTGGAGGTGCAGGTGAACGAACTCTGACATGTCACTCCCACTCGATCGTCGACGGCGGCTTCGAGCTGATGTCGTAGACGACGCGGCTGATTCCAGGGACCTCGTTAACGACGCGCGTCGACAGTCGCGCCAGCACATCGTCCGGCAGCCGCGCCCAATCCGCGGTCATGCCGTCGCGGCTCTCGACCGCCCGCACCGCAATCGTGCAGTCGTAGGTCCGCTCGTCGCCCATGACGCCGACACTGCGCACCGGCAGGAGGACGGCGAAACTCTGCCACAGCCGCCGATACCATCCCGCCCGCTTGATCTCGTCCACCACGACGGCGTCGGCCCGCCTCAGCAGGTCCAGCCGATCGCGCGTCACATCCCCGATGATGCGGACGGCAAGCCCAGGCCCGGGAAACGGCTGGCGGACGATGAACTCGTCATCGAGCCCCAGTTGGCGGCCCACCTCGCGCACCTCGTCCTTGAAGAGCTGTCGCAGCGGCTCGACCAGCCGCAGCCGCATCACGTCGGGCAGGCCGCCGACGTTGTGGTGGCTCTTGATGGCCGCCGCCGGCCCGACCACCGATACCGACTCGATGACGTCGGGATAGAGAGTCCCCTGGGCGAGGAAGTCGAAGCCGCCCATCGCCTGCGCCTGCTCTTCGAAGACCTCGACGAACAGACGGCCTATGCGCTTGCGCTTGGTCTCGGGGTCGGTCACGCCCGCGAGGGCCGCCAGGAACCGGTCGGCGGCATCGACGAAGACCACGGGCAGGCGAAGCTTGTCGGCCAGCCGCTGCCGCACCTGCGCCGCTTCGTCCAGTCGCAGCACGCCGTTGTCCACGAAGACGCACGTGAGACGGTCCCCAATCGCGCGGTGGATGAGCACGGCAGCCACCGCGGAGTCCACGCCGCCGCTGAGCGCACAGATCACCCGGCCGTCCCCCACCTGCGTGACGATTCCCTCCAGGCTCTCCTCGACGAACGACTGGGCCGTCCAATCGCCGGTACAGCCACACACGCGTGCCGCGAAATTGCGGAGGATTTCCAAGCCACCTGCGGTGTGCGCCACCTCCGGATGGAACAACAGGCCGTAGAGGCCACGATCCGGCGCTTCCATCGCGGCGATCGGCGCGTTGTCGCTCGTTGCGGCCACGGAGAACCCACTGGGCAGCCCGACCACGTAGTCGCCGTGGCTCGCCCACACGGAGATGGACTCCGGCAGCCCGTCGAACAGCCGGCCCGCTGCCGCGGGCCGCACCGTCGCCGGACCATACTCGCGGTGCGGTGCGGCCGCCACCTGACCGCCGAGCAGATCCGTCATCACCTGCATGCCATAGCAGATGCCGAGCACTGGCACACCGGCCTCGAGTACCCGTGGATCGCAGCGCGGGGCGTTCGCTTCCCGCACGCTCCTGGGTCCACCCGAGAGCACGATCCCGCGCGGGCGCCGCGACAGCAGATCGGCGAGGCCGGCGTGGAACGGGACGATCTCCGAGTACACGCCAATCTCGCGCAGCCGCCTGGCGATGAGCTGCGTATACTGCGAGCCGAAGTCGACGACGACGATGGTCTGGCGGATCACGCGCGAGGCCGAAGAAGGAAGCTGCGTCCTTTGTCGTATTATACCGAGGTGTGACTGTTCGCTCCCCACAGCATCCGACGGCAGCGTAAGTCCCTGCGCTCGCATGACGCGGATTCCGATCGTTTCGCTCATCGGTGTTGCCGCCATGGTGCTGGCGTACAGGCCGCTGTCCGCTCAGGTGATCCCCTCCAGCCCGGCAGATGTCGTGTCGCGGCCGGCAGGGTCGCTCGAGGTGCCCGGGGGCATCGTGTGGGAACGTACACTCGCCGCACCCGTCTCAACGCGGCCCGGTTTCGACGATCTCCACGCCTACGTGCCGCTCAGGGACGGAACGATGGTGGCCCTGTCGCTGGTCACTGGACAGGTTCGCTGGGCCGTCAGGCAGCGTCCGCTCTTCAAACCCGCTACCGTACAAGGGCTCGTGATCGGTGTCGACGAGGACGGCCTGTGGGCCCTCGACGCCGCCAGCGGCGACGTACGGTGGAGTCGGCCGGCCCCGGCCCCGATTGCGGTCGAGCCCGGGGTCGGGGATGACATCGTCGTGGTTGCCAGCGCCGACGGCACCATCGCCGGCCTCAGTGTCACCGACGGCTCCGAGCGCTGGCGCGTATCGCTGGGCATGGCGTCCAGCGCCCCTCCCGTCGTCGCCGAGGGCCGCCTGCTGGCCGGCCTGACCGACGGCCGAGTCGTCTGTCTGTCCCTCGAGTCCGGACAGCCGATTTGGACCCGCGCCCTCGGCGGCGAGATCCGGGCCCTGTCCATCGCCGGCGGTCGGGCGTTTGTCGGATCCTCCGACAATTTCCTGTACTCACTCGACATGCGCGACGGCCGTCGACACTGGCGCTGGCGAACCGGCGGCGATGTCACCGAACCCGCGTTCAGCGACGACCGGCTCGTCTACTTCGTGGCCATGGACAACGTGGTTCGCGCGCTGCGGCGGAGCAGCGGCAGTCTCGTCTGGCAGTACGGGCTGGGATCGCGGCCGGCGGGTGCGCCGATCCTGGTGGACGGGCAACTGATCGTCGCCGGCATCGCCCCGGAAATCCGTGCGTACCGTCCCGAAGATGGCCGCATCGTGGGCCGCCATGCGCTGGCAGGCCGCCTCGGTCACTCCCCGCACTTCGCGCCGGCAGAGGACGGCGTCCCACCCAGGCTCGTCGTGGTGACCGGCCCCGGCGTGATTTCCGCGCTCGGCGGGAGCATGGAGGGGAAGGCCGGCCCGCTCTCGAACGTCCCGGGTCTGCTCCGCCCTCCCAGACTCATCGTGCGTGCCGCCGACATCCTGCCGCTCGACGGCACCGTCGAGGCCGCCTGCGCGGCCATGGATGCACCTCCTGGCGTGCGCGTCCCTCCGGAAGGTGTCCCGCCAGCGACCGGCAGCCGGCGCGGCGAGGGTCCTCCACTGACCCCGCTGCGCGGCCTGCCCGGGCTTCCAGTGCCCCCGCGCCTGATCGGCGAGCCGGTGCTCGCGCTCGACGGGGCCGTGGAACCGCCCGCCGGGCCGCTCGATGACCCGCCCGGCACGCGCGTCGGACCCGAAGCGCCGCCCATCTACACGCCGGGTGCCGTCGACGCCTCGGCGGCGGTCCGGACAACCCTGGCCAGCCTCCTGATGCCCTCGACGATCACGTCGGGCGCCGGGGCCGAAAAGGACAGGCGGATCAGATTCCGGCCGGATCCGTCCACGAAGAACGCGGCTCCCGCGACGTAGACCACTCGTTCAGCCAGGGCCGCCTGCAGCATCGCGTCGCCGCTGAGATGTTCCGGCAACGCCGCCCAGATGAAGAACCCCCCGCGCGGTTCCTGCCATCGGAGCAGCCCTGGCATGCCGGCCCTCATCGCATCTTCCATCACGGTCTTCTTGTATCGATAGCGCGAGCGCAGCTCGGGCACGCGCCTAGCGAGGACGCCTCGCACCCAGGCTTCGTAGACGATGCGCTGATCGAGCGATCCCGTACACAGATCGGCCGCTTGTTTCGCCGTATCCAACTTCGCCACGAGGGCCGCTGGAGCGGCGATCCAGGCCACGCGGAATCCCGGAGCGAGCGTCTTCGAGAAGCTGCTCAGGTAGATGACCCGACCTTCGTCATCGTCGGCCTTGATCGGCCTCGTCAGCGTTGCATCGGCGTCGTTGAAGTAGAGGTCGCCGTACGGGTCGTCCTCGACGATCAGCACGTTGTGTCGGGCAGCAACCGCGAGCAGCCGCCGGCGCTTCTCGAGGCTGATGAGCATGCCGGTGGGGTTCTGGAAGTTCGGGACGATGTAGATGCATCGCACGCGCCGGCCTCGCTGCTTCAGCCCGGCCAGTACGTCCTCCAGGTGGTCCAGGTCGACCCCGTCCTGCTGTTGCCGCACGCCGACCAGATCGGCCTGCACGTCCTTGAAGGCGGCGATCGCCCCCGTGTACGCGGGTAGCTCCACGATCACGGCATCGCCCGGGTCGCAGAGTATCCGCGCGACCAGGTCGAGTCCCTGCTGCGAGCCGGTCGTCACCAGAACCTGGTCGGCGCCGCACCGAATACCGCGCGATGCCAGGATCTCCAGCAGCGCACCGAGCAGCGGCGTGTGGCCGCGCGTGGGACCGTACTGCAGCGCGTTGGGATCGTGCCCGTCCAAGAGCGACGACACGATCTCGCGCAACTCCTCCCAGGCGAACACGGTTGGGTCGGGATAACCGGGCGCGAACGAGATGATGTCGGGAATCCCGGCCGCCACGACTCCCATCTTGCGGATGGCCGATCCCTGCATGCTGACACCCGCCCGCGACAAGTACGCATCGTAATCGATCATGATCCCGTCATCCTTCAGAGAAGACCGGCATGTCCGGATCGGCCGCCGCAACGTCCGACGCGGCTTCCGTGTAGCGCCGGTACAGGCTGAGATACGAGCTGAGGGCGCTGAGCCCGATGAACTGGAAGACCAGGCCGCGGAACAACCACGCCAAGAGCTGCAGCGGGACGACGGCCAGACCGGCCAGCGGCACGAAGGCGATCACACCGAGTGCTGCCGTCGCGATGAACGACACGACACTGGCGGTCATCACGAGCACGACCACGATGCCGAACACGCTCAGCACGGGCGCGCGGCAACGCCAGAGGAAGCGCCCGGCTCTGACGGCTGCCACCCGCACACTGCAGTTCTCGGCGGCGACGATCAGCTGCACAAGCAGGTAGATGAAGTTGACGATGGTGATCCAGGCGACGAGCAGCAACGAGACCGCACCGGCCGTCATCGTCCACCCCACGTCCGACCGCGCGGCCGGCGCCGGACCCGCCCCGAACAGGGCCATCAGATACGCAATCGCCGATGCGACGTACACCAGGATCAACAGCAGACCTAGCCTCAAGTAGCGCCTGAACAGCCGCAGACATCCATCGCGAAACCGTCCGAGCGAGTACGCGGCGCCCGACCAGAACACCTGCAGGCGCAGGGGCGGGTCTTCGACCGCAACGCCTGCCCGCTCCGCCGCCAGGAGCACCGTCACGGTGCCGCCCTTGATCAGGAACATCAGCGCGGATCCGGGCAGGCCCACGATGGCGAGCGACACCAGGAATGCCCCCAACACGGTCGGCTCCGCGAGCAGCGTCGACGCGATGTAATCGATCACGGCCCGAAGGTCCACGCTCCCCAAGGCGGGAAGCTCCTGACCGACGACCAGCGCGCCGAGCAGCAGCCCCCCCACGAGCGGCACGCTCAGAAGCAGCTTGAAGGCCCACTCGGCGACGAACTGGATGAGCGTCACCTGCCAGTTGGCCGCCGCCAGGAGCGCACCGCGTTTGAGAACCGACTTGATCGGAGACTCGAGTGTCATGACAGAGAACGCGGACGCCCAGGGCCGGCGGCCGCTGGAGGCCATCGGGCGCCCCCTCCTTATAGCACGCTTCGCTGACGTTCATGATGGGCCGCGGTCGAGCCTTGTCGCGCCTGGGTCGCCGGGGCTATCCTGCTGCCATCCGTATGCGGCTCGCTGACAGTCGCGACTCATGGTGGCGACCCCTTGCCGGTGCAATGCTGGCCGCGGCCGTCGTGGCCGCCGGCGGGCGCGCGTACGAGAGGCGCCATCTCGGGTGGGACGATGCCGATGGCATCCGCCGGGTGGCCGGAGAGGTCCAGCGAGCGGTCGCCGCCGAGGCGCGGGCCCTCGAAGCACGGGCCGTGGACTTGGCCGGCATGGTCGCCGGGCTGTCACCCTCGCCCGTCGATCCGGGCGCGACCAGGCTGATCTTCGAGTCGTTCGCCAACAGCCGGCTGGATGCCGCCCATGGCGGCCAGATCTCCATCACCCTGTACAGCTTCGAAGGCACCCCGATTGCGTGGAGCGGACGCCCGTCGGATCTGCCGAGGTCCCGCCTGACGTCCGGACGGTCGATCTTCGTCGCGCCGGGCCCATTGGGCCCCAGGCTGGTGGCACTCGAGCCCGTCATGCGGACAACCGGTTCGGACCCGCGGCCGGCCGGCTCGGTGGCCGTCGAGCGGCTCCTCCCGGCCGAACGATCGCCGGGACCGGTTTCCCTGCGTGACACGGCCACGTGGCCCACCGCGCTCGTCCCGGTCGAACTGCGGACCCGGTACGAGCGCGCGGGTGCCGGACAGGGCCCTGAGAGCTTCCTCGTCACGACCGACGCCGGCGAGATCCTGCTCGAGGGCCGCGTCGCGCCGGAAGCGGTGGCGCATGCCAGGAGCCGCGTGCGGCGAGTGGCACTCGGTTCGATCCTCTTTCTCGCCGCGATCGTGTGCGGGGTCGCCCTGTTGCCACTGGCCTCGCTTGCCCGACACGGCCCAGGCGTCGCTCGGGCCGCTGGAGGGGCCGTCGGCGCGCTGGCCGCGATTGCCGGCTTCCGGCTCCTCTCGTGGCTCGCCCTTCCGCTCGTCGTGCCCGTCGATGCGCGCGATCCATGGCTCGCCTCGCCCGAGTTGCTTCGAGACCTCCTGCGCTCACCACTCGACGTCGTGTTCCACGCCTCGGCCATCCTGGCCCTTGGCGCCCTGCTCGTCTCGGCGTCAGGCCCCTTGCGGGCGGCGATGCGATCGGGCGGTCGGGTGACGGTGGCGCGACGTTCGTTGCCGTTCCTGTTCACATCGATCCACCTCGCCGCCGGAATGACGGCGGGTGCGTTCCTGGTTCTGCATCTGTGGTGGCTGCGGGCACTGGCGTTCTCGAACCGGGCCGATCTGCTGGTCTTTTCGTTCCAGCCCTGGAACAGGGATCGGCTGTCCCTCCTGGTCGGTCTCGTGCTTGGGCACGCCGGCCTGGCGTGGAGTGCCCTCGGTCTGTTCCGCATCGCCGACGGACTGGCCCACCCGGGGCCCGAACCGGGCCGGCGCGTCGTGCGGGTCCTCGGATGGGTCGCGCCCTCGCTGGCCGCCCTGGCGTTCCTGCCAGTGGGCGACATCGGCGACCGCATCGCGTCGCTGGCGTGGCCCGTCGTTGCCGTCGCGCTTGTTGCGCTCAGATGGCCCGCGCTCGCCAGACGGCACCGCCATGCGGCCCAGGCCGCCCGTCTGGCCGGCCTCTTTGTCGCACTCGTGCTGCCGTCGGTCGTTCTCTACCCGTCCGTGTTCCGCGAGGCCACCAGCGCCAAGCGTCAGTTCATCGCCGATCGCCTCGCGCCCGACGCGCTGCGCCTGAGAGACGATCTCAAGTCGAGTGTGGACCAGGCCGCCGGCCAGATCGACGCCATGCCTGGCCTTGCAGACCTCGTGGAGAGCACCGGGGCCAGCGATGTGGAGGCACCGTCGACCGACGCGGCGTTTCTCGTGTGGTCCCAGACGGATCTCGCCCTCAATCGCCTCACCTCGGCCGTCGAACTCTACCGGGCCGACGGGACGCTGGTCAGCCGGTTCGCCCTGAACCTGCCCGAGTACACCTCGGCCCCGCAGAAGTGGCAGGAAACCAGTTGCACGTGGGATTCCTTCGAGGAGGTCTCTCCGATTGGCTCCGAAGAGCGTCGTCTGTTGCACGCCGGGCGCGGCATCTGCGTGGGCGACGGCAGCAACCACACGATGGTCGGCGCCATCGTGATCCACGCGATGCTCGATTACGCGGTTCTGCCGTTCATCCAATCCCAGAACCCGTATATCGAGCTGCTGCGCAGCTCCCGCACCCCCGTTGCCGGTTCCGCGGCGGCTCGCCACGTTGACTTCGCCGTCTATGGATGGAGCCGCCAGGCCCTCTACGCGTCCGGCCAGAGCGCCTGGACAATCGACCAAGCCACGTTCTCGCGCATCTATGCGACGCGGGATCCGTTCTGGGTCGTGCTGCCGGAAGGCGGCCGCTCCTGGAACGTATACTTCGCCAACGACCGGGGCGGCATCTACGCGCTCGGGTTCCCGGACTCGTCGGCCATCGACCACCTCGTGAACCTGGCGGAATTGACGACGCTGGCCGGGACGACCTTCGTGGCCTTGCTGTTCCTGAGCGGTCTCGCCTCGGCCGCCACTGGTCGGGCCGGGGCACGGGGGCGTGAGGTACTGCGCGAGATTCGCGCGAGTTTCTACCGGAAGCTCTTCCTCGCCTTCGTGGCGGCCGCACTCATCCCCGTGCTCGCACTGGCCCTGGTGGCAAGGGCGTATCTGAACGCGCGTCTCAGGACCGATGTCGAAGATGCGGCCGTCCGGACGACCGCCGTCGCACAGCGCGTCGTCGAGGACTACGCCCGCTTGCAGGAGCAGGCCGAGTCTGCACCCGTCGGCCTCGACGACGATGTCCTGGTCTGGATCTCCCGCGTCATCGGCCAGGATGTCAACGTCTTTGACGGCGCGCGCCTGGCCGCGACGAGCGAGCGCGACCTGTACGCGTCCGGGCTGCTGTCCACGCGGACGCCTGCCGACGTCTACGAAGCCATCGCCCTCGATCGGCGCATGGCCCACTTCGGCGAGGAGCGGGCCGGCGCGTTCCGATACATGGTGGCCGCCTCGCCCGTCAGCGTCGGAGGGCGATATGCCATCCTGATCGTGCCCTTGACCCTGCGCCAGCAGGCCATCGAGCGCGAGATCGGCGAGCTCAACCGCCGCATCCTGCTCGGCGTCCTTCTCTTCATCCTCGGAGGGGCCGGACTCGGCTACTGGATGGCGGAGCGGATTGCCGACCCCGTCAACCGCCTGCAGCGCGCGACGGCTCGCCTCGCCAGTGGAGATCTGAGCGCCCGAGTCGCGCTGACGTCGTCGGACGAGCTGCGGCGTCTGGTCGAAGCGTTCAACGCCATGGCCGCCGAGCTCCAGCGCCAGCAGGGAGAGCTGGAGCGGACGCACCGCCTGGAGGCGTGGGCCGACATGGCGAGGCAGGTCGCTCACGAGATCAAGAACCCGCTCACCCCGATCCAGCTGTCGGCCGAGCACCTCAGGCGCGTTCACACCGATCGGGGCGCGCCCCTCTCACCCGTGCTCGAAGGCTGCATCGACTCGATCCTGACGCAGGTGCGCCTGCTGCGGCACATCGCCGGCGAGTTCTCGAGCTTTGCCTCGTCGCCGACGCCGCGGCCGGTGCCCACCAGGCCGGCCGAACTCGTGGCCGAGGTCGTGGAACCCTATCGGGCCGGACTCTCCGGGCGGGTCGGCTTGTCTGTCGACGTCCCCGCCGGGTTGCCCCCGCTGGCGGTCGACCGGTCACTGGTCGGCGGAGCGCTCACCAATCTGATCGACAACGCCCTGCACGCGATGCCGACTGGCGGGCACCTGAGCATCGAAGGGCGCCTGGTGTCGGACGCCGCTGCGGTGAAATTGGCGGTGCGTGACACCGGCGTCGGGATGGACCCGGACGCGCTCGCCCACATCTTCGAACCGTACTTCTCGACGAAGGCGGCCGGCACCGGCCTCGGCCTGACGATTGCCAAGCGCAACGTGGAGTTGCACGGCGGCGCCATCACCATCGAGTCGCAGCCCGGGCGCGGAACCACCGTCACTCTCACGCTGCCGCTCGCGCCCGGCGTGCGACAGACCTGAGGTCGGGACGCGCGCCGGCGGGCGCCACCAGACGGGCGGGTCCCCGCCTCACTCGGCAGCCGGCGTCTCGGGGGCCGAGCGGGGCTCTGGCGAGCGGCGCCTGAGGCGTGTCCAGGCCCAGGACGACACTCCCCACGTGAGGTAGGCGTAGGCCAGCACGAGGAGCACGGTCGGAGGGTGCCATTGCACCACCGCGATCACGATGGCCAGCAGTGCCAGTACCTTGTACGAGCGGCTGACCCGCATATCCGCCTTGAAGCTGCGGAACCGGATGGTGCTGACCATCAGCAGCGCAGGGACGACCATGACCACGGCAGCGATGAAGGCTCCCGGTCGATCCGCGAAGCCAGGTGGATAGAAGTACGCCGTCGACGCCGGAATCGCGGCCGCGGCAGGACTCGGCAGGCCAACGAAGAACCGCTTGTCGAGCGCAGACGCGCTCTGGATGTTGAATCGCGCCAGCCGCATGGCCGCCGCCGTCACGTAGATGAACCCGACCGCCCATCCGAGCCGGTTCAACGGCTGCAACCCCCACTGGAACATGAGAATCGCCGGCGCAATCCCGAACGAGATGATATCAGCCAGGGAATCGAACTCGAGGCCGAAGGCGCTGGTGGTACCCGTCAGCCGCGCGATCCGGCCGTCCAGCATGTCGAGCACGATGGCGATGCCGATGAGCGGCGCCGCGATCTCCAAGTTGCCTCGCATCGCATAGAGAATCGACGCGTACCCGCAGAAGAGGTTGCCCAGCGTCAGCAGGCTCGGCAGGATGTAGACGCCACGGCGCACTCTCACCATGTCGCCACGACCGTTTCTCCGCCCCGGACGCGGTCGCCGACTCGGACCTTCAGCACGACCTCCGGCGGCAGGAACAGGTCGAAGCGCGACCCGAACTTCATCAGCCCGTATCGCTCGCCCGTGCTGACCATGGCTCCCTCCCTCGTGCGGCACACGAGCCGCCGCGCGAGGATCCCCACGACCTGGCGGCACACCACCTGGCGACCCTCGCGGTCGATCCAGATCTCGTTGCGTTCGTTCGCCGACGCCGCCCCCGCGCGATACGCGGGCAGAAAGCGGCCTGGCGTGTAGACGATGCGCGTCACGCGTCCGCCAGACGGGATCCGGTTGATGTGCACGTCGAGGGGCGACAGGAAGATGCTGATCTGCATCCACCGGCCCGCGGGGGCGGACGCCGGGTCCGCGTCGCCGGCCACGAGCACGCGCCCGTCGGCCGGCGAAACAACCACGCGGTCACCAGCAGGCACCGTGCGAGCCGGATCGCGGAAGAAGAACACGAAGAAACCCGCGGCACCCCCGCACGCGACCGCCATCACCGGCCAGCCGAGCGCGGCAGCAACAACGGCCGCGATGAATGCGGGGGCGACGAAGGGCCACCCGGCCCGGTCCATCGTCATCGTGGCAACTATTGTAGCAGTGCGCCCGCCAAGCGCCGTACAGGACAACAGCCAGCGCCCCGTCGGGGAACGCTGGCTGTCGATGCTCATGCGGGCGGTGTGTCCGGCCCACCCACGGCGAACCCGGCTACGCCGACATCTGCTGAGGCCCTCCGATCGTCCGCATCCGCCGGAGGATGTCCTCCATCCGGTCCTTCAACTGGAGCTTGCGCTTCTTGATAGTCATCTGCTCGACTTGCTCTGGTTCGGAAAGGAAGGGCTTGCGGGCAAGTTCGGAAAGGCGATCCTCCAATTCGCGGTGCCGTGTGGCGAGCTGACGGAACTCTTCGTCGGTCTTGAGCAACATGGATCGGAGATCCTGTGCGTCTGCCGTCATGCTGTTCGCCTCCTTGTCTCAGAGCTGAAACGTGCGTGTGTCATCCGGTGCAGGAACATCGCAGGCGACCCGATTAGGCGAGATGGCACCCCGGCTGCTTCCCGGGCGCTGTCAGGTAGCTAGTACCGGCACGCTATCACAAGGCCCATACCCATTCAAGGGGCTGGATTCAATCCAATCTGTTGGATCTCGGCCGTCATCACCACACCGTCGTCCGATGGCGCCGAGTAGTATCCGCGCCTGACCATCACCTCGGTAAACCCAAGCGATCCGTAGAGCCTCCGGGCAGGTCGATTCGCCGCTCGGACCTCCAGCCATGCCCGCCGCGCGCCCCGGCGACGCCCCTCGTCGAGCGCCGCTATCACCAGGGCCCGGCCGATCCCGCCCCGGCGCCGGTCAGATCGCACGGCCACGTTGTTGATGTGCAGCTCGTCGGCAACCGCCCAGCACGCACAGTAGCCGGACACATCGCCCCCATCTCCTCGGGCGACGAGGATGAAGCTCCGCTCGGGTCTTCGGAGTTCATCCTCGTACATGGCCTTGGTCCACGGACGACTGAAGCTGACGATGTCGATGGCGAGGATGTCCTCGAGATCGGACTCGTGCCGAAGGTGGTCGATGCGCACCGGCGTCATGACCCGGCCTGGCGCCGGTCTCGCACAAGCTCCGCATCCGGCCGCCTGACGTAGATCGGCGCGATCGCGTGGGGAAGGAACATCCCGCCCTCTGCGTACCGGCGACACGCGAGACGGGCCACTGCGGGTGCGATCGGGAGCGGCGGCTCCAGCATCCCGGAGAGCAGGCTGCCGAGGTGCTGTTCGATCAGGGACCGATAGCGTACTGCCCCGCTTCCTGCGGCGACCAGGCCACCCCACTTCGCCTCGATCCGCCACCTCCTCGCGACGTCGGCCGGCGGCGCTGCGACCGGTTCGTCCAACGTCGTCAATGCCACCTCTCCGCCCGCTTCGAGTCTGACCAAGTAGACCCCTGAGAACACCTCGTTGCGCTGCGCATCCATCCAGGCAGCCACGGTGTGCGCGCCCGCGCCAAGTCTCTCGGCAGCGGTGAGAGCCAGGGCCTCCAGCGCCGAGACGCCGATCAGCGGCCGGCCGCTCGCGAACGCGAGGCCCTGCATGGTGGCGATCCCGATGCGAAGACCGGTGAACGACCCCGGCCCGGCCGCAACGGCGAGCAGATCGAGGTCCGACAACTCCCGGCCGTGGCGACCGACCAGGCCAACGAGGTCGGCCGGCAGCCGGCAGGCGTGCGGCTGTGACTCGTCGCCAACGTAACACTCGAGCACCCGGTCGCCATGGGCCAGGGCCATGCTGCCGGCCTTCGCCGTCGTATCCAACGCCAGGACCAGCATCTCTTGATTCTGCACCGGAGGCGCACCCGGGGCCAGTCCTCTTGTGGGCCCCTCCCCGTCTTGACTGGGCGCGACGCCCACTCCTATAGTCCGAACGTGTCTTCCCCCGAGCCCTCCCGCCCGTCGATCGGCACCGCCACGCCGGCGATGAGGCAGTATCTGGAGGCCAAGCGGCAGCATCGCGACGCCATCGTGTTCTTCCGCATGGGCGATTTCTACGAGATGTTTTTCGAAGACGCCCTCGTCGCCGCACGGGCCCTGGACCTGACGCTCACGTCCCGATCCAAGGACGCCGACGGGTCCGCGATTCCGATGTGCGGCATCCCCTACCACGCCGCCGAGTCGTATCTCGTGCGCTTGGTCAAGAAGGGCTTCCGGGTGGCAATCTGCGAGCAGGTCGAAGACCCCCGCAAGGCCAAGGGCCTGGTACGGCGGGAGGTCGTACGAGTGGTCTCCCCGGGGACCTTCACGGAGAGCGGGTACCTCGAGGCACGCGACCAGGTGTTCCTGGCGGCCCTGGCACCATCCGGGTCGCCGGAACTGTCCTCACCGGCCGGCGCCGCCCACGCGGCTCTGCCGCCAGAACCAGTGGTGGGCGTCGCGCTCCTCGACCTGTCGACCGGCGAGTTCCAGACTGCCGAATACACCGGTCGCGACGGCCTGCAAGCACTCGCCGATGAACTCAACGTGCTGCGACCGAGGGAAGTCCTGGTCCCCATCGACCACCGCTCGGACGATCTGATTCCGCCGGAGTTGCGGAGCGCCGCCACCGTCACCCCGGTCGAGACGTGGTACTTCGAGCTGGAGCGAGCACGCCGGCTGCTCGTCTCCCAGTTCCGGGTCCAGTCGCTCGAGGGGTTCGGCCTCGAGCCCCATGGAGCCGCCACGCGGGCTGCGGGGGCTCTCGTGCAGTACCTCCGTGATACACAGAAGGCGGACCTCGCGCACATCCGGGACGTGACGTTCCGGTCGCAGGCCGACCGGCTCGTCGTCGATCCGCTGACGATCAAGCACGTCGAACTGGTCGAGTCGATTCAGGGCGGGCGCGCCGGCTCACTGTTGGCCGAACTGGACCGGACGATGACTCCCATGGGTGCCCGCCTGCAGCGGTCATGGCTCCTGCGGCCGCTCGTGTCGCTGGAACACATCCGTGACCGGCTCGATGCGGTCGAGGAGTTCGCGTTCCGGACCACCGATCGCGGGCGCCTGCGAGAGACGCTGAAGGCCATCCCCGACATGGAGCGTCTCGTCGCCCGGACCGCGCTCGGCACTGCCGGTCCCCGAGATCTGGTCGCCCTCCGCTCGTCGCTCGCGGCCGTGCCGCGCGTCCGTCAGCTGCTCCAGCCGTTCCAGGCCCCGCTCATCGCCAGCCTCGTCGCGGAGCTCGACGACGTGGTCGAGGTCCGCAGTGAGATCGAGCGCCTCATCATCGAGGAGCCTCCTGTCGTGGCTCGCGAAGGCGGCTTCATCCGCGACGGGGTCGACCCGGAGGTCGACGAATTGCGTCACATTTCCCGGTCCGCGAAGCAGGTCATCGCGGACATGGAGGAGCGGGAGCGCACCCGCACGGGCATCTCGTCCCTGAAGGTGCGCTACAACCGGGTGTTCGGGTACTACATCGAGGTGTCGAAGTCGAACCTCCGCGCCGTTCCGTCCGACTACCACCGGAAGCAGACCATCGCCGGAGGCGAACGGTTCACCACGCCGGCGCTCAAAGAGTACGAAGAGAAGGTGTTGGGAGCCGACGAGCGAATCCTGGAGCGGGAGGTCGAGATCTTCGAGGCCCTCCGCCGGGCCGTCGCCGCAGACGCACCCCGCCTGCAGGATACGGCGAGGGCCCTGGCCAGCCTCGACGTGCTCGCCGGGCTGGCCGAGACGGCCACGCTCCAGAACTACGTCAAGCCTCACGTCCACGATGGCGACGACATCAGCGTCGCCGATGGCCGCCATCCGGTCGTCGAGCGGAACTCCCCCGACCCTTTCGTGCCGAACGATGTGCAGCTGGACGGCGCCTCCCGGCAACTGCTGCTCCTCACCGGACCGAACATGGGCGGCAAGTCCACCTACCTGCGTCAGGTCGCGCTCATCTGCATCATGGCGCAATCCGGGTCGTTCGTCCCGGCCCGGGACGCAAAGATCGGCATCGTCGACCGGGTCTTCGCCCGCGTCGGCGCGTCGGACAACATCAGCCGCGGTCAGTCGACCTTCATGGTGGAGATGCAGGAGACGGCTCACATCCTCCACGCGGCCACCTCCCGCAGCCTCGTCATCCTCGACGAGATCGGCCGAGGGACCTCCACATTCGACGGCCTCAGCCTAGCGTGGGCGGTTGCCGAACACTTGGCGAACAATCGCAAGGCCCGGCCCCGGACGCTCTTTGCCACCCATTACCACGAATTGACGGAGTTGGCCGACACGGTCCCGGGCGTCGTCAACGCGCATGTCGCGGCTCGCGAGTGGCGGGACGATATCGTATTCCTTCGCAAGGTCGTTCCGGGTCGTGCCGACCGGAGCTACGGCATCCAGGTGGCACGGCTCGCAGGACTTCCCCCGGGCGTGATTGCCCGGGCGCGGGGCATCCTCGAGGCGCTCGAGCAGGACGCGCTCGCCCGCGGCGGCCGGCCCTCCATCACGCGAAACGCCGACGATCTGCGGCGGCAGCTGGGGCTCTTCGAATCGGCCCCCGCCGATGACGGCGTCGTGCGCCGGCTGCGGGAGATCGACATCAACAGCCTGACGCCCCTCGAGGCGCTCACGCTTCTCGCGGACCTCAAGCGCGAGGTCGAAGACTGATGCGCGCGAGGGTGTTCCGACAGGACCGCCGCCCATGACCGACCTGCCCTATCATCCCGGGCCTCCCGCCACCTTCGGCGGACTGGAGCAGCGCCCTGGTTCCTTCGACCGAAGCCGCGCCGTTGTGCTGCCGATTCCGTTCGAACGTACGACGTCGTACGGATCGGGCACCAAGAGCGGCCCTCGGGAGATCATCGCCGCCTCGAGCCAGGTGGAGTTGTACGACGAGGAACTGGGATGGGAGATCTGCGAGGTCGGCATCCATACCTTGCCCCCCATGGAGCTGCCGTTCTCCGACACCGCCGAGGCGTTCGGCGAGATTCGCCGCGCTGGCGCATGGTTGGCCTCGGCACGGAAGTTCGTCGTCGCACTCGGTGGCGAGCACGCGATCACGGCCCCACTCGTGGCGGGGATGGCGTCTGCACACCCGGGACTGACCGTCCTGCAGATTGACGCGCACGCCGATCTGAGGGAGAGCTACCTCGGCGATCCGCACAGCCATGCGAGCGCCATGCGCCGGGTGCTCGAACATGCGCCTGCCGTGCAAGTGGGAATCCGCAACCTGTCAGCGCCGGAAGCCCATGCCGTGCGGGATCTCCCGACCACCGTCTTCTACGACTGGAACATGCGCGAGGATGATGCCTGGATGGAACGGGTTGTCGGTGCGCTCGGCGACCCGGTGTACATCTCGATCGATTGCGACGGGCTCGATCCGGCGGTGATGCCGGCCGTGGGGACGCCCGAGCCCGGCGGCCTCAGTTGGCGTGAATTGCTGCAGCTCCTGAGGAGGGTGATGCGCCACCGCCAGGTGATCGCATGCGACGTCGTCGAACTCTGCCCGATCCCCGGCTTCGTGGCGCCGAATTTCCTGGCGGCCAGACTGGTGTACAAGTTGGTCGGGTATCGCTTCGCTGGGGCACGCGATCGAGCCGGTTTCCCTGAACCGTGATTGCCGTGGCCCCCATCTGTGATCCGCCACTCACACCCCTCGCGGGTCCTGTCGCCGGACAGCCCACCGCTGCTCAGGCCCACAAACATGGTGACGGCTGAGGGCCTTCCGCCACGGCGGGCGCCCGTCCGGCGCCACCCGCTCGGGATCACCCTCCCGTCCACTCCGGCCGCGGGCGGTGGGTCCTCGGGTCTAGCTGTCCAGCTCCCGCCGCGCCTGAGCCGCGTAGGGCGACTGAGGAAACTCGTCGGCCACCCGCTTGAAGGCCTTCCTGGCATCTTCGACCTTCCCTGCCAGGCGGTAGACCCGCCCGAGTTCCATCAGCACGCCATCCAAGGGCGCGTCCTCCGGGTGCTGCGTGACGATTTCTTGCAGCGCTGCGATGGCCCGGTCGTACTGCCCGGCAGCCAGGCAGGCGTCGGCGACGCCAAGGCGGGCCATCGCCCGGTAGACACCCGAACTGCGTTCGGCGACCTCCTGAAACCGGCGGATGGCCTCGTCGCTCCGCCCCAGCGCGACGAGGGCCGCCCCGGCCCGGTAGCGCGCGATGATCCCGGCCTGACCCGAAGGGTAGGCCTCGGCCACGGCCATGAACCTTGGTAGCGCCGCCTCCTGCCGCACGCGCTCCGAGGGATAGGTGCCCGGCTCCTGGGAAGGGGCCTGCGCCGAGGAGGCGGGAGCGGCCGGCGGCACGATCCTCGCCTCGGCCACGGCCATGGCCTCGGCCAGCATGGCGCTCCCCCGGGTGGCGGACCACTGGCGCCAGGCGACGGTCCCGGAGACCGCAATCGCAAGGGCACCGATGACCAAAGCCCCGTAGGTGGCCGCGTTGCGGTTGGCCCCGAACCACTCTCTGAGGCCCATCACCCATTCGGCGATCTCGTTCTCTTTGAGATGATGACGTTCGGTTCGCTTCATTGCGTGGCGCCTGTTCCGAGGTAATGGTGCGCGTGTCCGGACTTGAACCGGAGGCCTGCCGCTTAGGAGGCGGCTGCTCTATCCACCTGAGCTACACGCGCCCGTGAACCTCTAATTATAGAACAGACGAAAGGCCGGCCGGCAGGACTTCCCTGCCGGCCGGCCTCAAGTCGCCGTCGTCCCCGGCGTGCCGGGCTATTTCGCCACGATGACGAAGTGGGTGCGGCGGTTGCGCGCCCAGCAGCTCTCGCTCGACTCGCTGCACACCTGCTCCGCCTCTCCATTCGACACCATCTGGATGCGGCCGGCGGCAATGCCGTTCGCCATCAGATACTGTGCCACTCCACCGGCCCGGCGTTCGCCAAGTCCGTAGTTGTACTCGTTGGTGCCTCGCGGGTCGGTGTAGCCCTCGAGCCGGACGACGACACTCGGCCACCGCACCAAGAAGGCGACGTTCCGCTGGAGCGCGGCGACCCCGTCGGGCCGCAGGGTGGCCCGATCGAAGTCGAAGTACACGTCGGAGAGGACCTGCCTGGCGTTGAGTTCGTCGACGGTCATCATCGCGAACAGCTCGTCCTCGGTGGGCATCGGCCGCGGAGGCGGCACCGGCGAGGGCATCACCTCGATCGGCCGCTCTTCCCTCTTCGGCGCCTCACACGGAACGGTCGGGGCCACGCTGGATTCCCCAATGACCACGCGGCACAAGCCGCTCCCGCGGTCGACGTGGGTCGCCGGGTAGTGGTACCACGGAATCCCGTCGGCCACGCCCCGCATGACGCGCAGTTCGATGACTCCCGTGTAGGTCTCTGCGTTGGTCCCGGTCACCTTCACCTCGTACCGGGCCCAATCGACTCGCGTGAGGCCGAGATACTCGGTCACCTC
Organism: Acidobacteriota bacterium; assembly: GCA_040752275.1. Classification (GTDB taxonomy): domain Bacteria; phylum Acidobacteriota; class Vicinamibacteria; order Vicinamibacterales; family JAKQTR01; genus JBFMFH01. The sequence continues at coordinate 47,740 of JBFMFH010000057.1, forward strand.
GAGTTGCTGAATGTCGCGGAACGACATCTGAAAGCTGCCAGCTGGCCCGTGCACCCAGATGTACTGCACCCCGCCCTCGTCCCACACGGTCTCGTTCACTCTGAAGTCGTCGACGACGACCGACTTCGTGGGGTTGGCTCGATCGGGGTACACGAACGCCCGGTAGCGCTTGGCGTCGGCCGCGGCTGGCACCAGCAGCATCACGGCCAGGATGGTGGTGGCGATCGCCACGGTCACGACGGCAAGTACGTGCTTTCTCATCACCCGATGGTATCGGACGATTCCCGGCCGTTCCTGAGACCGTGCCCGGGATTGCTCAGTACTGCAGCACGCTGAAGACCCGGTGCCGCTGGAGCTTCTGCCGGCCCTTGAGGAAGTCGAGTTCGATGAGGAAGGCAAGGGCCCTCAGATCGCCGTGAAGCTGGGTGACGAGGCTGGCCGCCGCCTCTGCCGTGCCCCCGGTCGCCAGCACGTCGTCGACGACGAGCACCCGTTGGCCGGCGGTGATGGCATCCTGGTGGATCTCGATGGCATCGGTTCCATACTCGAGCTGGAAGGACTGGCGGATGGCCGCCGCCGGCAGTTTGCCCGGCTTGCGAATCGGACAGAATCCGGCGCCCAGTCTGTCGGCCACTGCCCCGCCCAGGATGAATCCACGGCTCTCGATGCCCACGACCACATCGATGCCCTCGCCGTCAAAGGGCCGCGCCAGCTGCTCGATGGCCGAGGCGAAGCCCTCCGGGTCGCGCAGGAGCGTGGTAATGTCGTAGAAGAGGATGCCCGCCTTGGGAAAGTCCGGGACGTGTCTGATCCGGTTCTTCAGGAACTCGGGCGTGTGCCGGGCGGCTGTGTGCTGAGTCATGGACGGTGTTCACCCTCTGATGGAAAAGTCGACGAACCGGCCGGTCGGCGGCCCGACCTCCCTGTCGACGCGATCGACCCACCCGCCGCGCGGCCCTTGCGAGAGCGCCCACTCGAATCGATCGAGCGCCTCGCGCTCGCCTTCGGCGACCGCCTCGACGCTGCCGTCGGGCATGTTCCTGACGCAACCGGTCACGCCCTCGCGCCTCGCCGCATCCCAGGCGAAGAGTCGGAAGCCGACGCCCTGTACGCGCCCCGTGATGCGAAAGGTCCGTGCTTCGCGCATACATACATCCCCGCCGACGCGACCCACGCCAGTGACAACCTGCGGATTATAGCGGAGCCGGCCGCCATTGACGCGTGTTCCTCTCCCGCACTAGCGTGGATGGGATATGCACCAGCCCCAGGCGCCCGTCCAGGCCCTTACACTCGGCATCCCCGGGTTCTCGTTTGCCGACCTGTTCGACCCCGTCAGGCTCAAGGATCTCCATGACGAGTTCGGCCGGCACGTGGAGGCGGCAGATGCGGACCTCTGGCGACGGTGGTCCGCCTTCTGCCGCGAACCCGCGGCTGGTCGGCCCGCGCCGGAACTGTCCTTGCTCTACGTGCGAATGGCCGCGCACCTCAGCCGGTTCGTGGCCAGGCTGTTCGGGGCCGAAGCCGAGGTCGAGTCGATGGCCGCGGCGACCCGCGCGACCGATGAGGTGTTCCGCTTCAAGGTCGAGTTCGTGCGGCGGCGCGTCCTCCCGCTGGCAAGAGGCGGGACAGCGATGTCATCGGGTCCGGACGACGAGGCAATCGTGCGTGGCCTCATCGGCGGGCAGTACTCCGGTGACACCGAGATGGCACTGGCACGAGCCGGGTGTCTGTTGCTTGATTGGGAGGCCCAGGCCATCCAGAACGGCGATGACGCCGAGAGAACCGACGTCGCGACAAGGATCGAGGCACTCAAGCGCTGGTGTGCGGCCCGCCTGCAAGACCCCGAGTACCGGTCCTGGGTGGTGTTCCGCTTCCCTTCGAGTGTCGACTTCTTCGATCTGGTCCCGGCCGAACACCCGGACCCCGGGTTGCCGACGGCCCTGGCCGGGCCCTCATCGCAGCTGCGGCGGCGCGACGGGTTCACGCTGACGGATCCGCGCATGACCGTTCGCGAAGTCCTCAGCGAGATCCACTACTGCGTGCTCTGCCACGAGCGTGACAAGGACTCGTGCGCCAAGGGACTCGCGGACAGAGCTGGACGGACGCAGGTGAACCCGCTCGGTATCCGGCTCGAGGGATGCCCCCTCGACGAGAAGATCTCCGAGATGCACATGCTGCGCAAGCACGGGGACGCCATCGGCGCCCTGTCACTCGTGGCCGTTGACAATCCGTTGTGCGCCGGCACCGGCCACCGCATCTGCAACGACTGCATGAAGGCCTGCATCTACCAGAAGCAGGATCCGGTGAACATCCCGCAGGTCGAGACGGGGGTCCTCACTGACGTGCTCCGCCTGCCTTGGGGCGTCGAGATCTACGGGTTGCTGACCCGCTGGAACCCGCTGAACGTCCGTCGGCCGTACCCGCTGCCGCCCAACGGCCGAAAGGTGCTGGTGGTCGGGCTGGGGCCCGCCGGCTACACGCTCGCCCACCACCTGGTCAACGAGGGGTTCTGCGTGGTCGGCATCGACGGGCTGAAAATCGAACCGCTTCCCGAGGCATGGACAGGGACCGACGCCGCCCTCCCGCGACCCGTGCGCGATTGGAGCACGCTCTACAGCCCGCTGGACGAACGGCCGCTCGAGGGGTTTGGTGGCGTGTCCGAGTACGGCATCACGGTCCGCTGGGACAAGAACTTCCTGACCCTGCTCCACCTGCTTCTCGCGCGACGCCGCACGCTCCGCATGTACGGCGGTATCCGGTTCGGTGGCACCTTCTCGATGGACGATGCGTGGAACGCCGGCTTCGACCACATCGCGATTGCGGCGGGGGCCGGCCGGCCGACCATCGTCGACATGAAGAACACGCTGCTGCGGGGCATCCGTCAGGCCAGCGACTTCCTCATGGCCCTCCAGCTCACCGGCGCCTTCAAGCGGGAGGCACTTGCGAACCTCCAGGTGCGCATGCCCGCCATCGTCATCGGCGGAGGGCTGACGGCCATCGATACCGCGACGGAGGTCATGGCGTTCTACCCGCAGCAGGTCGAGAAGATCCTTCAACGCTACGAGAGACTGGCCGCCACACTGGGCGAGGATCGCCTCAGGGCCGGATTCGACGATGAGGAGCGGGAGGTGCTCGACGAGTTCCTCCGACACGGGCGCGAGGTGCGCACCGAGCGCGCGCGCGCCGCCGCCGAGGGAGACGCGCCGAACCTCATCGCGCTTGTGCGGAGGTGGGGAGGGGTGTCGCTCGTCTACCGAAAAGGCATGCTCGACTCACCCGCGTACCGGCTCAATCACGAGGAGATCGTGAAGTCGCTCGAAGAGGGGATTCGCTTCGTCGAGCGGATGAACCCCGAGGAGGCGGTTCCCGACGAACGCGGACACGTCTCGGCCATCCGGTTCCGCGAGCAGATCAACGACGGGGGGCGATGGCGCGACGGCGAACAGGTCGTGACGCTTCCCGCCCGCTCGGTCTTCGTCGCAGCAGGTACGACGCCGAATGTCACCTACGAGCGCGAGTATCCCGGGACCTTCGTCCTGGACGAGAGGCGGCGCTTCTTCAAGCCGCACGTCGCCCGCGCCCGAGATGACGGATCGTTCGGGCTGGAAGCGGCGGCCGACGGCTTCTTCACGTCGTACCAGCGCGACGGTCGGTTCATCACCTACTACGGCGACAACCATCCGAAGTACGCCGGCAACGTCGTCAAGGCCATGGCATCGGCCCGGGACGGGTACCCGGAAATCGTCAGGCTCTTTGCGGGCCGTCCCCTGCCGTCAACCGCCAAGGAGCGCGCGGCCGAGTGGACCCGGCTGGCCAGGTCCCTCGACCACGAGTTCCTGGCGCGTGTCGAGCGCGTCGACCGCCTCACGCCCACGATCGTCGAGGTGATCGTGCGGGCTCCCGCCGCGGCCAGGCACTTCGAGCCCGGTCAGTTCTACCGGCTCCAGAACTTCGAGACGCTGTCACCTCTCCTCGGCACGGGCCCGGACGGGCCGCGCATGTTGATGGAAGGTCTTGCGCTGACCGGCGCGTGGGTCGACAGGGAGCAGGGGTTGCTTTCGATGATCGCCCTCGAAATGGGCGTCTCGAGCCGCTTGTGCGCCTACTTGAGGCCGGGCGATCCGGTCGTCGTCATGGGGCCGACCGGGGCCCCGACGGAAATCCCGGCGGGCGAGCACGTACTGCTCGCCGGTGGAGGCCTCGGCAACGCCGTCCTGTTCTCCATCGCGAAGGCCCTTCAGGCGAAGCGCAACAAGGTCTTGTACTTCGCCGGCTACAAGAAGGGCGAGGATCTCTTCAAGCGGGAGCAGATCGAGGTGGCCACCGACCAAGTGATCTGGACGACGGACGCCGGGGCCGCCATCGAGCCGAGCCGCCCGCAGGACTGCCACTACCGCGGCAATATCGTCCAGGCCATGGTCGCCTACGCGAAGGGCGAACTCGGAGAGCCGCTGGTACCCCTCGAGACGATCGATCGCTTCATCGTCATCGGCTCGGACCGCATGATGGCGGCGGTCAAGGCCGCCCGGCTGACCGTACTCGATCCCTACCTGAAGGAGGACCACGTGGCCATCGCCAGCATCAACTCGCCCATGCAGTGCATGATGAAGGAAGTCTGCGCCCAATGCCTGCAGCGGCACGTCGATCCGATGACCGGGCAGGAAACCATCATCTTCACGTGCTTCAATCAGGACCAGCACATGGATCGAGTGGACTTCCCGACCTTGTCGGCGCGCCTGCGCCAGAACACGGTCAAGGAGAAATTGTCGGCGCTGTGGCTCGACAAGCTGCTCTCGGAGCGGCCGCTGGAGCACATCTAGACCGGGATTCGGGATTCGGGATTCGGGATTCTGGATTTGAGATTCGACAGAAACGGGGCGGCCGGAACACCGGCCGCCCTCGTCCTTCTGACGCCTGACGCCTGACGCCTGACGCCTGTCGCCTGGCCCCTTCCCTGTCGCCCGTCGCCTGTCGCCTGTCGCCTGCTACTTGACCGCTCCCAACTTCCTCTTCAGCAACTCCTTGTTGAGCGCGGCGAGGTCCGTCTTTACGAGGGCGTCCAGCGTCGCCAGCTGTTCGTCCAGCCGGCCCGACAGTGCCTTGAACACGACGCGGGACTGCTCGGTCGGCCTCCCATCGCCCGCCTCCACTACGCCCTGCAGGGCCGCGAGCTTGTTGTTGACCCTGATCGGGAAGTTGAGCGGGTCCTGGTTGCTTTGATTGCGGTACTGATAGATCTCGCCTTCGATCGCCGTGAGCTTCTCGATCAGGGCATCGGCCGCCACGACCGGCTTCGACGGCTTCTTTCCCTTCTCCTTCTCTCGCATCGTGCCTGCCCGCTCCGCGAGCTGCTTCTTCATCTCGCGAAGGCGGATGACCGTGTCGTTCGCCTGGCTGACGCGATCCCGAATCTGAGAGGCCAGCTCGAACTGGGCCTGCAAGTCGGCGTCGGTGACGCCCGGCACCGCCACATTGCGCGTGATGGTGAACTTTGTCTTCGCCTGCCCTGCGGCCGTCAGCCTGACCTGATAGGTTCCCGGCGGCACGAGGGGGCCACGCGTGCTGGCGGCCCAGAGGATCATGCCGGGGAACTCCGTCGCGCCCGCGGCCCGCATGTCCCAGGTGAACCGGTTCATCCCCGCCCTCGTGGCCACCTGCGGTGGACGCCCCCTGAAGAACTCCTCCTCCGGCGGCGCGTCGGCTGGCTTCTGCCCCGCCTTGGCTTCGCCCGCAAACGACGTCAGCACCCGTCCGTTGGCGTCGAGGATTTCGATTGCCACCCGGTCCGCCGCGGACTTCAGGTAGTAGTCGATGGTGACATTGCGGCTGACGCCCCGCACCGCGTCAGCGGGATCGAACAGGTGAACATCGGCATCGGCCAAGCCAGGCTTCAGCTGGCGCAGCACGGCCACGTTGTCGAGGATGTAGAACGACCGCCCGTGCGTGCCGATCACCACGTCGTTCTCGGTGGAGACAATGCCGTGCACCGGCGTGTCGGGCAGATCGAGACGCAGCGACTGCCAGTTCGCCCCATCGTCGAAGGAGGCGTAGAACCCATGTTCCGTGCCCAGATACAGGAGGCCCGCCCGCTTCACGTCCTCGCGGATCGCCCGGGCAAAGTCGTTCAGAGGAAGGCCGCGCACGATGCGAGTCCACGTCCTCCCGAAGTCGGTCGTGCGGTACACGTGCGGACCGCGATCGCCCCGCTGGTATCGATTGGCCGCCACATACGCCGTCCCTGCCTTGTGGGGAGACGCCTCGATCACGCTGATCCGCGCGAAGTCGGGAAGATCCGCCGGCGTCACGTTCTCCCAGGTTCTTCCCCCGTCTCGCGTCACGTGAATGAGCCCGTCGTCCGAGCCGGTCCAGATCGTGTGGCTGTCGTGCCGCGACGGAGCAATCGTGAAGATGGTGGCGTAGGTCTCCACGCCGGTCTGGTCGAGCGTAATCGGACCGCCCGAGGGCCCCATCGTCGCCAGGTCGTGACGAGTCAGGTCCGGGCTGATCCGTTCCCAGCTCTGGCCTTCGTCGGTCGTCCTCCACAGGTGCTGCGACGCCACATACAGCACCCGCGGATCCGTGGCCGAGAACACGATGGGGAACGTCCACTGGAAGCGCTCGGTGATGTCCGACGACGAGTGCCCCATCGGGTTATCGGGCCAGACATTGACCGCACGCATGTGGCCGGTCTCGCGATCGAAGCGCGTCAGATATCCCCCGTAGCTGCCCGCATAGAAGATGTCTGGATTCCGCGGATCGGGGGCGATGTAGCCGCTCTCGCCGCCGCCAACCGCGTAGAGTGCTCCCTGCCCGGTACTCGACACGCAGGCCGTACTGTTGTCCTGCTGCGCGCCGCAGACGTGGTACGGCACGTCCGCGGTTACGAACGCGTTGTAGAACTGGGCCGTCGCGAAGTCCTGGTCGGTCCACGACTCGCCGCCGTTGACCGACACGTTCGCGCCGCCGTCGTTCGAGTTGATCATCCGCTTCGGATCGTCCGGCGCGATCCACAGATCGTGGTTGTCTCCGTGGGGGACGCGGATCGCCGCGTAGGTCTTGCCGGCGTCGGTCGAGCGGTAGAACCCCGTGTTCAGGACGTACACGGTGTCACGGACCTTCGGGTCGGCGTAGATCCGCGTGTAGTAGAACGCCCGCTGCCGCAGCCGGCGCTCGTCGTTCACCTGTGTCCACGTTGCCCCGGCGTCATTCGAGAGGAAGACGCCGCCCTTCTCGTTCTCCACGATCGCGTAGACACGGTTCGCGTCGGCGGGCGACACGGCCACGCCGACCTTGCCCCAGATGCCGGCCGGGAGCCCGGGGTTCTTCGTGAGTTCGCTCCAGCTGTCACCGCCGTCCGTCGACGTGAACAGACCACTGCCCGGTCCGCCGCTCGACAGCGAGTGCGGCGTCCGGAAGACCTCCCAGAGGGCCGCGTAGAGGGTCTGGGGGTTCCCCGGGTGCATCGACAGGTCGACTGCGCCCGTCTTGTCGTCGCGGAACAGGATACGCTGCCACGTCTTCCCGCCGTCCTTCGACCGGAACACGCCGCGCTCAGGGCTGGCTGCGTACGGGTGGCCGAGCACGGCCGCATACACGAGGTCGGGATTGGACGGATGCACGCGGAGGCGGGCGATGGCCATCGAGTCTCTCAGACCGCTGTGCGACCAGGTCTTCCCGCCGTCGGTCGACTTGTAGACCCCGTCGCCTTGGATGATGTTGCCGCGCAGCTGGGTTTCTCCCGTGCCGGCGTACACCACGTCAGGGTTCGATGGGGCCACCACGACGGCCCCGACCGACGATGACGTGAAGTGGCGATCGGAGACCGCGCGCCAGGTGGTCCCGCCGTCGGTCGTCTTCCACAGGCCGCCGCCAGTCGCCCCGAAGTAGTACTCGAGTGGCCGGCTCTGACTCCCGGCGACCGCCGTCGACCGGCCGCCTCGGGCCGGGCCGATGCTGCGCCAGCGCAATCCTCCGAAGAGGCTGTCGGGGTACGCGGAGCTCTGCTGCGCGGAAGGCGTCCACGTCTGCCACACCGCAGTCGCGGCCACGATGACCGCCACCCCTGCCGCTCGCAACCAGGTTCGTCGCATCTGATGGGTCTCCTCTGAAGGCGCTGTGACCCCTGTCACCGTATGCCGGTCACTTCTCGTCGAGTCGGCGACCTGCGTCCAGCGCGTTGTGGTTCATGATCGCGTTGAAGACCAGGGCATAGGTGCCGTGAGTCTCGCCGCGCCACATCGGGTTGATCGCGAAGACGACCACGTGCCCCTTGTCCAGCGGCACATCCACGACCGCAGGCCGCTGCGCGATCTCGTTCCCGTTCTCGAGCAGCCCCGAGACGAGGAGTTCGCGAGTGTCCCCATAGCGCAGGACCACGCGCGGCCGCTGCGCCGGCGGGATGATCCCGAGCGGGTTGCGAAGCTGTTCGTCGGTCACCGGCGCGGCCTGCCAGGGCTCCGCGCGGGGTGGTTCCTCAGGAGGCGTTGCGACCGGGCGTCCCTGCGGCGTGTCCTGATCGTCGGGCGTGCCCCGGCCCGTCGGGCGCTCCGGACCGCTCTCGCCGCTCCGGCCGCGGCCGCCGGCTCCGCTGCTGACGCCGAGCACCAGCCCCGGGGCCGAGTACACCGCCAGGCTCTCACCGTAGCCGTAGGCAATAGGACTCGCGCCATCCACGAACCGGGCGCGCATCACCGTCCCCGGGGCCCGGATCCGAGATGGCCGCTGCACCGACAGCCCCGGCGTGAACCCCAGTGTGTTGACGAACTCGGTCGTGTCGCCGGCGGTGATGAGCAGGCCGCCCTTGCGCACGAACGATTCCAGCTTCGCCACGCCTTCCCACCCGAGCCCGGGCCGCATGTCGTCGGTCGAGTCGATCTTCCCGATGTTGGGGGTGAGCTCCGTCGTCTTCCACGGCAGCGGATTCCGCCACATCGGCATGCCGGAGATGATCTGCTGGCCGCCGCGCCCGACTGGCGGAAAGACGACAACGTCCCATTTCGCCTTCAGGTCGGCCTCTGCGGCGATGACCTGGGTGCTGACGTAGTCGTACGCAATCCCCAGGCGGTCGAACTCCATTCGCCACCAGCCTTCATCCTGGGTCCCCAGCCAGGTGTGCACGTAGGCGATGCGGGGCGCCGTGACCCTGTGGGTCTTCACCGCCGGCGCCGACGCCAGCGCATGCACCCGGAGCCCGAGGTCCGACGCCGCGGAGTTCAGGGCGTCGGCCGCCACTCCCGCAATCAGGAAGGACCCACGGCTGAACGTCCGTCCGCCGGCCTCGAAGGACTCCTCGGCCACATCGAACGCTGCGTCTTTGAAGCGGTACCGAAGGGCAATGAGCGAGGGATCGGTATCGTTGTTCACGGCGAACACGACGCCGGTCCCGCTCACGCCGCCGGGGGCCTTCACCGCCGAGACCCTCTCCATCGCCGCGTCCAGCACCTTGGCGTCGGTCACCCGGACGACCTGCACGTTGAACAGCTCCCCGAAGGTCCACCCGGTGTCGTCGTAGGGCCGCCGCTGCGGATCGTTGGGCGCCCAGTACTGGTAGTCGAGCAGCGCATCGGCAATCCGACTGTACGGCTGGTCCATGCGCACGATGTAGCTGCCGGCCGGGAACTCGCGGGTGTCGGCGGCCGGCTTCTCGGGTTTCTCGCTCTCAGGCTTCTGAGTCTCGGCCCCAGCACGGCCGGCCTGCTCTCCGCGTCCGCCTCCTTCTTCGCCCGCCGGCCGCGTGCGCCTCTTCGCCGGCAACGTCACGGTGAAGGGAGCCGTCGCCCGGGCAATTTCAACGTGCTGGCGCTCGAGCACCCGCAGCAGCTCCGCCTGGGCCCCCAATCGCGCATCGTCGCCCGGAAACACGTAGGCGGCCGGGCCTTCGTTCTTCGGCTTCGTGATCGACCGTTTGGCCTTCAGGTAGAAGTTCTTGAGGAAGAGCTTGCTGTTGCCGCCGAAGTACGACAACGCCGTGAGCAGACCCGTCTGTTGGTAGTTGTTGTTGTTGCGCTGCGACCACATGACCTCTGGCAGCGGCGGGTTCTGCCGGTACCAGGTCCGGGCGTAGGCGCCCGGCTGCAGGCGGCGCTTGACGGTGTCCGCACCAGCATTGCCGAATGTCTCGTACAGGCGGCTGATCCCGTTGTGCATGGCCCCGATGAACATCAGGTAGCCGGGCGACCAGGTGTCGAAGGTACCGTGGGTGAATGCGCCCGGCATCCCGAACTTGGTCAGCTCGGCCATGTTGTGCCAGCCGAGCAACTGCCATTCGTCCGTCAGGATCGGATCGACCCAGGCGTTGTACGGGCCGTCGCCGACCGTGTTGTCATAGAGGTACGGCACCGATTCATGGAGGTCGTGAAGAACCTGGGCCTTCTGAGCAACGAACGCGTTCACGACGTTACGCGTGAGCGCGAGCCTCGCGCCCATCGCGTCCCGGTTGTTGTCGTGGACGACATACCTGCCCCAGTACGGCAGCGACGGCCACGTGTCGTTCGGATGCGCCAGATGCCATCTGTAGATGTCCACCTGCCGGTCCCGCCCATCCGTTTCGACAACGGGCGTGATCATCGTGACGACCTCGTTGCGGATGGCCTTGATGTAGGGGCTGTCATCGACGACCAACCGGTAGGCCAGCTCCATCAGCGCCGTCGGAGACCCGGTTTCGGGCGAGTGGATCGCTCCCGTGATGTAATAGACCGGCACGCTCTGCATGACCAGGCGGTCCGCCTCCGCATCATCGAGATTGATGGTCCGCGGGTCAGCCAGCTTCGCCAGGCGCGCGCGGTTCTCGTCCAGCTTCGCCATCACCGTCTCCGACGCGATGGCAATGGCAATCATCTCGCGCCCTTCCTCGGAGGTGCCAATGGAGAACACCTTCACGCGCCGCGGACTGGCCTTTTCGAGCATCCGCATGTACTGGTGGACCTCGGCCGTGTAGGGCAGCCTGCCCGGAGCGCCGGCCACGTCCCCCAGCACGGCCTGAGGCGTCGGCACACTCTTCGACGCAGGGAGGTAGTCCACCAGCGGCGACAGGAAGAACGGTTCCGTCGTGTACTCTCTGATCTTCTTCGTGTACTCCTCGTCGATCGGCTGCTTCGGATCGCGGGCGTACTTGTTCGGCTGGGCCAGCGCGCCCGCGCTGACGAGCACCACCAGGGCGGAGATCACGCCCCACCGGACTGCTGCACGTCGCTTCATAAGTGACTCTCCGGGGACAGGTTCCTCGCCGCGGGATTCTATCAGGAAGTCAACGGCACCCGATCCCCGCCCATCAAAACCACTTCGGCAGGATGGGGTCCTTGCTCGCCTGGTCGGCCCAGACGAGCACCCACCGGATGCTCGGCCAGAGAACGACCAGGGCAAGCAGAACCAGCAGCAGAAGCAGGAGACCGGCGTGCTCCGACACCCAGTACACGCGGCTGGTACGACGCTGGACCACAGCGCAGTCCGGACATAGACCAGGCCGGCCGACTACGACCCCGCAGCCTGGGCATGTCAGCGCGGCGACCGCCTTGCGCTCCGCCTCGCAGCGCGCGCAGGTCGAGACGCCCAGGTAGTCAGTGATGACTTGCGTGTCCGGATGTCGGTGGCACCATGGCATCAGCAGCCCACCCGCGCGCGATGATACTACACGGGAACCCTCTCTTCCCTTCCTTGACACCCCCTTTCCCTCCCGGCTAGAGTCGGGTGCCCGCCTTCTTGTCGCCCCGCGGGCGAGCACTCATTTCGACTCGTCTCATGCAGAGGCTACGTATGACACCCAGGAGACTCTTCGCGTTCGTGCTGGGCCTGCTGTTGGTCGCCACCGCGTACGGCGCGTCGATCGGCGCCGACGAGGGCTTCTGGCCCTACAACAGCATCCCGAGGGCCGCCATCAGGTCGAAGTACCGGTTCACGGTGACCGACCAGTGGCTGAACCACCTGCAGCTGGCCACCATACGGTTCGGCGGAGCCACGGGCTCCATCGTCTCGCCCAATGGTCTCGTGTTGACGAATCACCATGTCGGGCTCCGCACGCTGCAGAACCTGAGCACCCCGGGGAAGGACTACGTCAAGAGCGGGTTCTACGCACCCACGACGGCCGAAGAGCTGAAGGTGCCGGGGATGACCCTCAGCGTGCTTCAGAGCATCGAGGACGTGACCGAGAAGGTGAACGCGCCGGTCAAGCCCGGCATGACCGCTGCGCAGGTCAACGAGGCGCGCCAGTCGGCCATCCGGGCAGTCCAGGGACAGGCCGCGCCTGGGGTCAGCCGCCAGGTCGTCTCGCTGTACGCAGGGGCCCTGTATCACCTCTACACCTACAAGGTCTACTCGGACGTGCGCCTCGTGTTCGGCGTGGAGTACCAAACGGGCTTCTACGGCGGCGACCCGGACAACTTCACCTACCCGCGCTACAACCTCGACGTCTGCGTGTTTCGGCTCTACGAGAGCGACAAGCCCGCCGAAACGCCCGTCTATCTCAAGTGGTCCCCCAACGGCTCCAGGGAGAACGAGCTGGTGTTCACCACGGGACACCCGGGATCGACCCAGCGCTTGAATACCGTCGCGCACCTCAGGTACTTGCGGGACACGGCCCTGCCATTTTCGGTCGCGAACCTCGAGATGCGGGAGGCGGCCATCAAGCAGTGGGCATCGCTGAGCGCCGAGAATGCGCGGCAGACGCTCTCGGAGCTGTTCGGCGTCCAGAACAGCCTCAAGTCGCAGCGCGGACGCCTCGGGGGCCTGCGCGATCCGGCGTTGATGGGCAAGAAGGAGGCGGCCGAGGCGCGGCTGCGCGCCGAACTCGCCAAGAACCCGGCGCAGCAACAGGAACTGGGCAGCGCCTGGGACGTCATCGAGGAGACGCTCGCCGTCGCCAAACAGCTCGACGCCGAGCGTAACTTCGTCGCGAATGCGGCCGGACTCAATTCGACTCTCTTTGCCATGGCACGCAACCTCGTGCGCGCCGCCGACAACCCGCCTGCCCCGGAAGGCGGCCGCGGGGGCGCACCTGGGGGAGCGCCCGGCGGCGGCGGGCGTGGCGGGGCACCGGCCGCCCCGAATCTCGCTCGAGAGAAGGTCAACCTGACAGCCTCTTTGGCCTTCATGCAGGAGTTCCTCGGCGCCGAACACGCAATCGCGAAGCGCATTCTCGCCGGAAAGACGCCGGCAGCGCGCGCGTCGGAACTCGTCGACCAGACCCGGCTCCTGGATTCAGAAATCCAGACCCTCCTGCGAGCCGGCGGCAAGGCGGCCATCGATGCATCCACCGACCCCATGATCGTTCTGGCACGTTCACTGGAGGCCGACGCCCAAGCCGTCGCGAAGCGGTACCAGGACGAAGTCACGGCCATTCAGCAGGCCGAGTACCCGAAAATCGGCCAGGCCGTCTTCGTCGTCGATGGCCCGAAGGCCTATCCGGACGCGACCGGCACACTGCGCCTGTCGTATGGCACGGTGAAGTCTTATGTGGAAGACGGCAGGAGGATTCCGGCCTTCACCGACTTCGCGGGGCTCTATGCGCGATCGGCCCAGCACAGCAACGAGCCACCGTGGGACCTGGCCCCGCGATGGGTCGAGAACAGGGCCGCCATCAACCTGAGGACGCCGTTCAACTTCGTCAGTACGAACGATATCGTCGGGGGGAACAGTGGGTCGGCGGTGGTCAACCGCAAAGGCGAGGTGGTGGGACTCGTCTTCGACGGCAACATCCAGATGCTGCCGGGCTACTACATCTACGAGGACTCGGTGAATCGTACGGTGTCGGTCGACTCGCGGGCGATCATCGAGGCACTCCGGGGAATCTACAAGGCAGACGCCCTGGCCGACGAGATGACCGGCAGGGGCCGGAGGTAGAGCGCGGAACAGGCCGGTGCTGAAGCCCGGCGTCCATGTGGCGTCCTTACGAGCGGGGTGATGGCTCGCGCGGCTCGCCGTCGGGCGGCGATGAGCCGTCGTACCGGCCCCTTCCCGAGATCGCCGGCGTCTGGCCGCAGCAGCCTGCCACCATGCACTCGTCGCAGAGTCTCGACCCGCACAAGGCGCAATGATCGAACAGGTCCGCCCCGGCAGGACCTGCGCCGCATCGTTCGCACTGCATCGGCGTCCCACCTCCCGTCCGCACCATAGCACGGCCACCGTCGGATCCCGAACCCCGCCGCGCGTCCCTGGCAGGCTGACCAGCCTGACCGGGCGTCTTGCGCCCGGACGCGCCCTGACGTATAAGGGGCGCATCCCCATTCAATCGGACGGAGAGCCCGTCAGGAGTCCCCAATGCCGAACAATCTGCGTCAGTCGCTGTCCATACTGATCGTCGTGCCCGGGGCGGCCCTCATGGTTGCGGCAGCCATCCCGACCCCCACCCACCAGGATGCCGTCACAACCGCCGATGCCGTCCCCTTCGTCGACATCGTACCGCTGCCGTCGCCGGCCGCCGCCGGCGCCATGGCTCCGCATCTGTCTGCCTCACCGGACGGCCGCGTGTATCTGAGCTGGCTCGAACCCGCAGGCGATGCCGGCTGGCGTTTCAGAGTCGCGGAGCGCCAGGCCGGTGCGTGGGATGTGCGGGCGGACGTCGCCCAGGGGACCAGCTTCTTCGCGAACTGGGCGGATGTGCCTTCCGTGTTCGCCGCCAAGGACGGACGCCTCGCGGCGCACTGGCTCGAGAAGATGGGGGCCAGCACGTATGCGTACGGGATCCGCGTGCGCTCATCATCCGACGCCGGCAAGACGTGGTCGGCGGCCGTCATCCCCCATCGCGACCAGTCACCAACCGAGCACGGGTTTCTCTCATTCTTCGATGCTCCGGGCGGCGGGATCGGGATGGTGTGGCTCGACGGCCGCGAGACGGCGGCTTCGCCCCGCGAGAGCGGTCACGGCCACGGAGGCGGCGCGATGACCTTGCGCGCAACGACCTTGACGGCAGAAGGTGATTTCGGTGCCGATGTGCTCGTTGATGATCGGGTCTGTGACTGCTGTCCGACGGCCGCTGTGGCTACGGCCAACGGCGTTCTTGCGGCCTACCGTGATCGTTCGGCCACTGAGATCCGCGATATCGGTCTGGCGCGCCTCGAGGGCGGCCGGTGGCAGCGACTCGGCGCGGTGCACCCTGACGGCTGGGAAATCCCAGGCTGCCCGGTCAACGGCCCCGCACTGGCTGCCGGCGGCGACACCGTCGTCGTGGCCTGGTTCACCGCGGCCGGAGATCAGGGGCGTGCGAACGTCGTCTTCTCGCGCGACCGTGGCGCGACGTTCGGCACCCCCGCCAGAATCGACGACGGAAGTCCGCTCGGGCGAGTCGATGTCGAACTGCTGCCGGACGGCAGCGCGATCGTGGTGTGGATCGAGTCGAGCAAGGGCCAGGCGGCTGTTCGAGCGAGACGCGTGTTTCTCGACGGTCGCCGCGGGCCGGCCACGACTCTGGCTGACGTCGGCAACGACCGATCCAGCGGTCATCCGCGCGTGGTGCGAAGTGGCCGCGAGTTGATCTTCGCGTGGCGGACGGCCGCGCCGCACAACCTTGTGACCGCCGTCGCGCAGATCCCGCCAGACCTGCAGTAGCGTGGTCTGCAGCTTCATCGACCGCGCAGAGGACGAGGACGGACGTTCCGTTCGGGATGGCGATCCGGCGTGCCGACGCCCACCAGGCCGCCGGCGGTGATGACGACTTCGGTGTTGGGGAGGCGCTGCTCGCTCATCCGCCTGGCGGGCCCCGATGATCGCTGAACGGATTCTCAATTCGCACGCCGCCGAGGTCCCTGCCATCGGCAAGGTCCTCGGAGAGCACCGTCGCACAGCCGAGGGCCCGGGCGGCTTCAATCACGGCGGCATCCCAGTACGAGATCGCAGACGCGTGCGCGCGTGCGGAGGCGGCCAACATGATGGGCACCGTGATCTCCTGTATCGGGAGGCGCAGCCAGGCCTCGACCAGGAGCGAAGCCTGCTCGTGCGAGAGGCGATCCTGCCGGGTCGATCGCGTGGCTTGAACGTAGAACTCCTGCAACACCGGCACCGCGCGCGCGTGGTCCGTCGCGTCGAGCTGGGGGCCTCGCGCGGCTCTGGCAGCCGCGAAGGAGGACTTGCGGAGTGTCGTCGCGACGAAGAAGCCTCAAGACCTTGCGGCCTTGAGGCTGGACTGTGGTCGGGGCGAGTGGATTTGAACCACCGACCCCTCGGTCCCGAACCGAGTGCTCTACCAGGCTGAGCCACGCCCCGACAGTCTGACTAGTCTATCGCAGAGGGTTCTGGATTCCCAAGAAGATTCACGGCATGCCTGACCTGCAGACCCGATCTCCGTCTGCGATCGCCCTACCGTGGCCGGCGTCCGGAAATGGTCACCCGCCCACCGCGAGGGGTGATCGCGCGTCGTGCTTGTTGCGCCGCTCCGTTGTTCCGCAGCTGCCACTCGACCCGGGCCAGCGCATCGTAGGCGGTCATGTCCGGTTGCAGGGGCGTAATGGAAATGAACCCGTCGCGCACCGCCTGGTAGTCGGACCGGTCGTGCGGCTCCCACTCGTCCTCCGCTTCGTCGATCCAGTAGTACGGCCGGTGCTTGGGATCGACCCGCTCGGCCACGGAGGTCACATGATTGCGCTTGGCCTGCACCGTCACCTTGAAGCCCTTCGTGACCTTGCGCGGCACGTTGATGTTCAGGAACGTCCGCGCCGGCAGCCCATGCGCCAGCACGAGCTCGGCCCAGCACCGGGCGGCGCGGGCCGACTCGGTGAAATCGGGGGCGCTGCGCGTCCGCTGGAGCGACACGGCAATCGCCGGCACGCCCAGCAACGCCCCTTCGAGTGCACCCGACACGGTTCCCGAATACGTCACGTCGTCGCCGAGATTCCAGCCCTTGTTGATGCCGGAGACGACGAGATCCGGAAGGCCGCGCAGCACGATGGCCACGGCAATGTTCACGCAGTCGGTCGGCGTCCCGTCAACAGCATAGGCGCTGGGGCCGATTTCTTCGAGTCGCAATGGCTGGTGCAGGGTCAGTGCATGGCCGACGGCGCTCGCTTCCTTCGCCGGCGCGACCACGAGCACCTCGCCCAGCGGCTTCAGGGCGTCGGCCAGCGTCATCAGACCCTCGGAGCGGACACCATCATCATTGGTGACGAGAATGCGTTTCATAGATCCTTCCATTATACGCGCGCATCGTTCCCAAGGGCTCAGGCCTCGTCTCACAAGTCTGACGTGCGCCCGGCGCTGCCTGGGCTGGGGCCTTCGCCTGCGGCGACGGCCATCCGAGCAAGCCCTTGACCTGCGATCGCCGCGGAGGCGCGACGATGGCGGCGGATCTGCGACCGCGCCGGGGCGTGGGGCTACGACGTCGTGCGGGCAAGCGTCAGCCGGGAGAGCAGTACGGAGGCCGCGAGAGCCAGGGCGGCGCCGGTCATGAATGCGGCGGGTGCGCCAAGCCCCTTCCAGATCAACCCGAAGGTCAGGCTCGCCAAGAGCGCGCCGATCCCCACGACGGCGTTGTACCAGCCGAAGGCCAGACCTCGGATGGCAGGCGGCGCGATGTCGGCAACGACGGCCTTCTCGACGCCCTCGGTGAGGCCGTAGTAGAGCCCGTACGCGAGGAAAACCGGTACCAGCGAGACGAGCGACGAGGACAAGGCAAACCCGACATACACGGCCGCGTAGATCAGCCACCCGAGCATGATGATGCGGCGCCGTTCGAGGCGGTCCGAGAGCGACCCGCCAATGGGCGATACGCCGGCCTTCACGACGTGCAGCGCGGCCCACAGCACCGGAATCCATGGCGTGCCCATCCCCAGGTCGCTCAGACGCAGCAGCAGGAACGCGTCCGTCGAGTTCCCGAGGGCAAACACCGTGAGGATGATGAGATAGTGCCGAAACTCGGGCCCCAACTGGGGCGCTTCGGCCGGTGCCCCGCCCCCCTCCGTCCCAGCGGCCGGAGGAGCCTGCTCGACCCCGGCCTCTCGCCTTGCCCGACTCGCGACTCCCGTCTCCCGAATCCCGGTGAGCATCAGGACGGCCAACGCCCCCGGAATCACGGTCAGCAGGAACAGCGTTCGGTAGCCCTCCGGGTGGAACCACAGGAACGCCGACGCCAGCAGCGGCCCGGCGACGGCACCGGCGTGGTCCATCGCCCGGTGCAGGCCGAAGACGTAGCCGCGCGACGCCGGGTCGGCCCAGCCCGCCAGCAGCGCGTCCCGAGGCGCGCCGCGGACGCCCTTCCCAATCCGGTCGGCGAGGCGGATCAGCAGCACGTGGGGCCACGTGGCTGCAAACGCGATGAGCGGGCGGACGGTGGACGACAACCCGTAGCCGGCCAGCACCCACGGTGTTCGCCGCTGCCAACGATCGGACAATCGTCCCGAGACGATTCGAAGCAGGGCGTTGAGTCCCTCGGCGGCGCCTTCGACGATCCCGAGCGCGAAGGCTCCCCCGCCGAGCGTGCGGGTCAGGAACAACGGCAGTAGCGGATAGACGGCCTCCGACGCGGTGTCCGTGAAGAAGCTCGTCCATGACACCAGCCAGACCGGCCGCGGCAGCTTCGGCCGCGGACCCAGGAGCGTTGCCTGACGATCGGCCATCAGGTCACGCCTTCAGGAAGATCTTCCGGCGATACATGACATAGAGGACGACCCAGAGCACCGCCAGATTCACCAGCGCAAACAGGAGCGACGTGTTGTGCGGGTTGCCGAGAGGCGCGAACCACGTCCGATAGGTGTAGGTCAACCACGACAGGGGCTGGCCGTCCGGACCGGTTGTCTTGTGGTAGATGAGGAACTTGGTTCCGAGGCCTGACAAGACGAACAGCGCAATCGCATTCAGCCCCAGCACCTCGAAGGGCCAACCCCACGCCCGCCATCCTCGCAGATCGATGAGCGCGTAGCAGATCGCGAGGAAGATCGCGGCACAGCCCCCCGTGAACCAGACATACGAGCTGGTCCACAGGCTCTTGTTGAGGGGAAACGCCAAGCCCCACGCCAGGCCCACTGCCATTGCCGCCAGGCCGGTCCCGCTCATCCACAGGACCTTGCGGAGCCCCGTCGCGTTCGAGCCCAGCCACAACCCGCCGGCGGCCCCCAGCAGCGTGGTGGCAACGGCCGGGATCGTGCTGAGGAGCCCCTCGGGATCCCACGTCCTCGACTGGACCCACAGGTGGCGCCCGAAGATGGTCCGGTCGATGTACGCGCCGAGGTTGCCAGATGGCGATAGATCCCCGGCCACGCCGCCCGGTGGCGGCACGAACATCATCACAGCCCAGTAGCCGAGCGACAGCCCGACGGCCCAGCACAGCAGGCGCCGCCCGTGCGTCATCCGGGCGCCGTCAGCCGTCTCGCTTTCGGCCGAGGGCGACATTCGCCGGTACAGGAACGCACCCACGAGGTAGCACACCGCGATCCGCTGCAGCACGCCTGGAACGCGAGCCACGGTGAAGTCCCAGCGTGGGTAGAGCGCGAGGATCATCCCGAGCCCAAAGATCACGATCGCCCGCCGCACGATGTTCCACGGATGCTCCATCGTCGAGCGTGACATCGTCATCGACACGCCGACGATGAAGAGGAAGAACGGGAAGACCAGGTCTGTCGGCGTGCAGCCGTTCCACTGGGCGTGCAGCAGGGGCGGGTAGACATGGCTCCAGTCGCCCGGGTTGTTGACAATGACCATGCCGGCCATGGTCAGGCCTCGGAACACGTCGAGGGATCGCAGTCGATTTGCTGGTGTCACGCGGGCGCCTCCGGAGGACGGGAGGTCATCATGCCCGGATTGGCGTTCGTTGAAAAGGGGGCGTTTGCAATCGACCCCGCGTGGCGCTACAACAGTCGCATGGCGACGCTGGCCGACGCCCTGGCCTCCCGGACGCGGGAAGGCGAACTGTACGAGACGTACAACGGGACCTGGGTGCGCTGCTTCGCGTGCGGCCACGCCTGCCCGATTCCCGATGGGGCCGTCGGCGTCTGCAAGGTGCGCTTCAACCAGGGCGGAAGGCTGATGGTCCCGTGGGGCTACGTCGCCGGCGCCCAGTGCGATCCCATCGAGAAGAAGCCGTTCTTCCATGTCGAACCTGGTTCGCTGGCCTTCAGCTTCGGCATGCTGGGCTGCGACCTGCACTGCGCCTACTGCCAGAACTGGCTGACATCGCAGGCCCTGCGCGATCCCGACGCCGGGACGGCCGTCAGCGAAGCCTCGCCGGCCACCCTCGCGCGAGCCGCGGTCCGGCAGGGCGCCCGCAGTGTCATCAGCACCTACAACGAACCCCTCATCACGAGCGAGTGGGCGGTGGCGGTCTTCAGAGAAGCGCGAGCGGCGGGCCTGCTGACAGGCTTCGTGTCGAACGGTCACGGTACGCCTCAGGTCGTCGATTATCTCGCGCCCTGGATCGACGTGTTCAAGGTCGATCTGAAGGGGTTCAACGATCGCAAGTACAGGCGCCTGGGCGGACGGCTGCAGCCGGTGCTCGACACCATCCGCCAGCTCCATGCGCTGGGGAAGTGGATCGAGATCGTCACACTGCTGGTCCCCGGCCTCAACGACACGCCGGACGAACTGCACGCCCTGGCGGCCTTCGTCGCGAGTGTCTCGCCGGACATCCCCTGGCACGTCACGGCGTTTCACTCGGACTACAGGATGAACGGCACGCCAGGCACCACGAGCTCGATGCTCGAGCGGGCCGCCGCCATCGGCCGCGAGTCCGGCTTGCACTTCGTCTACGCCGGGAACCTGCCCGGGCGCGTCGGACACCTGGAAGACACGAGGTGCCCCGGTTGTGGCGAGACCCTTGTCGAACGGACGGCCTTCCACGTCCGCCACAATCGCGTGACGGCGGACGGGCGCTGCCCGTCGTGCGCGACGCCCATTCCGGGACGATGGCCCCGTCGCCTGCCGCCTGTCGCCTGAAGCCTGTCTTTTCCCCCCGTCGCCTGCCGCCTGCCGCCTGAAGCCTATAATGATCCTGTGCTCGACACCCTCGGCCGGCCGCTGCGGAGCCTGCGCGTCTCGGTCACGGATCGCTGCAACCTCCGCTGCGAATACTGCATGCCGGAGGACGACTACGTCTGGCTGGAGCGTGAGCACCTGCTCCATTTCGAGGAGATCGCCCGGGTCGTCGACGCCTTCACTGCCCTGGGTGCCGACAAGGTCCGTCTGACTGGCGGCGAGCCCTTGCTGCGCCGCAATCTCGACCAGCTCGTCGCCCTCCTTGCGGCGAAACCCGCTCTCGCCGATCTCGCGCTCACGACCAACGCCATGCTGCTCGCCGAGCAGGCGGCGCCGCTCAAGGACGCGGGCCTGATGCGGCTCAACGTCAGCCTCGATACGTTGAGACCCGACCGCTTCGCAGCCCTCACCAGGCAGAACGAGTTCGGGCGGGTCATGGCGGGCATTCAGACGGCAGCAGTCCTCTTTCGCGACATCAAGATCGACACGGTCGTCATGCGCGGCGTGAACGACGATGAACTCGAGTCCCTTCTGGACTTCGGCGCGTCGATCGGAGCCGAGGTCCGGTTCATCGAGTATATGGACGTGGCCGGTGCCACGCGCTGGTCCCCCGACCTGGTGTTGCCACGCCGAGACATCCTGGAGCGCCTTCGCGCCCGCTACGGCAGCGTGTCGCCAGTCGTCGAGCCGGCGTCGACGGCGCCCGCTGACCGCTACTCGCTGCCCGATGGTCGGTTCTTCGGCGTCATCTCGTCGACAACCGAGCCGTTCTGCCGGACGTGCGATCGGGCCCGGCTCACCGCCGACGGCGTGTTTTTCGCGTGCCTGTACGCGACGGACGGCCTTGCGTTGCGCGATCGCCTCCGGGGTGGGGCGACGCCGGACTTTCTCGCCTCGCTCATCAGGGACCGATGGCGTGTGCGCCTGGATCGCGGCGCCGAGGAGCGCCTCGAGACGAAGAATCGGACCGTCTTCTTGCCGGTCGCGGCGCTTCGAGCCAACCCGCACCTCGAGATGCACAAACGCGGCGGGTAGCGCGCGCCCCGCTCAGTGCCGGACGGGGATCCAGTCCGCGTCGAACCGCGTGCCGACAACCAGTTGCAGCACCTCCTCGTAGTTGCGGATTCCGCCCTCGACACGATTGGCCTTGAGGTACCGGTCGTAAGCCCTACGCGAGACCTTGGTCGCGAACCGAACCAGATCCCGCTCGTCGCGTCGCCTCGACGCCTCGAGGTCGTTGAGCACCGGCTGGGGCAGGCGCTTCCGGAACGCCGAGCGCTCATCGCGACCCAGCGAGGAGGCGGCACGGAGCAGCATCGACAGCCATGCGCTGTAGCGTGCCCGCTCGTCGCCACGCACGCAGACGAGCCACCCGAAGAACGACGCCTCTGACTCCCGGGCGAAGCCGGCCAAGTGGCCCCATTCGTGGGTCAGGACCACGGGCAACTCGTGGGGCAGCAGGTTGCTGGCGAGAAACGTCTCGAGGAACAGCGGATCGGTCATCCCCGAGACTCCCGTTCGCGTATAGAAGGGGTCCAGGATGGAGAGCTTGGGCACCCCGGCGGACACGTCCCCCGGCACACCGAGGATCCGCGCGGTCTCACGAAACGCCACCTCGAGACGCGCCGCAACCGCAAGCCGTGGCACGGCCTCGAGCGGGCCGTCACCCAGTGCGGCTCGGCTATCGATCACCTCCTGCAACGCACGCCTGGCGAACGCGCGGACCCCGTCCGCCGTGATCCGCGCTTCCTGGTAGTCGAGGCTGGCCGACACGGGGCGCCGCTGGTAGTTCAGTCCCCAGTTGACCAGGAAGATCAGGTACGCCCCGGCCAGCGCCGTTGCACAGCGCCACTCCCACCGCCAGAACGTCGAGAGCCTCTTCCCCTTCCCCGCCCGGGCGACCGTCACGACTCCCCATGTGGCCCACGCAGCAGCGGCGACGAGGAGTACGTCGAGTGCGGCGAACGGTACGTGGTTGGTCGCCCCAGTCAGCCACGACTGCAACCGTGGGAAGAACTGTGTCACGTAGACGCCGTCGACGAGCCACGCCGGGGCGGGAATGCACGCGGCGGCCATGGCGGCACTGACTACGGCAATCTGGAACCACCGCGTACGGGACATGGAGGGCATTGTGACACGGACACCATCACCGCCGGGGCCCGGTTCGCCACCCGACCGCCCTAGCGGGAGCCACGCCACTGGCCGATACCAGAAGAAGGTGGCGGGGTGTCCCCTGCCCGACCGGAGGTCTCGATCATGACGGGCAGCCGTGTTCGCGCGTCCGTGGCTCTGTCGGCCATCGTCCTTGCCAGCCTGGCAACGGTGGCGTGCGGCGATCTGTTCAACAACCTCTTCAAACCATCGTCCGAAAGCGGATCCGGTACGACGACGTCCGCCCCGACGACGTCGACCCCCGCCGCCGGCATTCGCGTGACTGCCGTGACCGCTGGCGTGGACACCGGGTCGTACAGCGGCGCGTGTCCTCGGCGCTTTACCTTCACAGGCACGATCACCGCAAGCGAACCCGGAACGGTGACCCACAAGTGGGAACGTAGCGACGGCACAACCACGCCCCTCGAGACGCTCATCTTTCCCGGCAGCGGATCCCTGACCGTCGTCAACAGCTGGGACGTGGCGTCGACCACCGACGGATGGGCCAGAGTGAAGGTGATGTCGCCGAACGAGACGACATCGAACCAGGCGAGGTTCGTGGCCGTGTGCCAGTAGGCCACCACGGCCGCGCCTGGACTCCTCATCGGGGATCGGACTATAAGGGGACGAGCTGCTGACTTGCTCGTCGCCTCTATGTCTGTCGAAGGCCGTCGCGTCGAGATCCGAGGCATCGTGCAGGGTGTGGGCTTCCGCCCCTGGGTGTTCCGCCTTGCCCGCGCCCACGATCTTGGCGGATGGGTTCGGAACGATGCCGGCGGCGTGACGATCGAGGCGTTCGGCCCAGTGGACGCGCTCGAGGCTTTCCTCCACGAACTGGGCGCGGCGCCTCCCCCGGCCGCAGTCATCCGCTCCCTCGAATCTCATCGCATCGCGGGTCGATCCACCACCGCGTTCGAGATCGTGGCGTCGGCCGCCGCCCCCGACCGGCGCGTGTCGATCCCGGCCGACTTGCCGACCTGCAGCAACTGCCTCGCCGAAGTGCTCGATCCGGCAGACCGGCGCTACCGCTACCCCTTCACCAACTGCACGAACTGCGGCCCACGTTTCACCGTTGCCCGCGACGTCCCGTACGACCGGCCTGCGACGACGATGGCCGCGTTCGAGATGTGCTCGGCGTGCCGGCAGGAGTACGAGTCCCCGGAAGACCGTCGTTTCCATGCGCAGCCGAATGCGTGCCCAATCTGCGGCCCCCGCCTATGGCTCAGAGACCGCGGCGGCCAACCAATCTCCGGCGACCCGATCAAGGAGGCCGCCCGGCTGCTGCGCCAGGGCCTTATCGTCGCCGTCAAAGGCCTAGGTGGATTTCACCTGGCCTGCGACGCGACCAGCGGGACCGCCGTGGTCGAGTTGCGCCGTCGCAAGCGCCGCGACGCGAAGCCCTTCGCGATCATGGCAGCGACGCCGGAGGAGGCCGAGCGTCTGGGAGACATCAGCCGCACCGAACGCGCCCTGCTCGAGTCAGCCGAGCGCCCGATCGTCATCGTGGACCGGCGGCCCGAGTCGGGGCTGGCCGCCAACGTCGCACCGCACAACCCGACGGTCGGACTGATGCTGCCTTACACGCCGCTGCACCACCTGCTCCTGCACGACACCGGCCTCCCGCTCGTGATGACGTCCGGCAACCTCGGTGAAGAGCCCCTTGCCTATCGAAACGACGAGGCCCTGGCCCGCCTGGCCGGCATCGCGGATGCCTTTCTGCTTCACGATCGCGAGATCGAGACGCGCTGCGACGACTCCGTGGCCCGGGTGATCGCCTCAAGGCCAACCGTCTTCCGTCGTTCCCGCGGCTACGTACCCCGCGCCATCCCAATCGCCCGCGCCTTCAGGGAGCCCGTGCTGGCCTGCGGTGCCATGCTGAAGAACACGTTCTGCATCGGCACGGGAGAGACCGCGTATCTAGGCCCCCATGTCGGCGACCTGGAGAATCTGGAGACCTACGAGTCCTTCGAGCACGCGGTCGAACGCCTGCAGCGGTTCGTCGGTGTCAGGCCGCAGATCCTCGTTCACGACCTGCATCCCGAGTACCTCTCGACCCGGTACGCGCGCAGTCGCGACGATGTCAGGCTCATTCCTGTGCAGCACCACCACGCGCATGTCGCATCGGTCATGGCCGAACACGGTCTCGACGGCCCGGTCCTGGGCATTGCCTACGATGGAACAGGGCTTGGTCCCGACGGTGCGGCGTGGGGCGGCGAGTTTCTGCTCGTCGACAGGGCCGGGTTCAGGCGCCTCGCCACGTGTCGCCCGCTCGTCCTCGCGGGCGGCGACACGGCAATCCGGCAAGTGTGGCGGCAGGCTCTCGCCCTTCTGACCGATGCCTTCGACGGGAATCCGCCGACCGCCGGTCTCGCGCTCTTCCAGCGCGTCCCGGACAGCCACATCCATGTGGTACGGCAGATGATGGCGGCAGGCGTGAATTGCCCTCGGGCGCACGGCGTAGGCCGGTACTTCGATGCGGTTGGGTCGATCGGGCTCGCCCGGCCGGTGTCACGGTATGAAGGGCACGTGGCATTGGAATGGAATCTGGCCGCCGCGCCGAACGACCATGGCAGCTACCCGTTTGCACTCTCGCCGGGCCCTGCGGTACTGGAAATCGACTTGCGGGCGGCCGTTCGGGCCATCGTGTCCGACCTGAGGGCCGGTGAACACCCGGCGGTCGTATCGGCCCGTTTTCACAGTACGCTGGTGGATGCCACCGTCGCGGTCGTCCATCAAATCCTCGCCCAGCACGGCCCGATGCCGGTTGCGTTGTCCGGCGGGTGTTTCCAGAACCGGCGGCTGACCGAGGGCATTCTTGCCCGCGTGGGGGATGGGGTGCGGGTGGTCCGTCACGAACAGGTCCCGCCGGGAGACGGCGGGCTGGCGCTCGGGCAGGCCTTCGCGGCAAACGGCCTGCTGGAATCGCCCGAACTCGCTGGAACCGCGCCGACTGGAACACACCCGCTCTAGGAGTGTGTCGGAGATAGATTCTATCCCCAGCGCCCAGCCACGACGATCGGCCGTTGCGAAAGGTGTTGAGTCGGGATCGATCGGGCCCTAGCATAGCGGTTATGGCGAAGCGTTTCCGTCCG
>JBFMFH010000058.1:0-50897 GCA_040752275.1 Acidobacteriota bacterium
TGCCCGGGGACAACACGTCGATTACGGCGGAACTGATCACGCCGGTGGCCATCGAGAAGGGGTCGCGCTTCGCGATCCGCGAGGGCGGCCGGACGGTGGGCGCGGGGACGATCACGGAGATTCTGGAATAGCGGGGACCGGGCGAGAGCCCGAATCCCGAATCCCGAATCCCCAGGAAGTACGGTGATGCGAGACATCGTGCAAATGGCGTGCAATGAGTGCAAACGCCGGAACTACAGTACGACGAAGAACAAGAAGACGACGACGGAGCGTCTCGAGATGAAGAAGTACTGCCCGTTCTGCCGCACGCACACGGTGCACAGGGAGACGAAATAGCCGGGATTCGGGGTTCGGGATTCGGGATTCGGGGAACAGCCCGACTCCCGAATCCCGACTCCCGAATCCCGAGTGAAGGCCAATAGCTCAACTGGTAGAGCACCGGTCTCCAAAACCGGGGGTTGGGGGTTCGAGTCCCTCTTGGCCTGCCAGGCCTGGTGCGCGGTCCTCGGCCGGGCGCGCGCCACACGCGGGGAGAACGGCTGGAGCACGAGAAGCAATCATGCTCGACAACGTCAAGTCCGCTCCGATGAAGGTCGCCGAGGGCGTCACGGGCTCGTGGGGCAGTCTGCGCACCTTCTTGAGCGAGGTGCGCAACGAGCTGAAGCGCGTCACATGGCCGTCGCGCAAGGAGGTCTACGCGACGACCTTTGTGGTCATCCTGACCTCGATCTTCTTCGGCATGTATCTCTGGGGCGTCGACCTGTTCCTGAACGTCTTGGTCCAGGGCGTTTTCAATTGGTTCGGGGCATGACCGACGTCAAGCCGAAGCAGTGGTACATCGTCCACACCTACTCGGGCTTTGAGCGCAAAGTCGCCGAGTCGCTGCGCCAGCGCGTCCAGGCGTACGGCTTGCAGGACGAGATTGGCGAGGTGCTCATCCCGACCGAGGACGTGGTGGAAATGCGCGGTGGCCGCAAGGTGGTGACACCGAAGCGCTTCTTCCCAGGCTACATCCTCGTCGAGATGGCCCTGACCGACAACGCGTGGCACGTGGTGAAGAACACGCCCAAGGTGACGGGCTTCGTCGGGGCCGGCAGCCGGCCGACCCCCCTGTCGAAAGAGGAGGTGGATCAGATCCTTCTCCAAGTGTCGACGGCGGCCGAGAAGCCCAAGCCGAAGTACTCTTTCGACAAGGGCGACCAGGTCCGGATCAATGAGGGGCCGTTCACGAGCTTCAACGGTGTGGTCGACGATGTCAACGTCGACAAGAACACGCTGAAGGTGATGGTGACGATCTTCGGCCGGTCGACGCCGGTAGAACTGGACTTCCTGCAGGTGGAGAAGATCTAGGGCCGGGAGTCGGGATTCGGGAGTCGGGATTCGGGGTTGGGTACATCATGGCGAAGAAAGTACAGGCGATCGTGAAGCTGCAGATTCCGGCCGGGAAGGCCACGCCGGCACCGCCGGTGGGCACCGCACTGGGGCCGCACGGCGCCAACATCATGGACTTCTGCAAGAACTTCAACGCGAAGACGGCCAACCAGGAGGGGCTCATCATCCCGGTGGTCGTGACGATCTATGCCGATCGCACCTACTCGTTCGTGACGAAGACCCCGCCGGCGGCCGTGCTGCTGAAGCGCGCCGCGAACATCGCCAAGGGCTCGGCGGAGCCCAACAAGGCGAAGGTCGGTACGGTGACGGCCAAGCAGGTCGAGGACATCGCCAGAACGAAGATGCCCGATCTGAACTGCGAGTCACTCGAGTCCGCGATCCGGACCGTGGCCGGCACGGCCCGGTCGATGGGGCTCGACGTCATTTGATCCCGGCGGGCCTGCTCGGCAGGCCCCGGGGCGACAGGGCGCGGGCGTTCGGCCCGCGCGCCCGGAGTGAGCCTGTTCAACGCTCGGTGTGCTCCGGGACTGGGAGTGTCGGGTGCGGCCCGCGAGTCGGGCGGCGCAAACGGTGGGAGGGTCCGCCCTCGGGCCCGCTGGGACCACGGAGGAGTCCATGCGAAGAGTAGGCAAGAAGTTCGCCGCCGCGCGGGCGCAGGTGCCGGAGAAGCCCCTGGCCCTCGAAGAGGCGATCCCGCTCGTCCAGCAGTTGAAGTACGCCAAGTTCGACGAGACCGTCGAGCTGTCGTTCCGCCTGGGCGTCGATCCCAAGCACGCCGACCAGATGGTGCGCGGGACGGTCGTGCTGCCGCACGGCCTGGGCAAGACCAAGAAGGTGCTGGTCATTGCCGGAGGCGAGAAGCAGAAGGAAGCCCAGGAGGCCGGCGCCGATGAGATCGGCGGCGAGGAGATCGTCGAGCGCATCCAAGGCGGCTGGATGGACTTCGAGGCGGTCGTGGCGACGCCCGACATGATGCGCGCCGTCGGCAAGCTGGGCAAGGTCCTCGGTCCACGCGGTCTGATGCCGAATCCCAAGACAGGTACCGTGACCTTCGACATCGCCAAGGCCGTCCGCGAAATCAAAGCCGGCAAGGTTGAGTTCCGCGTGGACAAGACCGGCATCGTGCATGCGCCGGTCGGCAAGGTATCCTTTGCCACTGGGGCCCTGCTCGAGAACGCCCGCGCCCTGGCCGAGAGTGTCATCAAGGCCAAGCCGGCGGCGGCGAAGGGGAAGTACGTGAAGAGCGTCACCATCTGCTCGACGATGGGACCTGGCGTCCGGGTCGACTCCGCCAGCCTCGAGGCGGCGGTCCGGCAGTAGGCGGCGGAGGCGGGGACTAACAGCGATGGCACTCACGAAAGCCGAGAAACACACCGAGCTCCAGGCGCTCGAAACGGAACTGCAGGGCGCGCAAAGCGCCATTCTGCTGGATTACAAGGGCCTGAACGTGCCCCAGGTCACCGAGTTGCGGCGCCAGATCCGTGCCGTGAAGGGACGGTATCGGGTCGTCAAGAATACGCTCGTCAAGCGGGCGATCAAGGGTACGGCCTTCGAGGCCCTGCACGCGCACCTGGCGGGGCCGACGGCGGTGGCCTACACGGGGACCGATCCGGTGGCACTGGCCAAGGCCCTGACGACCTTCATGAAGACGGCGCCTGCGCTGAGCATCAAGGCGGCGGTCGTCCAGGGCAAGTCCCTCCAGGTGACCGAGGTCACGGACCTCGCGAACCTGCCGGGCAGGCCCGAGTTGTACGCGAAGCTGCTCTTCGTGCTGCAGGCCCCGATGGTCCAGCTCGTGAGCGTGCTGAGCGCGGCGCCGCGGGATCTGGTAAGCGTCCTGGTGCAGGCAGAAAAGAAGAAGCAAGGCGAATGACGGCACTTCTGACCGGTAGAGGAGATAGACAGCAATGGCCGAACTGACGCAGCAGCAGGTGGTTGACTACATCAAGAACATCAGCGTGCTCGAACTCTCGCAGCTCGTGAAGGCGCTGGAGCAGGAACTCGGCGTGTCGGCCGCGGCGGCCATGCCGATGGCCATGCCGATGGGCGGGGTGCCGGCGGCGGGCGCGGCGGCGCCGGCCGAGGAGAAGACCGAGTTCGACGTGATCCTGACCGAGGTGGGCGGGAACAAGATCAACGTTATCAAGGCGGTCCGCGAGGTGACGAGCCTCGGACTGAAGGAAGCCAAGGACCTGGTCGAAGGGGCGCCGAAGCCGATCAAGGAAGGCGTGCCGAAGGACGAGGCGGAGTCGATCAAGAAGAAGTTCGAGGAAGCCGGCGCCAAGGTCCAGATCAAGTAGTCGCTGTGTCGGTTTCCCGGAAGCCCGGCTCGCGGCGAGCCGGGCGCCGCGACGTGCCAGAGTTGGGAACGTACCACGAGCGTAGGGCGTGCGGGCCCGGGGGCCCACCGCATCGGACAACCTAGTCCCGAGAGCAGCATGTACAGCCTTCCGAAGAACGTCTATCGCGAGCGCATCGACTTTTCGAAGATCAAGACGACGGTTCCCATTCCGAACTTGATCGAGATTCAGCGGAAGTCCTACGAGCGGTTCCTCCAGATGAACCGCCTCCCGAACGAACGGGAAGACCACGGCCTGCAATCGGTCTTCAAGTCGGTCTTCCCGATCAGCGACTTCCGGGAGAACTCGTCGCTGGAGTTCATCGAGTACTCCATCGGCAATTGGGAGTGTAAGTGCGGGAAGCTGCAGGGGCTTCAGCACTTGCGCAAGCCGTGCTCGAACTGCGGAACCGTGCTCATCGCCGACCCGTACGGCGAGAGCGACGTCATCTGCCAGCGCTGCGGCCAGGCGAACGAGGCCCGGGGCGAGGTCTGCGACATCTGCGGCAACACCGTCGGGCTGAAGCTGAAATACGACGTCGACGAGAGCCAGGAGCGGGGCATGACCTATGCCGTGCCCCTGAAGGTCACCATCCGCCTGGTGGTGTGGAACAAGGACCCGGAAACGGGCGCCAAGACGATCCGCGACATCAAGGAGCAGGAGGTCTACTTCGGCGACGTCCCGCTGATGACGGACAACGGCACGTTCATCATCAACGGCACCGAGCGGGTCATCGTCTCCCAGCTCCACCGGTCGCCGGGCGCGTTCTTCCACTCGGAGGACAAGAACCTGTATGTGGCCCAGGTCATCCCGTACCGCGGGTCCTGGGTCGAGTTCGAGTACGACGCCAAGAACCTCCTCTACGTGCGCATCGACCGGAAACGGAAGTTCCTGGCCACGGTGTTCCTCCGCGCGCTGGGGCTGCGCACGGCCGACGAGATCCTGCGCACCTTCTACACCGTGGACCGCATCTACCTGCGCGACGGGTCCTTGTTCTGGGCCGTGTCAGAGAGCCTTGTCGGGCTCCGGGCCGGTGAGGACATCGCCGTGCCGGGGACCGAGACCGTCATCGCGAAGGGTCGCAAGCTGACGTTGTCGCACATCAAGGCGCTGCGCACGGCCGGCGTCGAGGCCGTCCGCGTCGAGGAGAACGAGCGCGAGGGGGCGTTCGCGGCCACTGATGTCGTGGACCCGGAGACGGGTGAAGTGATCCTGGAGGCCAACGACGAGGTCAGCCACCGGATCATCGCCATCGCGCAGGAGAAGGGCGTCCACCACCTCGACGTCTTCTTCCCCGAGCGCGACGAGGTCGGACCGACGATCTCCGCCACGCTCAAGAAGGACCCGATCCGCACCCACGAGGAGTCGCTCATCGAGATCTACCGGCGGCTGCGGCCGGGCGACCCCCCGACGCTGGACAGCTCGCGGTCGCTGTTCGAGAACATGTTCTTCAATCCGCAGAAGTACGACTTCTCGCGGGTGGGCCGCCTGAAGCTGAACACCAAGCTGGGCGTCACGACGCCGCTCGAGGAGAAGATCCTGCACCCCCAGGACTTCTACGAGGTCATCCGCTACCTGCTCCGCCTGCGCAAGAACCCGGTGCTGGTCGACGACATCGATCACCTGGGCAATCGCCGCGTACGATCGGTGGGCGAGCTGCTGGAGAACCAGTTCCGGATTGGTCTCGTGCGGATGGAGCGGGCGATCAAGGAGAAGATGTCGGTCTACCAAGAAATGGCGACCGCCATGCCGCACGACCTGATCAACGCGAAGCCCGTCATGGCGGCCATCCGGGAGTTCTTCGGTTCGTCGCAGCTCTCCCAGTTCATGGACCAGACGAACCCTCTCTCCGAGGTGACGCACAAGCGCCGGCTGTCGGCCCTCGGGCCCGGCGGTTTGTCGCGTGAGCGGGCGGGATTCGAAGTGCGCGACGTGCACCCGACGCACTACGGCCGGATTTGCCCCATCGAGACGCCGGAAGGCCCGAACATCGGGCTGATCTCGTCGCTCTCCTCCTATGCCCGGATCAACGAATTCGGGTTCATCGAGTCGCCCTACCGCAAGGTGCGAGATGGCCGGATCATCGACTACGTGGTCATCACCAACGCCGGCCACAGCAAGCACGCCGTCGGCGACGTCGTCGAGATGGACGAGGTGGTAGAGGATCTGGGTGGCGGCAAGCGACGCACGAAGAAGGGCATCGAGTTCGAACCGCACCCCTTCTACCTGTCGGCGTGGGAGGAAGACCAGTACATCGTCGCCCAGGCCAACGTGAAGGTCGGTGAGGACAACCGCCTGATCGACGACCGCGTCAACGCCCGGCAGGCCGGCAACTTCATCCTGGCACCCCGCGAGAGCGTTCAGTATGTCGATGTCTCGCCCAAGCAGCTCGTCTCGGTGGCCGCCTCGCTCATTCCATTCCTCGAGCACGACGACGCCAACCGAGCGCTGATGGGGTCGAACATGCAGCGCCAGGCCGTGCCGCTGCTGCGCGCCCGCGCGCCCTACGTGGGGACGGGCATGGAGTACATCACCGCGCGGGATTCGGGCGCCGTCGTCGTGGCCCGGCGTGCCGGGACACTCGACTACGTCGATTCCCAGCGCATCGTCGTCCGTGTCGAGAGCGGGGGCAGCGACCTGAGCAAGGACATGGGCGCGGACATCTACAATCTCACGAAGTTCAAGCGCTCCAACCAGAACACCTGCATCAGCCAGAAACCGATCGTTCGCGTCGGGCAGAAGGTCCACAAGGGCCAGGTGCTTGGCGACGGGCCGTGCACCGAGTTGGGCGAGCTCGCCCTCGGCCGAAACGTGCTGGTGGCGTTCATGCCGTGGCGCGGCTACAACTTCGAGGACGCCATCCTCGTGTCCGAGCGGTTGGTGAAGGACGACTACTACACGTCGATCCACATCGAGGAGTTCGAGATCGAGGCTCGGGACACGAAGCTGGGTCCCGAGGAGATCACGCGCGACATCCCCAACGTGTCGGAGATGTTCCTGCGCGACCTGGACGACAGCGGCATCATCCGCATCGGCGCCTACGTGAAGTCGGGCGACATCCTCGTCGGCAAGGTGACGCCGAAGGGCGAGACGCAGCTGACGCCCGAGGAGAAGCTGCTGCGGGCCATCTTCGGTGAGAAGGCGGGCGACGTGCGCGACGCCTCGCTCATCTGTCCGCCGGGCATCGAAGGCATCATCGTCGGCGTCAAGATCTTCTCGCGCAAGGGCATCGAGAAGGACGACCGGGCGAAGTCCATCGAAGCCGAAGAACTCGACATGATGGAGAAGAACCTCCAGGACGAGGTTCGCATCCTGCACGACGAGGTCAAGAAGCGCGCGGCGGAGATGCTGCTGGGGCAGACCCTGCGCTCCGACCTCTATGACGACGACGGCCGGGAGCGTCTGCTGAAGAAGGGCACCGCGCTCGGCGCCGACGTGCTCGACAACCTGGACTACGCCGCCATGATGCGTGCCAGGGTGGCGGGCGACGACCCGCGCCTCGAGAGCGACTTGCGCGCCCTCGAGGAGCGCACCAGGCGCCAGGTCGAAGTCATCGAGCAGATCTTCGAGGAGAAGAAGGAGAAGGTCCGCCGGGGCGACGAGCTGCCTCCGGGCGTCATCAAGCTCGTCAAGGTCTACGTCGCCATGAAGCGCAAGCTCTCGGTCGGCGACAAGATGGCCGGCCGGCACGGCAACAAGGGCGTCATCGCCCGGATTCTGCCTGAAGAGGACATGCCGTACCTGCCGGACGGCACGCCCGTCGAGATCGTCCTGAACCCGCTCGGGGTGCCCTCCCGCATGAACGTGGGCCAGATCCTCGAGACCCATCTCGGCTGGGCGGCGCACGCCCTCGGCCTGTACTTCTCCACACCGGTCTTCGATGGCGCCGCGGAGCGGGAAATCAAGGGCTGGCTCGAGCAGGCCGGCCTGCCCGGCGGCGGCAAGACCCGCCTCTTCGACGGCATGACGGGTGAGGCGTTCGAGCAGGAGGTGACGGCGGGCTACATCTACATGCTCAAGCTGTCGCACCTGGTCGACGACAAGATCCATGCGCGTTCGATTGGGCCCTACTCGCTCATCACGCAGCAGCCGCTGGGCGGCAAGGCGCAGTTCGGCGGACAGCGCTTCGGTGAAATGGAGGTCTGGGCCCTCGAGGCCTACGGCGCGGCGCACATCCTCCAGGAGCTGCTCACCGCGAAGTCCGACGACGTGACGGGCCGGGCGAAGATCTACGAGTCGATCGTCAAGGGCGATGCGGCATTCACCGCCGGCCTGCCCGAGTCGTTCAACGTGCTCATCCGAGAACTCCAGTCTCTGTGCCTGGACGTGGAGCTGCTCAAGACGAAGCTGCCGCCTCCCTCCGAGGAGCCGGCGCTTCCCGAGGAGCCCGAGCCCGTGCCGCAGGAGGCCTGATCGGGAGACGGCAGAACGCGCTCGACTTGCCCCGCCGTGGCCTGAAGGACGATGGTCCGGTGAGGGCGAGACGGGTGCGCCGGAGAGGTGAAGTCGACACTGTCAGCGAAGGAACCCATGAGACCAAGCTTCGACACGAAGGGCTCGTTGATGGCTGATTTCGACGCCATTCGCATCAGTCTGGCGTCGCCCGAGAAGATCCTGTCGTGGTCCCACGGCGAGGTGACGAAGCCGGAGACGATCAACTACCGCACCTTCAAGCCCGAGAGAGACGGGCTGTTCTGTGCCAAGATCTTCGGCCCCATCACCGACTGGGAGTGCCTCTGCGGCAAGTACAAGCGCATGAAGCACCGCGGCGTGATCTGCGACAAGTGTGGGGTCGAGGTGACCCAGGCCAAGGTCCGGCGCGAGCGTCTCGGGCACATCACCCTGGCGACGCCGGTGAGCCACGTCTGGTTCTTCAAGGGGCTGCCCAGCCGGATCGGCCACCTGCTCGACATCTCGTTGCGCGATCTCGAACGCATCCTGTACTTCGAAGCCTACGTGGTCGTGGACCCGGGCGACACGGACCTGAAGGCCCACCAGCTCCTGAACGAAGAGCAGTTCCGCAAGGCCCGCGAGGAGTTCGACGGGCGATTCAAGGCCCAGATGGGGGCCGAAGCGATCAAGGATCTGCTCGGCAGCGTTGACGTCGAGGCGCTGGCGCAGGAACTGCGCGACCGGATGCGCACCGAGCAGTCGGCGCAGAAGAAGCTGAAGTACGCCAAGCGGCTCAAGGTGGTCGACGCATTCCGCAAGTCCACGAACCGCCCCGAGTGGATGATCCTGGACGTGGTGCCGGTCATCCCCCCGGAGCTGCGCCCACTGGTGCCTCTCGACGGCGGCCGGTTCGCCACCTCGGATCTGAACGACCTCTATCGGCGGGTGATCAACCGCAACAACCGACTCAAGAAGCTCATCGAGCTCAAGGCGCCCGACGTCATCATCCGCAACGAGAAGCGCATCCTCCAGGAGGCCGTCGACGCCCTGTTCGACAACGGCCGCCGCGGGCGCGTGTTGCGCGGGGCCAACAACCGGCCGCTGAAGTCGCTGTCGGATACGCTGAAGGGCAAGCAGGGGCGCTTCCGCCAGAACCTGCTCGGCAAGCGCGTCGACTACTCGGGGCGGTCGGTCATCGTTGTCGGGCCAGAACTTAAGCTGCACCAGTGCGGCCTGCCGAAGAAGATGGCCCTCGAGCTCTTCAAGCCGTTCATCTACAACCGGCTCGAGAAGCTCGAGAAGGTCCAGACCATCAAGCAGGCCAAGGAAATGGTCGAGCAGCAGCGGCCCGAGGTGTGGGACATCCTCGAGGAGGTCATCCGCGAGCACCCGGTGCTGCTCAATCGCGCCCCGACCCTGCACCGTCTGGGCATCCAGGCGTTCGAGCCCGTACTGGTGGAGGGCAAGGCCATCCGGATCCACCCCCTGGTCTGCACGGCGTTCAACGCGGATTTCGACGGCGACCAGATGGCGGTGCACATTCCGCTGTCGCCCGAGGCCCAGATCGAGGCCTCGGTGCTGATGATGTCGTCGAACAACATCCTGTCGCCTGCCAACGGCGCGCCCATCGCGATTCCGTCGCAGGACATCGTTCTCGGCATCTACTACCTGACACGCGGCAAGACGGGCGCCCGGGGCGAGGGCCGCGCCTTCGCCAACCTCGAGGACGCCCTGCTGGCCCTTCACGCCGGGGAAGTCGAGACCCTCACGCCGATCCGACTCCGCTACTCGGGCGAACTGCTGGACCTGACGGCGTCCCGTGACGACCAGGACGTGCTGCGCACCGCGGTGCAGCAGGTGTCGGGACGCATCATCAACACGACGGTCGGCCGCGTGATCATGAACGACGCGCTGCCGCCCGAGATGCCCTTCGTGAACGGGCTCCTGAAGAAGAAGGGCCTCCAGCAGGTCGTGCAGTACTGCTACCTGCGCTTCGGGATCGAGAAGACCGTCGACATGCTCGACAGCCTCAAGGACCTCGGCTTCCTCTACGCGACCAGGTCCGGCCTGTCGATCGGAATCGACGACCTGATCGTGCCGGCCGAGAAGGGCGCGCTGGTGGAGGAGGCCCGCCGGGAGGTCATCCGCGTCGAGCAACAGTATCTCGAGGGTGCCATCACCAACGGCGAACGCTACAACAAGGTCATCGCGATCTGGTCCGATGTCACCGAGCGCATCGCCGACCACATGTTCGGCGGCATGCAGGCCACCGACCGCACGGGCGAGAAGCTCAACGCCGTGTATGTCATGGCCGACTCCGGCGCCCGCGGCAGCAAGCAGCAGATCCGCCAGCTGGCGGGCATGCGCGGCCTGATGGCGAAGCCATCGGGCGAGATTATCGAGACGCCCATTACGTCCAATTTCCGTGAAGGGCTGACCGTGCTGCAGTACTTCATCTCGACGCACGGCGCCCGAAAGGGGCTGGCCGACACGGCCCTCAAGACGGCCGACTCGGGCTACCTGACCCGGCGCCTCGTCGACGTGGCGCAGGACGTGATCATTTCCGAGGCCGACTGCGGGACCCTGGACGGCATCGAGGCCCAGGCCATCGTCGAAGGTGGCGAGACGATCGAGCCGCTGCGCGATCGGATCATCGGCCGCGTGGCGCTGGAGCGCATCGCCGACCCCTTCACCGACGAGACCATCGTCGACGCCAACGGGGAGATTACCGAAGAACTGGCCGCGACCATCCAGGATGTGGGCATCGAGCGCGTGAAGATCCGCTCGGTGCTGACCTGCGAGTCGCGCCGCGGGGTCTGCGCGCGCTGTTACGGCCGCGACCTCGCGACCGGACGCCTGGTGGAACTCGGCCAGGCCGTGGGCGTCATCGCCGCCCAGTCCATCGGCGAGCCGGGGACCCAGCTCACGATGCGGACGTTCCACATCGGCGGCGCGGCATCCCGCGTCACCGAGCAGTCGACGCTGGAAGCCGGGCACGCCGGAACCGTCCACTTCCAGGGGCTGCAGATTGTCGAGGGGCGGCAACTGACCGACGCCGGCCTCAACCTCGTCGTCATGAACCGGACCGGGTCCCTCGTGATCCAGGACGACAAGGGCCGGGACCGCGAGCGCCATCCGCTCGTGTACGGCGCGCGCCTGAAGGTCAGGGAAGGAAGCCAGGTCGAGTCTGGCACCGTGCTGGCCGAGTGGGATCCCTACACCGTGTCGATTCTCACGGAAGGCGCCGGTGCCGTCCGATTCAAGGACATCATCGAGGGCCTGACGGTTCACGAGGAGGTCGACGAGGTCACCGGACTGTCTCGTCTGATCATCGTGGACTCGCCCGATGAGAAGAAGCAGCCGACCATCGAGGTCAAGTTCGAGGGCGGCGCGACCCGGCGCTACCACATGCCGTCACGCGCCCACCTGATGGTGCGCGACGGCGAAGATGTGTTCGCGGGCGACGTGCTCGCCAAGATCCCCAGGGAGACGACGAAGACCAAGGACATCACCGGCGGCCTGCCGCGCGTCGTCGAACTGTTCGAAGCCAGGAAGCCACGCGACCCGGCCGTGATGAGCGCCATCGACGGACAGGTCCGCTTCGGCGGGATCGTCAAAGGCCGGCGCAAGGTGCTCATCGTGCCCGACGATCCCACCGCCGAGCAGGCCGAGTACGAGATCCCGCGGGGTGTTCATGTGGCCGTGCAGGAAGGGGAGCGCGTGCGCGCTGGTGACCCGCTGATGGACGGCCCGCGCAACCCTCACGATATCCTCGCGGTGCTCGGCGAGAAGGAGCTGCAGAAGTACCTGGTCAACGAGATCCAGGAGGTCTACCGGCTCCAGGGCGTCACTATCAACGACAAGCACATCGAGGTCATCACCCGTCAGATGATGCGGTGGGTCAGGATCGAAGACGTCGGCGACACCGAGTTCCTCGTGGAGGACGTCGTCGACAAGTTCCGCTTCCGCGGCGAGAACGAACGGGTCGTCATGGAGGGCCTGCGGCCAGCGAAGGGCCGCCCGGTGCTGCTCGGCATCACGAAGGCGTCGCTGTCGACCGACTCGTTCATCTCGGCCGCCTCGTTCCAGGAGACCACCCGCGTCCTCACCGAGGCGTCGATCTCCGGCAAGGTGGACTTCCTGCGGGGCCTGAAGGAAAACGTGACCATGGGCCGCCTGATCCCAGCCGGCACAGGGTTCGAGTACTACAAGTCCGTGACGATCCCCGTCGACGAGCCGCCCCCGCCCCCGCCGCGCCTGGAGGACGACGAGGATGCAGAGCGCGACATGGACGTCGAGTATCTGATGGACTCGCCCGACGGTCTGGGGTTGTTGGGCGATTCAGGCAAAGAGTAGCAGACTGTCTCATCCGGCACCGCATCTTCCAGCGCTCGTGATCGAGCGAACGGGTGAGTGCCTCGCCCGTGTGGAGGTGGCCGCGACACCCTCGAGCCGGCGGAAGGGGCTGCTGGGACGCGACCGCCTCGAGCCGGGAACTGGCCTGCTGCTCAGGCCGTGTGCCTCCATCCACACGTGGTTCATGCGCTTCGCGATCGACGTCGTGTTCCTCGACGGCGAGCGAGCCGTGGTCAAGCTCGTCCGGGACGTCCGGCCGTTCAGCGTGGTGTGGGGAGGCCGGGCCGCCCGCGACACGCTGGAGCTGCCGGCCGGGGCGTTGGCGGGAGTCGACCTCGACATCGGGGACCGGCTGCGCCTCGACGACTAGGCGGCGAGTGATGGCGCTGCTGTTCGCCGCCGCCGCCGTTTCGAACGCCTGCCTGCTGTTCCTCGTAGAGCCGCTGGTCGGGAAGATGGTCCTGCCGGTTCTCGGCGGAGCCCCGGCCGTCTGGAACACCCTCCTGCTGTTCTTCCAGACAGCGTTGCTCGGCGGATATCTGTACTCGCACCTCGCCGGCCGGCTGCCGCTGGAGGCCCAGGTCCCGCTCCACGCGGCGGTCCTCTCGGCGGGGGCTCTTCTGTTGCCGGTCGGCGTGCCGTCCGGCTGGACTGTCCCTGGCGTGGAGCTGCCCCTCGCGTGGGTATTCGGTCTGGCGATCGTCATGGCTGGCGGGCCGTTCTTCGCCCTCGCCGCGGCCGCACCGCTGATCCAGCGGTGGTTCTCCCTGACGGGCCATGATCGAGCGCACGATCCCTACTTCCTGTATGCGGCGACGAATGCGGGCAGCCTCGCTGGCCTCCTCGCATACCCGTTGCTCGTCGAGCCGGCGCTTCGCCTGACGCGGCAGGCGTGGCTGTGGGGAGGCGGCTTCATCGGGGCGGCGCTGCTCACGGTCGGATGCGGCCTCGTGGCGCTGTTCCGCAGCCGGCGATTGGACCGAGGGCCAACGCGCGACGCGCGCGAAGCCCCGGGATCGGTGTCCGTCCCCATCGAGCGCGACACGGAGCGGCAGCCGGGATGGTGGCTCGCCCTCGCGTTCGTGCCGTCGAGCCTGATGCTCGGGGTCACGACCCACGTGACGACCGACATCGCCGCGTTTCCGCTGGTGCTCATCGTGCCGCTCGCGCTGTATCTGGTCACCTTCATCCTGGCGTTCGCCCGCCGCCAGATCGTACCCGGACGCGCCGTGGACACGGCCTACCCGCTGGCCGCGCTGCCTGTCGTCTTCACCTACGCGATCGCGCCGACCGGGCCCTTCTGGCTGCTGGTTCCGCTGCACCTCGCTTGCTTCTTCGTCCTGGCCCTCGGGTGTCACCGCGCGCTGGCCCGGAGCCGCCCTGCGGCCGGGCGGCTGACCGGCTACTACCTCTGGATCGCGGTGGGTGGCGTGCTTGGAGGGGTGTTCAACGGCGTGCTGGCGCCGATCTTCTTCGACTCGGTCCTCGAGTACCCACTGGTGGTCGCCCTGGCCTGTTTCCTCAGACCGCGTCCTCCAGACACCTCGCGACGGGCGAGAGGCCTGGCTGTGGATCTGCTGGTCGCGACCGCGCTGGGCGCTTCGGTGTGGCCCCTGCAGCGAGCGGTCGACGCCATCGGCCTGCTCGACTCCGCTCTGGGGAACAGCGTCGCCCTCGGCATCGTGCTCGTGGCCGCCTCGGTGAATGCGACCGTGCCGCGTCGCTTCGCTCTGGGCATCGCCGCCCTGCTCGTCGCCGCCTACACCCAGACCGCACTCGCGCAGCCGGCGCTGTTCGCGGGTCGAAGCTACTTCGGCGTGCTGCGTGTCACTGAGGATGCCCATGGTACACGCCAGCTCGTGCACGGCAGCACGATACACGGTTCGCAGCTGAGGGACGGCCGGCGCGATCTCGTGCCGGCCGCCTACTACCACCCGGACGGGCCAGCCGGCGAGATCATGCGGCAGGCCGGGAGCGACGTCGCCATCGTCGGGTTGGGCACCGGAGCGATGGCCTGCTACGCGCGCCCGGGTCAGCAATGGGTGTTCTTCGAGATCGATCCGCTCGTGGTTCGCATCGCGCGAGACGCACAGCTGTTTACGTATCTGTCCGGGTGCCTGCCCGACGCGCGGGTGGTGATCGGCGATGCCAGAGTCCAGCTCGAGAGAGTTGCGGACGGCTCGTACTCAGCTCTGGTGGTCGATGCCTTCAACTCGGACGCGATCCCGGTCCACCTGCTCACGGAGGAGTCGGTGCGGCTCTACGTCCGCAAGCTGGCGCAGGGAGGCATCTTGGCCCTCCACATCAGCAACCGCCATGTGTCGCTCGGACCCGTGCTGGGCCGCATCGCCGCGGATCTGGGACTGGCCGGCCGGACGAAGGGAGATGCCGGCGACGACGCCGAGCACTTCGGCTCGACCTGGGCCGTCATCGCCAGGAGCGACACGGATCTCGGCGCACTGGCCAAGGCGTCCGACTGGGCGCCGTTGCGCACGGATGCTGCCCCGCGGTGGACCGACGACTATTCGAACGTGCTGGGGGCCCTCGTCTGGCGTTCGAACGGGCAGTAGCCGGCGACGGTGAGACTCACGGGCCCGAGGCCGACACGGCCCGCCGTCGGAAGTGGAACGCGCCCTCGACGGTGATCGCAGCCGGGCCGTCGAGAGCTTCGAAGCGGAAGTTCCCGGCGATGTGTTCCGCGTCGAACGCCTCGACGACCAGGCTCCCGAACCCCTGCGGGGTGAACTGGACCACGCGTTCGCCCCTGACGATGAGCGGCTGGGCGGCGAACAGTCCCGGCAACGTCTCGTCGACCAGGCGGGATGGGGCGATCTTGTACGAGCCTGGTCTGAACGGGACGTCTTCGTAGCGCGTCGCCAGGCCGGGCACCAGGGTGATGGTGGCGGTGGGTGATGGGCACTTGATGAGCAGGGTCACGAAGCGCGGATTCTTGGCCATGGCTTGATCGACGAAGAAGGGGACATCCTCCTCCGCAATCCCGAGCTTCGTTTCCGCGCGCGCCCTCCACGCGAAGTAGGCCCTGAGTTCGTCATCCGTCATCCAGTACACGGTGGCGACATTCGCAGGGCCGCCTCCGCTCCGGTATGAGGTCTCGACGGCACCCGAGATCGTGATGTCGCAACTCCCGAAGGGGAACTCGGGCGACGGTCCTGGGCCCGACATGTCCTGCTCCTTCCCGCAACCTGGCCCGGTGAGCATCGCAAGGCCGAGAATGACGGCCATGATGCCGGACGCCATCGATGGCCGGACCCGAACCGCATGTGTCATGGCGCCTCCTCCGTCGGCACGCAACGTCAGCTCCGCCGCGGATACAAGGGGGCCGCGGCGTCAGGCCCGCGAGCGGGATTGATGCCAGCGCCGGGAATCTGACGAAGAAGCCGCTCGGCCTGTGGCAGATCTTCGGTCATGGCGGCCAGGTTGAGCTGCTGCACGAAGGCGAGGCCCCTGGTGATCGCCTCGTCGGCGGTGGCGCCCAGTTTCGATCCGAGGGTTCGGTACAGCTCCCAGGTGTCGCCGTGGAAGTACGCCCGACGGACCGTCGCCTCTCCGGCAGCGCTGACGAAGGCCCGGGCAATGGACTTCTGAGGTCCGTACGACGGGTAGGGCGCGCGCTCCGCCAGAGCCAGTGCCTGTTCCGAGTAGTGCTGGACCAAGCCGTAGTGCAAGCCGTGCTCCCGCCACGCGTCCAGGTCGCCCCGCCACGCCGGTGCGGCATGGGCGTCGATCCGCTCGAACAGAGCGCTCTGGTTGGTCGTGGGCAGCGACTGCGGTGAGCCAGCCAGGAGTCCGAACGCCCACCGGACGAACATGTCGACACGTTCGGACGTCTGGAACTCGTCGAGCGCCAAGTCGCGAATCTGCTGGTAGGCCTTCAGGTGGACGAGAATCTGCTTGTCTTCCCACGTCTCGCCGTACTGGTCGAGCGCCTTGTTGAGGCCAATGCCCCAGAGGCGGTTCGATGCCAGATCCGCCTGCGTTCTCGGATCGGGCTGTCCGACACGCGCCGCCTGGGCCGATGCCTGAGCCCGGAGCATGCGCCAGACGCCGGCCCCGGTCACCGCACGCGTACGAACCGCATCCGAATGGCCGAACCGCCAATCCGATGGACGGGACCTGGCCAGTGTCAGGTGCGGCACCGCCAGCGGACTGCGATTCCACCGCAGGCTGGAGAGTGACTGCATCCCGCCGGGTTCCTTCGCCTCGTCAGTGGGCCTGGTGTTCATCGTGGCCAACTGCGTGCGGATCACGTAGTTAGTGCGGATGGTATTCCGATTGTTGGCCAGCGCAGCCTGCTGCACCGTCGGCCTCTGGTTGAACGGCGTCGGCGGGTTCGCCGGGGCGTTGATCAACTGCGGGCCGCCCGGGTTGTTCTGCATGGCCTGCTGTGCCTGAGCCCCCCACGATGGATGCTCCGGGCATCCGGCCTCCCTGATGGCATTCAGGACGTTGACCTGTCCCTCGATGACGGTGATCTGGCCGTCCGGGGTGTAGCGGATCACCTTGTCCGGGAGCGGCTCATGTCCGGGATTCCTGCCGCCATGCCCGTGGTTGGCAGTCGTCTCGAGGTGGTGAGGCGCGAGCGACGACTTGATGTTCGAGACGTCCTGGAGTTCCCGGTACGTACCGAGACCCGTGACGCCGCCGTCCCGTACGGGATCGGTGGGTCTGGAGAGGTTGTTGGTCACCGGATCGACGTCGCCGACCCACGGCAGTCCCGAGCGCGGATCGTACGCGATGTCACCCTTGATCCGGGTGTCACCCGGCGGGGGCGGTCCCGCGGTGACCTTCCCGTGCGAGACCGCCTCGTGGATCGACGCCTCGTTGTAGTCGTACGCCTTCTGCGCGGCCGCCTGCTGCTCGGGCGTCTTCGCATTGCGGACCTGGTCGCCGATCTTCGACTCCATGGTGTCCATGGGGAGCCACGGCGCGCGGTCTCCCGCGCTCTTCTGGTGCTGCTCGGTCCCCTTGCCGACCGCCTGCTGGTTCTGGATGAGCTGTGTTGCCTCCAGCTGCGTGGCCCGGTCGAAGAACGTGCCGCCCGTGATCTGAGCGTGTTTCGCCTTGGCGGTGGCCAGCTCCGGCGTCTGGCCCATGCTGGCGGCCATGTCGCGCTGAGCCTGGGTCAGCTGCGGGTCGGGCGTCTCGTTGAAGGTCTTGACGTAGCCCGCATCCGGAGGCAGCGCTGCGAAGGACAGCGGATCGCGCTTGTCATTGCCGGTGGCGCGGTTGTAGGCATTCTGACCGAGGGCCGCGAGATTCTGGCTGTTCACCTCGAGCTGGCCAAGCGGCACGACGTTGTTCTCGAGCGTCTCAC
This sequence comes from Acidobacteriota bacterium, assembly GCA_040752275.1. Classification (GTDB taxonomy): domain Bacteria; phylum Acidobacteriota; class Vicinamibacteria; order Vicinamibacterales; family JAKQTR01; genus JBFMFH01. The sequence goes on from JBFMFH010000058.1 coordinate 17,815, forward strand.
GCACGGCCGCCGCCGAGGGGGCCTGTGACAGATAGTCGTTCAGGCTCCTGGGGTTGCCGTCGGCGTCACCCAACCCTGTCACCTTGGTGTTCATCACGCCGTGCGTGATAAGCGCGGTCGCCACCTCCCAGGCGGCCTCCTTGCCTCCCTGCGTCGAATAGGTCGTCGTCACGCTGGTCACCGTGTCGGCGATGCCGACGGCCATGGCGGCCGATTGGCCGGTGACCGAGAGGCCCGTGCCGAGGACGTTGGTGGCGGTCTGTCCGGCGGCGCCGAAGCTCTGCCAGGCCTGCGGTGTCATCCCGCCGGCGTACGCCGCCGCGGCGGCGCTCGCCACGCCGACCACGACCTGCTTGATCCGGCCGTCGGGCAGGACGTAGTCAGCCGCGGTGCCCACCACGTAGCCGGTGACCTTGCCGGTCAGGTACCCGGTGGGATTCCCGATGGCCGAGGCCGTCTCGAACGAGATCTGACGGATGTGTGCCGCCTCGGTCATGGCCTGATCGGCCGCGTCGGCCAGCACCGACGCGGCGTTGCCGCGCATGCGGTTGGACGCCATGTCGTACTGCCGGGACCGGCGCATGGCGTCCTGGAATCCCTGCAGGTCACCGCTATTCAGTCTCTGCTCGGCGATCTGCGCCCACTGCGCCGCTTTGTCGCCGGCACGGGTGGCCATCTCGTTGAGCTGATCCTGGTTTGCGACCAGATTCCGGTTGGACGAGAAGAGGCTGGTGGCATTCCACAGGCGGACGGCGCTCTCCTGCCAGGACGGATCGTCGGGCTTTCCCATGTTCCGGCGGCGGTTGTACGACGCCAGCTGCGCCCTCGCATCCGCCAGGGCCTTGGGATCCGCTGGAGGCGGAACCGATGCGAGTCCGGCGGCGATGCCGGTGGCAGAGCCCGACGCCAGCCCGGCCAGCTCGCCACGTGCACCCCCGGGGCCCCCGCGTGCGCCGCCAGCGCCGCCCAGGGCGTCCTGCCCGCCGCCGCCAGGTGCGCCGCCGGCACCCCGGCCGGCTTGACCTTGCCCGGCGCCCCCGCGACCCGTCGAGCCCGCGCCCGGCATCCCAGGCGCGTTCGTCACGAGTCCACGGGCGAGGCCGGTGTTCCGGACGGTCACACCCGGAGGGAGCTGCTGTCCGCTCCCCGCCGCCTGGGCGGGGGGGCTGCTGGAACATCCGCTCGGGTTGCCGGACAGGACCGCCTTCGTGCAGCGCCCGAACGCCTGCATTCCGGTGACCACTTCCTGCCGGAAGATCCCGAGCACGATCAGGATCGTTGTCACGATGATGCCGGCAACAACCAGCATCTCGGTCGTGCTGGCTCCGCCGGTGCGAGCGAGGCGTGCGGCCGTCGTGCCGGCGGCCGAGCGGCGGTTGGCCGAGCACACAGGCCCAGAGTGGGGAAGATGTCGAGCGCTCATGTCGCACTCCTTCGCAGAGGGCCGAGGAACCCGAGCCGGCCGGATCACCGGTCAGCGTCCGGGTCCTGCCCCGCGGTTCTCGCCCAGCCACGCCAGTCGGATGCGGGCCAACGCCCCGACCGACGACCCGTCATCCATCAGGAGCTCTCCGTCGATCGTTGCGGCTTCGCGGAGCAGCGTCACCGCACGATCTCGCTCCCCGAGGCGTTCATGACACAAGGCCCTGAAATACAGGGCCGCTCCCGGGCCGACGCCCGGGCCGGTCGGGACCTTCGCCAGCGACTCGAAGACGCCGAGTGCCAGGCGCCACTCCCCAAAACGCATGTGTGCCAGGGCCAGATTGAAGTTCAGCACGTCGCGATCGGCGGCGTTCGGAGTCACGGCAGCGGCGGCCTGCAACTGGGCGATGAGGGCGTTGGCGTAGTACCGGTCCTCGAAGATCGGCGCGCGCCTCGGCCGGCTCTGCACCGGAACCGCGACCTGGCGATTCGGCTGACCGGCAATCGGCACCCTGAGCGTGAGCACATCGCCGGGCTTCTTCTGTTCCAGCAGGTGCCGGATCTGAACCGCACTGACCTGCGCGCCGTCGACGGCGGTGACCGGATCGCCGGCCTTCAGACCCGCGAGTGCGGCCGGACTGCCAGGTTCGACGCGCGCCACGACGACGGGCACGTCCGGCAGCAGCGTGTCGGCGAACTCCAGTCCCAGGCCGCGCTCGAAGACGAACCGCAGCGCATCGTCCGGAGTGTTCAGCCGAGCGAAGACGTCCGCGAGCGCCTGGGAGGAGATCCTGTCGACGCGCACCCGATCCGCGCCCGCATGTTCGTACCAGAAGAGCATGAGGTCGAGGGGGGTGCTGACGTTCGCGGCCGGACCGCGTGCCACGGCGACCATCACCAGGGGAGCATCGTAGTTGTCCGTGGCCAGCTTCAGCAGCCGGCTGAGCGCCTCCTCGTCTCCGCGCTCGATGGCCACGACGAGATCGGAGGTGGAGCCTTCCGTCCAACGCCTGATCTCAGGCGGCAAATCGACCTTCGTGGCGAGGCGGAACGTCGTCATCGCCGCCGCCAGCGCCTTGTCGACGGTGCTCGCCAGACCAGGCGCCGGCCTGACCGAAGAGTCGGCCATCTCGACGGCGCCCAGGAACGCCAGGCTGGGCTTCAACGTGACGTCGATCACCTCCGAGCGTCCACGGACGATCCTCGCCGTCACGTTGTACGACCCGATCCGATGGCGAACGCGCACCCGGTGCTCGCCGGCGCAGACATCCCGCTGCAGGGGCGAGCGCCCGACGATCTGGTTGTCGAGGTACACGTCGGCGTCGGTCGGCACCGATGCCACACGCAGCGTGCCGACATCGGGCAGCATCCTGACGGCGCTCGATTCGCCGAACCACAACAACGGGGCGGTGGGGTCGAGCCGGGCGAGGGCGTCGGCGGTAATGGCCACCGTCCGAATCTCCTCGATGAAACACTCGCCCGAGAAGCGCACGCTCAGCGTGCGGTCGACCGGAGGGTCACGGACGAAGAACGCCGCGGACACCGACGGGTCGAACCGCGCGAGCGTCAGCACCTGATCCAGCGCCGCCGCCTCCTCGGCTGGCAGGGTCCGCTTCAGTTCGCTCACCCGCTCGGTCTGGCCCACCCCCTGCCCGTCCACCAGGACGTCGACGCCCGGCCGATCCACGAGGAACGCCACAGGAGGCACCCTGGCGCGCGGCGCAAGATCGGCGACGGCGAGCGTCTGACCCGGCACGAGCGTGACGCGGGCGGCCGCCGGCTGATGGCCAGGCTTCTCGAGACGCAGGTGGTAGAGACCGGCCACGATTGACAGCCGCACGGGGGCGTCACCGATCGTGCCCACCTGGATGCCATCCAGCAGCACAAGTGCGTCCCTGACCGGACTGGTCACCTCGAGGACGCCGCTCGCGCGCGTCCGGACGAGGTCCAGAATCTCCTGCTCACGAGGAGCGAGCGGCTCGGCGAAGAAGGGGTCGATGCGCAGGAGCTCCAGGTAGCTGTCCTCGACCTTGTCGTTGTTCAACAACTGCAGGTGCGCCCGCGCCCGAATGACGAAGACCTGACGGTGGGCGGGCCGCTCACCCGCCTCGAGGGGACGCGTCTTGCGCAGCTCGACGGACTCGACCGCCAGGTGATCGAGTTGCTCGATGGCGGCCTGGGGATCGGCCTCGAGCAGTTGCGCCGCCCGTTCGACCCTGACCTCGAATGGTTCGACCTGCGGGATCGCTCTAATCTCCACCGGATCCTGGGCGGCGGCCGGGCCGCTCCAGCCGGGAGCCAGACTTGCGGCCAGGACGCAGCCGGTCACGAGCATGCGCCGAATCATTGAAACCTCATCACGCGAGCCGACGATCGACCGGCCACGTAGACGGCGCCGCTGGGCGCCACGCCGAGCGCGGACGGGTTCTTCACGGCCATCGGACCGTCCTGCGGAAGGGGAACCGATCCGAGCGACGTTGGCGCGATCCGGCCCGTCGCGTCAGCGCGCATGACGACGACGAACAGGCGCTTGAGGTCCTTGTCGAGGAGGTAGAGCCCGTCCGACTGGTCAACCGCGATGTTCTCCACCTTGTCGAGCGACATCGACCCCACACTGGGTCCCACGACGGCCAGCGACTTCTGCGTCGAGTCGAACACCCGGACGATCTTGCCCTTGTCGTCGAGGGCGTAGACCCAGTCACCCGCTCCGACGACGACCTCGCGCAGCTTGGTCGACACGCCCCAGGGAGCGCACGATGTGCCGCCAGCCGGACACCGGAGCAGGCCGTCGAAGTCGCCATCTACCACGAGCAGGTCGCCCGTACTGGTTGAGGCAATGGACTTGATCTCCTTCAGCTGGCGCGTCCGCCCGCCCCACGAGCCGGTGAGCGTGAAGGTCCGTGCCGGGCTGACGGCGACCAGGTTGTCCTTGCCGGCCATCAGGATGCCGCCGCCGGGCAGGAGGGACACCGCCGACATGTCGCGCGGCACCGGAAGCTGCGACGTTGCGTCGGGAGCAACTCGGTACAGCCGTCCGGAGCCTCCCTCGTCAAACAGCAGGAACCGCGACTCGCTCTCGAACTCGATCGTGCGGGGGTTATCGAGAGACTGGATGCCGCGGGAAACGACCGCCTCGAATACGGGAAGCAGCGGAAAACCGCTGCTGACACGTACCCGCCGGCTGACGATCGTGGCGAGTTCGAGAGCCCTGGTCTGGTACGGCGAGTCCGAGGGGACGTCCTCCCGGATCCGTTGGCACTGAGCCAGCGCCGCCTGATCGCTGCCAGACAGCGCCAGCAGGCGGGCGAGGCGCAGGCGGGCCTGGATCGCCTGCGGAGTCCCCGGCTGCTCGAGCAGGAGCTGGTACAAGTGACCAATCGCCTGCTCAATCTTCAGCTCGGCCTCGGCACGGGCCGACAGAACGAGCGGCGATGCCGCCTGAGGTGCCGGCCGAGAGGGCGGGGGAGCCTGAGCGCCGGCGATGGCCACTGCCGCCGCCATGGCAACGCCCCCAGCCACCACGCGTACTCGACTAGCGCACCTGCTGAACCACAACATCCGCATTCTCCGGGACCGCGCGAATCACGTAGTGCCCGCCCGATGTCAGGTTGACCGTCGCCGCCAGTTCCTGGCCGGCAGTACTCCCGCTGACCCACCTGAACGTCACGCGATGCGTGCCCGCGGCAATGCGCTGGACCTGAGCGGGGTATGGTGCCGCCACCTGCCTGCCGTCGATCAGGATCCGGACCCCCTGGTAGTTCTCGCCGCGAACGGCCAGGACGGCACTCGCGGTCCCGGGGAGGCTGAGCGACTTCCGATCCCCAGGCCGGAGGCCCACGGTGCCGAGGTCGGCGTTGAGGTAGATCGCGTCGTTCACCGCCTTCAGATGCACGCTTCCGGCCTGCACCGTCACAATGGCCCCAGCCTGATCCACGCGTCCAACGACGGCGTCGTCGGCGTAGATCGATACCGGATACGGAGACGCTTCGAACATGACGCGCAGCCACGCGTCCGAACTAACCGGCGCCGGGACCACGGGCGGTGGTGCCGCCGCAGGCGGCATCGCCGGGGGCTGAGGTGGCGCGCCACCCGCCGGGGGCGATGGCCGCTCGGGCTCGCTCCGGGCTTCTCGATACCGGGTCCTGGCCTCCTGGACGTCCGCCGCCTGAGGCCTCGGACGTTCAGGTGGAGTTCTCACCGGCTCCACGTCGCGCGGCGGCGCCGATGTCCGACTTGGGCGAGCTTCCACCGGGGGCTTCGGCGGTGCAGGAGGAGGCACTGTTGACACCGCGGCGGGCTCCGGAACGGTACTGACGGGGCCGTACGCCCCGGTCGCACCAGCCGACTGGCCCGCGCCCGCTTCCTGTGTTGCCGGCGCCGGGATATCGACCCCTCCCGAGGCCGGCCCGGCAAGCCCGGCCTGCGCACCACTCGAGTCGGACGCCGCCATCGCGGCGGCTTCCTGGGCCGGCGCCTGTCCGTCGTCCGGGCCACCGCCCCCCGCGAGGATCAAGAGGAGCAGGAGGATGACGATGGCGCCGCCACCGGCAACGAGCCACAAGCGGCGCCGCGGCAAGGGCGCACGTGCAGGGAGAGCCGGCGGCAGCTGGGCGACGGTACGATCGAACGCGGGGGGCGCACCTCCCTGAATGGCCTGGCGCAGCGCGGCGATCAGGTCCGCTCCGCTCTGATACCGATCCGCCGGGTCCTTGGCGAGGGCGCGATGGAGGACGGCCGTGACGGCCGGGTTGATCGTCTGGTTGAACGTCTCCAGGGCCGGAGGCGGCTCATTGACGATGCGGTACATCGTTGTGGCGACGTCGTTGCCGGCGAACGGCCGCTCGCCCGTGAGCATCTGGAAGAGCACGACCGCGGCGGAGAACAGATCCGACCGCGAGTCGAGGGGAAGCCCCCGCACCTGCTCGGGCGACATGTAGCTCGGCGACCCGAGGATCGTGCCGGTCTGGGTGAGCCCGGACAGATTCATGCGGGCGATGCCGAAGTCGGTGATCTTCACCTTGCCGTCCACTGTGATCAGGATGTTGGCCGGCTTGACGTCGCGGTGGACGATACCCCTCGAACCTGCGTAGTCGAGGGCGGCACAGACCTGGCCGAACACATCGATCGCCTGATCGAGTGGAAGCGCGCCCCGCTGTTCGATGACGGCATCAAGGGTCTGGCCCTCGACGAACTCCATCGCGACGGCCGTCGTACTCCCGTCCTCCACGACATCGTAGATGGTGACGATGTTCGGATGTGTGAGGGTGCCGGCCGCCGCGGCCTCCCGATACAGCCGCTGGCGCAACTGCCGGGCTTCTTCGTCGTCAGACGAGAAACCGATGGTCTTCAGGGCCACCGTCCGGCCGATGACGGGGTCGAACCCGCGGTAGACGATGCCCATGCCGCCACGCCCGAGCTCGTCGACGGCGTGAAACCGGCCGATCGTCCGCACCACGGAGGTCTCGTCGCTCATCCTGCGGTCCGCCTGTCGTTCTGCCGGACGGCCCGGCCGAGGGCCCGGCGCAAGTCGGCCCACGAAAGAGGCTTGGCCAGGAAATCGTCGGCCCCGCGGGCGGCCGCCCTGAGAGAGGTCTCCGGAACATCATACGCCGTAATGAGCACGGCGCGGGCCTCGGGCTGGCGCCGTTTCAGGAGATCGAGCACCGCAAATCCGTCGGCGGTGCCGAGCGCGACGTCGATGACGGCCACGTCGAAGCATGATGATTCGATCGCCCTGGACGCCGACTCGACGTCCTCGGTTGCCGTGACCACGTGCCCATCCAGCTCGAGAAGACGGCTGTAGACATCCAGCGTGTTGGCCTCATCCTCGACGAGCAGCACGTTCACGGGCCTTCCTCCTCGGCCACGGTGTTCTCGACGGCCTCGTCGATCGACGTGATGCCCTGGGCCACGAGGGAAAAGGCGCTCTCTCTGAGTGTCCGCATGCCAGACCGTCTCGCGGCGGCGCGCACGGCGCTGGACGAAGCCCTCGTGAGGATCATCTCTTCGATGGTGCGGTTGACGGTGAGCGCCTCGTGAACGGCTATCCGGCCCCGGTAGCCGGTCTGGAGGCACTTCGAGCACCCGACGGCCTTGAAGAACGTCCGTCCCTTGAGCCGATGCCCGGCAGTGCCCAGGGCGTCCAGTGCGGCCTCGGGACGGTCATCCGGCGCCTTGCATTCACCGCACAACCGGCGGATGAGACGCTGCGCCAGCACCAGTCGCAGGGCGGAGGCGATGACGAACGGCTCGAGATTCATGTTGATGAGCCTGATGACCGCCCCGGGTGCGTCGTTCGTGTGCAGGGTCGATAGGACGAGATGGCCGGTCAGCGCGGCCTTGAGGGCGATGTCGGCCGTCTCGGTGTCCCTGACCTCGCCGACCATGATGACGTCCGGATCCTGCCTGAGGAAGCTGCGGAGCGCGCTGGCGAACGTGACGCCCCGGCTCTCGTCGCACGGAACCTGCCCCGTGCCGTCGATCTTGGATTCCACGGGGTCCTCCGCCGTCAGCACGCACACATCCTCGCTGTTCAGCGTGTCCAGCAGGGCGTAGAGCGTGGTCGTCTTTCCGCTGCCCGTTGGCCCGGTGACGAGGATGATGCCGTTTGGCAGTTCGGCTGCCGCCTCGACGGCCGAGAGAATGTCCGGCTGGAAGCCGAGCTGGTCCAGTCCCCGGCGCTGGCGAGACCGCTCGAGCGCCCGGAGGACGACCCGCTCGCCCGTGGCCGATGGCACAAGGGAGAACCTGAAATCGACTTGACGCCCCCAGATGAGGTCGTAACTGATCCGACTGTCGAGGGGCTCGGTGGCCGGTTCGATCGGCAGGTCGGCCATGGCCTTGAAACGGGCGACGACGGGCTGGCTCGCCGCGACCGGCAGCGTCCACATCGTCCGCAGGGCGCCGTCCACCCTGGCCCGCACCCGCAGGCGATCCGCGAGAGGCTCCACGTGGATGTCGCTGGCGTTGGCGTCGACCGACCTGCAGATGATCTGGTGCACGAGACGGATGATCGCCGGCTCGCGGATCAGCGACTCGAGGGCGGCTCCGCCTCGCGCGATGGCATCCCGCTGGCGGTTGATCAGCGAGATGGCCGGATCGAGCAGCCTGGCGAACGGTTCGGCCAGGCGCTCGCTGTAGAGGCGATCGATCACCGCCTCTCGCTCACGCGGATCGGCCCGGCGTGGCGGCCGACCGACACGCTCCTTGTAGTGCGTCTCGAGCGCCGCCGCCAGGGCGACCTCGTGTGCGACCTTCGGCACCACATGGCAGCCCGACAACGCCTCGAGCGCGGAGATGGCGTCGCCGTCGGTCGGATTCAACAGGCACACATGGACGGCATTGATCTCGGTCTGCACCGGGAAGGCGTACAGCGATTCGATCGCGGCCGGCGGCACGAGGTCCGAGATCCGCTCGACGAAATCCGGGTACACGGTCATCAGAGACGGATCGACGCACCTGGCCCCCGTGATCTCCTCGAGCAGTCGGCTGACGATGTCCGCGGTGACGACCCGCAGTTCGAGCAGCGCCCGGCCGAGTGAGACACCGCGCGAACGTTGAATGTCACGCGCACGGTCCATCAACGGCGGAGTCACCGTGCCGTAGCCGGTGAGCAGTTCGGCCAGCCGGTCGTCGAGCTCCAGGTCGGTCATCTCCTCACGTCACCTCTTGAGCTGGAACGGCACCGCGACGTTGTAGTAGCAGTTGACGGCCGTGCCGTCGCGCCGGGCGGGGGAGAACTCCCACTGTCGGACGGCCGCCATGGCGGCCGCGTCGAACGCCGCGTCCTTCTTCGACCTGCGCAGGACCTCCACGTCGTCGACCCGCCCCGTGGCCAGGACCACGACCTTGAGCACGACGACGTCCTCGACGCCGCGCCTCGCTGCGTCCGGCGGATACACGGGCTCCACCTGGCGCGTGACGACCGGCCGCTGGTCCACCTGACCTGGCTCGTACACGCGGCCGCGGGGCGGTTCGGCTGCGTCGCCGGTCCCGGTCTTGCGGGGCCGCGGGGGCGCAATCGTGGGCACGAGCGGCTTGGCCGGCCGGCCGGCCGTGGGCGGAGGCGTGCGAGCTGCCCTGGCTCCCGACGCTGTCGTTGCGGTCCGGGCAGGTGCGGAGGGAGTCACGGGCTGGTCCAGCGCCTGTTCACTCGGCGGGAGCGGCCGCAAAACAGGCGGCACCGGGAGCACGCTGGCGGCACCCTGCACCTCCGGGACCGCGACGTCTGTCGCACCGGCCGGAGAGACGAGGTCGCCGGTGTCCTGCGGGGAGCGGTCCCGGAAGAGTACCAGGCTCAACGCCACGGCCAGAGCGAGCACGGCCGCGGCTCCACCTCCGAGGACCACCCACCGCGTCGCCCGGGTCCTTGGCACGGGACCGGGAGGCGACCCGAACTCCGGCAAGGGAGCCAGCCGTGCGGCCGGTGCGCCGGAGGCAGCCGCGATGATCGCTTCCGCGGACGGGAGCTCGACGCCCTCCGGCAGCTCGACCGTCGGCGGCGCTGCGACCACCGTCTCGTCGCTCACGCCTGGCGCCGGAACATATGGCGAAGGCAGCACCCGTTCCCGTCCCGACGGCGGCGTGCCCCGCGAGGGCTGCGTGCCCGCCACCGTTTCGGTGGAGGCCTTCAGGCCCGCCGACGAGAAGCTCGTGACTCGGCGGAGCTCCGCGACGAGGTCTGCTCCGGTTCGAAACCGGTCTTCGGGGTTCTTGGCGAGCGCACGTTCCAGGGCTGCCGTCAGCGCCGGGCCGATCGCCGCGTTGAACTGACCCGGCGGCGTCGGCGGTTCGTGCGCGATCCGATACATCGTCGTCGCCACGTCCGACCCCGCGAACGGCCGTTCGCGCGTGATCATCTCGTAGAAGACGACCGTGGCCGAGAACAGGTCGGACCGCCCGTCGAGGGGGAGTCCGCGAACCTGTTCGGGCGACATGTAGCTGGGCGAGCCCAGCACGGTGCCCGCCTGCGTCATGGTTGACAGCGCCAACTTCGCCACGCCGAAGTCGGTGATCTTGACCCGGCCCGCGCTCGTGAGCAGGATGTTGGCGGGCTTGATGTCGCGGTGGATGATGGCGCTGGCGGCCGCATAGTCGAGGGCGGAACAGAGCTGCTCGAAGAGGTCGATCGCGTAGTCGAGGGGCAGGGGCGCGCGTTCTTCGATCATCGAGGCCAGGTTCCTTCCCTCGATGTACTCCATGGCGACCGCCGTGACTCCGGCGTCTTCAACGATGTCGAAGATCGTCACGATTCCCGGATGCGACAAGGCCCCCGCAGCGGCCGCTTCCCGGTACAGACGATCGCGGAACTCCTTGGCCTGAACGCCGGCGCCCGACAGCGCGAGGGTCTTGAGCGCGACCATCCGGCCGATCACCGGATCGAAGCCGCGGTACACGATACCCATGGCGCCCCGGCCCAGCTCGTCGTAGGCTCTGTAGCGTCCGATCGCCCGGACTGCTGAGGTTGCCCCCGCGTCGTCCACCATCTCTCCTGGTCTCCTGCTACCGGATCGGCTGCCCGAGCCGCTGTCTGGCCCGGGCGATGCCCGCTGTGGCCTGCTGGTAGCGCGGGTCCGACGGCTCGGTCATGGCCAGAACCTGCTCCCATTCGAAGATCGCGTCCTGGAACCGAAGATACGTGAACGCTCTCGTGGCACTCGCCAGGTGCTGGTCGGCCCGCACCTGGATCGTGGCCTCGACCTCGCGGAGGCGCTGCTGGATCATGGCGCTGCCTGGTTCGAGCGAGGATGCCTGCAGCAGCAGGCGGCGGGCGTCGATGAGGCGGCCGCCCTTGACGTAGACCATCGCGCTCTCATAGAGGGCCGTGGCATCGCTCCCGGGCGGGATACCGGCCTCGCGTTGTTCCGGCGCGGCGCCACCCGAGACGGCGTCCACCGGGGGGGCGGTCGCCGGCTGCGCAGGCTGCGCGGGGTAGGACCTGCCCTGACCGACCGAGGCAGGTGTCTCGCCTTCGTCCCCACCGGACCCCGCGAGAATCAGCAGGAGCAGCAGGAGCACCACGCCACCGCCGCCGACTGCCAATAGGAGCATCGGGCCCCGGCGCTTCGCGCCCGCGGGAGCGCCAAACGCCCCTCCGGTGCCCGCTGCCGCAGCGGCCTCGGGATTCGAGAAGAGGAGCGTCTCGGAACCCAGAACCACACGATCGCCGTCCTTGAGCACGGCCATCGAGACACGCTGGCCGTTGATGAACGTACCATTCGAGCTGTTCAGGTCCGCGACGACGTATCCCTGCTGTGTCAGTCTGACGATGGCGTGGCGTTTCGACACGTAGGTCGAGTCGAGTCTGACGGCGCATCCTTGCTCCCGGCCGACGACGGTCTCGAGACCCTGCATCTGGAATACCGGCCGCCGCCCGTCCTGACGTTCCCATGTCAGCGTGGCCATACGAGTTTCCCTCTTATCCCCGCGCCGCCAGCGACACGTGAATCGTGCCATCCGGTGCCCGCTTGGCCTGCAGCTCGAGCGGGGGCCGCGTCGCTGTGCCTTCGACCTGCCGCGTGGCGGCGTCGCGCGACCCGAGTTCGCTGACGCAGTCGAGGATGGCGCCGACCAGGACCTGATCCGCGATGGCTTCGATGACGTGGTGACCGGTCAGCCGTTCCTGCGTCGACTCGACCAGGTCGGCCGCCGCTCCTCGTGCGTCCTGGATGACATACGCCGTATTCAAGACCAGCATCCCCTCGCTCCTGGTCACCGGCAGGCGGCCGCCGGGTGCGGGGAGCGACGGACCCGACGGGTGCGGCCCTGCCGGCGGGTTGGGCGCCGTCCTGAGCCGGCCGACGATGAAGTTGAGGCTCTCGGCGAGCCGGGGCACACCAAACGGGTCGCTGACCGATGCGAGTTGACCACTCGAGGCCAGATCGATGTCGGTTGCAAGCGTCTGCAGGTGTCCCCACACCATCTTGCGCACGACATGGGCCGCTCCGTAGCCGAGCACGAGTGCCGCCAGGATTGCCGCGATCAGAGACAGTCCCGAACCGGAGCCGGTCGACTGGTACGAGGGATCGACCAGCACCCACACCACGCCCACGTGCCGGCCGGCCGAGTCGATCACCACCGTCGCGTGGGCCGTGCGCCCCTCCATGGCGGTCTGCGCCCCCTGGAGCGACGCGACGGGACCGAACAAGGGTAGTTCGGTGAGGGTCTCATCGAGTCGCTGCGGCGGGGCGAGGACGCGGCCAGAGGGCGACAGGATGAGGGCCTGGCGTACGCCGGGCTCGGCCATCGCAGCGCCGATGCTGAGCGCGGTGTTCTGACCGGTGGCGAGAGCCGGGCCCGCTTCGAGCGCGAGTGCACGGGCAATGGTGGCCGCGCGCAGGCGGGTCGCCGCATTCAGTGCGCTGCTGCGGGCAATCAGGATGGGCACCGCTCCGGTGAGGGTGGCTCCCAGAGCGGCCAGCGTGAACAGCACGGTAATCCGGCTCCCCAGCCCAAGACGTCCGAACAGGGAACGCCGCGGGCCGGCCGTCACTGCGGGCCTCGCACGCGAGGCAGCCGGCGCGGGACCCGCATGGCCCCCGGCCGGCAGAATCGTGGTCCTGTCCGGCATCGCGTCCGCAGCGGCGGATGCGGCCCATCCTGCCCCGGGCGCCGCTGGTGGCGCCGCGACGGGAGCCTGGCCAAAGGGCGACGGCGCCACGGGCGCCCCGAATGGGTTGGATCCGATTCCCGATGGAAACGGCGGAGCCGGGGCGTCCTGGCCGAACGCCGCCGGTTCTCCTGCCCCGGCTGGCGGTCCCGGCGGCGGCGGGAACGGCGCGGCGCCGGCGCCCCACGGCGCGCGAGGCTGATCCACCCGCAGAGCAGGCGGCGGCGCCCCCGCGCCGACGGCCTGAACGATGACGCTGACGTCCCCGAGCAGCACACGATCGGCCGGCCCGATGGTTCCTTGCTCGACACGCACGCCGTTGATGATCACGCCGTTGCGGCTTCCGAGATCCCTGATGGAGACGCCGTCGTGTGACGGCATGAACTCGGCGTGTTTCCGCGACACGCGGACACTGTCCACCACGACATCGCAGGCAGGATCCCTGCCGACGACGAGAGGGGCCTCGAGCCTGACCACTCGTTCACCCGTCGGTGAGCGGAACAACAACTGGTAGGCCATCCGGTGTCACGCTCCCCCAAGAGGCGGCGGATGTCGCCGCCGACCATGAGCCATCGCCCGCGTCAGAACCCGAATCCCTGGGTCATGAACTGCAGCACGACCGGTCCCACGATGACGATCATCACCGCCGGGAAGATGAAGACCGCCAGGGGCACCAGGAGCTTCTGCGACGCGGCGGCGCCTGCCTTCTCCGCCCGCTGGAACCTCTCGGTCCTCATCCGGTCGGCCTGCGTGCGAAGCACGTCGCCGATCGACGCACCGAGGCGATCGGCCTGGACCAGCACACCGACGAAGGACGTGACCTCGGGCACGTCGATGCGCTGGGCGAACCCGCGCAGGGCCTCGGCCCGGCTCGCGCCTAGCCGGACGTCGTTGATGATGGTTGCCACTTCCTCCCGGAGGGGGCCGGTCGCTCCTTTCTCCATGACGCGCTGCAGCGCCGCGAGGAAGTCCATACCGGCCTCGACCGACAGCGTGAGGATGTCGACGGCTCCTGGAAGGCCCCTGATGATCTTGCGTTCCCGGGCGGCCTTCTGCTCCCTCACCAGCCGGTCGGGCATCGCCCACCCGAGCCACGCCGCGAGCACGAAGAAGATCGGGTTGGTGAGCGTGCCGATGTACGGGTGGGTGACCAGAGGCACCCCGGCGGCGAGAATCACCTTCATGGCCAGCAAGTGATCGACCGTCATGACCCGCGGCAGGCCGGCGAGGGGGATATCCCGCGCCCGCGCTTCCCGGTAGGCGGGGGACCCGAGTCGGCGAACGAACGGCAGCAGGAGCGTCAGCAACGGCCAGAGCAGCCGCAGGAGCGGAGACGCGATGGTCTGGGCCTCCTTGCGAGTGGCCGCCCGGCGCCGCATCTCGTACAGTTGGGCCGGTGTGGGAATCAGGCCACGGATCGCAAGGAACGCGGCTCCGAATGCCAGCATCAGGGCCAGAAGGTAGAGGATGTCCATAGAAGTCACCACGGGGCACGCTAGGTGCCCGGCATTCCCGTCACGGCCGACAGCATCCGCTGCGCGGCCTGTTGCAGCACGTCCCGCAACGAGGCGCCGAGGAGCGACGCCAGCGTGAGGGCGAGCGCCCCCACCGTCCCCAAGAGGACCGCGTACTCGGTCGCCGCCTGTCCCCGGGCATCGTCCAGATGGACTGAGCGGCCCGGCGGTTGCGTGAACCTAGACATCGATCTTCACGATCTTCAGGATCATCCACATCCCGAGGGCATCGAGAATGATGACGGCTCCCCACATCAGCCAGCCGAGGCCGGTGGTCAGCATGGGCCCCATGTACTCAGGGTCCATGACGTAGAACACCAGCGCCATGACGAAAGGCATGGCGCACAGACCCACGCCCTGGTACACCCCTTGGGCGGTCAGGGCCGAGATCTTGCCTTCGATCTTCTTGCGCTCCACGACCGTGTTGGCCACGGTCATGAACGTCTCGCTGAGATTGCCGCCCGTCTCGCGCAACGTCACGATCGAGTGCACGGCCATCTCGAGGTCCGGCATGCCGATTCGCTCCGCCATCCCCAAGAGGGCCTCGTCGATGCTGCGCCCGAGTTGAATCTCCTTGACCACTCGGGTGAACTCGTCGCCCATCGGCCTGCGGGACTCGGAGGCGGCAAGCTCCAGGGCCTGCAGCAGGCTCAGTCCGGACTTCATCCCGTTGGCCATGAGGATCAGCGCGTCGACCAACTGGTTGTCGAGCTTCTGGCGGCGCTGGTACTGCTTGAACCGCACCCAGGCGTAGGGGACGGCGAAACCGGCCGCCGCGGCGGGAATGGCGAGGGGCCAGGCGCCGAGGGCGATCATCAGCAGGGCCGGCCCGAGGATCGACGCCGACACGAGGCGCTGGGCACGCGGTTCCGCCACCTCCTCGCCGGTCGCGCCCATGGCCTCGACGATCCACGACACGTACCGGCCGATCCGCCGGTTCCACCAGGGCACGACCTCCCGAATGACCGTGTAGGCGATGAACATCGCGGCGCCGAACGCGATGAGCAGGACGATGAGCTTGAGCAAGTCCATGGCTATGCCGTCTGGTGCAGGAAGATCTCCCGCGGAAGAGAGAGTCCCCGCCGTGCGACCTTGTCGACGAACGTCGGGACGTACCCGGTCGGCACGAACTGGCCGACCACCTGACCCTCGGGCGTGAGCCCGCTCTGCTTGAACAGAAAGATGTCGGCCACCTCGAAGCCCTGATCGCCGAGTCCCGTGACCTCCGAGATGTGCGTGATGCGCCGGGACCCGTCGGCGAGCCTGGCTTGCTGGACCACCAGGTGGACGGCCGAGCCGATCTGATCGCGGATGGCCCGCGCCGGCAGATCCAGGCCTGCCATCAGGCTCATGGTCTCGATTCGCGAGAGCGCATCGAGCGGCGTGTTGGCGTGCACCGTGGTCAGGCTGCCGTCGTGCCCGGTGTTCATGGCCTGGAGCATATCGAGCGTCTCTCCGCCGCGGCACTCGCCGACCACAATCCGATCGGGCCGCATCCGCAGCGCGTTCTTCACGAGGTCGCGGATCGTGATGGCGCCCTCCCCCTCGATGTTCGGGGGCCGGGACTCGAGGCGCACCACATGTTCCTGTCCGAGCCGCAGTTCTGCCGAATCCTCGATCGTCACGATCCGTTCCTCGGCGGGAATGTAGGACGACAGCAGGTTCAGCAGCGTCGTCTTCCCGGAGCCGGTGCCGCCGGACACGACGATGTTCTGGCGCACGCGGACGGCCACCGAGAGGAACGTGGCCATCTGCTGGGTCAGCGAACCGAACCGCACCAGATCCTCGACCGTCAGGAACGCCTTGGCGAATTTCCGGATTGTCAGCGCGGGCCCGTCGAGGGCCAGCGGCGGGATGATCGCGTTGACGCGAGACCCGTCGGCCAGCCGCGCATCGACCATCGGGACCTTCTCGTCGACGCGGCGGCCGATGGGTGCGACGATCCGTTCGATGATGAGCCTGAGCTGGTCGTTGCTGATGAACTGGATGGGCGTCAGTTCGAGCCGGCCCTTGCGCTCGATGAAGATGTGATCGAACCCGTTGACCATGATCTCCGTCACGGTCGAATCGGCCAGCAGATCCTCCAGCGGGCCGAGCCCGAGCGCCTCGTCCAGCACCTCCTTGGTCAGCTGCAACCGCGCCTGCCGATCCGAGATCTCCGGGGCCTCTTCCAGCACGAGGGCGTGAACCTTGGCCTCCGCCCGGCGTCGCAACTCGGCGAGCTTCACCGGGTCGCGCATGTAGTCCATCTCGCCCTTGCGCAGGTCGATCTCCTGAATCAGCCGCCTGTGGAGACGGAGCTTGACATCGCGTTGGGCCGCCGCCGCGCTGGCGGCGGCATCGGTCGCTTGGACGGCAGCCTGCGCGACCCGGAGACTCCTGGCGGCCACCTCCCGCACGAGGCGATCCAGTTCCCGAGAGATGGGGTGGCGGGGCTGGAGGGCGAAGATCAACTGCTTGCGGGCCTCGGCCTCCTGCATGGCCAGGGCGTCATCCGGTACGGCAACCGCGACCCGGGCCTGCAGTACGTTCTGGGCTACCTCCGGAGTGATGGCTGCCCGGGCCGGGACGCGGTTCAGCGCCAGCAGGACGGCGTCGCGGCCGATCTGGAGTCCACGGAGGTAGTCCAGGACGAATCGGGCACGCTCCAGGCCGTGCGTCGACGGCTCGACGATCACGCAGACCACGTCGGCCTGGTCGAGGAATGCCGAGGCCACGGAAGTCCCGGGCGATCCGAGATCGACAACGATGTTGGCGAACATCCGCCGGCACAAGTCGATGACGCGCCTCACGCGCTCGGGCGTGATAGCGCGGGCCTGCTGGGCATCGGACACGATTGCCAGGACCGAGTGGACGGCGCTCGGACTCGTCAGCTGCCCGTAGAACGCGTCGGCTGTGGTCTTGTCCAGAATCGGCGCGAGTTCACCCAGCGCCCGGCTGCGGTCGATCCCGAGCCGCGCCAGGTCGTTGGCGGGGACTGGGAAGTGCGCGTCGACGAAGAGCGCGCGCCCGTTGACGTACTGGGGCAACGCCCCCGCCAGGTTCATCGCCATCGACGTCGCCCCGCTCGCGCCGCTGGCGCCGCAGACCACGATGAGCTTGCCTCCAGGACCCACGCGTGCCTCCGTGCCGCCCGTCGCGTCAGGGGCGCGGCCCGTCGGCCGGACCCTGCAGAGACGGGGTAATGGCGATCACGAGCACCGTCGATGGCGAAGGTGACTGCCCGCCGCCACCTTTCACGATCGAACTGGGCGACGGGATCAGGGATCCACCGGCGCGCGGCTCGCCTGGCGCCGATGCCATCGCGACGGAGGGTTCCACCAGGCCCGCCAGTTCCTGTTCGGTGATGTAGCGCGTCTGTCCGGAGACGCGCGAGAACTGCAGCTTGGCCCTCAGCCAGATCGGCGTACGCTGGTCGAAGGAGCCAATGGGCAGGTTCGTGTCGATGACAACGGCCGTCGTGATGGTGGTGCCGCTGACGGTCGGCGTGAGCGAGATGCTCAGGCCCCGTGGCTGCCCGGCCGCGGGGGACTGGGCGCCGACGGGCAGGAATTGCCGGGCCTCCCGGCCTTCCCCCGTCGTGATTGCGGCCATCTGGACGCGTGTGCCCTGGGGGCCCAGAACTTCGGGCGGCGGACCCGATGCCGGCGACTCGTACACCTCGATCACGTAGACGATGCTCCGCGCGGCACCTGGCTGCCCGAGAGGAGCGGCCGGCGGCCCTGGCACGATCGGCGTGGCCGGCGGCGGACCCGGCGGGAGCGGCACGGGTTGTGCCGCCCCAGGCACCGGCTTGCGAGCTGGCGGAGGCGGTTCGGGCTCGACCACGACCTTGCCGGCGGCCGCCGGGTCGCGCGTGACCGGTCGAGTTGCCCCCGGATCCCCGACTGCACCGCCGGTGGGATCTCCGGCGGGCGGGGCCGCCGGGTCCGCACCCGGCAGGGTCACCATCACCAGGATGTCGCCGGCGGCCTGTGCCAGGGTCCGGAGATCGTCGAGGTCCTTCTGGGTGTTCACGGTCCCGCTCAACACGATCCGGCTGCCGAGCCTCTTGACCGTGACAGCGGGATACGGGCGCAGCAGATCGGTCAGATCGGTGAGCAGTCGCTGGAACTCGCGGGTGATGACGTCGATTTCGACCTCGTCCCGCTTCGTCCCACCCTGGTCCCACACCGTGAGCGTCGTGAATCCCTCGCCGTTGGCAATCAGCAGAATCTCACGCCTGCCCGAGACGACCCGGAAATCGCAGACCGACGGATTCGCGACGGCGATGTCGCCGATCGGGTAGCCGGGACGCAGGGTGCGCTGCTCGCCAACCACGAGCCGCTCGGATCGCGTCGGCTGGGATTGCGCGGCAGCAGCAACGCATGCCGCGATCGCCAGCACGACGGCGCCGACCATGCCTGAGCTTCGCATCACTCACTCCCTGCCGCCTGCCGGGTGAGGCCGGCCGACGTCGGTTACCGCCCGCCTCGCATCTCGCGCCAGGACGGGCGCGGTTTCCGCTTCACGGGAATCGGGATCTTCAGGAACTGGCCTTCCTCGAGCCTGGGGATCTCCACAATCGCCGAGTCGAGGCTCGACCGCAGGGCGAGCGTGAGCGCGCCCAGGTGCTGCGCAAGGACGATCTCCTGGACCTGCTGGGGCGACAGCAACAACGTCACGTTCGATATCTCGGGCGGACCCGATGGCGCCGGCTCGGGCTCGCCGTCCGGACCTGGGGGGGCGGCGGGCTGCTCGCCGAGCGAACCGCCGGCGGCGATGATCTGGACGTTCTGGGCGACGGTGATCGCCTCGGTCCGTTCGTTCGAGTAGGTGATCTCGGTGCCCACGGCGCCCGACGGCACCCCGTACTCGAAGATGCCGACAATGTCGACGAAGTTCCCCGGCCGGAGCAGCCCCGCCACGCCCGTGACGTCGTCCACCGCCATGGAGAGGGCACGCATCCCGCGGGGAACGTTGAACGCCAGGGCCTCGCGGCCACCCTCGAAGAGGGCCGTGCCGGACACCTGCGACCCTTTGGGCAGGGGAACGGCCGCGACACGGCCGACCACCTCGCTGATCTGAGCGATGGCACCGGGTTGGACGTACTTCTTCGGGATCTGAACCGTGCCGACGACACGCTCGTCGAGCGCCGTGTTTGCCAGGATGTCCTGCGTCGTCACGACGATGTCCTGGAGGGCGGCCTGCTCGAGCAACTCGCTCTCGCGAGCTCCGAGGTAGAGCGCCATCGCGATCAGGGCAAACACGCCGGCTGCCACCGACAACAGCAACGCCATTCGGGTCTTCATGATGATGTGCTCCGGATGCCTCTCATGGTTCGCTCACCGCCCCGCCCTGCCGGGAGCAGGCGGTGTGGCCAGCAACCCTGCGATCAGTCCCAGTTCGAGATCGCTCCAGGCCCCCGAGGCGATCGCCAGGGCGGTGGGGTCGAGACGGCCGGCGATGCCCGCCATCGCGTCCGCCTGTGTGCCTCGTCCGAGCTTGATTCGCTTGAATCCGCCCGGCCGCCCCTGGGTGGTCTTGATTCGCAGGTCTTCCTGGGTCAGCCCGTATGGTTTGAAGAACGCCACGAGGGGCACGAGCTGGAATCTCCCCTCGAACTTGCTGGTCCATCTCGTCTCGTACTTCACGTTCGGCCGGTTGTCCGGATAGGCAACCCGTGCGAACAGTCTGGCATGCGCGGAGGTCGCGAGATGGTACGAGTAGAGGTCGATGAGAAACACCTGAACGACCACGGCGATCAGGAGGACGAGCCCCCACGCCATCAGGACCGTCTCGGTCATGGCCTGGCCGCGGTCGGATCCGGCGGCCAGGCAGCGCCGTGCCAGGCGCACTCGACGCATCAGTGTGTCAGCGTTCGCCATCGCTGGTTCCAGGTGTCCATGACCCCGCCGAGCAGGTCCCGAACGGGGATCATCTTGGTGACGTAGGTCGCCTCGCCCTTTTCGATGTTTCCCCCGACCGGTTTCGCGGCGGCCACGGCGGTCATCTCGGGAATCAGATTGGGGCCGAAGAGCTCGTCGAAGACCCGGGCGCCCGTGGCCGGCGCTTTGACGACCCACACAAAGGCCACCGGAGGCGTGCCTTCCTTCTTGCGAAACCACAGGCCCACCGATGCCGTTCGGCTCACCCGCACGGGTCCGGGCCGGAAGACCAGGCAGGTGTAGCGCAAGCGCCTGTTGGCGGCCGGCCCACCTGCCGCCTTGGGAGAAGTCCCCTGAGGCACTTCCTCCAGGTCGACGACCCGCCCCCTCGGGCGCTGTGGCCCGACGCCGAGGGCCGCGTCGCCCTCCGTGAAGGTGACGCGCTCCTGTCCGGCGTACCGATCGGGGAACAAGTCGCCGATGTTGTAGTGCGTGACCCGGCCCGCTTCGCTGACCGCGCGCGCGCCGTACCCGGCGTTTACGGCATCGATGATGCGGGCCTCGGCCGCCTGTCCCGATCCGAACGAGGCCGTTGCGCGGCCCGAGATCAGGCAGGGCATGTACCATTTCCCGATCACCCTGCTGAGCGTGGCCCAGCCACGCTGAATCCTGCGGTTGCGTTCGGCCAGCGTGTTCATGCCCCGGGCCATCTCGGTGGCTCCCGTGAAGGCCCCGGCATCGGCAGCCATCTGCAGAAAGACCCGGCGGTTGACCGCCTGGCCGACGTTGATGACCGTGCTCACCAGCACGATGAGCCCGAAGAGGATCGTCGCGACGAAGACGAACGTCTGGCCGTCCTCGCGCAGCGCCCGGACCATCGGTCGGGCGGGGCGCCTGTCAGTCTTTCGCGGCATTGTCTCCGGTCTCCGGAATGTCGGGCTGTGCGCACACCGGAGCCTCCGAGCGCACCACGGTCCGGCCGCCCGGGGCGTTGTTGAACAGCGGGTAGGCGAACGGCACCCGCAGCTCTACGCGGTAGTTGTCGCCGACCCGCTCGAGTTTGGACGCCCCGCCGCCCCACGGCAGGATGCGCAGCACGGTCGTCCCGGCTTCCCGGGGCCGTGCATCCTGCCTCCCGCCGTACATCGCGACGCGGGCCCCGGCGAAGGCGGCGTAGTTGGTCACGTGCCGTGTCACCGCCAGCATCGACAGGTGGATCAGCGCGAGGACGATCATCATGACGATCGTCAGCGAGACGCACGTCTCCACCATCGACTGGCCGGAGGTGCGCTGCGCCCGGCACAGCCGCACCTCCCGACTCGAGCGCCATCGAAGCATCATCAACACTGTACCGGGCATCAGGTCGCTACTGAAGCACGTCCTTGACCTTCTTGGCGAACTTGGTCATGCCATCGGTCACCTCGGTCCTGAAGATCCCGAGGATCGTGATGATGATCGCCACGATGACGCCGGCGATGACCAAGTACTCGCTCGACGTCTGTCCCCGCTCGTTGCGAAGACGATCCTTCAGCCGCCAGCCCAACGTCTGCATCCGAACCAGGAGACTCAGCATGGTGCACTCCTCCTGCGGGCCCAGCGTTGCCCGCCGTTGTTGTCGCGGGAGCCACCCGGCCTCCCGCACCCGATCACCCCCGCACCTCCGTCCATCGACCGGCCGATCGGCAGCTCACCCGTTCGTAAAATAGAGGACGAGCCGCTTGAAGAAGGCGACAAAGGCCGCCGCTACCGGCGCGACCAGCAGCGTCATGCAGGCGATCACGGTGGCCGCCGTGAGACCCAGCACGACGACGTACTCGCTGAGCGCCTGACCTCTCTCGCGCCGGTGGTTCATACGACCGCCATCAGGTTACGGCGCCGCGACCGACACGGCGTGCGCGACGTTTCGCACGAAGTCCCTCAGCGCTGGGACCAGGATCGCCGTCAGCGTGATGCCGACGGCGGCCAGCATGCCCGCCGCCACCAGATACTCGGCGAGCGTCTGACCCGATTCCGAGCCAACCTGGCTCAGCCGGCCGTGGACGACGGGCTTCACGACCACCGCCGTCACGTTGTCCGGGCCGCCGGCCGCGTTGGCGGCGTCGACGAGCGCCCGCGCCAGCCCGGGCAGATCATCACCTGCGTTCGTCGTGCCCACCATGCGCGCGAGGCCGTCATCTCCCAGCGGGCCGTAGAGCCCGTCGCTGCACAGCACGAGCAGGTCGCCCGGTTCCACCTGGGCCTGCCGCACCTCGACGTCAAGGGCGGGCGATGTGCCCAGGGCCCTCGTCAGAACGTGCCGCATCGCGTCCTTCCGGATCGACTCGGGTGAGGCCCCGGCTCGGGCCATCGACGCCGCCCACGAGTCGTCGTGGGAGAGCTGACTCACCATGCCGCCTCTGACCAGGTAGAGACGGCTGTCCCCGACATTCGCGAACGTGATCCGGTTGCCGGCGACGAGGACGGCGACGATCGTCGACCCCATGCCGTCGTACTGGGGTTGGCGCTGCGCCTCGTAGCGAACCTGCTGATTGGCGAGCTGGATGGCGCTCTTGAGTTGGTTGGCCTCGAACGAAAGCGTGGTACTGAACCCGAATGGCCAGGTGATCCCGGCGTCCGATCGCGACGAGCGCACGAACCCGGCGAGGGTGTCGATGGCCACGCGCGAGGCGACCTCGCCGGCATTGTGGCCACCCATCCCATCGGCCACCGCGAACAGCCCGGTGTCGAGGTCGGCGAGGAAGCAGTCCTCATTCGACGAACGGGTCCGGCCGACATCGGTAACACCCGCCGCGCGAGTCATCAGCCCTCCTCGAAAAGCCGCAGATCCGTCCCGATCAGTCCGGGGGTCTCGGGGGCGTCGCCCGACCGAACAGCAAGACCCGGACCCACGCTTCGATGACCGGGCCGGCGCGCCGTCCTCTGCCAGAAGTGCCCTTCCCAGAACAACTTGGGGAACCATGGTCCCTGGGGCTTGGACGCGACGACGAATAGGAGTGGTTGATATTCATCATCGCGGCTCACCGTTGTGATTGGATTTCATCAGGCGGCCAGGACCAGCCCGCTCCATTTCCCGGACACGAGCGAACGCCGAATCATGCCGACTCGCCCGCTCCTACGGACTCGTGTGGGAGCTCCACCTGGAACACGGCGCCGGCCCCGTGCCGGGTCTCGAACCACAAGCGGCCGCCATGCGCCTCGACGACACGGCGCGAGATCGCCAACCCAAGACCAGTCCCGCCTGCTTTCGTCGTGAAGAACGGCGTACCGACGCGGCCGGTCAGTTCCGGCGCAATGCCCAGGCCCGTGTCCCGGACCTCCACGCGCAGGCTCAACGGACCGTCGGCCGTGGACACCGACAGCGTTCCTCCGCCAGGCATGGCCTCGATGGCGTTGTTGATGAGGTTCTCGAACACCATGGCCATCTGCTGGGCATCGACTGGGATGACGCTCCGGGTTGCGGCAAAGTCCCTGGTCGTCTTGACATGGCTGGCCAGGGAGGCCGCCTCGTGCAACTGCAGCCGCGATTCGAGGAGGGCGTGCAGATCCACGGGGCCGAGCACGGGCCGCTCGACCCGGGCGACCCTCAGGAAGTCGCGAACAAAACGGTCGAGCTCCGCGATCTCCTCGGCGATGATGCCGGCGTGGTGCGTGACGACCGGGTCGTCGGGCCGCTTCAAGCGGAGGTAGTCGACGCACCCGCGCATGGCATTCAGGGGATTCCTGACCTCGTGAGCCAGCGTCGAGCTCACTCGGCCGATGGCCGCGAACGACTCGGCGTCGACGAGGCGGTCGCGGAAGGTCTCGAGCGACGCGGCCATGCCGTTGAAGGCATCGACAAGCCGCCCGATCTCGTCGTCGCGTCCCTTCTTCAGCCGGACGTCGAAATGCCCGCCCGCGATGCGCCCCGTCATCCCGAGCAGTGCGTTGAGCGGGTGGACGACCGTACGAGCGATCAGCCCCGCGCCAACCAGTCCCATCGCGAGGGCGGCGCCGGACAAGAGCGCGGCTGTCGAGCGCAGGTCGGCAATCCGGTCGATGAGCGCCCCGCGTTGCGTCCGGCGGACCAGATAGAGCGTGACGGTTCCGGCGGCACCGGCCCGCCGAAACTCGCCGAGCTGGGCTCCGTAGTACACGTCGCTGCCGTTCCCCTCATCGGGGGGCAACGGCATGGGGCCTGGCACCGCTCGCCTGCTCAGGGCGGCCTGCAGCCGACCGAGATGCGCGGTCGTCGCATCGTCGGAGCCGACGAGCACGCGTCCTTCGTCGTCCACGACGAAGAACACCCCCCCCGCCGCCCGGGCCATGTCCGCCAGCGCGCCCCGCAACCACCTGGCGTCGACCTCGACGGCGACCTGGGCCAGGCGCCGGCCCCGCTCGACCGGGTGGAGGACGAAGACGGTGAAGGTCCCGCCCGTGCCCGCCGCAAGGCGTCCCGGCGCGGCCAGCCTGTCGAACGCCGGCAGGTTCATGGGGTTGTCGGCGGCCGGCCTCGCCGCTGTGCGGGTGCCCAGAACGATCGGGGATGCCCCCGCTCGGAGGATCGCGATCCGGTGGACGCTCGGCGACAAGGTGAAGCTGAGCTGCACCGATGGAGCGATCGCCGCTTCTTCCGGCTGCGGCCGCTCGCCGCCGCCCGCGTCCTGGCTGGCGCCGCCCAGCAACGTCGCGACGGCCTCCGCGACCCGGGCAGCTTGGTCCAACGATGCATTCACCAGGTCGAGGCCGTCGTCGAGCATCTGGAGCTCGCGAGTCGTGGCCTCGGCCCGGATCGCGTCCTCCAGGTAGTAGTACGCCATCCCTCCGACAAAGGCGATGGGCAGGAGGGCGAGGGGCACCACCAACGCCACGATGCGCACGCCGAGGGGGAGCGTCCGCATGCGGCTAGGCCTGCCCCTTCGTGCGCAGCCAGTACTGCAACTGGTTTCGAGTCAGGCCGAGGGTCCGGGCCGCCTTGGTCCGATTGCCCCCGGATTCGCGGAGGGCGGCGAGGATGGCCTCCCGCTGGATGTCGGCGAGCGGGCGTCCGGACCTCGGCGGGCCCGCCGGTCCAGAGCCTGGCGCGAGGGTGACGGCCCGGGGCAACGCGTCCAGGTCGATCGTCGGAGACTTGGCCAAGATGACCGCGCGCTCGATGGCATGCTTCAGTTCGCGGACGTTCCCGGGCCAGGGATACGACTGCAGCGCGTCAAGGGCCGCCGGGCTGAAGCCTGACACGTCCTTGCCGAACGCGGTCGAGTAGCGCTGGAGGAACGCCGTGGCGAGGACAGGCACGTCCTCGAGCCGCTCCCGAAGAGGCGGCAGAACGATGGGGAAGACGTTGAGCCGGTAGTACAGGTCCTCACGGAATCGGCCTTCTCTGACCGCTGCGGGGAGGTCATGGTTCGTGGCGGCGATGATTCGGACATCGGCGTGGACGCTGCGCGTGGCCCCGAGCGGTTCGATCTGCTTGAGTTCGATGGCCCTGAGCGTCTTGGCCTGGAGGGCCAGCGACATGTCCGCGACCTCGTCGAGGACCAGCGTGCCGCCGACCGCCAGTTCGAACTTGCCGGGCTTGCGGGCGATCGCGCCCGTGAAGGCGCCACGCTCATGACCAAACAGCTCCGACTCGAGCAGCGGCTCCGGCAGCGCCGCGCAGTTGATGGTGACCAGCGGGCCGTGTTTCCGCTGACTGCGCGAATGAAGGTACTTGGCGAAGACCTCCTTCCCGGTGCCGGTCTCGCCCAGCAGCAGGACGGTCGTGTCGAGTCGGGCGACGGCATCTCCCTGTTCGAGCGCGGCCCGGATGGCCCGACTGGATCCGAAGAACTGGGCGTCGTGCTGGACGCCAAGCCGGGCCTGCAAGCTGACCAGTTCCGCCTGCAGAGACTGCTTCTCGAGGGTCTCCTTGACGAGTCGCGCCAGCAGGGCGAAATCGACCGGCTTCGTGAAGTAGTACAGGGCGCCCTCGCGCATGGCGGCGACGGCCTCGTCGGTGCTGCCGTAGGCCGTGATCAGGATGACCGGCACGTGAGGGAGCCTTGCCCGAACGTGTGTCAGAAGGTCAAGCCCGCTCCCGTCGTGGAGCTTGATATCCGTGACGAGCAGGGCGATCTGGTCGCCCCTCGAGCCCAGGAGCGATATCGCTTCGCGGACCGTTGTCGCCCCGATCGGTGTGGCCCCGATCTCGCGGATGAAGGTCATGGTGAGGTCGAGCGACGCAGGATCGTCCTCGACGACGAGAATCGGGTGGGCGGGCCTGGAATCCTGGGAGTTCTGCATGGGACCGGTCTGCGGGCCGCTCTCCCGAGCCGGCTCCGTTCGGCGCCGGGAGCCCGAGGCCGTTCTACCGCCGGCGCTCGGCCGCACGGACCGTGCGCTGGAGGCGCGTGCGGGGACAGTATACGCCACGGGCCGCGGCCGGCCACGACGGCCGGCCGGCCCGGGTGCTTAACGGTTTTGGGGAAACGCGCTTCGCTCGCCTTACCGCCTGATCCGGTCGGCTGAAACCCTGGACAGCCGCACGGCCTCCCAATTCCACGGGCGTCCTCGCCTGCCGACACCGGCGACGCCGCATCCCCGTCACCATCAGCACGACGAGCGTAGAGCGGCAACGGCCGACGGGCGACGCGACGACCGGCGGGCTCGCGGGGCCAGTGCCCGTGGGATGTGGTTCCGCGGGCGGGCGCGTTCGGGCGATCGGCGGGCGCGCAGAAGGGGCTGGCGTTTCCGGCGCGGTGCATCTATCATCTAAAAAGATGAAAGACACACGATTGCCCCAACGCCTTCTATCGCCGGCGCGGCTCCGCGCGCGCCGGGCGCGCGTGCGCCAGGCGCTGCCGCCCCTGGAGGAGGTCTTGCGCGGCAGTCTGCTGCACCGAGAGATTCGGTGTGGCAAGTCCACGTGTCACTGTGCGACCGGCTCGGGGCATCCGCTCACGTATGTGACCGTCACCTTCGCCAACGGGCGCACGCAACAAGTGACCGTCCCGTCGGCCTGGCGGCCCACCGTCCAACGCTGGATCGCGAACTACCAGCGGTATTGGCAGGCGATCGAGGCGATGTCGGCGATCAATCGCGAATTGCTGCAGCGGCGGACGTGGCCGGACCGACCGGGGCCCGCCGGCGCGGCGCCCTGCCGCGCGTCCCTGCCGCGCGCCCCCCGTCCCGAGCGACGACGATGAGGGGCCTCGCGTCGCTGGGGCAGTTGCTGGCCCAGATCCGCGTCGCGCCCGATCCGCCCCCGGCGCCGGCCACCCGCCCGCCCCCGGCCGCGCCCCCGCCCCGGCCGACGTTGGCGCTCGCCGCCCCATCCCTGATGCAGATCGAACAGCGCATCCTGGATCAGGGCTGGCCCCAGATGCGTGCCGCCCTCCAGGCCGACCTCGACGCACGGGCCGACGCCGAGGCGTGCGGCCCGCCCCCGCACTGCTGCGGCACCGCGATGGCCGCGCATGACCGTCGGCCCGTCACCTGTCAGTCCTGGCTCGGGACGATTCGCATTCCGGCGCGCCGCTGGCGCTGCCGGATCTGCCACCGCGACTGTCGTCCCCTGGTCGATCAGCTGGAACTTGAGCCGGGGCGCCCCAGTGGACTGCTCGCCCGGTTACTCGGCTTGCTGGGATGCGTGGCGTCGTACCCGCTGGCCGCCGACTTGGCCGCGCAGTTGTTGCGGGTCCAGGTGAATCCAATGACGATCTGGCGCGCCGTCCAACGGTTGGGCGAGGCCGCTGCCGCCCACACCGAGGCGCTCAGCGCGCACCACGCCGACCCGCGGACCCCGCAACCCGTCCACGCCGACGCACCGGCGGCGGTGCTGGTCGGGATGGATGGCTGTGCGCTGGGCATGCAAGTCCGAACGCGGCGGCGGCGCCGGCCGACCGCCGACGCGGTGCTGCCGCCGCTCCCGCCCGTCGAGGACGGCCACTTCCGGGAGGTCAAGACCGGCGTGCTCCTCGTTCCGGACGAGCGCGTCGCCCTCTCGCCCACGCGCCACTCGGTGGTGCGCCGCGTGCTGGTCACGTGTTTGGGCACGGCCGACGAGGTCTTCGCCCGCCTCTGGGCGCAACTGGCCGAACTCGGGTGGGTCGGCGAACACACCGTCGTGGTGGTCGTGGGGGATGGCGCCGCCTGGATTTGGAACCGCGCCGCGCACTTCGGGAACGTCTGCGAAATCCTCGACTTCTGGCATGCCCTCGAGCACGCGTGGACGTACGCCCGCCTGCAGTTTGGCGAGGGCTCGCGCCAGGCCGACCGGTGGGCGAGCCGCCTCGCGCACGAGCTCAAGGCCGGGGGCGTGGCGGACGTGATCGCGCGGCTCAAGACCTTGCAGCCGCGCTCCGACGCCAGTCGCGAGGCCCTGGAGGCCCTCATTCAGTACTACACCGACCACGCGGCACGCATGCGCTACCACGAGTACCTCCGTTTGGGCTACGGCATCGGCAGCGGCGCGGTCGAAAGCGCCCATAAGCAAGTCGTGCACGCCCGTTTCCGCCAGGCCGGCATGCGGTGGTCGGTCCAGGGGGCGCGACGCCTCCTCGCGTTGCGCCTCTTGTTGCTCAATGGGCAGTGGGCCACCACCGCCCAGCTTCGGATGCCCACGGCACTCGCCGCGTAGCGACCCGGGCCCCCACGGGCGCACGTCAGATTTGTGAGATGACGTCACGCGGCCTTCCGGCACCCACGGCCCGCTTGCGAGCCGACGGCGATCCGGGCATCCTTATCCGATGCGCCCTCGTGCGTCCGCTCCGGCCGTGCCCCCAGACCTCCGGACTCGGCTGGAACATGCCCGACTCGACACGCTCGCGCTGCTGCGCGCACTGGATCGGGCCGTACTTCCCATCCCGCACCTGCCCCACGCCGCGCTGCATCACCTGTACGAACTCGATGCCGACTGTGCCGAAGCCCTCTGGGCCCTGGATCAGCCCGCGGGCGCGCTGGACGTCAAGACCATGGTCCGCGACACACTCAGATCCCTCGACCACCTGCTGGCCGCACGCGCCGCCGTCCGCGCGCGGGTCCCGACCCCGCCTCGCGTGGCGGCGCTTGAGTCCAGCATCCGTGCCGAACTTGATCCAGGCGAGGCCTACAACGACGTCCCCGGATATTCGCCCCAAAACCGTTAAGCACCCGGCCGGCCCCGGCGGGTCCAGGTTCCTCCGACCCCCCTGCGAGCGCGATACCCCACGGCTGCCACTCTCTTTCACTCTCTCGGGTGAGTTGCAGAAGCTGGGGCGTTCTGGTAGACTCGATGGGTTCACCGGACGTTGGGACACCCTATCTAGCGTCCGCCGCCTTGAAGGTACCGCGGAAACGGTCCGCCCCTCGGCGAGACAACACAAGAAGTAGGGTCTAGCGCCTCCAGGCGCCAAGCCACCCGTCGGGGGTGGTTTCAAGGCCTGGGGGGACTTCGCAGGTTCTCGGGACGTGGAACGGTCGCCCCCGGGACCGGAAGTTTCATGAACTGCGAGACGGTAGTGCCGTGCCGAGAACGGCCCGGCCTTGCCGTCGGTTGTGTGCGTACGGAGCCGCCGTGCCGACCATCAGCCAGCTCGTTCGGAAGGGCCGCGAGGCCATCGTTACCAAGACGAAGAGCCCCGCGCTGCAGGACAACCCCCAGAAGCGCGGGGTGTGTGTGCGCGTCTTCACCCAGACGCCGAAGAAGCCGAATTCGGCTCTCCGGAAGGTGGCACGCGTCCGCCTGACCAACGGAATCGAGGTGACGACCTACATTCCGGGCGTGGGCCACAACCTCCAGGAGCACTCGCTGGTGCTCATCCGCGGAGGGCGCGTGAAGGACCTGCCGGGTGTACGCTACCACGTCGTGCGCGGCACGCTCGACGCGGTGGGAGTGGCGAACCGCAAGCAGGGGCGGTCGAAGTACGGCGCCAAGCGGCCGAAGCAGTAGGACCGAAGCTATGCCACGCAGACGAGAGATCCCGAAGCGCGAGGTGCTGCCCGACCCGGTGTACGGCAGCGCCCTGGTCACCAAGTTCATCAACACCGTGATGAAGCAGGGCAAGCGGAGCACCGCCGAGGCGATTCTCTACGGCGCCTTCGACATCATCAAGGAGAAGACCGGCGAAGAGCCGGTCAAGGTCTTCAAGAAGGCCGTGGACAACGTGAAGCCGGCCCTCGAAGTGAAGTCGCGCCGCGTGGGCGGGTCGAACTACCAGGTGCCCATCGAGGTGAACCCGAACCGGCGGCTCTCGCTGAGCATCCGCTGGCTCGTCCAGTACGCGCGCTCGCGCGGCGACGGCAAGACGATGCACGAGAAGCTCGCCAACGAGTTCCTCGACGCGTCGAACCTTCGCGGCGGCGCCGTGAAGAAGAAGGAAGACACCCATCGGATGGCGGAAGCCAACAAGGCGTTCGCCCACTACCGCTGGTAGGGACCCACAGCGAGCAGGATCATGCCCCGGGTCGTACCTCTCAGTCGGACGCGGAACATCGGCATCATGGCCCACATCGATGCCGGGAAGACCACGACCACGGAGCGGGTCCTGTTTTACACGGGCATCACCTACAAGCTCGGCGAGGTGCACGACGGCACCGCCGTGATGGACTGGATGGCGCAGGAGCAGGAGCGGGGCATCACCATCACATCCGCCGCGACGACCTGCTTCTGGCGCGAACACCGCGTGAACATCATCGACACGCCCGGCCATGTGGACTTCACGGCCGAAGTGGAGCGGTCGCTGCGCGTCCTGGATGGCGCCGTGGCCGTGTTCGATGCCGTCTCCGGCGTCGAGCCCCAGTCCGAGACCGTGTGGCGGCAGGCCGACAAGTACCGGGTGCCGCGCATCTGTTTCGTGAACAAGATGGACCGCGTCGGCGCCGACTTCAAGACCACGCTCGACCAGATCCGGACCAAGCTCCAGGGGAACCCGGTGGCCATTCAGCTGCCGATCGGCGCAGACGCAGGCTTCGTCGGCGTCATCGACCTCGTGGGCATGACGGCCGTCCGCTACAGGGACGAGACGCTCGGTGCCGACTACATCGTCGATGAGATTCCGGCGGAGCTGCGGGACGAAGCCAACGAGTATCGCGAGCACCTGATCGAGAAGGTGAGCGAGGTCGACGACCGGCTGCTCGAGAAGTACCTGCACGCCGAGCCCATCTCCGAGGACGAGATCAAGGCGGCCCTGCGCAAGCGGACCATCGAGTCCGTCAGGCAGGAAAAGGCGCCGTTCGTGCCGGTAATCTGCGGTTCGGCCTTCAAGAACAAGGGCGTCCAGCCGCTGCTCGATGCCGTCGTCGATTACCTGCCTTCGCCCCTCGACATCCCGCCCGTGACGGGCCTGGTGCCCGACCGGCAGGAACAGCAGATCGAGCGGCCGGCGTCGGACGAGGCACCGTTCTCGGCCCTGGCCTTCAAGATCATGACCGACCCGTTCGTCGGACAGCTGACCTTCATCCGCGTGTACTCCGGCGTGCTGCAATCCGGCGGTTCCGTCTACAACGCGACCAAGGGCAAGCACGAGCGCATCGGCCGGCTTCTCAAGATGCACGCCAACAAGCGCGAGGAGATCAAGCAGGTCTACGCCGGCGACATCGCCGCGGCGGTCGGGCTGAAGAGCGTGGGCACGGGCGACTCGATCTGTGACGACAAGCACCCGATCCTCCTCGAGTCGATGGACTTCCCCGAGCCGGTGATCGCGCTGGCCATCGAGCCGAAGACCAAGGCCGACCAGGAGAAGCTCGGCATGGGCCTCGGCAAGCTGCAGGCGGAAGACCCGACCTTCCGTGTCCGGACGGACCCCGAGACGGGCCAGGTCGTCATCTCCGGGATGGGAGAGCTGCATCTCGAGATCATCGTGGACCGCCTGGAGCGCGAGTTCAGCGTCGAGGCCAGCGTCGGCCGCCCGCAGGTGGCCTACAAGGAGACGCTGACGGCCGAGGCCGAGGGCGAAGGTCGCTACATCAGGCAGACCGGCGGGCGCGGCCAGTACGGCCACGCGAAGATCCGCCTCGAGCCACGCAAGCCCGGCGAGGGCTTCGAGTTCGCCAACGCGATCGTCGGCGGCGCGATCCCCCGCGAGTACGTCAAACCGGTGGAGGAGGGCATCCGCGAGGCCATGTCGGCGGGGGTGCTGGCAGGCTACCCGGTCGACGACCTGAAGGTGACGCTGTACGACGGCTCGTTCCACGAGGTCGACTCGTCGGAGATGGCCTTCAAGATCGCCGGTTCGATGGCCTTCAAGGACGCCGCCCGGAAGGCGTCCCCCGTGTTGCTCGAGCCGATGATGCGCGTCGAAGTCGTGGTGCCCGAAGAGTACATGGGCGACATCATGGGCGACATCAACGCCCGCCGCGGCCGCATCACGGCCATGGAGGCCAGGGCCGGCACCCAGATCGTCCGCGCCCGGGTGCCACTGTCGGAGATGTTCGGGTACGCGACCGACCTGCGTTCGCGGACGCAGGGGCGGGCTACCTATTCGATGCATTTCGATCGCTACGAACAGGCGCCGCAGCACGTCAGCGAGGAGGTCGTCGCCCGCGTGACGGGGCGGTAGGCTTGACAGGCGCACTCATCAACCTGGATGCGACGCACCGCAGCAACGGAGACCAGCCATGGCGAAGGAGAAATTCGATCGGTCGAAGCCGCACGTGAACGTGGGGACGATTGGGCACATTGACCACGGGAAGACGACGCTGACGGCGGCGTTGACGAAGGTGGCGGCGAGCAAGGGCTGG
>JBFMFH010000059.1:0-37551 GCA_040752275.1 Acidobacteriota bacterium
CCGAGCGGGTGGCGCCGGACGGGCGCCCGCCGCGGCGGAAGACCCTCAGCCGTGGTCATGTTTGTGGGTCTGAGCAGCGGTGGGCTGTCCGGCGACAGGACCCGCGAGGGAAGGATCACAGACGAGGTCTGTCAGTCTGATAGGCCGACCTGGACGTCCAGCCCGGGATCGTAGGCCAAGGGTCACGAAGGCCGGGGCTTCATTCCCGGTAGATCCAGCCTCCCACCAGCGCCGCCAGGACCATCTCGACCAGGCCGATCCCGGCCCATGTCACGAGCATGCTGTGCGGGTACAGCCCCATTATGGCGTAGCCCACCAGCGCGATCACTGTACTGCCAAGCCAGAGCGCCACCGCGACGATGACGGCCGCTCTCGGACCGGGACCGAAACGTGGTCTCGCGGAGGCGTAGAAGAACACCAGCGTGAGACCCAGGATCAGGCTGACCAGCACGGTCAAGAGCATGGTGTGGAGGTTCATCTCGATGGCCAGGTTGTGGGCCTTCATGGCGGCCTCCATGTCCGCCATATAGAGGACGCTCGCGGCACCTTCGAGCAGCCAAACCAGCACGCCGGCGGCGATGCCGCCAGCGAGCCACCGGCCGGTGTTGATACCCTTCATGTCCGAACCTCCGGATGAGGCAGCCGCCACAAAGACGTCCTGCACACCCGCCTGGCGGATGCCGTTCACGACCTGGGTGAGTGGCAGAGATTATGCGCCAGGTGAGCACCGTTCCGCCAGTCTGAGGCGGAGCCTCGCTCGGACCTGATAGAATCACACGATGGTGCGGTCGGCCCCCCTGCTGCTCGTTGTCACACTGATCGTGGCCCTGTCAGGGTCAGCCGTGCTGCCCGTGGGGCACCTGCACACGCCCGCGACCCCAGGCCCGCAGGTCGTGCATGCGCACTGGGACCCCCTCCATGGCCATGCGACCCGGGGCGACGGTCCGGCCTTCTCACCTGACGATCACCATGATGTCGCGGCGACGTTGTTCTACGTCGTCGGGGTCGGTGCTTCGGGGTTCGTGCTTTCCCAGCCGGCCGAATCGCCGTCCTCTCTCTGGGAACCGGCCGCGACAACCAGCCTGGCGCCGCCGCGAGAGAGCGACGCTCGGCCGGGACCTTCGCCTCCCACGACGCCCAGCGCCGAACGGGCCCCGCCTGTCTGACCCGCCAGCTCAGCCATCTCTGCACTGAACCGTAGGTGTCCCTGTTCGTCCGGAGGCGTATGCGTCTGTTCAGCCACTCGTGCACGGTCTCTTTCGTCCTCGTGTTCCTTGCTCCGGCGTCCGCGCAGACGGTGCTGACGGAAGCCGAAGCCCTCGCACGTGTGTCGCTCGAGAGCCCGAGAATCCGTGCGATTCGTGCGCAACTCGACCTGGCGCGGGCTGACTCCCTGGCGGCCTCGCGCTGGCCGAATCCAGCGGTCACGTTCAACCGGGAGTCTGTCAGCGGAGTGACTGAGAGCTTCATGCTGGTCTCACAGCCGCTGCCAGTCACCGGGCGCCGCCGGCTCGCCGGCCAGAGCGCCAGCGCAGAGGCGAGTGCCACGGGACTGCGCGTCGACGACCTGATTCGGCGCATTCATGCCGATGCCCGGCGGGCATTCGTCGACCTGAGCGCCGAGCAGATGCGCGCGCGGGAACTGACATCCGCCCTTGCCGACATCCGCGCACTGGCGGCCGTTCTGGCCGCACGGGAAGCCGCGGGCGACGCCGCGGGATTCGATCGACTCCGTGCCGAGCGCGAAGCGCTCGACATCGATGCGTCGCTTGCCGAGACCAGAGCCCGCGTGGCGCGGGCCCAGGGCGCCCTGGCCCGCTTCTTCTTCCCGGTGCCGGACCCGCGGGACCTTCATGCGGCGCCACTGACCGGCGAGCGGGCGCCGATTCCCGGCCCCGATGATCTGGCTGAGCGTGCGGAGGCGGCGCGTCCAGACCTGCTCGCGCTCGAGCGGGACATCGAGGCGGCTCGCCTGGCCGGTGACGCGGCATTGCGAAGCCGCATCCCTGAGCCGGAGGTCGTCGCCGGCCTGAAGACCTCCAGCGCGCGCGACAGCCGGAACGGCTCCGTGGTGTCGCTGGTCGTGTCGATCCCGCTGTTCGACCGGGCGAGGCCGGAACGGGCGCGGGCCGATGCCCGCGAACGCCTGGCCGCAGCCGAGCGCGATGCGCTGCGGGCGGAGATCGGCGCGGCGGTGCGTGCGCTCCGGCACGAGACCGAAGAGCGGCGCGCGGCCGCCGACACCTTCAGGCAGGCCGGCCTGACGGCATCCGATGCGCTCCGCCGAATCGCGCAACTCAGCTACGACGCCGGCGAGCGCAGCATTCTCGAACTGCTCGACGCCTATCGTGCTGCTTCAGACGCGCGCGTGCGGCTGATTGAACTCGAAATCGCCGCCGCGCACGCCGAAATCGACCTCGAACTCGCGACTGCCGTGGAGATCCGACGATGACGACCTGGAGACACGCCGTGTCAACGACGATTGTCGTCGCGCTGGCGATCTCGGCTGGATCCTGCCGGCGCGTCGATGACGCAGCCGCGACGAAGGAGCTTCCCACGTTGAGCGTCAGCCACTGGACCGACCAGACCGAGCTGTTCATGGAGCACCCCAGGCTGGTGGCCGGCTCGGCCGCGCGGTTCGCCGTGCACCTCACCATGCTCGCCAACTTCCGGCCGCTCGACGAGGGCCAGGCTTCGATCGAGTTGCGTAGCAATACCGGCCCTGTGGCCACCCTTCAGGGCGGCGGCCCGCTGCGGCCCGGGGCGTTCAGGGTCGAGGGAAGGGTGCCTGCGGCCGGCCGATACGCGTGGGGCGTTCGCGTGAATGCCGGCGCACTGGAGGACTTCCACGATCTCGGCACGATTACCGTGTATCCGGATGAAGGCGCCGCCCGGTCTGCTCCGCCGCCCCCCGAGGGGCCCCCCGCCATCGCCTACCTGAAGGAGCAGCAATGGACAAGTGACTTCGCCACGGTTGTCGTTCGCGAGGAACGCGTCCGCGGCTCGATGCGCGCGACAGCCACGGTCGTGGCTGGAGCCGGTGGCGAGGCGGTCGTCACCGCGCCTGCTCCCGGCCGCCTCGCTGCAACCCGCATCCCGCACGTCGGACAACGCGTATCGCAGGGATCGCTCCTCGCCCGGTTCGAGCCGCGCCTGACGTCCGTCGAAGACTACGCTCTGCTCCAGCAGCAGGTAGTCGAAGCCCGCGCTGCACTGGAATCCGCCGAGGCGGAGTGTCGGCGGGCCGAACGGCTGCTCAGCGAGCGGGCCGTCCCGGCCAGGCGGGTTGAGGAGGCCACGCGGAGCCGCACGGTCGCTCTCGGCCGGGTGCAGGCCGCAGAGGCAAGACTCGCCCAGCGTCAGGAGACACTCCGTTCGGGGGGTGCGGGAACCGGCGGCAACAGCTTCGAACTCCGATCGCCGATTGCCGGCTCGGTCGTCATGGTGGCGGCGACGCCAGGGGCGGCCTATCAGGAGGGCGTCGAGCTGTTTCGGATCGTCCGCACGAATCCCGTCGTGGTTGAGGCCTACCTGTCCCCGTCCATGGCCGAACGCCGCGAGGACGTCGGCGGACTCGCACTCGAGCTTCCGGGGCAGGCGGATCCGGTTCCGTTGCGTGTCATCCGTCAATGGCACCTCCGCGTCGTCGATCAGCGATTGCGAGCGGTCGTCCTTCGGTTCGAGGTCGACAACAGCGACGGGCGGGTGCTCGTGGGCCAGGCCGGCAACGCCTTGCTCTACACACGCGCGCTTGTGTTGGCACCTATCGTACCTGCGAGTGCCATCCTCCGTGAGGCCGGCCGTCCGTACGTGTTCGTGCAGGCTGGCGGCGAGGCGTTCGAGCGGCGCATGGTCCGGCTCGGTCCCCGCGACGGCGATCGCGTTGCCGTTGCTGCCGGGCTGAGCGCGGGCGAGCGGGTCGTCACGCGCGGGACCTACGAGATTCAGCTGGCGTCGGCCGCGAGGGGGCTGCCGGCCGAAGGACACGTTCACTGAGGTGCCGAGATGAGACGGTTGGTTGCGTGGTCGGTGGACTATCGCTGGCTGGTGGCGGCGGGATCGGTGCTTCTTGCGCTGGCCGGGTGGTGGACCGTGCGGGACATGCCGATCGACGTCTTTCCGGACCTGACGGCGCCGACGGTGACCGTGCTCACCGAAGGTCAGGGCATGTCCCCGACGGAGATGGAAGCCCTGGTGACGTTTCCCCTCGAGACGGCGGTCAACGGCGCCTCGGGTGTCCGCCGAGTGCGTTCGGCCACCGCGCTGGGCATCTCGGTGGTATGGGTCGAGTTCGACTGGGGTGCCGACATCTACGTCGCGCGGCAGATCGTGGCGGAGAAGCTGTCGCTCGTTGCCGGCGGGCTCCCGCCGCAGGCCGGCCGTCCGATCCTGACGCCGATTTCGTCGATTATGGGTGAGATCCTCTTCTTCGCGATGTCTTCGGACACGGTTCCGCCGATGGAGCTGAGGACCATGGCAGACACCGTCGTCAGACGCCGTCTGTTGGCCGTGGCCGGGGTTTCGCAAGTGACGCCAATCGGCGGTGACGAGAAGCAGTATCACATCGTGGCGGATCCTGCACGCCTGCGCGCGAACGGCGTGACCGCCCGGCAGCTCGTCGAGGCGATCGAGGCCTCGAGTTCGAACATCTCGCCTGGCGTCTTCGTCGAAGGCCCGCAGGAGTACGTGCTGGAGGCAATCGGCCGGGTGCGGACGGCCGAGGACATCGGCACGACCGTCGTCACGACACACAGCGAGCGGGCCGTTCTGGTCCGTGACGTCGCGGATGTCAGGATCGGGCCGGCGCTCAAACGTGGGGAGGGATCGCGAAACGGCCACCCGGCGGTCATTGTCGGTGTGCAGAAGCAGCCGGGCGCCAACACCATCGACATCACGCGCCGGCTGGATGAGGAGCTGGACGCCCTCCAGGGAGAGCTGCCGGGCATCTCGATCGACCGCCGGATCTTCCGCCAATCCGACTTCATCGAGACCGCGGTCCACAACGTCGTTTCGGCCCTCAGGGACGGCGGCATTCTGGTCGTTCTCGTTGTCGTGCTCTTCCTGGCGAACTTCCGTGCCGCCGCCATCACGCTCACCGCCATCCCGCTCTCGTTGGCGGGAGCGGTGGTGGCTCTTCGAGGCATGGACGCCACGCTCAACACCATGACGCTCGGTGGGCTGGCCATTGCCATCGGCGCCCTCGTGGACGATGCCATCATCGACGTGGAGAACATCGTGCGCAGGCTTCGCGAGAACCAGACGCGGCCTGCCGGCGCGCGTCGGTCCGCCCGCGACGTCGTGTGTGACGCGACCGTCGAAATCAGGTCGTCGATCGTCTTCGCGACGATCATCATCATCCTCGTCTTCCTGCCGGTATTCGGGCTCTCGGGGGTCGAGGGCCGCCTGCTGGCGCCGCTCGGCTTCGCCTACATCGTCGCGCTCGCCGTGTCGCTGGCGGTGGCCGTCATCGTGACGCCGGCGTTGTGCTACATCCTCCTTCCCGGAGCGGCGTCCGTCGCCCGCGGCCACGACGGCTGGCCTGCGCGGCACCTCAAGAGCATCTACGCGCGCACGCTGCCGGACATCCTCGACCGCCCCGTCCTGGTTGTCGCCAGTTCGGCCCTGCTTCTGGCTGTCGCCGTTGGCGCGATGACCTTCATGGGATCGGCGTTCCTGCCGGAGTTCCATGAGGGGACGCTCACGCTGAGCGTCAACACGATGCCGGGCACGTCCCTTGCCAAGTCCGACGAGATCGGCCGCCGCGTCGAACAGGTGCTGCTGGCGGCGCCGGAGGTCGTGGCGACCGCGCGGCGGCAGGGCCGGGCCGAGTACGACGAACACGTTCAGGGTGTCGAAGGCGCCGAGATAGACGTCGGCCTCCGGGAGACCGGCCGGCCGAGACCCGATCTGCTCGCCGAATTGCGGCGTGGATTCGCGGCGATTGCCGGGACGAACGTCGTGATCGGCCAGCCGATCTCCCACCGCATCGACCACATGCTGTCCGGGACCCGGGCGAACATCGCCATCAAGATCTTCGGTGACGATCTCGAGATGTTGCGCAGGCTGGCCGAGCGCGTGAGGGAGGTGGTGGCAGAAGTCGACGGCGTGGCGGACTTGTCGGTCGAGCAACAGGTCGACGTGCCCGCGGTGAGGTTCGTCCTGGAGAGGGACGCGCTCGCCCGGTACGGCGTCCGTGTGGAGGACGTCACCCGGACCATTGAGATGGCCTTTGCCGGCACGACCGCTGGCAGGGTCTTCGAGTCGGGGATCTCGTTCGACCTTGTGGTGAAGCTCGCCGAGTCGGCGCGGGCGGACCTCGAGCGCATCGCCATGCTGAGCGTCGACGTGCCCGGCGGGGGCGTGATTCCCATCGGTACCCTTGCCAGCGTCGTCCGCGAAGAGGGCCCGAACATGGTGCTCCGGGAGAACGCCGGTCGTCGCATCGTCGTCTCGTGCAACGTGGCGGGACGGGACCTCGGCGGCGTCATCGGTGACATTCGCTCGAGCGTGGCGGAGCGCGTGTCGTTCCCCCGTGGCTACCGGGTCGAGTACGGGGGACAATTCGAGAGCCAACAGGCCGCGTCGCGCCGCCTCGCGCTGCTCGGAGTGCTGGTGGTCGGGGCTCTCTTCGCGGTACTCATGCTCGCCTTTGGACGCATCCGCGACGCCCTCATCGTGATGGCCAACCTCCCGCTGGCGCTGATCGGCGCCGTGGCCGGTGTCTACGCCGCCGGTGGGGTGCTGAGCGT
This sequence comes from Acidobacteriota bacterium, assembly GCA_040752275.1. Lineage (GTDB taxonomy): Bacteria > Acidobacteriota > Vicinamibacteria > Vicinamibacterales > JAKQTR01 > JBFMFH01. The sequence continues at coordinate 6,750 of JBFMFH010000059.1, forward strand.
GGCCTCCATCATCGGGTTCATCACGCTGTTCGGCATCGCCACGCGCAACGGCATCATGCTGGTGTCCCACATCCGGCACCTGCAAGAGGAGGAGGGCGTCACCGACTTCCGGGCTGCGGTCGAGCGTGGGGCACGGGAGCGGCTGATTCCGATTCTGATGACGGCCCTGGCGGCGGGCCTGGCGTTGATTCCGCTGGCACTTGGCGGCGGGCGGGCGGGCAGCGAGATTCAGACGCCCATGGCCATCGTCATCCTCTGTGGGCTCGTGACGTCGACGCTACTGAACATGGCTGTCGTCCCGGCGCTGTACTTGCGCTTCGGCCGTTCCCGCGTGTCCCCGATGGCCTGAGCGCTGCTTGGTTTCTCGAGCCTGGTGTTCACCACGGGTCGGAGCCGATCGGTCGCGTCCCTTGACGCCCGGCGGTCAATGCTTATATTATTCAATTCACTTGAATAGTTGCAATACAGCCAGGTAGGTGTTCCGTGCGCGGTCGAGAGTTCAAGGACGCCGTCTTCGAACAGTTCAGCCATATCGCGTCGGCCTTCGCGAGCCCGAAACGGATCGAGATTGTCGACGTGCTCGCCCAGGGCGAGCGTCACGTCGAAGCGATCGCGGAGCAGGCAAACCTGACCGTCGCGAACACCTCCCGGCACCTGCAGGTGCTCAAGGCGGCGAATCTGGTCGCAGCTCGTAAGGAGGGCCTCCAGGTGTTCTACCGCCTCGCCGACCCGCTGGTGCTCGACGGGTACCGGTCGCTCCAGACACTGGCCGAAGCCAGACTCGCGGAGGTCGGCCGGCTCGTCGAGGAGTACTTTTCGAGTACGGATGGGCTTGAGCCGGTCGAGAAGGAGGAGCTGCTGCGGCGAGCGCGGCACCGGGACGTGGTCGTGCTCGACGTGCGCCCTGTCGCGGAGTACCTCGCCGGTCACATCGCGGGTGCGCTCTCGGTCCCGCTCGCGCAGCTCGAGCAGCGACTGGCCGACTTGCCGCGCAGCCGGCGCGTCGTCGCCTACTGCCGCGGGCCCTATTGCGTGCTGGCGGCGCAAGCCGTGCGTCTGTTGCGCAAACGCGGTCTCCGGGCGTTCCGCTTGAAGGAGGGCTACCCGGAGTGGCGTGACGCCGGATTGCCCGTCGAGAGCGGGCTGCACGCGGAGTCATCCCACCGAGCGAAGGAGCGACGGGCGTGAACGTGCTCGTGATTCTCAACGATCCTCCCTACGGAACCGAGCGGACGTACAACGGGCTGCGGCTGGCCGTGAACCTGCTCTCCAAGACCCAGGATCTGGCGCTGACCGTCTTCCTCATGGGCGACGCCGTCGCTGCCGCGAAGACAGGTCAGCAGACGCCGAACGGCTACTACAACCTCGAACGGATGGTGAAGGGCGTCGTGACCCGCAAGGGACGCGTCCTCCTGTGTGGAACGTGCATGGATGCACGGGGCATGACGATTGGGGACGTGGTGGAGGGGAGCCGTCGCAGCACGTTGGATGAACTGACGGAGCTGACGGCGACTGCGGAGAAGGTGCTGGTGTTCTGAGGGCTGGACACGAGGTGGACGATGCGGGATCAGACCGTTCTCATTCTCGGCGGGGGCATCGGCGGGGTGGTGGCGGCCAATCGCCTCCGCAAGCGGCTGGATCGGCGGCATCGCGTGGTGCTCGTGGACCGGGAGCCGACCTTCACCCTGGCGGCGTCCTTCCTGTGGGTGATGACAGGCGACCGCAGGCCCGAGCAGATCGCACGCCCGCTCGACCGCCTGAAGCGCAAGGGGATCGATATCGTTCGAGGTGAGGTCGAACGCATCGATCCCGAACGCCGTGAGGCGGTCGTGGACGGCCGTACGCTGGCCGCCGATCACCTGGTTGTGGCGCTCGGCGCGCAATTCGCGCCGGAGCTGGTGCCGGGCCTGGCGGACGCGGGACTGACCTTCTGCACGCTCGACGGGGCCGAGCGCCTGCGCGACGCGCTCGACCGGACACGCGCCGGGCGGATTGTCGTCCTCACCGCGGCACCGGCGTACAAGTGTCCGGCCGCTCCCTACGAGGCGGCGATGCTGATCGACGGGTACCTCCGTCGCCGCGGGCTGCGCTCCGCCGTCGACATCACGCTGCACTCTGCCGAGCCCGGCCCCATGGGCGTCGCGGGACCCGAAGCGTCGGCCGCCGTGCGTGGGATGGTCGAGCAGAAGGGAATTCGGTACCACCCCGACCATCTCATCGCGCGGGCTGAACCCGGTCGCGTCCAGTTCACCGACGGTGCCGCCGCCGACTTCGACCTGCTGGTCTACGTGCCGGGTATTCGCCCACCGAGTGTGCTGGCTACTTCCGGGCTGGTCGATGAGAGCGGGTGGGTGCGCGTGGACCGGCAGACCTTGGAGACGCGGTTTGCCGGGGTGTATGCGATCGGTGACGTCACGCTGATTCCGCTCGCGATGGGGAAGCCTCTCCCGCGCGCAGGCGTCTTCGCGCACGCGCAGGCCGAGGTCGTCGCACGCAACATTGCCCGGATCGTGGAGGGCGGGGTGCCGTCCGAGCGGTTCGACGGCCATGGCGCCTGCTTCATCGAAACGGGCGGCGGGCATGCAGGCTTCGGCGCCGGCAACTTCTACGCAGAGCCGAGCCCAACCGTACGGATGCGTCGCCCCGGCTGGTTCTGGCACGCCGGCAAGGTACTGTTCGAGAAGCAGGTCATGTGGCAGTGGATCTGACCGGTCCGAGGCCAGCCGTGGCGCACGGGCCACGTGGAGGGACGAAAGCGCTAGACGTCTTGAAGGCCCAGATCCGTTGCAGATGAGTCAAGTTTCGCTCCGGCCTTCAAGACGTCTACGCCCCGCCGCAGGCGGGGCAAAGCCAACACTGTGACCGAGCGAGGCGGAGCCGCCCCCACACGCCTCGGCGGTCTGAGGCGGAGCCTCGCTAGAACTCGTAGCGCGCGATCAGAAACACGCCGCTGTTCTTCTCGAACTGGCCGAAGAACGTGTATGGCTCGGTGCCCCAGAAGAGGTTGGCGCCAGTCTCCAGCCAGAGCTCGTCGGTGACGTTGTAGCGCACCGACGGGTTGATGTACCCATCTCGCTCGGTCGGGCTTCCCATGACGAACAGATTCAGGCGCAGCGTCTGGTGCCGCCGCAGTTGCGTCACGCGAAGGCTGACAACCTGACGCAGCTCGTCTCTCGCCGGCAGCCCCGGCGGAAGCGTGCGGAGGTAGGCGTCGTGCTGCCGCATCAGCTCGCCGTAGTACTGGAAGGCCAGGGTGAGATCCTCCTGGGGCTGGAACTGGTAGGCGGCGAGCCAGCGTGTCTGGGAATTCTCCACGGTCGGATCGCGGCCTGTCTCGTCGTCACGCGAATCGTAGTACCCGGCTTCGAGCGAGAAGACGCCGGCGTGCAGCGGTCCCTGCAGGCTGCCGCCGTAGGTATTGAGACGGGGATACGAGAACACCAGACGCGCCGGCACTTCGCGGTCCGGCTGGCCGGCAGGCATGCCGAAGAACCCCTTCGAGGCGTAGCCCGCGACCTCAAAGCGGCCGACCCTGGCGTAGAGGCGCCCCGCCAGTTGCATGTCCCCGAAGCTGGTGCGGGGAGGTCGGGTCACACGGTCGGTGAGCGAGGACATCGGGTCGAAGAAGAAGAGGCGATCGGGACCAGGTACGCGGTCAGGCGCAAAGACGGGCGTGATCACCGCCTCGGCACCGACCGAGCCGGAGTAGGCTCCGACCTTCGCGGCATCACTGCCGAACTTGAGGTACTCGATCGGCGCGCCGGTGAGGAATGCGCCCCAATCCTTGGGGAAGACATCGTTGATGAACACCAGATCGCCGAGACCCCAGGTCACCACCTGCCGGCCCAGGCGAGCCGCGATCCGCCGCCCGCCCACATCGACATACGCCTCGCGGAGATCGACCGCTGCGTCATTGCGGATCGCGTCGTGGAACAGATCCAGGCGGACCAGCGCGCCCGCCCGTCCATCCGGAGCCGACAGCTCGAGTTTGAGCTGCACCCGCTCCTCGCCGCGCATAACATCGCACGCCATCTCCAGTGGGCACTCGACTCCCGTTGCGCGGAAGGTGAAATTGAACTGCGCAAACCCATGCACCGTCGCCTGCGCGCGCGCGGCGGTTGGGAACGCCAGTGTCAGCCCGAAGGCCAGCGCAAGAAGTGTCGTTGATCGCAACGGACCCTCACTGAATCCAACGCCGCGGCGGTTCCCGCAGATAGCGCTCTGAGAAGACGTCGGCCTCGATCCCGACGTCGTAGGCCACGTCAGCAAACACGACCTCGGTTCGGTGGCCGGTCTTGACGTTCTTCATCGTACGTCTTGCGATCGTGGGATGGCCGCCGATGTCCCGGACCTCATCGGCCGTAAACACCTTGAAGAGCTCGCCCCGGACGTCGTAGTACTCCTCTTCGACGGGCAGCCACGTCGCCTTGTCGATCCACGCCACCTTCCGGCTGTACTCGGCCGCCGACTGGGCCTGGCTCTCGACGACGTAGCACGCCTTCCCGCGCCGCTGTTCCTCGCCACGCAAGGTGTGCCGGTCGGACTCGAGGTCGCGCCCGGAGACGTGCTCGTACGTGAAGTCGGACCCGACGAAACTCTGCGCGCTGTCACGCGCCGCGAGCCGGCGCACGAGATTCAGGGCCGGCATGAAGAGCCAGCGGTCGTCGTCTCGCCGGGGATACTTGAGAACCAGGAACGTCATCCCGCGGACGTCGCCAGGCTGATGAAAGTAGATGAAATACTGCTGTTCACCGCCCGTCCCGTTCCGGCGCAGCATCGTCAAGTCGCGGAGGCGCTTGTCTCCGCCCGCCGAGATGAGGGTCATCGTCACGCGTGCCTTCATGTCCTTGCCGGGAGCGTAGAAAGCCTGCTGGACGCGGCCGACAATCTCATCCGCACCGATGGACGTCTGGGCGAGGAGGCGCCGGGGTCCTCCTGAAGGGGCGGCCCAGATCAGAACGACTGCGATGAAGAGCAATGCCAAGCGAACTCGCATGAGGTCCTCCCATCCCCAGGGAAGGGGCTTACCGCGCCCGCGCCGGGTGGTGCTCGGCGGTGCGGTCACGTCGGGCAACGAGGACGATGAGCGCGGGCAGGTAGAACAGCGTGAAGAACGCCGAGAGCATCATCATGGCCATGATGAAGGCGCCCACGGTGATGTACGGCGTGAGGCTCGAGAACAGCATCACGGCAAACGCCAGCGAAAAGAGCACGGCGTTTCGCACGATGCCCTTGCCGGGTCGCGCGACGGTCCACAGCAGCGCGCGGCCCGTGTCGGGATCGTCGGCCAGCCGCTGCCGGTAGCGGCGAATGAAGTGAATGGCGAAGTCCACGGCCATGCCCAACGAGAGAGCGGAGAGGACGGAGACCGGCATGTCGAGGTCTTTCCCGACATACCCGAGCGCGCCATAGATCAGCAGAATGGTGAGGCCGAGGGGGACGAAGCTGACGAGGCCCCAGCGCCAGGATCGGAAGGAGACCGTCAGGATGACAAGCACGACCGCGAGGGCCGCGAGAAACGTCCAGATCATGTCGCGCAGCACCTCGCGATTCCAGACCAGGTTGAAGTAGGCGATCCCGGCAGGCTCGAAACGCAGCCCGGGTGGCGGGTGAGCGCGTTGGTAGGCCTGCGAGCGATTCAGAACCTGTTCGACCACGCCCGCGTCCCAGGTCTTGAGCTGCACCCAGAGATTGGCGCGCTCCGCGGAGCCGGTGATCAGCGTGTTCAGCGTGGCGGGCTTGGCGGCCATGCCAAACAGGAACAGGTACTGACCGATCGCCGCGCGGGAGTCTGGAATCCGTTCCTGCTCTGGCCGGTCGTCGAGCATCACCCGGTTGACGCGCTTGACGAGGTCGACCACCGATGTGGTCTTCCCGACAACATCTTCCTGATCGAGATCGCGTTGCAACGCTTCCACGTAGTGGAGCGCCGCCGGATCCTTGAGGGCGTCCTCACCCTGGCCCGAGGCCACGACGTACAACAGCGATGAGCCGCCAAGCCGCTCGTTGATGACCGCGTCGGCGACGCGTACCTCGCTCGCCGGCCTGAACCAGCGCACCATGTTGTTGTTGATGCGGATTTTCGGGAGGCCAACGAGCGCGACCACCAGCAGGACAACGCCGCTCGCGACCACCGCACGGGGCCGACTCACGCTCAGCCGGCCGAGCCACGCGAGCGAGCGGGAGGCCCCGGCGTCCATCGACTCGTGACGGCTTGCACGGCGGAGTCGATCCTCGCCTACGAGCATCATCACCGCAGGAATGAAGCTGAAGCTCATCAGCCGGATCACCAGTGTCCCGAAGGCGGTGAACAGACCGAACACGCGAACCGGCACGATGCCGCCGATCACGAGCACGCCAAACCCAGCAGCGGTTGCCAGGGCCGTGTACCGCACCGGCGCGCCGACCGTGTCGATGGTGTCGAGAACGGCCCGCCGGCGGTCCGTCACCTCTCGCAGGCGGAAATAGAACTCATTGAAGATGTGGATGCTGTCGGTGGCGATCGCCATCAGGAAGACCGGCATCATCGAGCTCATGATGTGCACCGGTTGCCCGATGGCCACGAGCAGTCCCATGCTCCACACCGTCGCCATCATCGCCACGCCGACAATCGTGAAGGCCAGCGCCAGGTTGCGGAACATCGCGTAGAGCGCGATCAGCATCAGCAGCCCGGCCATGGGCGCAAACAGCGCCATCTGCCGGAACATTTCCGAGCCGAACGTGTCCCTGGCGACCGGATCGCCGGCCACGTAGAAGCGCAGATCGCCCCGCTCCTCACCCACCAGCGTCCGAATGCGATCCGCCACCTCCTTGCCGTTCGCCCCTCGTTCGAGCGGCACGTAGATCGCAGTCGCCCGCCCATCGGCCGAGACGAGCCGGTCGACCACCATCGGGTTGTCCATTACCGCACGCCGGAAGGCCTCGACATCCCGCGCGGTGACGGGAATCGCCGGCAGGAGCGGCTGGACACTCAGCGTTCCGGCCTCCGCGACCACGTTGTCGGCGGTGGTCACACTGGTCACGTCGGCCGCCACGACGCCAGGCAGCCGCACGATACGATCGGTCAGACGGCCCACCGCTTCGAGCGCCGCCCGGTCGAACAGCCCTCCATCCCGCACGATCCCGACGACAATCATGTCCTCGTGCAGGCCAAACCACTGCTCGACCTGTCGATTGAAGACGCGCACGTCCGAGTTCACCGGCAACATGTTCTTGGGATCGGTATCCGTGCGCATGCCCGGCAGCCACGCGGCAAAGGCCATCGTCAGCGCAACCGCCAAGGCCACCGTGAGCTTCGGCCACGTCACCGCCCATTCCGGAAGTCGTCGGAGCATACCCGTTCTCCTCGCGGTCAGAGCACCAGGGCCTGGTCGACCCGCCGGGTCCCGTCTGGCAGCGGGCCGAACGAAGTGCGGGGTGTCGCCTCAGAGAGCGCGTTCTCGGCCATGCCGTACCCGTCCATGGAGGCCAGACGCGCGCCTCTCCGCCGAGTGCCGCCACGCCGCGACACATGAGGCCGGAGTTGGCTGTCCGAGACGTTTTCTGGAAGACATGTCAATCATTCGATTGTACACTTGAATAATGACCGATTCGAGGCGTCCCGTCAAGCCGTCTGTTCCTGCCGGGTCGTCCGGCCCGTTGGCTGGAGCCATTGCACCCCAGGCGTACGCGCGCTGGCGGGCGACGACCTTGGGCGCTGTGACGGAGGCACTCGAGCAGCGCGTGATGATCGACCTCGCCGGCCCGGTCGAGGGGATGCGGGTGCTGGACCTCGGATGTGGCGACGGCCCGCTCACCGCGGCGCTGCGCGAACGAGGCGGGCGGGCCGTGGGCATCGACATCGACCGCTCGATGCTGCGCGCGGCGACCGCACGCTCGGGCGGACGGGCGGGTGAGCCCGCGCAGTTCGTCCACGGACGGATCGATCGGTTGCCGTTCCCGGCCGGCGTATTCGATGTCGTCGTGGCGACCACCGTGTTCTGCTTCGTGTCCGACCCGGCGGCTGCGGTTCGAGAGGCCGCGCGCGTCCTTCGATCGGGCGGGCGGCTCGTGATTGGTGACTTGGGCCGTTGGAGCACCTGGGCCGCACGGCGGCGCGTGCGAGGCTGGCTGGGGTCTCGCTTGTGGCGCACCGCGCATTTCTGGACGGCGGCGGAACTGTCGGCGCTGGTCGAGCGTGGGGGCCTGAGCGTGAGGACCGTACGGGGATCGGTGTACTACCCGCCGGTGGGGCTGCTTGCCCGCGCGCTGGCGCCGCTGGACCGATGGCTCGGTCCGCTGGCGACCGTCGGTGCCGCCTTCATTGCGATCGCAGCGATCAAGAAGGACACGGTCAGCGGCCGTTGACCAGCTCACGACCGCGAGGTCCCGTGTGTCCCCTGCTGGGGCCGCCACTCGCGGTGTGCGTTGCCCCAGTGAACCGGCTCTCGACAATTCGGTATTAGTCGATTATCGTCTACAGTTGTCGATATACTCACGCAGCGCCACCTGATCGGGAGGCCCTCTGGTTTCTCGTCCTCTTTCCCTCGCTCGTGTGGGGAGCGGTCACGTGTGGAGCCTGGCTTGCGGCGTCGAAGTCATCGGCGAGGTCGCTGTGGCTGGCCGGTGCGACGGCGGCGGCGCCCGTTGTTGCCATCGCGCACCTCGCCAAGGCGCTCGCGAAGGTCAGCGCCTGAATCATGGCACGAACGATCTCCAAGACCACGCGTCCCGCGGTGGTCAGGTGATAGTAGCGGCGTGCCCGCGGGCCACGGCTGCCCGATTCTACCTGGCAGCGCAGCCAACCGCTCTCAGTCATGCGCTTCAACAGGGGGTACAGCGTGCCGGGGCTGATATCGTACCCGTGGCGCCGGAGCTCGGTCAGAATCCAATGACCGACAACGGGGTGCTCGCCAGCGTGATGCAGGATGTGCACCTTCCAGAAGCTCAACAGGATCTCTCGTGTGATCGCCTTCCGGTCAACGCTGGCCATGTGGACGGTACTGTAGACGACGGCCGACGACGACTGCAAGACGAGGCTCCGCGCCTCGTTCACGGCTGAAGCCCCGGCGAACCGCTCCTGCACTCCTTCCTCGTTCGCTCCACCAAACGGACCTGTCGACCGCCGACATCCTGCGGGGTGCGTGTGCGCTCCGCATGCGACCCGTCCTGATGACGGCCCTGGTGGCTTCACTGGGCTTCGTCCCGATGGCCCTCGCCACGGGCTCCGGCGCCGAAGTCCAGCGCCCGCTTGCCACGGTGGTGATCGGTAGCCTGATCACCTCGATTATCCTGACGCTCTTCATCCTTCCGACCGTCTGCAGCATCTTCCGCCGCAACCCGGTGGAGGCCTAGGAGGGGGCAGAGCAAGCTGGCGAGGCGGTCGCCAACGGCCGGATGAACACCCTTGGGCCGGCGCCTGCCCGGGAATCCCGTCCCTGGAGACCACGACGACGGAGAGTGTCTGACTTCAAACAGGAATCGTCGAAAGCTGTCTGATTTCCCACAATCGGGACGACACCGAGGTGAAGTCTCACGCTTGCGGGCGGGATCGAATCGTGCGGCAAACAGGCGGAATTGACCCTGGCGCGGGCTGGTATGCCCATTGCTTCACCAGTTGCCGGTGGAGCGAGCCCCGACTCCACCACGGCCGGAGAGTGCCCCCATCTCCGGCCCCCTCGAGAGCCCGCGAGCTCTCGACCACGCGCGGGCAAGGAGAGACCGATGAAGACAAGAGATGTTGGATTCTCGCTGTTGATTCTGGCCGCCGGCTTGGTGGGCCTGCTGTTCACCAGCTGCGCTGTCGCCGCCGCTCAGATGCACCAGGGACAGGTGCAGACCGGCCAGACGGCCGGACATCAGCACGGCACCCAGACCATGCAGGGCGCACAGGCCACGATGATGTCCACACAGCAGATGATGCAGAACGTGGACGCCATGATGAAGAACGCCACGAGCAACATGCAGAACCTGGCATCCATGCACCAGGGCATGGGCGGGACCCAGCCGAACACACAGATGTTCTCGGCCATGCAGGGCCTGCTCGGCCACATGAAGCAGTTGCAGGGGTCCATGAACGAGTGGATGAAGAACCCACAGGCGATGCACGACGAAGCCGGCATGAAGTCGTTCCAGGAGGCCTGCGGAAACCTCGAGCAGATGACTCGCTCGTTCGAAGAGATGACCAAGCACATGAACGAGGTCATGAAGGGATCCGGCCATGGCCCGAAGCGCTAGCGAGAGCGTGCTGCGGATTCTCGCGAGCGTCGCTCTCGTCACCGGTCTGGCCTCGCCCGCTGCCGCCCAAGGCACCACGGTCTCGGCAGGCGTCAACATCCGCGCCCTGACCGGCTCGTTCGGAAGCACTCAGACCACGACGCTGTTCTACGCACCGGCGACGCTGCAGATCAACACGGGCCGGCTCGAGTTGATCGGATACTTCCCGTGGCTCAGCCTCGACAATGCGACGGTCGTGCCTTCTCAAGGAGGCTTCATCCCGATGCGCGGTACCATGGCGGGCGCCCCGGGAACCGGCCTTCCGATGGGCGGGGCCATGGGCGGCATGATGGGGGGACCACAGGGGATCGTCAGCCCGCCCGGTGCGCCGCCGGCCCTTCCGGACGTCAGCACCCGATTGTCCGGCATCGGAGATCTTGTCGTCGGTGCCGGCTACAGGGTCGTTGACGACTCCGCCCGAGGGCTGCAGGTTGTCGCCAGCACGCGAATCAAGATCCCAACGGCATCGGCGGAGACAGGGCTTGGAACAGGAAGGCGGGACATCGCGTTTCTGGGCACGATCCGAAAGCAGTCTGCCAATGGATGGATCTCCGCCGAGGGCGGTTACATCGTGGTCGGCGACCCGACAGGCATCGACCTGCGCAATTCAGTGCTGTGGAGTGTAGGCGCCGGGCGGCGGCTTCAGCGCCGCTTGTACCTGTTGATGTCGGCCGCCGGCAGTACGGCCATCGTGCCGGAGTTCGGTGCTCCTGTCGAAGTCGGCGCTGGTATCGGCATTGCCCTCGGCGGGCGTCTGAATCTGACGGTTGTGCCATCGGTCGGCTTGACCGACGCAAGCCCGCGCGCCGCCCTGACGATCGGATTCTCCACCGACCTGACCAGGCGGTAGCGACGGCCTTGAGGCCGGACCGGTTCGAGGGCAGGGTACGCGTAAGTCCGGCCGCGGTGGCGCGGCGGTGCTACCATGCCACGTGATGGCACGGAGCACCGCGTGACACACTCCAAGCTCACGGCCGGTGTGGTGTTTCGACGATGGATCGCCCTGCTGTCCGGGTTGCTCGCCGTCTCGATCCTGCACTACACCACAAACCCGGCCGAGGCATGGCTTCACAATATCTATCAGCGCCTGTACTACGCGCCGATCGTGTTGGGCGCCTACTGGTTCGGCGTACGTGGAGGGCTGCTGACCGCCCTTGCCGCTGCCCTGGCGTACTGGCCGCACATTCACTACACCTGGGGCGCCAACGCGCCGTATGCGGCGAGCCAGTACGCCGAATTGGTGATCTTCCAGGCGGCTGGCCTCCTCGTCGGGTTCCTGGCCGATGCTCAGCGACGACTCACGTGGCAGTATCAGGCTGCGGCGGCATCGCTCGAGGTCGCGAACCGCGACCTGAGGGAATCCCAGGCCCACCTGATGCGGGCTGACCGATTGTCGGCACTCGGAGAGGTCGCGGCGGGTCTGGCCCACGAGGTCCGCAACCCCCTGGCTAGCGTCGAAGGCGCTCTCGAGATCGTCGCGTCGAGAGTGGCGGCCGACACGCCCGAGGCGGAGTTCACCAGCATTGCCCGCCGTGAACTGCGACGCCTGGAGACCCTGCTGAGCGAATTCCTCTCGTATGCCCGCCCGCGAGGGCCCGAGCTACGCCGGGCGAGTCTCCACGACGTGATCGAACACGTGGTACTGCTCATCAAGCCCGAGGCCGAGCGGGCCAGCGTGGCCGTCGTCAGAGAAGAAGCCGTGCGACTGCCGGACGTGCACATGGATCCCGAGCAGATCCGGCAGGTGCTGTTCAACATCGTGCTGAACGGGATCCAGGCCAGCCCAGAGCGGACCACGCTGACGATCCGAACCGGCCTTGCCGCCCAGTGGGCGGTCGTCGAAGTCCAAGACAGCGGACCCGGCATACCGGCCGGGCAGCGCGAGCGGCTGTTCGATCCGTTCTTCACGACAAAGAGCCATGGCACTGGCCTGGGTCTTGCTGTCTCTCAGCGCATCGTCACGGCACATGGCGGACGCATCGACATCGACGATGGCCAGCCACCAGGTGCCGTCGTCCGACTCGTGCTTCCCCTGCCCACCCGGACGGGTGCCGCCACCGGACAGTCGTGACGACCCTGAGGTGAACCCATGCCTGACGACCGACGCATCCTGCTGGTCGACGACGATGAGAGTCTGCGGCGAGTGACGCAGTACACACTGGCGGAAGAAGGCTACGGTGTGCTCACCGCCGCCGACGGGCAGGAAGGGCTCGAGCGGTTCCAGTCGGCGGATATCGACCTCGTGCTCACCGACGTCCGCATGCCGGGCATGGACGGCATGGAGCTGCTGGCTCGATTGAAGGCGATGCGACCCGATCTTCCGATCGTCATGCTGACCGCGCACGGAACGATTGAAGCGGCGGTCGAGGCGATGCAGTTGGGCGCATTCGACTATCTGACGAAACCATTTTCGCGCGACCAGCTCAGGGCGAGCGTGCGCAAGGCACTCGAGATCGCCGAACTGAAGTCGGAGAACAGGCGCCTCCGGCAGATGGTCAGCGACCGGTTCTCGTTCTCGGCTCTGATTGCCGGCTCGCGGGCCATGCGGGAGGTCACCGACGTCGCCGCGCGCGTGGCGCAGAGCGACGCCACGGTACTCCTGCGTGGCGAGAGCGGAACAGGAAAAGAACTGCTGGCCAAGGCCATCCACATCCACAGCGAGCGAGCCCGCCGGCCGTTCATTCCTGTCAACTGCGCCGCCATTCCCGAGAACCTGATCGAGTCAGAACTGTTCGGCCACCGTAAGGGCGCGTTCACGGGCGCGATATCGGACAAGCAAGGCAAGTTCGAGGCTGCCGACGGCGGGACCATCTTCCTCGACGAAGTCGGAGACCTGCCACAGGTCCTTCAAGTGAAGATCCTGCGGGTCCTCCAGGAGCGCGAGATCGACAAGGTCGGCGACACGACGCCCAGGAGGGTGGACGTGCGCGTGATCGCGGCCACGAATCGGGACCTCGACAAGATGATTCGCGAGGGGACCTTCCGCGAGGACCTCTACTACAGACTTGCCGTGGTACCCATCCGCATCCCGCCACTCCGGGAACGCACCGACGATATCCCGTTGCTCGTCGAACGCTTCCTGACCAAACACGGCGATCGACTCGGCCGATCTGGTCCACCGGCAGTGGCCAAGGCCGTCTACTCCGCGCTCAACGTCTACACGTGGCCCGGGAACGTCCGGGAACTGGAGAACGTGATCGAGCGGGCACTCGTCCTCGACAAGGACGGTATCATCGATCTCGACGACCTGCCGGAGCGCTTGGTCTCCCAGGAGCGACGGTTCGGCAACGTCCGCGTCGAGCTGCCCGACGACGGCATCTCCCTCGATACCGTTGAACGCGACCTGATCGTCGCCGCTCTCGACAAGCACGACTGGAACCAGACCCGCGCCGCCGCCTACCTTGCCATCACGCGCAGCGCCCTCCTGTATCGGATGGAGAAGTACGGCATTCAGAGACAGAAGACAGAAGATACAAGACAGTAGACAGTAGACAGTAGAAGACAATAGCCAGCCCCGGGGGGCGCGATTCATGGAGGTCGCGACGGGCGCCACGAGGCCGATGGCTGCTGTCTGAAGACAGACAGTGCCGCGCCCAGTCGTCTGAAAACGGACGCTGGCACCGGTCCCGCAGATTGCCACTCCCGCTCTTTTCCCGCTCTGCTCGCGCTCTTGCCCGGCTTTCGACCCGCTCTACTCCCGCTCTTGTCCGGGTCTCGAGCTGGGCATGGGTCTTGCTCTCCAGCACTCCGATGACACGACGGTCTTTCAGCATGCGCGCGGCATCGGTACCGATGGCGGTGATTCTAAACCTCCTGACTCAGGCGGGGGTGGGGCAGGCGCAGCCAGCGGCCGAGCCCGTCGAGCAACTCGTTGCGCGGGCGCTGGCGCGTGCCCCGTCGATTGCGGCGAGGCGTACACGGATTGACGCGGCGACGACGGCGCTTGCGGCCTCCGATGCGCTGCCCGACCCGATGGTCGAGTTCGAATATCGAGCAGGCGGGTTCCCCCGCTACACGATCGGGACCGAACCCGGATCGATGTTGGGAGCGTCCGTTCGCCAGAGTCTCCTGAGCACGGGCCGGAGAGCGTCGCGGCGGGCCGTGGCGGACGCGGAGATCGACCAGAGCCTGGCGGACCTGACGTTCTGGGCGACGACGCTGGCGACCTCGGTGCGGACGCTCTACGCCCGACTGTTCGCCATCGACCGCGAGCGCGAGACGCTCGAGGATGCACGCGAGCTGCTCAAGATGCTCGAGGCCACGGCCACCGCGCGCTACGCGGCCGGGGAATCGGACCAGGCCAGCGTGCTACGCGTGCAGCTCGAGCAGTCCAGGCTTGGCGAGCGAATCGCGGACCTCGAGAACGACCGCGTCGCGGTGCAGGCGGCTTTGAACCGGCTGATGGACGAGCCCCCCGAGACGCAGCTCAGTACCGCCAGAGAGCTTCCGTCGCCGGCTGCAGAGACGGGGACGGCCGCCGGGCGGATCTCGCTCGACGGGTCGCCCGAAATCGCGGTGCGGAAGGCCCAGATTGCGGTGGCATCCGAGCGGGTCGCGGCGGCGAAACAGGAACTGCGTCCAAGCTGGAGCGTCGGCGTCGGTTTGTTCTGGCAGGGTGGCTGGGATCGGATGGCGACTTTCAACGTCGGCGTCGAGCTGCCGTTCTGGAAGAAGCGCAAGGAGCTGCCGCTCATAGCGGCGGCCGAGCACCGGAAGCGCGCGGCCGAACTCGACCTGGCCGACACCTCGGCGGGGCTGCAGGCGGAGGTCCTCCGTCTCGTCGAGGCCAGGAAGACTGCCGAGGCCCAGATTGGACGGTACGAGTCGGCGATTCTGCCTCAGAACTCGGCCGCTCTCGATGCGACGCGCACCAGCTACCTCGTCGGCCGGGGAGACTTCGTGTCTGTCCTCGAGGAGTTCCGGAACTGGATCGAGATTCGCGTCGGACTGGCCCGCCGCCAAGCGGATCGCTACGCGGCGGAGGTGCGGCTCGCGGCGCTCCTGGCTCCGCAGACCGGGGCCATGTCCGCGAAGTGACGAGATGAAGGTGAGTGTATGAACATGCGTGAGATCCTCCGTCAGCACTGGGGCAAGGTCATCCTCCTGGTCACGCTCGCTTCGCTCGTGGTGGCGGCTCCGTTCGTGCTCGTGCACCAGCGTGAGGGCGAGACCACGGTTCAGAGCCTCTACCAGTGCCCGATGCACCCGAGCTACACGTCCGACCGGCCGGGGGACTGCCCGATCTGCGGGATGCGTCTGGTGCCTGTCCAAGGCTCGTCGCCAGTCCAGGCCGAGGAGCCCTCCGCCGAGGACGTCTATGTGTGCCCGATGCACCCGGAGGTGCAGCAGCACGAGCCGGGCAAGTGCCCCAAGTGTGGGATGGACCTGGTGAAGCAGACGATCGCGGGTCAGGCAGACGCGGGCCCCTCAGTGAATCCGCCGGAAGGGTCCGGCGGAAACGTCGCCGGCCTGGCGCCGATTCACGCCACGGACGAACAGCTCGGCCTTGCGGGCGTTCGCACCGCGGAGGCGACCGCCGGCGAGCTGACCGGTCGCGTGCGTGCGGTCGGCAACGTCGTGCCTGACGAAACCCGCGTCCGGCAGGTGACGACGAAGGTGGCGGGATGGGTCGAGCGGCTGTATGTCAACAACGTCGGTCAGGTTGTCCGTGCCGGCGAACCCCTGCTGGAGCTGTACTCGCCCGAGTTGCTCGCCTCCCAGGAAGAATACCTGCGAGCGCGAAAGACCGGCGAGCAATTCGAGAAGTCCTCGCTGCCCGAGGTGAGGCAGGGCGGACGGGATCTCGCGAACGCGGCGAAGAAGCGGCTCGAACTGTTCGACGTTCCAGCCGACCTCTTCGACCGGATCGAGAACACGGGCGTCGCCCAGCGCACCATCACCCTGCGCGCGCCCTTCGGAGGGCACGTGACCGACAAGATGGTGCTGGAAGGGCAGCGCATCGAGGCAGGAATGCCGCTCGTCACGATCACCGACCTGTCACGGGTGTGGGTGATCGGGCAGGTCTATGAGGCCGAGGCCGCGGCGGCGCGTCCTGGCCGGCCCGCGGACGTTTCATTGCAGTACGACCCGGAGACGAAGCTGTCGGGCCGCGTCAGCCTGGTCTACCCCACCCTCGATACGCAGAGCCGGACGATCCAGGTCCGATTCGAGTTCGCCAACCCGCGCCTCACGCTCAAGCCGGGCATGTACGTCAACGTCGAACTCGCCAATGAGCGCTCCCGAGGCGTGCTGGTTCCCGACTCGGCCGTCATGGATACGGGCACGAGACAGCTCGTGTTCGTCGAGGCAACGCCTGGCCACTTCGAGCCGCGTGAGGTGCGGGTGGGACTTCGAAGCGAGGGACGAACCGTTGTCGAGCGGGGCCTCGCGGCGGGCGAGCGCGTCGCGGTATCCGCCAACTTCCTGCTCGACTCGGAGTCGCGACTCAGGGCGGCCATTGCGGGACCCACGACGGAACACGCCCAGCACGGAGTGAAGAAGTGACCCGCCGTTGCCCTTGCGGCCGAGCCAGGAGGGCGAAAGGGCGATGATCCGCTCCATCATCGCCTTCTCGGCGCGCAACCGGCTGCTCGTGCTTCTGGCGACCGCAGCGGCCATCGCGGGAGCCGTCTACGTGCTCGAACACATTCGGCTCGACGCACTGCCGGACCTCTCGGACACCCAGGTCATCATCTACTCCCGCTGGGACCGCTCGCCGGACATCATCGAGGACCAGGTCACGTATCCCATCACGAGCGCCCTGCTCGGCGCACCCCACGTCAAGGCGATACGCGGCTTCTCGGACTTCGGCTTCTCCTTCGTCTACGTCATCTTCGAGGACGGCACCGACATCTACTGGGCGCGAAGCCGGGTCCTCGAGTATCTCTCGAAGATCCAGCCGAGCCTGCCCGATGGCGTCCGGACGGAGCTCGGCCCCGACGCGACCGGCGTTGGCTGGATCTTCCAGTACGTGCTCGTGGATCGGTCGAAGACGCTGGGCCCCGAAGATCTCAGGTCGGTCCAGGACTGGACGGTGCGCTACGCCCTCCAGGCGGTGCCAGGCGTGGCGGAAGTGGCCTCGATCGGCGGGTTCGTCAGGCAGTATCAGGTCACGGTCGATCCCAACAGGCTGCTGGCCTTCGATGTCCGGCTGGATCGTGTCGCTGCCGCCATCCGCGCGAGCAACAACGAGGTTGGCGGGCGACTGATCGAGTGGAGCGGCCGCGAGTACATGGTCAGGGGCCGCGGCTACGCCAGGACGCTGTCGGATTTCGAGCAGATCGTCCTGAAGCGCACGCCGGCTGGAGTCCCCGTCCTCCTGCGTGACGTGGCGCGCGTCGAGCTCGGCCCGGAGATGCGCCGGGGAGTCGCCGACTTCAACGCTGCTGGCGAGGCAGTCGGCGGGATCATCGTGATGCGTCACGGCGAAAACGCCCTCAACGTCATCAGGGCGGTGAAGAGGAAGATCGCCGACCTGCAGCCGTCGTTGCCGTCTGGGGTCGAGATCGTCACCACCTACGATCGAGCGACGCTGATCGAGCGGGCCATCGACACGCTCAAGCATGAGCTTGTGGTCGAGATGATCATCGTCTCGCTCGTCATTCTGATCTTCCTGTGGCACATCCCATCGGCGCTGGTGCCGATCGTCACGATTCCGATCTCGGTGCTGCTGTCGTTCATTCCCCTCTACTACATGGGCGTCACGATCAACATCATGTCGCTCGCGGGCATCGCGATCTCGATTGGCGTGCTCGTCGACGGCGCCATTGTCGAGGTGGAGAACGCCTACAACAAGATCCACCACTGGCAAGCAAGCGGCCGGAAGGGCGACTTCCACGCCGTCCGGCTCGAGGCGCTCCAGGAGGTCGGCCCCGCGGTCTTCTTCTCGCTGCTCGTCGTGGCCGTGTCGTTCCTGCCGATCTTCGCACTGGTCGACCAGGAAGGCCGGCTCTTCAAGCCGCTGGCGTACTCGAAGAACCTGGCCATGGCGCTGGCGGCGCTGCTGGCCATTACGCTCGATCCGGCCATGCGGATGCTGTTTGCGCGCATCGACCCGTTCGCCTTCAGGCCACGGTGGATCGCCAGGCTGTTCACGGGAGCGTTCGTCGGCACCTATTATGCCGAAGAGCGCCATCCCATCAGCCGGGCGATCTTCGCAGTGTACGAACCAGCGTGCCGCGTGGTGCTCCGGTTTCCGAAGACCGTCATCGCCCTGGCCGTGGCTGCGGTCCTCGCGACGCTTCCCGTGTATTTCAGGCTTGGCTCGGAGTTCATGCCGCCGCTCAACGAGGGCTCGATCCTCTATATGCCCACCACGCTGCCCGGGATCTCGGTCACGCAGGCTACGGATCTGATGGCGCGGCAGGATCAGGTCCTCATGAGGTTCCCCGAAGTCGAGACGGTCATGGGCAAGGCGGGGCGCGCCGAGACGTCGACCGACCCGGCGCCTTTCTCGATGATGGAGACAACCGTCGTCCTGAAGCCCGAGTCCGAATGGCGGTACGTGCCTCGCTGGTACAGCGACCGCCTCCCGGAATGGCTGCGTCCCCTCGTGCGGCCGATCTGGCCGGACCGGATCTCCTGGGACGAGCTCGTCAACGAGATGGACCAGGCCCTCCGCATTCCCGGCGTGTCGAATGCCTGGACGATGCCCATCAAGGGCCGGATCGATATGCTTTCGACCGGCGTGCGCACGCCGGTGGGCATCAAAATCTTGGGAGATGATCTCGCCACGATCGAGCAGATCGGCCGTCGCATCGAGGAGGCCATCCGCGAGGTGCCCGGAACACGCAGCGTCTTTGCCGAACGCGCGACGAGCGGCAACTTCGTGGACATCGTCCCGCGGCCGGCCGAGATGGCCCGCTACGGAGTGACGGTGGAACAGGTCCAGATGGTGATCATGTCGGCCATCGGCGGTGAGAACATCACGACGACGGTCGAAGGACGGGAGCGCTACCCGGTCAACCTCCGCTACCCGCGCGAGCTGCGTGACGATCTGTCGAGGCTCGGGCGCGTGATGGTACCCATTGCCAGCGGGATCCAGGTTCCCCTCGCGCAGCTCGCCGAGATCCAGATCGTCAGCGGTCCGGCCATGCTGAGGAACGAGAATGGGTTCCTGGCCGGGTACGTCTTCGTGGACGTCAGCGGGCGTGATGTCGGCGGCTACGTCGAAGAGGCCAAGCGGATCGTGGCCGGGCAGGTGTCGTTGCCGGCCGGGTACGTCCTGCAGTGGAGCGGGCAGTACGAGAACATGCTGCGGGTGCGGGAGCGACTTCAGGTGGTCGTGCCGCTCACGCTCGCGCTCATCTTCGTCCTTCTGTACGCGAACACGAGATCCGCCTTCAAGACCAGCCTCGTGATGGCGGCTGTGCCGTTTTCGGCCATCGGGGCCATCTGGCTCTTCTACATCCTCGGCTACAACGTGTCGATTGCCGCCTGGGTCGGGATGATCGCGCTGCTGGGCCTCGACGCCGAGACGGGCGTCTTCATGCTGCTCTTCCTCGACCTCTCGTACGAGGACTACCGGAAGCGAGGGCTGCTCAAGACAATGGCCGATCTGGACGAGGCGCTGGTCCACGGCGCCGTCAAGCGGGCGAGGCCGAAGATGATGACGGTGGCGGCGGCATTCATGGGACTGCTGCCCATCATGTGGTCCACATCAGCCGGCGCAGACGTCATGAAGCGCATCGCCGCGCCGATGATCGGCGGCCTCGTCACGTCGTTTCTCCTCGAGCTGCTGGTGTATCCGGCTGCGTTCAAACTGTGGAAGAAGAGGCACGCGCTCTCCTAGGTGGAAGTTGGACCACAAAGACTGCCGAAGATGACAGCGGGCTATCCTCCCGCGATCATGTGGATGACCTTGATGTCGGCGCCGTCTGCTACTTTGGTGGTGTCGTACTCGTCGCGGGGCACGAACACCCCGTCGATCCAGACCGCGAGCATCCGGAAGATGTAGTTCTTCCGCGCGAGGACATCCGAGACGGTCATGCCGTCCTCGTACTCGAGCGGTTCGTCGTTGACGGTCAGCATGGGGTGCTTCGCCTCGCCAGCCCCAGGATCTCCGGCCAGTCGATCTTGAATCTCCTGAGCGTCTCCTCGGTCGGCACGCCGTCGCTGGTCCAGCCTCGGCGCTTGTAGACGGCATCCACGAGTTTGTTGTAGCGGTCCATGCGCCACTCGCGGTGGAGCCGCATCTTCTCCTCCGTGGTTTTGCCGGCCGGGTCGATCCCCACGATCTCCTTGAGCTGCTTGTCGTAGCGTTCGGAGCGCGACTCGTACTCTTCCTTGGTCACGGGGCCGACCGCCCGGTACGGCGGCATGTCGAATGCGCGTCCGCCCTGTCCCATGCGCAGGTTGAACATGCGCTGAAAGTTGTACACCGCCTCGGACTGCTCGATCAGGCTCTGGCGATCGAGCGGCTTGCCGGTGATCCCGGTGTACAGCTCGAGATAGTTGTTGACGTGCGCCGGCACCTTCGCCGCCTCCGGCCCTGGGTACATCTTCGCGTTGTCCGGCGGCTCGATGTCGTTCCACGGCAGCTTGCAGAGGCCCTGCAGGCTGAACCAGGTGCGGAAGAGGGGGAAGTAGTGCAGCGCCTCGGCCTTGTCCTCGAAAGTCGGAATCTGGTTGTTCACCATGTCCATGAAGATCAGCCACGCCTCGTCATGCTGCGGGCCCTTGTTCGCGAGCGCGTAGCCGCCTTGCTGTGCGAGCGACTCCTTCGACATGTACTGCGAGATCTCGAGACCTTTGATCTGCATGCCCATGTCGCGGACGAGTTGAGGGTCACCCCATCCCTTCTCGATGAAGAGGTTCTGCATGTAGCGCACGCCCTTGCCGACAATCACGCCGAAACCTTCCCCGCGCGCCATGTCGTGCAGGAGCTGCACCTCGGCCTCGCCGTTGCCCCAGGTGAGCTCGATCCCGCCGGTCCGCTCCCTGTTCAGGATGCCCCGCTGGTAGCACTCCATCGCAAAGGCGCAGGCCGTCCCGTACGAAATCGTATCGATCCCGTAGGTGTCGCAGTAGAAATTCACCTCGAGCAGCCAGTCCGGGTCGAACAGCCCGCAGTTCGACCCGAGGCCCGCGGCATTCTCGTACTCGGGGCCGTCCACGGTGACGATGTGGCCCCTGTAGGGGCCGGTGCGCACATGGTGACCGTCGGCGCCCTTCGAGCAGGCCATCCCGCAGCCGTACCAGCAGTGATCGGGAATCGCCTGCGTGAACCGCCTGTCCCAGACCTGCGAATCGATCCTCGGCGTGTCCGGGTGCTTGCCGTACTGGAAGTTGTGGACCGGCAGGAGGTCATACGCGTCCATGATCTCGACCAGGTGCGCCGTACCCTGGCGCCGCATGTGGTTCTGCTCGTCGTCGTAGTCGTGGATCTCCCGGTTGATGATCCGGCCGACCTTGATGACCTGCTGCAGGTTGTCGGCGTTGTTGAGGTCCGGCCCCATCTTGAATCCGTGCACGACCAACGCCTTCAGTTTCTTGTCGCGGAAGACCGTGCCCGTGCCGCCTCGGCCAGCCTGCTTCAGCCGGACCGCGCCGCGCTTGGGGTCGTACCACGAGAAGTTCAGGCAGCCCATGAAGGCGGACTCGGCCGCCTTGCCCGCCGAGACCACCGACACGTTCTGCATGTCCTTCGGACTGTCGGCGTACATGTGCGTGAACAGCTCGGCCGCGATGTGGCTGTCCGGCGTCTCTTCGGGCGCCTCCTCGATGGTGATCAGCCCCCTCGGCCCGTCGATGACGACGATGACGTCCGTCTTGGCCTTGCCGCGGATCTCGAGGGCATCGAACCCGACGAACTTCACCAGCGGGCCGAAGTACCCGCCGACGTTGCAGTCGATGGGGACGCCGGTCATTGGCGAGAGCGAGACGACGATCGACTTGCCGGACCCCGCGTACTGCGTATTTCCCGCGAGGGGGCCGGGGCTGATGATGATCTCGTTGTCCGGGTCGCTCCACCTCGTCTGGGGGGTGATGGCGTGCCACAGATAGTAGAGGCCGAATCCGCGCCCGCCCGTGAAGACGTCGATCATCTCGTCGGTGACGGCCTTCTCCCGCACCTGCAGCGTGTCGAGGTCGATGAACAACGTTCGCCGCGTGTAGCCCTTGACGGGCTGGCTCGGCGTGAATGGCACCTCGACGAGCACCGTATGGGCGGCACGGAGCCTTGCGACGTCCTCCGCGTAG
The DNA here is from genome assembly GCA_040752275.1 of Acidobacteriota bacterium. GTDB lineage: Bacteria > Acidobacteriota > Vicinamibacteria > Vicinamibacterales > JAKQTR01 > JBFMFH01. Next base: position 29,202 of record JBFMFH010000059.1, read on the forward strand.
TTCGTGCGGACCTTGTAGTCGTAGGTTACGGACATGGCCGTCTCCCGATGGTCACCCCGTGGCGTTCCCGCCGGCGCGGCCGCCAGGAGCGACGAGACCGATTGAATGCGGCATACCCTTGAGTTCGGACCTGACGAAGGCCGTGAGCAGGCACCCGCTCTCGCGCTGGGCCCGACATCCGCCGAAAGAGGGACAGATCCAATCGGCGCGGACCTTCCGGCGGCTACCCGACAGTCTACCAGAAGCGGCCCGAGAACGGTCGCAACGGGACGGTCTGGGAGCACGTGCTGCGACTTGAGCTATGCTGGTGCGGCCATGATTCAGGAGGAACCGAGATGAGCGCTGCCAAGAACGAGGAACTGCTGACTGCCGGTGCCATTGCCAAGGCGATCGGGGCTTCGGATGCGAAGGTGAAGAAGGCCATCAAGGACCTCGGCCTCCAGCCCAGGGCCAAGAAGGGAGTCTGCAACTACTACGGGGCGGACGCGATGGGGAAGATCAAGAAGGCGCTGGGGTAGGAGGGAAAGACAGGAAGCAGGAGACAGGAGACAGAATGGACGCGTCGGCCTGAACGGCCGACCGGATCTCCTGGTCGGTGGGGCAGACCTCGCCGACAGAAGACAGAATCACGGTCGGTAGACAGTCGAGACGATTTCACAACCGGCGCGGGTCCTATCGCCGGACAGCCCGCCGGCTCGCGAGGCGGCGCCTCGCGAGGTCACAGTATTGGCGGGCGCCGGAGCCGCCGGGCCCCCGGGCGAGCGATGCGAGCGCGGCACCGAGCCTCGGGTGCGCGTCGAACAACGTGACGTAGTCCGATTCGCGGCGGCCGCCCTTGGCGATGATGATGTCGCGCAGGGCGAATCGTTCAGCCTCGGTCCAGTTGCCGACCGGGAGGAGTGCCACGAGCGGCGCCCAGCGCTCCCAGAACAGGCGCGGTCCACCTCGAAGTCGCCGCCAGTCGGGCACGCCCAGCGCCGATGCCGCCTCGTCTGCCAGCGCGACGGTTGCACCCTCCCGATCCGATCCGAATCGCCGCGCGACCATGTCGCTGACGCCAAGAGCAATCGCATCGGTCTCGATCGATCCCATCACGTCGTCTCGATCCGCGCCAAGGCTGAAGAAGACGTTGGCGGCGACCAGACCTCGAAGCGTCGGCAGACCCGTGCGGTGGCCCGGGCGCCGCCGGACCCGTTCGGCCTCTCGCCTCGCGAGGGCCGAGACGGCAGGATCGCGCGGCCTGAACCCGAGCTTGTAGTAGAACCACCAGGCGCCCGACTCGAGCCCTTCGTCGTTGTGGTGCCCGAGCTGATAGGGATCGACGGTGATCGTGTCTACGCCGAACATGGCGTGCACGGTGGCCAGCAGGCGCCCGTAGATCCACGCCGCCTCGGCTCCCCTGAAGGTCTCGAAGACGTTGTAGGCGACTTCCGCGGAGTGCCACAGAGTACCGAACAGGGCGTACCCGATGGGCACGCCGTTGCGGAGCGTCAGAAACCCGTACACCGCGTCGAGCAGCAGCCGCTGCTCGACGCGGACTCCCATGCAGGCGAACTCCAAGCCGTCACCGCAGTCGGCGATCCGAACATCGGCAGGGTCGGCTGCCGCGAAGCAGTACAGGTCGCGGGCTCGGGTGACCATGGCTTCGCGCGAGAGGTCGATGAGCTCAACGGCCCGGGGGCCAGAGACAGGCCGGATGCCCCTGGGTGGGACACGCATGTCCACTCGCAGATCCGGACGCCCGGTCCTCAGCAATCCACGCTGCAGGACGAGCGGACGGCCGGAGAATCGCGCGCGCGTCCGGTCGGGAGCCCGCGGTCCTGCCGCGATGCGCAGCGTCAGGTTCAGCTCGTCGTAGAGCTGATCGCCCAGGAGATCCGTCCCCGTCCGGGCCGCACTTCGGCGGACAAGGAAGCTCGCATCGGTCTCGCTGCCCCGGAGACGGTCGAGCCAGGCCCGGTGTTCGAGCGGCGGCTCGTCGAACACCGACCGTTCGGCCCAGAGCGTGAGCGACGGGAGCCTGGTCTCGAGCGCACCGGTGTTCTCCCCGCTGTTCCACTCCACGGTCAGCGACGGACCCGTCCGGCCAGCCAGCCATCTGGCCGTGGACGCCGCAAACGGATAGACGGTGTCGGTGCCCGCGATGCCGCTGCTCTCCAGGCTCTTGCGGTGCCTCCGAAGATCGGCGCGGCGACCGAAGGCCTCGAGCATCCGGCGCACCTGGGCGTAGACGTACTGATCGTCGGGGTAGGCATGAAGGAACACGAGGATCTCGTGAAGCAGGACGACCTGCCCCGGACGGGCCAGAGCAGACCGCTGCAGCATCCGGAGCAACAGCAGCTTGCTGCGTGCCGAGTCGCCGCCGTAAGAGGCCTTTTGTGCCGCCAGTTCGTTCAGTGCCCTGCCCGGGCTCCGCCGCCTGCTGTTCGAGGCACTCATGTGTCCGGCAGTATCCGGCGAGTGGGCCGACCCGTCAAGCAGGCGCCACGGGGTGTCACGTTCGCGATCCCACCGGCGCAGATGAAGGCCCCGGGGCCGAAGTTGTGTCGCCTGTCGCCGGTGTCCTGGACTAGAATCTGTCCCCGTTGACTGATTGCGCCTTCATCTGCCCCCGCCGCGCTCTGGCCTGCCTGTGGCTGGCGGGTGTGCTGGCGGCCTGCCCTGGCTGGGCCATGGCCGGCGAGCCGCCCGACCAGGACATCCAGGTGTGGACGCCGACTGTCTGTCAGGTGGGCCTGAGCGAACGCTGGACCGTTCACATCGAGACACAGGTGAAGGTCGTCCAGGATGTGCACGAAGTGCAAAACTCGCTCCTGCGGTCTGCGGTCATGGTGAAGGTGGGAAAGAGCGCGACACTCTACGTCGGCTACGCCTGGATCCCGTACTTCTACCCCGTGCGCACGAACGAGCACCGGACGTGGCAACAAGTAGTCTGGACGGCACGGGCGGGGAAGTGGACCCTCGCGCCGCGGGTGCGCTTCGAGCAGCGGTTCCTGCCGGCGGTCGGTCGGGCTTCCTTCAGGCTTCGAGGCCAGCTCAAGGCCATGCTGCCCCTCTCGGCAGATGGCAGCTGGCAGCTTTCGGTGTCGGACGAGGTGTTTCTGCACCTCAATACGAGTGACCCGGCTCGCCGGAGCGGCTTCGCGGGAAACCGGGCGCAGCTTGGCGTCACCCGGCGCGTGTCGCGGCAGATCTCGATCGAGCCGGCCTACCTGCTCCAGCACGTCGAGCGGCCTGACCGGCTCAGAGATGAAATCGACCACGTCATCATGCTGACCACGGTCGTGCGATTCTGACGGCGTTCCGGGAGCGCTCGGTTGCACGCGTCACGCGTCGGGCGTAGCGTGTCTGGGTTGCCCGATACCGCGATCGGCGCGGCGGGAGACGAAGAGATGGTCACGCGTGCCGACATTGACGAGCTTTCGGGCGACGAGACGCTCGCCATCGCCGGCGTCTCCAGAGGCGGCAACCACCGGTGGGTGCGGCTGCTGATCGGGGAGGTTCCGGCCTGATGTCGAACGTCAGTCCCGACGATCCGCTCGACGAGGTGGTCGACGCCATCGAGGATGCGGTTGAGGAGCCTGGGCGCTATGGCCTCCGGCAGTGGTCCGGTTGGGTCCTAGGGCCGGGCGTGTTGCTGGCGACACTGGTGATGCCCGCGCCCGCGGGCCTGTCGGTGGAGGGCTGGCGAACGGCTGGCGCCGGGATGCTCATGGCCGTGTTGTGGATTACGGAGGCCATTCCGATCCCCGCCACCGCCCTGCTGCCCCTCGTACTCTTCCCACTGCTGGGCCTGAGCCACATCCGCGACGCGGCCGCGCCCTACTCGAACCCAGTCATCCTGCTGTTCCTCGGGGGCTTCATCATCGCTCTCGGCATGCAGAAGTGGAACCTCCACCGGCGCGTCGCCATCACGCTGATTGCCGCGCTGGGCACCAGGCCACGCCGCATCATCCTGGGGTTCCTTGCCTCGTCGTGCTTCATCAGCATGTGGGTCAGCAACACGGCGACTGCGTTGATGATGCTGCCGATCGCCACCTCGGTGGTGGCGCTCCTGCCTCCGGGCACGCGCGGCGACACGGGACGACGGGCGTTCGGCGTTGCGCTGATGTTGTCGGTCGCGTACGGATCCACGAGCGGCGGGATGGCCACGCTGATCGGGACACCGCCGAACGCCCTACTCGCGGGCTACATGGACAGCGTGTATCACGTCGACCTCGGCTTCGCCCAATGGATGCTCCTGGGCGTGCCCGTCACGCTCGTGGCGCTGCCGGTCGTCTACCTGGTGCTTACACGGGTGTCGTTCCGTCTCGGGGCTGCCGAACTGCCAGGCATGAAGGCGCTGCTGGCCGAAGAACGGTCACGACTGGGTCGGCCCAGCCGTGGCGAGATGTCGGTCGCCGTCGTCTTCTGCTTGACGGCGCTCGGCTGGATCTTCCAGCCGCTCATCGAGCGCGTCGTGCCGTTCGTGTCCGATACGACAGTGGCGATTGCCGGGGCGGTGGCGCTCTTCATGATTCCTGTGAACGCTCGGCGTGGCGAGTTCGTCATGGACTGGGGCGCGACGCGCACGCTACCGTGGGAGGTGCTGTTGCTCTTCGGCGGAGGCCTGAGCCTCGCCGGGAACATCGAGAAGCACGGGCTGTCGCGCTACCTCGGAACCCTGGCCGGAGGCCTGGAGGGGGTTCCCGTCATCGTCACCCTCTGCGTGGTGACCTTCCTGATCCTGATGCTGACGGAACTCACGAGCAACACGGCGACGGCGGCGACGTTTCTGCCCATCGTCGGCGCCACTGCCGTGAGCCTCGGTCAGAATCCGCTGTTGTTCCTGATCCCGGCCGCCCTCGCGTCGAACTGCGCGTTCATGCTGCCGGTCGGGACCCCGCCCAACGCCATCGTCTTCGGCAGCGGCCTCGTCACGCTGCCCCAGATGGCGAAGGCGGGGTTCATCCTGAACGTCGTGCTGGTACCCATCATCGTCGGTCTCGTGTTGCTGCTCGGACCCTACGTGTTCGACCTGCAACTGGGCGTCGTGCCGGGGTGGGTGAAGTGAGGGAAGACGGCTCGACCGCCCTTCCGGCGCCGCCCGCTCGGGTGTGGGAACTGTGCCGCATCAGCGGCCGTCACGCCCCTCAACTGCGGACGCGTCGCGATGGCAGGTCAGAGGCCCCCCGGCTGCGCTCACCCGACGACTTCGATTCGCGCGCGATGCCCCGGGGCCTTTGCCAGCGGCGCGTCGCAGGTGATGATTGTCGCGTTGAGCGCCTCCGCGAGCGCAAGGTACATGGCGTCGTAGGCCGTTACGTTCTCGCGCAGTTGCCACGCACGGGTCAGAAGGTCCAGATGGCCATGGCGGTGGAGATCGAGGTCGGCGAGATCCGCAACGGCCTCGGCCGCGCGGGTCGACGGGACCTCACCCGACCGGACGAGCCGCCGGAGGCCCTGCGTGACCTCGACGTCCAACAGGTGCGGCGAATGGAGTTCATCCCCATCTCGAAAGAGGCGCGCCTCGACCCGTGTGCCGAGAGACGTCTGCAAGAGGAACTCCAGCATCGCCGACACGTCGATCACGATCACGCGGACTCTCGCTCCCCGCGGATGACTGCCGCGGCCGGTGTCTTCAGGGTCACGCGCCTTCGGCCGTGGAGTCTGCTCAACATCTCGTCGCGCGAGGGGCGCGCGGCCACACGCTGGAGCTCGGCCAGGAGGTAGTCGGAGAGCGTCTGCCCGGCCTCTGCGGCCCGGACCTTCAGCCTGCGGTGCAGAGGGGGCGGCACGTTGCGGATTTGAACCATCTTGGACATGTCATGAGCATGCTCGCATGCTAGTCACATGTCAAGGCTCACGATGGATCACAAGGGCGTCCAGACCGCCGAGGTTCTCGCCTCAGTCGAACTGCCAGGCCGGACCGTGGGCTGTCGCTCGTCTTCGCGTGACGAATCCAGGTTGACGCCGATCACGCTGATCGCGATGAGCGCGGCACTTGCGCTCGCGGGCACCTGCAGTCGTTCAGACAGCCCGACGAGCCCATCGACGGCGTGGCCAACGACGGCCGATGGCGCGGGCGAGGCCCTGGGCTGACACCTCAGCACAGCGCCTGCACGGCCAACAGGAGCAGCGCCGCGCCGGTGATGGCGTGCAGGATCCACGTGCGGCGGCCCGCTGCCAGCAGGCCAGCCAGCCAGTCGAACGCCGAGCTGTAGCCGAGGTGGCAGACGAACGCCATCGCCACGTGCAGAAACGCCAGGGCGAGGAAGCCTGCCGCGAAGCCGGGGCCCGGCTCGACGAACAACGGAATGGAGCCCACGTAGAGGAGTGGCACGGCCGGGTTCAGCAGGTTCGTCACGAGCCCCTGACCAACCATGAGTCCGTCCGAGGGCGCCCCGGGAGTTCGGGCCCCTGCTGCGGTTGCGCCTGGCTGGCCGCCAGCCGCACGGCTCAGGCGCCAGGCCTGCTGCAGGCTCCGTGCCCCGAGCCACGCCAGACAGACGGCGCCGCCCCACCTGATCATCGACAGCGCGTCCGGTGACTGCCGCAGCAGGGCTGCCAGGCCTGCTGCCGATGCCACGGCCCAGGTCGAGTTGCCCAAGGCGATGCCTGTGGCCGTCAGAAGGCCACCCGCGCGGCCCCGCGCGGCGGTGTTGCGAAGGACCACGGCCGTCGACATGCCGGGGGTAATGACGACCAGTGCTGCGATGCCGACGAACCCGGCCCAGTGCGCGGCCATGCGTCACTCCACCGCCCGTGTCGGCGAACCCGCGTAGATGCGATCCGGCTCGAGCGCGTCCCGCTTCATGACGATGCCCTGGGGCGCCACGAACGCCCGGTCGCCGATGTCGGCTCCGTAGAAGACGACCGTGTGACTGCCGACAGTGGCGCTGCGGCCGACCCGGACCCTGTCGATCTTCAGGATGCGATCCTCGAACGTATGCGCCTGCAGGTCGCACGAGACGGTTGATTCGTCCTCGAAGCAGAGCATGTCCGGATCGACGACCTGGGCGAATCCCGGACCCAGCACGACGCGTCGGCCGATCCGCATGCCCATCAGCCTGAGGACCGCGTTGATGAGGAGCGTGCCCTCGAGCTGCGACAGGATTCCACGAGCCCACTGGCTCCACGCGACGTAGAAGAAGTCCCACCGGCTGCACCAGCACGACCACAGCGGGTGCTGCCCTGGGCGCACGCGACCGAGCAGCAGCCACTTCAGGGCGACCGTGGCTCCAACGAGCACGCCCGCGGCGGCCAACGTCACGGCCGGGGCCAGCACGAAGTGGAAGAGTGTGCCGCCCATCCGCCGGGAGCCCAGGAACAGGCCCGCGTACCAGAGGTACCCGATCAGGAGCGGCACGACTGGCAGCCCCAGGCGCAGGAACTCCCAGAAGAACCTGGTCGCATAGCGCAGCGTGTCAGGGTCGTGCGTGAGGCTGCGGTCGGCGGTGACGACCTCACGGCGTGGGAGTTCCATCGGCGGCACGCCGAACCAGGTGCTGTTCGGACGCGCCAGGCCCGCATCCGCGACAGTGGCGACCCCGACGAACAGTTCCTCCGGCCATGCGTGGCCCGCGGGCACCACCGCGTGATTGCCGAGGAAGGTGCTCCGGCCGAGGCTCGTCTCGGCGACCGTGACCGTGCCGCGATGCCGCCAGGGCGCGCAGAAGTAGATGCCGTCCGCGAAGAAGCTCTCGTCGCCGATCGATACGGTTTCGGGCAGGACGTCGATGATGGTGCTCACCTCGCAGTTCCTGCCGATGCGCATCCCCGCCAGGCGCAGCCACCACGGCCAGAACAGGCCTCCGCTCAACCAGCGGCTGGTCGCATCGACGATGCCCGTCTTGGTCCAGACTCGAATGGACTCGGCGCTCCACTGGCTGAACACGCCCGGCTTGACGCGGCCCATGATCCGCATGGCGACGCCCTGTGTGACGAGTCTGGCGGCAACGATGATGAACGCCCCGGCGATGACGAACGCCACGCCGCGCGCCGAGACCGCGGGGTGGCTCAGCCATGCGAGTACGCGCGCGTCCAGGTCAGGCACGACGGCGGCGATGCCGGCCACGGCTCCGGCGACGGGGATCCACGCGGCCAGCGCCGCTGCAGTACGGCAGCCGACGGCCAGCAGCGTATGGGCCCAGGCTCCCCGTTCGCGCCCGCGTGACACGGCCGGAGCCGGCGGAGCGTCGCCGACTCTCGCGGCTGGCACCCCACTCCACCGCTCGTGGTCGCCCGCGGACTGACCGGAGGGCAGCCACGAGAGCGGCGCGAGAAAGCCCCCGCGCCCGATGGAGCTGCCTGGGCTCATGCCCGCACGCACGTCGAGCGTCGCATCGGCGCCGATGCGTACCGGGCCGAT
>JBFMFH010000060.1:0-5180 GCA_040752275.1 Acidobacteriota bacterium
GATGTGATCCCGAGCGGGTGGCGCCGGACGGGCGCCCACCGCGGCCTGCAGCCGGAGGAGACAGGGGACTCCGGGATGACTCCGGAAGGACTCCGGGAGGACTCCGGGATGAGACCCGCTCCAGAACGGGGGTGTTCAGGACGGGGGACCGTGGTGCTGCACAACAGGAGTGCTGGGCGAGGTTGGTCTGACACGATACGAAGGGCGCCCGAAGACATACGCTTCGGGCGCCCTTCGCTGTGTGCGGCCTCGCTGCCGATCGAGGCGCGGTCTTCGGGCCAACGTCTTGACCTCAGTTCCCTCCCTCGTCATCGGGCGGAATGGAGTTGACCAGCACGTTGTTGGGCGCCACGGGCACATCCGCCATGTTGCCCCAGACCACGTTGTTGCCCCAGACGATGTTGTTGCCCCAGACGATGTTGTTGCCCCAGACGATGTTGTTGCCCCAGACGATGTTGTTGCCCCAGACGATGTTGTTACCCCAGACGATGTTGTTGCCCCAGACGATGTTCTGAGCCCACGCCTCCGAGTTCATCAGGATCGAGTTGCCCCAGACGATGTTGTTGCCCCAGACGATGTTGTTCCCCCACACCAGCGCCTCGCCGGTGGGCGACAGGGTGACCGGATCCACGGACGTTGTCACCCACGTGGCGCCGAGCGGCGCGGTCGTGTCGATGGCGGTCGCGAGATCGATGGCCCCGACGGGGTTCAGACTCCCGACGCCCTGCAGCAGCGCCTCGAATCGAACGCCCGTCCCGTCGCTGAGCGGGCTGGCCGTATACATCAGGATGGCCTTGACGGCGTTCGGCGTCAGCGGTGGTGCGTCCGGATGGGCGTTGCGGTGCGCCTGGATGACGAGCGCGGCCGACCCGCTGACGACCCCGGCGGCCATGCTGGTGCCGCAAAGCGCGATGTACTTGGTGCCTCGCCGCAGCCTCGAGTACCGGCCATACAGCGTGCCGCCCCTGGCGGCGGCGCCCTTGAGCAGGTGACCAGGCGCCGCGATGTCCGGCTTGGCGAAGGCGTCGTACCACGATGGGCCCCGTGACGAGTACGGCGCGATCGTGTCGTCCGCTCTGGTCAGCGTGTCCTTGGTGTCGACGGCGGCCACCGTGATCGCGGACGGCGAGTTGCCTGGCGAGAGGATGCCCGCGTAGCCATGCGTCTTGTTGACCTCTCCGTAGTTGCCGGCTGAGATCACCACGACAATCCCGGCCCGGGTGCACTGCTCGACGGCCTGCACGAGCGGATCGGTCGCTGCCGATTCGTAGATCGGGTGACCGAGCGACATGTTGAGCACGTCGATCCCGAGGGTGTCCTTGTTCGCCGCGGCGAACTCCAAGGCGGCGAGCACGGCCGAGGCGGAGCCCTCACCATTGTCGCCGAGGACCTTGAGGCCGATGAGCCTGACCCCCGGCGCGACACCTCGCGTCGTCGCGTCCTCCGTGCCCGCACCCGCGATCAGACCGGCGATATGGGTGCCGTGGCCGTGCGGATCAACCGGAGATCTGGCGGCTCCCCCCTGGGTGAAATCGTAGAACGCGGTGATCTGCGAGGCCAGCTCGGCGGTCGGGTCGATGCCCGTGTCCACGATGGCAACGCCGACACCAGCACCGGTGTAGCTGGTGGTGTCCAGCACGCCCAATGCCGTGCGCAGCGAGTAGGTCAAGCCGGCAGGCTGTTCTGGCAGACTACCGACCCAGACCGTGGCATCGGTCGAGACGGATTCGATCCGCGGGTCGTCCTCCATCTCCTCCAGGAGGCCCGGGCGGAACTCGGCGAGGACGGCGTTGGTGCCGTAATACTCGGCGTGGAAGACACCGCCCGACTGGCGCAAGAACCGCTTGACGCGCGCCAGCTGGCCATCGACCTTGCCGACGCGGATGATGGCGCGTACGGGGGACAACGGGTCGCGCTCGATGGCTTTCTGCAGGGCCGCGTCGACCTTCCTCCGGCGTTCGGGCTGATCCTCGTCGTCCGGTGTGGCTGCGCTTGCCGCCAAGGCTTCCGGTGGGGGTACGCCCGGGATGACGGCGGATGGCGGCTCGGACGACCTCGCCTGGACGAGAGGTCCAGTTGTCGCGGTCGTGTCCACCTTCACCCTCGCGGACCCACGGACGCGGGTGCGCATCGGGGCGACCTCAGGTGTGCGCGCCGCCACACTTCTGGTCGCCTCCGGGACGGAGACCGTCGTGGTGGTCGTCGGCGGGGTCGTATCCCGGCCTGGCTGCATGGCGGTCACGGCCAGGGCGAGTATCACGCTGGCACCCCAGATGAGCCGCCAGATCTTGCGGGCGGGTGGGCGCAGAGGAACTCCGGTTCCGTTGTTGGGATCGCTGTGCTGTGTGCCCATGTCCTTCCTCTCACTTGTCGGTCCCGACTGCCAGCAGACCGGCGTGCGTCCTCGAAGACTACAGACGCCTTCGAGGAAGCAAGCGCCAAGCCAGGCGGGCTCCCGAGGAAATCGACGGAATCAGGCCTGTTTCTGGCGGTTCTTGCCTGCGGTGTCCCGGGATGGTGCCCCGGGACGAGGCACCGTGCCCCACGGGTAGACAGCCTGCGGTTACGGGGTGTCGGCGGCCACGCCGTCGAACTCGTTCCAGAGCCGGACGACGTGATCGCGAAGTATCGCGGTGAACTCCGCGTATCTCGCCTCGAGGCTCGCGGCTGTCACGACGGGTGACGAGAGAGGGTGTCCGAAACGCATCCGGCTGCGCGCGCGTCCCCATGGCCGGAGCGACCCGACCTGGAAGCGTCGAGCCCGGGGCCAGACCTCATGGACGCCGTGAATCGCCACGGGCACGACCGGGACCTCGAGTTGAGTCGAGAGGATGGCGGCGCCCTTCTTGAACCGGCGAACGGTGCCGTCCGGCGACCGCTCGCCCTCCGGGAAGAGCACGAGGACCCGGCCGTGACGTAGGCCGAAGGCGCCCGCCTGCATGGCCCGGACGAGATTCGCATCCGGGTCGACGGGGACCACATTCATCCGCCGCGCCAGCCAGGCCATGAACGGCGTCCGGAAATACTCGCTCGCGCCGACGAAAAAGAGCCGCTTGAACAGCCGGTAGGGAAGGGCGCTGACGAGGATGAAGGCGTCGAGGTAGCTCTGGTGGTTGGGGCTCAGCAGGAACGGCCCCTCCTGCGGAATCTGGCGTCGGCCCGAGACCCGCAGGCCCATGAACAGCCACGCGAACAAGTACGCGGCCTTCATGACGAGGAAGGCGAACGGGGCGAACAACGGCTTGGGATCGAGTACGGCGGCGAGTTCCGGATCGACCGACTCTTCGGCCAGCAGCCGGGCCCACGGATCGACCGTCGGGGCCACGATGCCGGGTCCGGGCGACGACTGTGCCGGCCGCACGGCTTCGACCAGCTCCCTTACGGTGTAGATCCGCTGGGCGACCTCGTCCGGCACCTCCCGTCCAAACCGGTGCTCGAGGCTCGAGAGCAACTCGACGCGCTCCATCGAGTCGAGACCGAGATCCAACTCCAGGTTCGCGCCCGGTGACACGATGCTGCCGGGCTTCGCCGCCCCGCGAATGGCAGCCAGGGCGGCCTCCACGTGCTGGCCGGCGGCCCAGAGTTGCTCCTCCTCCGTCCACTCGGTCTGGGCCGCCGGGCGCTCGACGCGAGTGCCGCAATCGCGGTACATGCGCTCGATGGCATGGCGCTTCAGCTTGCGCGTCGTCGTGCGCGGCAGATCGTCGAGCCACACATCGAAGCTCAAGACTCGCTTGTGATGTGGCAGGGCGAGTGAGAGGCCCTCGATGTCGAACCGGATGGCCTCGCGCGTGTTCACGACGCGCCGCCCCCGGAGCACCTCCTGATCCGGAACGACGATCGCATGCAGGCGCTCCGCCGCCGGCTCACCGGGCAGGGACACGCCAAGCACGCAGACCTCCTTGATGAACGGCGACCGAGCCAGCTGGGCCTCGATCTCCTCAGGGTAGATGTTCTTCCCCGAGGCCAGCACGATCACGTCCTTCTTCCGACCGGTGATGTGGAGCCGCCCGTCCCGGTCCAGGTATCCAAGGTCACCCGAATGGAGCCACCCGTCGCGTAGCGTCTCCGCCGTGGCGTCCGGCCGGTTGTGGTACCCGGCCATGACGATGGGACCCTTGATGAGCACCTCGCCATCCGGGTGTTCCCGTTCGCCGAGACCCTGGTCGTCGAGGATTCGAAGCTGGACACCCGGCAGCGGCTGGCCCACCGATTCGATATGCGGGTCTCCCTGACGGGTCACCGTGGCGGCACCCGAACACTCGGTGAGACCGTACGCCTGGACGATGTTGAAGCCCAGTCTGAAGAGATCGCGTCCGATGACCGGGTCGAAGCGCGAGCCGCCCGTCACCAGAATCCGTATGCGATCACCCAGCGCCCGGTGGGCCAGGCGGAACAGAATCCGGCCGAGGTTGATTCCAAACCCACCGCGCAGCCACCCGTTGATCGTCAGCATGGCGCGAAAAAGCACACGCACCGGCAGGCGCGATGCACGGACCTGTTCGCTGACTCGCTGGTGCATCAGATAGAAGAACTGGGGAACCACGCAGACCGCGGTGATTCCCCGTTCCTGGAGTCCGCGCATCAGCTCGGAGGTGTTGACGGTCTCGAGAAAGACGATCCGGGCGCCGACAGTCAGAGGGATGAGCAGATTGGCGATCTGCGCCAGCGCGTGGAACAGGGGCAGCACCCCGAGGATGGCGTCCCGCTCGTCGATCGGCACGACTGTGAACGCCGCATCGCGCTCGGCTAGGAGATTCCCGTGCGTGAGCACGACGCCCTTCGGATCGCTCGTGGTGCCGGACGTGTAGAGAATGACCGCTGGGTCCTCCGGGCGCGCCGGACACGCACGGTCCAAGGGCCGTAGATGGCGACTGTCGTCGAGACTGCGGCAGTCGGCCGCCTGGCCGGCAGTCACCACGAGCAGCGGTGCCTCATGGCCGCTGCGCGTGGCCTCCCGCGCGGCACCTGAATGACGCGGGGAGGCGAACAGGATGCGTGATCCGCTATCGGCGACGACGGTTCGAATCTGCGCGGGGCTGTAGTTCGTGTCCAGTGGCACGGCCACCGCGCCGAGGCGCAGGAGGCCGAGGTAGATCCCAAGCCACCGCGCATCGTTCTCGGCGAGGATGGCACACCGGTCGCCGGGCCGACACCCGAGGTCCGCCGCGAAGGCGGCG
>JBFMFH010000061.1:0-43324 GCA_040752275.1 Acidobacteriota bacterium
TCAGTCGTCGCGCCTGGCCAGCCGGGCGCCGCGCTCCGGGACTTCTGCAAGGCATCACGGTTCCAGGGCACTAGCGAGGCGACCCGGCGGAACCCGTGACCGGGTTTGGCCGTATGTGTCGATAGGTCCTTTGCTGAAGGGGAGTGTCAACGTGCGCCTGACGAAAGCCCGTCTCATCGTTGGAGGAACGGCCATTGGCATCCTCGTCCTCGGCGGAGTGGCGTGGGCCATCTTCTCCGGAGGACCGACCGAGATCGACGAGTCCCGCACAGCCCAGGTCGAGCGCGGCGACCTGGCCAAGTCGGTCGTGGCGACCGGTCGCATCGAACCGATCTCGAAGGTCGAGATCAAGTCGAAGGCGAACGGCATCGTCAAGGAGATGAGGGTCGACGTCGGCGATCGGGTGAAGGTCAACCAGATTCTGGTGGAACTCGACAAGGACAACCTGGCGGCTCGGTTGCGTGAGGCGCGGGCGGCGCTGGCTGGCGCAGAGGCGAACCTGGGCGCAGCCGAGGCGGAGTTCGAGAAGAACAAGGTCGAAGCCGAGGGGCCGGACGTGCCCTTCGCACGCCGGAACGTCGAGCGGGCCGAGCAGTTGTACAAAGACAAGCTGGTGCCGCAGCAGGGCCTCGACGATGCCCGCATGGCGCTCGAGCAGGCGCTCAATCGCCAGCAGGCGGCCAAGGTCCAGCTCGGCGTGGCGCAGGCGCGCGTCGCCCAGGCTCGGGCGGCCGTGGCGGCGGCCCAGGCGGCCGTCGATCGCGCCGAGGAGGAGTTGGCGAACGCCACGATCCGGTCACCCATCGACGGTGTCGTGCTGGCGCGGCCGGTGGAACTGGGGAGCCCGGTGTCCTCGATCCTCAACCTGGGCGCGAACGCCACATTGGTCCTCGTGTTGGGCGATATCAACCGCGTCTATGTCAAGGGCAAGGTCGACGAAGCGGACATCGGGCTCGTCAGATTGAATCAACCGGCGCGCATCAAGGTCGAGACGTTCCGCGACAAGCAGTTCGAGGGACGCGTCACGCAGATCTCGCCGATGGGCACCGAGCAGGACAACGTGGTCAGTTTCGAGGTCGAGGTGTCGATCGAGAATCCAGGCGGTGAGCTGCTCGCGAACATGACCGCGAACGCGGAGATCATCCTCGAAGAGCACAAGAACACGCTGATCATCCCCGAGAACGCCATCATCTACGATGCCCAGCGCAAGGCGTCGGTCGACCTCGTGGATCCGGCCGCCGACAACGGGCGCCGGCGAACGCCCATCACGATCGGTGTCAGCAACGGCACGCGGACGGAGGTGCTGAGCGGGCTGAGCGAAGGGCAGAGGGTGATGCTGCAATAACCGGGATTCGGGATTCGGGATTCGGGATTCGGGATTCGGTCCACCCGTGCGAGCTGAGGCGCGCATGTTCCCAGGGCTGAGCGTTCGCCGGAAGCGACGGCCCGGCGGGGTGGTTCCCAGGGCTGAGGCTCTGGGTCTACGACTTCGACGAGACCGATGACACTGTTCACTGACTTGTTCTCGCAGACGCTGGCCAATTTGCGGGCCAACAAGATGCGCAGCTTCCTGACGATGTTCGGCATCGTCTGGGGCGTGGTCTCGATCCTCGTTCTGTCCGCGGTCGGCGAGGGGTTCTTGCAGGGCAATCAGAAGGTCCTGCGCGAACTCGGCAAGAACATCCTGATCATCCGCAACGGCCGCACCAGTATGCAGGCCGGAGGCGAGCGGGCGGGCAAGATCGTCCGTCTCACCTACGACGACGTGCTCGCGCTTCGGCGTGAATCGACACTCATCGAGCAGATCAGCCCCGAACTGACGCACAGCGTCCAGGCCAAGAGCCGGTTCAATGCGAGTGCCGTCCAGATCAGCGGGATCTGGCCCCCCTACCAGTGGATGCGCACGATCGAGGTGGACCGGGGCCGCCTGATCAACGAGCAGGATTGTGCGGATGCGAGACGCGTGGTCGTTCTGGGTTTCGATGCGTCCAAGCAGTTGTTCGCCGACCGGGATCCGTCCGGGCAACGCGTCATGCTGGACGGCATTCCCTACACGGTGGTCGGTCGCGTCCGGAAGAAGCAGCAGGACTCGAACTACCAGGGTCAGGACGACGGGCGCCTGTTCATCCCGTACGAAACCGCGCGCAAGGACTTCCCGATCGCCTTGCCGCAGTACACGGCGGATCACGTATCGGTCGTCATCGCCGCTCCGTACGACTGGGTGAGCGACATGGTGCGGCAGATGATGGAGCGCGGAGAGCGCGGAAGCGGCAGCTTCATCGGCTTCAATGCCCGGGGTCCGGTCGAGCAGGAGGTGCGGGAGATACTGGCGAAGCGGCACGGATTCGACCCGCGCGACACCGAGGCTCTCAGCTTCTGGAACACCCAGCTCGAGGCGGTGCTCTTCGACCGGATGATCGCCGCGATGGATGAGTTCTTCACCGCTGTGGCGATCGTGACGCTGCTCCTCGGCGGGATCGGCGTGATGAACATCATGCTGGTCGCCGTCAAGGAACGCACCCAGGAGATCGGCGTCCGCAAGGCCATCGGGGCAACGCCACGGACGATTCTGCTTCAGTTCATGAGCGAGGGCTTGCTGCTGACCGGCGTGAGCGGCATCATCGGGTTCTTCGTGGGATGGGGGCTTTGCGCGCTGGCGAATTTGGCGCCGATGCCCGAACGCTTCTCCGGGATGATCATCACGTGGCAGGTCGGGGCATTCGCGGTGCTGCTGCTGATGGCGATCGGCGTCGCGGCCGCGGCGTACCCGGCGCGGAAGGCCGCTGCGCTGCCGCCGATCGAGGCGCTCAGGTACGAGGCATAGGGCAGGCGACGGGCGACGGGCGACAGGCGACAGGGCAGGCGACAGGCGAACGGGGTAGAACATGCTGCTGAAGGAAGTCGTCATCCAGGCGTGGCAGTCGCTGCTGGCGCACCGCTTCCGCGCGGGCCTGACGATGCTCGGCATCTCGTGGGGCATCGTGACCGTCACGTCGATGATGGCCTACGGCAACGGCTTCGACCGGGCGCTCATGAACGGGTTCTCGAACGCGTTCGCCACGGGCGTCGCGGTCATCTGGAACGGGCAGACCAGCATGCAGGCCGGCGGCGAGCGCGCCGGACGGCGCGTTCGGATGAAGCGCAACGACGTGGAGGCCGTCCGAATGCTGGGACTCGTGAAGTACGCGAGCCCCGAGATCTACGACTCCTTCGCCCTGAGCTACGGCAGCCGCCAGACGACGGCAGGCGTGCGTGGCGTGGATGCGGAGTATGGCCTCATGCGGTCCGAAATCCCCGGCGACGGCCGCTGGATCAACGCGGAGGACGTATCTCGCCGCCGCCGCGTGGTCTTTCTCGGCACCGAGGTGGCCCGCAAACTGTTCAGCAACAGCCCGGCGGTCGGAGAGACCATCCGCATCAGGGGGATCAGCTTCGAGGTGGTCGGCGTCCTCGAGGACAAGGCACAGCTGTCCAGCTACTTCTACCCGGACAAGATGTCCGTGTTCGTGCCCTACACGGTGATCGACCAGGTCTTCTACCAGGACTACCTCGATACGATGGTGGTCGAGACCATCGCGCCCGCGTTCCACGACCAGGCGATCCGGCAGATCCGCGGCGTGCTCGCCGAGCGGCACCGCTTCGACCCACGCGACGAGCGTGCCCTGCTGATCAACGACTCCGCGGAGATCCGACAGATCGTCGGCGGCATGTCGACCGGACTGAGGATCGTCCTGGTGTTCATCGGCACGCTGACGCTCATGATCGGCGGCGTGGGCGTGATGAACATCATGCTCGTGTCGGTGACCGAACGAACGCGCGAGATCGGTCTCAGGAAAGCCCTGGGGGCGCGGCGCCGGCACATCCTCGTGCAGTTCCTCGCCGAGGCACTCGTGATCACATCCATCGGCGGGCTCGTCGGCGTGGTCATGACCTGGATCTTCGTCAGGCTCGCGGGCGTCAGGCCGTTTCTGGCCGAGTTGATTGGCGACCCGAAGGGGGAAACCGACATCCACCTCCTCCTCACACCGGACGTGGTGCTCGTGGCGACTGTCATCCTGATGGCCACCGGCATCCTCAGCGGGCTCTGGCCCGCCTGGCGTGCCTCGCGCCTGGATCCGGTCGAGTCGCTGCGCTACGAGTAGTGGCGACGGCTGAAGGCTGACTGCTGCCAGTTGCGAGCGGAGTGGGAGAACGGAGGAGTGGGAGAGGCGAGCGGGTCAGACCCGCCTCTCCCGGAGCCAGTGTTGTGGAGGCCACCACATCACAGGCAAGCGGTCTGGAGGTCACAGTCCTCGCACCCGAGACAACAGCAAACGAGGGGCCAGAATCACGGCCCGGGCGAGAATCAAGGTAAACCATCCCTTGTCAGTGAGTTACGCGCAGACTCCGTGCGACGGGATCGTCAGACATCCGACGCCGGCGTGCCCAAGACTGTCATCGGACTGACACTCTCGTCACCGCACCCCTCACCTGTGATCCCGCCGAACACCCCCGTTCTAGAGCGGGTCTCATCCCGGAGTCCTCCCGGAGTCCTCCCGGAGTCCCCTGTCTCCTCCGGCCGCAGGCCGCGGCCCCCCTCATGACCGGTCGCGCCCATCGTCCCAGTGCGGGTCCGCATGGACGTCGGCATGGTCCTCGAGCGCCTCGAGGTGCGTGACGACCTCGGTCTCGTCTTCGAGCGCCTCCGCGAGGCGTCCTTCGAGGTCCGTCGCCCGGCGGTGCGCTTCTCCGATGGCCATGCCGGAAGGAAAAAGCAGGTGCAGCTCTACGAGCAGCCGGTACCCCGTGTGGCGCACGCGCAGGCCGTGGAACTCGAGTTCGATGTCGTTGACGATGGCGATCACGCGCTGCCGGACCTGGTCCGCCAGCCGCGGGTCGGTGTAGTCCATCAGGCCGCTCACCGATCGGAACACCAGATTGCTGCCGGACCAGAGGATATTGAGCGCCACGATGATCGCGATGATCGGATCGAAGGGAAGCCAGCCGGTCAGCAGCACGAGGCCCAGCCCCCCGATGACGCCGACGCTGGTCCAGACATCCGTCAGGACGTGGCGTCCGTTGGCCTCCAGAATCAGGGACCGCGACCGCCTGCCGGTGCGGATGAGGTACCACCCGAGTGCGCCGTTCACGCCAGCCGCCGCGGCGACGAGCAGGGCGCCCAGCCCGAGTTGCTCGAGCCGCAGGCCCGAGAGCCACTTGTCGACGGCCGCATAGATGATGCCCACGCCCGCGAGGACGATCATGGCGCCCTCGAAGCCCGCCGAGAAGAACGCGATGCGCTCGTAGCCGTACTGGAACCGCTTGTCGGCGGGTCTTGTGCTCAGCTGAAGACTGAAGGCCGCGAAGGCGACAGCGACGACGTGAATCACCGACTCGACGGCGTCCGACATGATGGCCGCCGACCCGGTCACGGCGTAGGCCGTGATCTTGCCGGCCAGCATCAGCAGGCCCGTCGCAAGCGACAGACGCATCGCCAAGCGGTTCCCCCGCCGCGCAACGTCGGTTCTGGCTGATGGCAGGTGCATGAATCGAGCCCGCTGTCCGTACGGATTCTATGCCGAGTTTCGAACCGGACCGTCATCCGACGCACGCCCCACATCCTATCCCGGGACCGGGGACTTGCGGGACGAACTCGGCGTCACGCTGCGGGCGCTGACGGCATCGGGCCGTACGCTGCTGATGCGACGCACGATGTTGATCTGGTCTGCGGCTTCGCCGATCGGGTGGCGGTGATCAGTAACGGCCAGGTCGTGGAGGAGGGCGAGCCGCAATCGGTGCTGTCCAGCCCGCAACACCCGGAGAGGAAGCGGCTGCTGCAAGTCGGACATGCGTCGCACCAGACGCGTGACCGGCGCTCCGGCGCGCCAGACACGGATCGTGGTCCTGCCCGCGGCCGTTGGCGGTTCCCCCGAGCCCAAGGCTTCAGCGCGCCATCGCCCGTTCGAACGCCCGGTACGCCGCCTCGTCGAACAGCACGAACCGAACCTCTTCCACGCCGGTCGCCGCGCCACGTACGGCTCCAATCGCCAGCCGTGCCGCCTCGTCGAGTGGATAGCCGTAAGCCCCGGTCGAAATTGCCGGAAACGCGACCGTCCTCGCACCGAGTTCATCGGCCACGCGGAGCGACTCGACGTGGCACGACTGCAGCAGGACCGCGTCGTTCGCCGAGCCCGAGTACGCGGGGCCGACCGTGTGGATGACCCAGCGCGCGGGCAGGTGGCCCGCGACGGTGGCGACGGCCTGGCCGGCCGGCAGGCCGCCGGGATACCGGTCGGCTCGGATGGCCCTGCAGGCTTCGAGGATGGCGGGGCCGCCGCGCCGGTGAATCGCGCCATCCACCCCGCCGCCGCCCATCAGTGACGAGTTGGCCGCATTGACGATGGCGTCGACCGCCTGTTGCGTGATGTCGCCCCGGGCGAGTGCGATCCTGGACATGATGGTTCCTCTGATGCGCGCTGCCGGACCCGCACAGGTTCAGCGGTGCGAGGCGGAGCCTCGCTCGCTGCGGATCCTACAGGCGAGCCCGCGGACGATCAATCCTCGCGCTCCTCACGCTCGCCCGCGCGCCGCTGATGCGGCGCCCGTCCTGGCCGCCCGAAGCCCGCGAGACACGGATGCGAGATGCGACGGCGTTGCGCTGCTGTCGGGTGTTGCGCTGCTGTCGGGAGGGCCCCGGAGCCCGTGAGGGTATACTCTGCGTTCACGGACGTGGCAGCCCGCTGCGTGCGTCGAAGACACCCGGAGGTCACTCATGTCGCCTGCGAGGCGTGTCGTGCTTGCCGTGGGGTTCCTTGCCTCAGCCGCTCCCCTCGTTGCCCTGGCCGCGTGCCGGCAGCAGGGCGGGCCGCCGGAGGACCCCGCGTGGCGCTTCCAACTTCAGGAGGCGACCATCGCCGACGTGCATCGGGCCATCCGCGCCGGCCAGCTCACCTGCCGGCAGCTGGTGGAGATGTACCTGGAGCGCGCTAAGGCCTTCAACGGAACCAGCGACCGGCTGGTGACGCGCGACGGCGCGCCCGTCGCGCAGGCCTTCGGCGCGGTGCGCGCCGGCAAGCCCCTCGCGTTTCCGACGGAGACGGTGCCGATCTCGGCGCTGCTGCCGGACTTCGACCAGTACGCCGGCCCGCCGATCGAGTTCGGCCGCATGGAGGCGACGGCGACCGATCCCGACGTGCAGCAGCAATACGGCATGACTGTCGGGACCCCGCAGTCGGGGCAGATCAACGCCCTTTCGACGTTCAACCTGCGCGGCGAGCGCTCGGTCACGTGCAAGGGCGATCGAGACAGGCCAGTGTCCGAAGGGCCGCTGCCACCCGGATCCCCTGCGGTCTGCGAGGAGCTGCGCAGACTGCCGGACGCGCTCGAGCGCGCCGACGAGCTGGATCAACAGTACGGCCGCACCCCCGATCTCGACCGCCTCCCGATGTACTGCATTCCGATGTCGTTCAAGGATCCCTTCGACACCATGGACATGCACACCACGGCGGCGGCCGACGCCCGCTACGACATCGACTTCCCGGCGCGAGACCACACCCTCGTGGGTCAGCTGCGGAAGAAGGGTGCGATCGTCTACGCGAAGGCGGTGAACACGGAGTACAACGGCCGGGCAGGGAACCCGGGCGGGCCGAACAGGCCGGACAGAGTGCTGGTGTCGACGCTGGGTTACCAGCGCAGTTCCTGGAGCGGGAACCCCAGCAGCGCGTACGACAGCACGCGGGCCGCGTCGCTCGGATCGAGCTCAGGCTCGGGGGCGTCGGTCAGCGCGAACCTGGTGATGTGCAGCCTGTGCGAAGAGACCAGCCTGTCCTGCCGGGGGCCGTCGAACCACAACTCGGTGGCCCTCATCCTGCCCCACAAGGCCATGGTCTCGTACCACGGCGGCGCGATCGGGTCCGACATCTACAACGACCGCACCGGCATCATGTGCCGGAGCGTGCGGGATGCGGCGTACGTGCTCGAGGCGCTTCGAGACGAGGCGGGCGGCTACTACGATTCGCGCGACATCTTCACGACCGTTCCCCGGTCCAGCGTGCTGTCGTCGTCGTTCGCCGCGGCCGCCGCCGAACCGGGTACGCCGGGGTCGCTCCGGGGCCTGCGCATCGGCGTCATCCGTGAATCGATGCTGAAGTTCCCCGGCGTGATGGCCGATGAGCCGATCGTCGATGCGGTCGTGGCCGAGATCACGACCATGCTGGGTGATCATCTCGGCGCCACGCTCGTCGAGTCGGTGGATCCCCTTTGGCCGGACGACCCTGCCGTCGAGAACATGAAACCGTCGTACAACCAGGCGCTGGCCGAGCTGGTCGGCGTATTCTTTCCGGAGATCCTGTTCCAGTTGAACGACGATGGCCTGCCCGAGTTTCCCGAGTTCGCCTCGACGATCAGGCCCACGGAGCTCGCGCCCGGGAAGAGGTTCGGATCGGGCACGATGGCGCCCATCGACTATCTGATCGCGCTGGCGGACGGCCGCGAGCCGCTGCCGAAGAACCTCAACATCCGGTTCATCCAAGGCGTCGCCAGGTCCAACGCGTTCCGCTTCCATTTCACGCAGTACGCCCAGCGTCGCGCGGCCGACTGGCGGGCTCGCGGCTTCACCGAGACCCTCGTGGACTTCAAGACCCTGAACGCGCGCTCCAAGTTCTGGGGCGACGATCAGCGCGCGGCCTTCAGGAACTGGGAGGCCGTCGAGGACATCCGGCGGCCCTTCGGCGAGGCTCAGGGCATCGACGAGCGCATGAAACTGCGGGAACTGCTCCGCCGCCTCGAGATGAAGGTGATGCAGGAGAACCGGCTGGACGTGGTCGTTCGGCTCCACACGTCGCTCCCTCCGGGCAAGATCGCGGGGGCGACGCAGCCCAGGCCTCCCGGGGACGTGCGCGGGGAGATCCGCATGGGCCCTTACGCAGGACTCACGGAAGTGCTGGTCCCCGCCGGCTACGTGCGAGAGGTGTACGACGCGACGTTCGTGCTGAACCGCGACCGGACGAGGTACGTCGCGACCAACAACAACACCGTGCACACCGTGCCGGCGCCAGGGATGCCGTTCTCGCTGGTGTTTCGCGCGGATCCGGGTCGTGAGGACGTGATCCTGAAGGTCGCCTCCGCCTACCAGATGGCGTCGAAGCGGCGCGTGCCGCCGCCGATGTACCCGCCGCTGCCGGGTGAGCGGTAGTCGATCGGGCGGCGCCATCCAAGGCAACCCGGCGGCGCCGGTGGGAGACGGCCCTCAACGAATCCGTGCGAGGGCGTCCCGCAGAATGGGGACGATCACGCCGCTGGCCTCGGCGACATGCCGGATCTTCCGCTGCTCGGCGGACCCGTCGGACGGGACGAGCGGCAGGCGCTGCCGCTCGGACTCGGCGATCAGCCCCGGGTCCCGCAGAGCGGCGCTGATGGCCGCCCGGAGTTCCTGCGTGGCCTGCGGGTCGAGGTTGGGCGGCCCGAAGAAGCCCCGGTGCATGTCGAGCATGTTGACAATCGCCTGGACGGCCTCTCGCGCATCCGGGGCCACGATCTCGCCGGCGGTCGGCAGGTGCGGGTAGCGGGCATAGCGTTCCGCGCCGAGCGTCAGCACGGGGCGCTCGTCACCGGCCTCGATGACTCCCATCGAGGCATGCCAGGACGCGATGTGGCCGTCGCCGTCACCCCGAATGACCGCCATCGACGTATCGGCATTGCCGTCGTAGCCCATGACGAACTTGAGTTCGATGCCGAGCGCGTGCGCGAGGACGACCATGGTGTAGAAGTCTTCGTCGGTTCCCTGGGAAGGGAACACGAACGGCCGGCGCAGCGACTTCAGGTCTTCCGCCGTCTCGATGCCGGAGCGCGTCCCCACCGTGAGCACGCGCGGCTCGGTCGCGGCGCGACCCAAGTACACGAACTTCGTGGCGTCGAACTGCACCGCCTCGCTTCCGGAGAGCTGCGCGAGCACCAGCGACGGAATGCTCGTGAATCCGATGGTCCTGCCGTCCGGTTTCGAAAAGTGCAGGTAGTTGGTGCCGCGGAGATTGCCGCCTCCCGTCATGATCCGGACGCGCACCGCCCGGGCGCCGGCATGCTTCGCGATGTAGGGCGCGATCATCCGGGCGTAGCGCGCCATGAGGCCGCCGGCGCTGTTGGGAACGATCAGCGTGACGATCTCGCCGCGCACGCTCGCGGCATGCAGGCTCGATCCGGGTCCGAACGCCGCCGCGGCAAGCAGCCCTGCCAGCGCTGCCCCAGTGCCCTTGCGAAGGGTGCGATCGAGTACCTTCATCTGGAACCCTCGGTCACCCGATACCCGACGCCCCACGTCGGGTGTCAGGGCCTGCATGCGAACCGCGGCAGCCGAAGCCTCTTCTGTGATCCTGCCGAACACCCCCGTTCTAGAGCGGGTCTCATCCCGGAGTCCTCCCGGAGTCCTCCCGGAGTCCCCCGTCTCCTCCGGCCGCAGGCCGCGGCGGGCGCCCGTCCGGCGCCACCCGCTCGGGATCACCGTCCCCGTCTCGTTCGGCCCGTGAGGGCGACAAGGAGGCCGGCCGCCTCCGCCCTGCGGGCTTCGGCGCGCCGGGGCCGATCAGGCCGGCTCACCCCATTCTGTCTCCTGCCTCCTGTCTCCTGAATTCTGGGCAAGGACCACCGTCTTGTCTACTCCGGCCGCAGGCCGCGGCGCGGCTCTTCTCTAGAAACGCTCGATCAACGGTTCGAGCAGACCGTGATAGAGCTGAACCTCGAGACCGACGACGAACAGCAGGTAGATCACGGTGACGAACACCCCCGCGAACACCACTGCCTTCCACACGGCGTAGTGTCTGCTGAGGCTCAGGTAACCGGCACAGAACAGGAAGGCGGCCGGGACGGGACCAAGGGCTGTGTTGAGCCCGACGAACAACGCCACGATCCCGATCGCCGCGAGTTCGCGCCGGCCGGTGCTCCGCAACCCGTCCTGCGTCTGCCCGACCGGTGCGGCCGCGGCTTGGGCAGGCAAGGCATCCCCGCTGCCGTCGAACGCCGTAAACGGTCCCGCATCGCCGGGCTCGTCGTCCCTGCGCAGATTCTGTCTCACGACCTGCGCGACCAGGCACGCCAGGCCGGCTGCCGCGATCGGCAGCGGCACAAACCGGGCGCGTGGACCGAAGCCGAGGCTCATGGCGATGTAGCCGCCGAACACGCACAGCAACACGGCCGCGAGGACGTTTTCTTGCCCGCGGCGACTCATCCGACCCGAGCCTCGGCGCGCGTGCGGAGCCGTCTGCGCATGACTGGCAGGGCCGTCGTGACCGCCATGACGAGGAGCATGGCGAGCGTGACCGGACGCGTGAACACGAACGCAGGGCCGTAGAGGCTGAGCGAGATGTGCAGGTTTCGCTCGATCATGTCCGCGAGCACCATGCCGATCACGAAATTCGCCCGCGAATAGTGGTACTTGTCCAGGAAGTAGCCGGCGACACCGAACAACGCGGCGACCCCAACGTCCACGACAAGGCCGCGCGCGGCAAACGCCCCGAACAGGCACACCGAGAGCACCACCGGAATCATCAGATTCGGGTTCATCATCGGCAGCCGGGCGAGCTGCGGCGCGAGGCTGAGGCCCAGCAGGGTCGTGAGCACGTTGGCGAACACGATGACCCACACCATCGTGAAGACGATGTCGAGGCCGCTCGTGAGCATCTGCGGCCCGGGCACGATGCCCATGCTCAGGAAGGCCGTGAGCAGGATCGCCATGCTCTCGCCTCCCGGGATGCCGAATGCCAGCGTCGGCATGAGGCCGCCGCCTTCGTTGGCGCCGAGCGTGGCATCCGGCGCGATGACCCCCTCGACGGCTCCTTTGCCGAAGCGCTCCGGCGTCTTCGAGGTCTGCCTGGCGTGCGCATAGGCCGCGATGCCGCCGACGCTCGCGCCGACCCCGGGCAGGACGCCGATCCACAGCCCGAGGAGGCTCGATCGCACCACGAGCCACCAATGACGAAGCGTGTCCTTGATGCCGTCGAGCACCGAACTGCGCTCCTCGCCGGCAATCCGCTTGACGCTGATCTTGCCCTTGACGAAGAGCTTGATCATCTGAGCCACGGCGAAGAGGCCGATCATCGCCACCGGAAACGAAACGCCGTCGAGCAGGTACACGTTGCCGAACCAGAACCGCGGCGTTCCGGTGATCGGGTCCATGCCGACAAAGGCCACCATGATGCCGAGTGCGGTTGCGACCAGACCCTTGAGCAGCGATCCCTCGCTGAAGGTCGCGATGAGCGTCAGACCCCAGAGGGCGAGCATCAGGTACTCGCTCGGCCCGAGGGCGAGCATCACGGGGCGCACGATCGGAATGCTGAACGCGAGGAACACCGCGCCGATGACTCCGCCGAGGAGCGCGGCCGTCGCCGACGCGCCCAGCGCACGGCCTGCCTGGCCCTGCTGCGTCATCGGGTGACCGTCGAACACCAGGGCAAGACTCTTGGCGGCGCCTGGCACGTTGAACAGGATGCTCGTCACCGAGCTGCCCCAGATCGTCGCGATATGGGCGCCGAGGAGCAGGGCGAGCGTCGCCCCGGGTTCATAGCCGTAGGTAAACGGCAACAGCAGCGCCATCGCGACGATGCCACCCAGGCCCGGCATGGTGCAGACGGCAAGCCCGAAGACCACGCCGATCACCAGGAACAAGGCCGCTTGTGGCGTGGCGAGTGCCGCGAGTCCCGCACCGATCGCTTCGAGCATCTGACGGCCCATCTCCCGATGGGGTGGTCACTCGACCACTTTGCCCAGCAGGGTCACCACGTCGGTCTGGCAGTGAATCATCTCGTCCGGGAACACGATCGTAATGCAGTCGACAGGGCAGATCGACTGGCACAGCCCGCAGTACCAGCACTCGTCCGGATACGCGATCACGGGCAGCGTCTCGCGGTTGTCTTCCTCTTTGTAGATCACATCGCCTGGGCAGACGAAATCGCAGAGGTTGCACCTGATACACGTGTCTGCGTCAATCCGAATCGGGTTGTGCACCATCTTCGCCTCAGCCGACATCCGAACGCTCCTGCATACGCGGCCGGCGGAACGCCGCCGCCAGCGGCTCCGCGCACGAAAGCGTACTCACGTGCGGACCGTCCGTGCCCTGCCGTACGACCACGAACCTGCGCCAGTTGGCATCGTCGGTCTCGGGGTAGTCGAGGCGGCGGTGCGCCGAGCGTGTGCGAGTCTCGGTGCGGGTCAAAGCCGCGTGTGCCATGAGCTCCGCGGCCAGGCGGAGGCTCTTGACTTCGTACACGCGCATCAGGCCGTGCAAGTCGTCGGCCCTGAGGGTCGGCTCACGGGCGCCGAGCGCCCGCAGCGTGTCGAGGGCGAGAGTGAGGCCCTTGGCGTTGCGGCGCACGCCGACGTAGTCGGTGACCGTCTGGCGCGTCTGGCGCTCGAACTCCTTCCACGGCAGGCCATCCCTGAGCTTCAGGTGCCGCTGGGCCGCCTCGCGGACGTCGTTGGCCGCGTCCATGTCGATCTCGGGGCGCGCTCCGGCCTCCCTCCGCACGCGCGCGGCGACGCCCTCGCCTGCGATGTGCCCGAGCACCGACGCGCCGGCGATGCCGCCACTGACCGACGCGCAGTCGCCGGCGGCGAAGAGGCCGTCGACCGACGTCTGGCCGTCGGTGTCGACGGCGAGACCGCTGCCGCGGAAGTACACGCCGCTGCGGCGAACACTGAACTCGGAGACCGAAATCTCCACGGGCTCCTCACGGAAGTTGATGCCCTTCTGCCGGTAGAAGGCCGGCATCGTGTACCGGTCGACCTGCAGGGTCTCCTCCATGTGATCGAGCGTCTCTGTGGGCAGGTGCCGGAGATCGGCGTAGATCGGACCGTTGCCGAGCAGGTACTCGTTGATCACGGCGTCGGCCAGCACGGCGCGGCGGGCGTTCTCGCCCTTCGGGTCGTACTTGAACATGAAGCGCTCACCGGAATTGTTGATGAAGTGCGCGCCTTCGCTCACGAGCGCGTTGAGCCCCTGGGTCGAGAAGCCCTTCGGCGTCAGCGTCGTCTCCACGAATTCCATGTTGGTCAGGAGCGCGCCGGCGGCGTACCCCATGCGATGCCCGTCTCCGGTGTTGTAGGGGCAGTGCCAGCTGTCGAAGGCGAGGCCGGACGCGTTGTTGGAGATCCGGTTGACCTCGCCCGCCGCAACCACGACCGCGCGGGCGCGGATCGCGAACCACTGGCCGGTACGGAAACAAAACGCCAGGGCGCCATAGACGCGGTTGTCCTCGGTCAGGAGCTGCACGGCCATCGTGCGCATGAGTACCGTGGCCCTCGCCCGGCGCACCTGTTCCCCGATGTGCTTCTTGAACTCCTTGCCGTCGAAGTTGATGTGATACGTCCCCGGCAGGCCGAATGAGCGCACGCGATAGTAGGTGCCGTATCGTGGGTCCTTGAAGTCGACACCGAAACTCTCGATCTTGCGCAGGATTCTCGGCATTTCGTGAATCACGCGGCTCGTCACCGCCATGTCGACAATCCCGTCGGTGAGTCCGGGCACGTGCTTGATGAGGAACTCGGGCGCATCCCACTCGGGCCCCGAATCCATGACGGTCAGATAGTGGTCAACGCCGCAGCCCACGCTGCCGCAGTAGTCCAGCACCTTGCCCTTCTCGCAGACCACGACCTTGAGGTTCGCCTCGAGTGCCGGAATCGCGGCCATGCAGCCCGCGACGCCGCCGCCGATCACGAGTACGTCGGTATCGATTGACTCCCAGTTGGCGGCCACGTGCCCGGTCCTCCTTCGGTTGAGCCTGGGAACAGGTCCCGTCGCGATCCCGTCCGGGACCACTGCACGCGGGCGGGTGGGTGCGCACCGAGGCGGCAGGCTGCCGCAGGCCCACCCGGCCCCGGCGACGCCACGCGGTCTCGGGGGCTCGAGCTGGCGTCTGGGGTGGGTAACGGGGTTCGAACCCGCGACTTCCGGAGCCACAGTCCGGCGCTCTACCGCTGAGCTATACCCACCATCCCACGATCCTGCGGGAACCATCAAGTGTAGCATCCGGTGTCGCATCTTTCCACCGCTGGCGCTACAATTGCCCCGGCTCGATCCGTGCGGTTCGCTCTTGCCCCCTTCGATGACCTCGGGCCCGGGAACCCGGCATCCGCCCGCGGCTGCCGCCCTATTCCCGGAGAAAGGAGTCCAGCGATGTCGTGGAGCTCGCGCGCGTTCCGTCTCGCCATCCTCGCCTCCCTCGTCGTCGTGACCGGATCGTGCGGCGGTAGCGCCGCGACCGGCGACCTGGACAAGATCCAGGTGGAGATCTCCCAGTTCTATGTGACCGTCACGAACACGTCCGGGCAACCCCTCCTCGAGGTCAGGCCCGAGATCCTGCCTGTCGGGCGCCAGACGTCGTACTCGACGTATCTGCCTCGTCTGGAGAGTGCCGAGAACCGCGATCTCGCCGTCAACACGTTCCGCAACAACGACGGCGTGCCGTTCTCACCGCGAACGGTCAAGGCCTCGGTGGTCGCCGTGACGGCCAAGGACATGGACGGCAATGACGTGAAGGTCGAGGTGCCCTGGAAGTGAGGGCTGACGCCCGGCCGGCGCCTCCGTTCGGATCGGGAGGCTGAGCCGGCTCAGATCTCCAGCCCCACCGACCGCATCAGTTCGAGTGCGTTGCTCTTCGTCATGATGCCCGGCCGGCAGACGTAGTCGAAGATCATCCGTCCCGCCTCGAGATGATCCTCGAAGTGGACGTTCGCGGCCCGCGGCGCGAGCGCATCGGCGATCTCGGACAACGAGAGATCGTGCGTGGTAACGAGGCCGATGGCGCCCGCCTCGATCAGGCTCGTCAGAATCGCCTCGGCACCCGTGCGCCGATCGCGCGAATTGGTACCGCTCAGCATTTCATCGAGCAGGAAGAGCGGTGGCGGCAAGGTGTCGGCCGAGGCCACGATCTTCCTGAGCCGCGTGATCTCCGCGTAGAAGCGCGAGGTCCCGCCCTGCAGCGAATCCTGGACTCTGAGGGTGGCGCCGACAGCGAGTGGCGTCAGCACGAGGCGCCGGGCTCGAACCGGCGCCCCGGCCAGTGCCAGGACGGCGTTGACGCCGACGGTGCGCAGGAGCGTGGTCTTGCCCGACATGTTCGATCCGCTCACCACGAGCGCCCGGGGCCATCGGTCGGCCGTCCGGCCAGACAGCCGGACGTCGTTGCGCACGCAGACCTCGGCCGGGATGAGCGGGTGTCCGAGCGCGGCGGCGTCGAAGCAGGGGCCGTCTGCCGGGTCGATCACCTCAGGAAACGGGTCCTCCGGGTGTTCCCACGCATGTCCCGCCACGGCGCACAGCGCCTCGACTTCCCCAGCCGCCGCCAGCCAGCCCGGGATCGCGGGGCCGCATCGCGCGCGCCACGCCTCGAAGGCGTGGGCGAACTGCGTGCCCCAGAGGAGCAGGTAGCTCAAGGGGGCGAAGAGCTGATTGCGGCGCGCATCCGCCAGATCGATCAGGCGCTCGAGCGACCTGATGCGCCGGGACGGAGCGACGCCCCCGGTGTCGAGCGCCGCGCGCAGCGTCATCAGGCGCTGGCTCGAGAAGCGCTCGCGCTCGAGACGCTCCAGCAGTTGGAGCAGCAGCACCAGATCCTGGCGGGCCGATTCGACATCGTCGAGCACACGCCGCACGCGCCCGCGCAGCGGCCAGGCGACGAGGATGTCGGCGGCGACCACGACCAGAAACGGGAGCGGCCCGATGAGGTCAGCCCACCAGAGTCCCAGCGTGGCGATGCCGGCGGCGCAGAGTGCCGCCGCGATTCCTCGGGTGAGGCTCGACCCGAGCGCTGCCGGCGCGGTCGCCCATGCCGCCAGCTCGTCCGGATGCAGGCCGGCCCGCACGTCGGTTCCCCGCAGGGCGAGGTCCTCGCGCAGATCGAGACGTGGCGTCAACTCGCGTACGGCGGCTTGGCGCGCGGCGACCTCGTCCGGGCCGGCGGGCGAGAGCAGCCACGCCGCAAGCGCTTCCTCTCCCGCGCGGGTACGGGCGGTGCAGAGCAGCTCGAAGACCGATCCCCGGCCGAACAGATCGAGATCCGCCGCATAGAGGTGTTCTGGGTCGAGGAACCGTTCTCCCGCGACGCCCTGCCCGGCCCACCGATGGTCGAGGCGCGCGAGGCCCTTGGCGTAGAAGTCGGACGCGCGTTCCATCCGGCGGCGCGACTGAATCACTCGACCGTGGGCGATGGCGAGAACCAGGAACGCCGCCGCAGGGGCCACGACCCACCACCATGACACGGCTCCCGTCCGCCACGCCAGCCAGGCGAGAAGAGCGGCGATGGCGGCCACGACGAGCCGCGCGCGAGACGTGCGCATGTCGAGACGCGCGAGGCGGGCCGATTCGGACTGCCGGTTCCCGAGGTGCCTGGCATACTCCGCCCTCGGATCTATTGCGCTGGCCACGCCGGCCAGTATAGACGCTCTGCGGTGGTGGCGCGGCGTCGGGCCGTCCGGTTCGGACGATCATCCGACCCGCGGCTTCGACGTTGCGGCGCGCGAAGGGCGTCCTACGCGACGCTCACGGGGCGCGGAACCGGAACTCCGGGGCCGCAGTCGATCCGGGTCACCTGTCGACCCGGGTCACCCTGTCGCCCCTGGAAGGAACGCCTGGACCTCGGCTATAGTATTCCTGGGCATTCACCCAGGAGTGCCGCGCGGTTGGGTGTCGGGGGAGGTGTGAGCCTGGCAATGGGGTCGAGCTTCACAGGTCCCGATGTCCGTGCGGCAGCGGCGAAACGGGCCGCGGAGTGACCATGAAGAGAGTAGTACTGGCCGTGTGTCTCGCAGTTGTGGTGGCCGGGTCGTTGGCGATCGCGGCACAGGGCAGACAGGACTTCGTCCTACGCAACCGGATCGGACAGACGATCGACGAGTTGTACATCTCGCCCACGACCACGGACGAGTGGGAAGAAGATGTGCTCGACGTCGATCTGCTCGAGA
This sequence comes from Acidobacteriota bacterium, assembly GCA_040752275.1. Lineage (GTDB taxonomy): Bacteria > Acidobacteriota > Vicinamibacteria > Vicinamibacterales > JAKQTR01 > JBFMFH01. The sequence goes on from JBFMFH010000061.1 coordinate 17,926, forward strand.
ACGGCGAAGATGTGACGATCCACTTCCCCCGTGACGAAGACGAGTGCCTCTGGGACTTCAAGATCATCACTGAGGACGACACGTCCGTCGTCTGGACGAAGATCGACTTGTGCAAGGCCAGTGAGGTGACGCTCCTGATTGAGGGCGGCAAGCCCATCGCCCGCATCAAGTAGTCGGAGCCGGATGACCGGCGCTCACGTTCGGGCGGACCAGCCTGGCTGGTCCGCCCCTGCTTATCTCGGGGCGAGAGAACTCGCCTCCCGCCGCTCGGCCAGTCGCGCTATCGGCTTGGTTCGGAGCGGGAGGCGATAACCGATCGCCGCGCAGGGTGAGTCCTCTTCACGCAGCGACGACGACGGACAGAAGGTCTGTGCGTGACGACCCCATCCAGACAACCGGCCGTGGTGTCTGCTAGCGCTCTATGTATATGAGCATACATATATTCTAATGGTCGCCCAGGCCCGGTCCGTCAGCGGGAGGTTCCGCGGTCACCCCGGTATGGACCCTCTGGCCTTCGGTTCTCTGCCAGGGTTGACATATGACGTCATGCGTAATACCCTGTTTCTGTGATCAGGTCCTTCAGAAGCAAGGACGAAGAGGCCCTCTTCCGGGACATGCCGGTTCGGCGATTCCAGGCCATCGAGCGGCCTGCGCGGCGAAAGCTGCTCTACCTCCACCGAGCTCGCGTGCTCGAAGATCTGAAGGCGCCGCCAGGCAATCAACTCGAGGCGCTCAAAGGTGACCGGCGGGGCCAGCACAGCATTCGTATCAATGACCAGTGGCGCATCTGCTTCACCTGGAGAAGCGGCGACGCTCACGACGTTGAGATCGTGGACTACCACTGAGAGGTGTCTCATGGCGTCAAAGCCGAAGCTGCTCGATCCGATTCCTCCTGGAGAGATCCTCATGGAGGAATTCATGCGCCCGTTGGGGCTCAGCATCAACGCGTTGGCGCGGGCGCTCGCCGTTCCGGCGAACCGTGTCAGTGGGATCGTGAACGGCGACCGCGCGATTTCGGCTGACACGGCTCTGCGGCTCGGCAAGTACTTCGGCACCTCGCCTGAGATCTGGCTCGACCTCCAGTCGGACTACGAGCTTCGAGTCGCGCGGCAGACGACGTGGACCCGCGTCGAACCGACGGTGCAGACTCGAGTAGCGTGAAGGATGACGCGCCCGGCGCCCCTCGACGGTGCTCGGGGTGCCCTGAGCTGAGTCGAAGGGCAGGACTCACACTTTGGGCCGGATGGCCCGATGAACTAAAGGCCGGCGGGGGCGCCGGTCGAGCGAAGCGAGGGCTGGCGCGCCCGGCAGGACTCGAACCTGCGGCCCCCGGCTTAGAAGGCCCGTCGTCGGATCGGTTATGTCACAGCGGTCATACTTCTGGGACCGCACACTGGCCCTGAAGCCCCGAGATAGGCTGCCAATCGCCCTATCGGCCCCTATTCGCGGCCGAAGGCGATAACCGACATGAGAAAAGCCTCCCAACCCTACGCTGACGTTGGTCCCTTAGCGAGACAGCTCCGGGGTTGAGCCGGCGAAGGTGGCCTGACCCACGCTCCGCCTTCCCAGATTCTCGGTACGATTCCCCAAGGACGGTCCTCCACAGTTGCGCACCTCTATGATATGGTGCGCGGCGTAGCGCGCCGCGCATTGTGACACAAGTTTGATGGGGCTGACGCTGTCAGGGGTAGGCGACGCAGGAGCGGGTCGGGCTGAGATAGGACACTGGGCACCAGGTAACGGCGAACGGCTGTTACCGGTGAGATTGCGGGAGCACTGGTGATGGCAGACAAGGACCCGTGGGCGGCGTGGCTTCTCAGTCAGAGCCCCGTGGCCGCATTCTATTTTCTTAGTTGGGTGACTTCTCCCGATAAGGTGCTCAAGGGCGCCTGTTGGCTCTTCCGGATTCCCGCACGCCATCCGGGGGAGTTGTGGGGCACGGCCGGAGGAAAGTTGATCGTCGTGGGCCTACCCATTCTGGTAGTGCTCATTATCCTGCTCATTTACTTGGGAGTGCTTTCGCCTTGGGCTCTCGCCTTGCCCTACGTGCTGATATTCGCCGGACTCATAGTCATCAAGTATCGGACTCCATCCCCGTCTCGTTGGTGGGCGCGCGTGGACCTAGGGCCTGACAAGAGTCTGCTGTTGCGGCCACGAGGGGAGGCACCCGGGCGCGGCGCGATCCGGCTGGAACTTTCGAATTCTCCACAGTGCGGTCTGGCTGAAACGTCTCAGGCGCCAAAGCGAAGGCGTGATATTCGCAGGCTCTGGTTCAAGGACTCTCCCGACAGGTACACATTTCCCGCCGACGTAGCGCCTCTTGTCTCGATTGCGGTGTCAGCCGATGGCCTGGTGGTTGGCACACTAGTCGGTCAGGAATTGGCGCTGTCCACACTGAACCCCTGGAATGGGAACATCTCCCAGTGGAAGGGGCGGGTCGTGATCCCTACCAAGTGGAAGGATGGTTACGAGCACATGACGGCGTCCGGACTGCTAGCGGTGGCCGCGTGCGGAGAGCACCGGGCCCGGGTTGTAGTTCGCGCCACCACAATCCCCCAGGCTTCGGGGGAGGGGCCCTCAACAGAGACTGCTGCGGTATTCCTCATCAACGACGACAAGGCGGTCCTGCTGGAGGTGTGTTCTGCGGCCAACAGCGTTCATTATGCCGCGTTACTAAGCGGTCGCTCCTTCTACCTGCCCGGGCAGTCTGTTAGGGCCCTGTCAGGGAAGGACAGTGACCGGACACCGTTCGCCCAATACTCCGGTAGTGTCGTAGCGATGGACGCGGCAGCGACGTCCGCGGGCTACCTCGTTGCGGTCTTGTCGAAAAGGGAGAACGGGGTAGCCGTTGCCTGGGGACTCGTCAACGATTCGGCCCCCCCGTTCCAGTACAGGTTGCTCCGGTCGCCGGCAACGCACATCAGTATCGTCCGTGATCCGCGCAGCCGAAAGGCGGAGGCGACGGTGTTGTGCGGTGGGCATCGAGCCGTGACTGCCATCACCGTGCCCCTGGCGACCTTGAACGGAAGCGAAGGAGGCGTGTGACAGACCGGAAGCGGGCGTTAGCCAGCGTCTCAGCGAGCCTTGGACGGCGGGATCTCATCTGGGCCGGCCTGAGAGCAGACGACATCGAGGCGATTTCGGACCTCGATCACGTCGCTGGCGGGTTCTCCATCGTGGGTGGCCACGACCGGGGAGGGGCGGTTCCGAGCCTTGCTGACTACGAGGACATGTCAGGTGTTCGGCCAGACCTCGACTCGTGGGATATCGAGGATCACCTGGACGCCCCCGCATCACACGAGTTTCGAGAGGCAATACTCCGACGCCTCTCCAGCGACACCGCCCTGCTGCCGTATCGGCCATCGAGCTTCCTGTCGTCGTTGCTGTTCGCGCGACGCGACCGATGCCTGGACCTAGGGATGTTTGGGCCACATCAGGCGCTGTTCGAGCACAAGCCTTGGGTCGAGACACACGTTGCCCTCATGGGACTGCCGCACGTCAAGTGGGACTACGTGGCCGACGAAGAGCAGTTCGTGGCCCTTCGCATGCTGAGGGAAGGCCCAATCGTACTGCGAGTCAGTCGGTCCTCGGGTGGCGCCGGACTTGTGCGAGTGGAAGAACCAGAGGGCGTTACGACAAACTGGCCCCATCGGCCCGAAGCCTTCATTGGCGTATCCCGGTTTCTAGAAGCAGCGACCCCCGTGAATATCGGTGCGACGGTCTGGCACAATGGCGTGACGATGCACCGGCCTTCCGTACAGTTGATAGGAATCAGCGGGTGTACATCAAGGCCCTTCGGTTACTGCGGAAACGACTTTGGCGCCGTTGCCGAGTTGGAAGAAAGGATCATCGGCTCGATCGAGGAGAGTGTGACGGCACTCGGTAAATGGCTCCGTGGGTTCAACTACCGCGGGACCTTCGGCGTTGACTTCTTGGTGCACAACGGGTGCGCGCTGTTCACGGAAGTCAATCCCAGGTTCCAAGGGTCCACTCACGCTTCGAGCCAACTTTCGAGCGAGGCGGGAGAGAGTTGTCTCTTTCTAGATCATGTCGCAGCAGTTCTCGGACATGACGCTCCAAAGGTGAGACCGCTTCGGGAGCTTGTTCGTGAAACGCCGGCATTCGCGCACCTGGTCGTTCACTCCACATCCGCTCCGGCGTACATCGATGGCATGCGGCTGGGGCAGTTGTTTCGGCGCCATCCACTGACGTGCCGAGTTGACGTCTCGGCCAAGCCGCGAGTGCGGACGGAGACTGGTGGCGTTGTCGCCAGAGTGACAGCGCGCGACCGGATGACCGACGACGGATTTGACTTGCTGCCGTCTTGGTCGGCAATTGTCAATCAGTGGCTTCGAGTCGCCTGTGGGTAACTTCGTCGTTTAGAGGAGATTAACCATGTTGCTGGGGACGCGAGAGCGGCGGCCCTCCGCGGCGCGTTTCGACAGCCGTGAGGACTACCTCTTCTTCTTGACCGGGCGTAGTAGCGGCCACAGGATTTGCCAAGCTTCTGCCAGCGAGTCGAAGCGTCCTTGGTTCACCCTTGTGTTGGGCAACGGCTGTTCTCAGACGGATGATCACGCGCGCGCCTTGAGCAAAGTCGCGGAGCGGTTGGGTGACCTGAAGAGCGAACTCGCTCCGGAAACGATTGACGGACTGCCTGTTGCGGACGTCGTGAGGGAGTTCGCGACGGACTTGATTCGAGATCGACTGCAGGTCAGACGCGCCAGTGGTGTTTCCACGCCAGCCTCCCGCTCTGGCGACGAGCCGGACGCCTCACTTGAGGACTGGCAACACTCATCTTTGGTGTTTGACCTCGTCCTTGCCTCCGCCCTGCTCGCGAAGCTGTACCATGCCATCAAAGCCGGTGGCACGAATGCTCCGCGTCGACAGCAGCACGACGATAGGGCGACTTTAGGCAAGCGCGCGTGGCGCTACCACATCTTGCGCGAAGAGTACTTGGAGCCAAGCGTCAGGCTGTTGAAGTCTCTCAAGTTGCGTTCGAAGGATATCGCTTCTCAAGTGTTGGGGGCTCACGCAATCGAGTTCCAGAAGACTCTGGATTCCCTCCTCGATGCGATACTCGCGGGGCTCGAGGATTCGCAGATCTCGCTCTCTCAGATGAACGTCCAAGCGATGGCCGAATTCAGCTGGTTCTGCGTGGCGGGTTGGCCCAAGCACAAGGTGTACCCGGGTTGGAGCGACCTCGTCCTCGAACTCAGTCATCTCGACAACCCGAGCATCGGGACGGTAGGCGTTCCTTCATTCCAACTCATGACCGAAGTGGGCGTCTTGATCAAGGGCCGGTACGAACAGATCACCAAAGAGTCGTTCAACGATAGACGGCCAAGACCCACCTACACCAGGGCAGCGAAACTCTTGCTCGCCGAATTCAGCTACTGGTTCGCCTTCAGGAAGAAGAACGCTCAGGCGGAAGACGTCCCTGTGCCTGTCGCGTTCGTGACCTCCTTTGATGTGGAACTGGAACTCGCGTTGTTGCGCGAGGGCAAACCTTTCGTAATGGCGGTTCCTGTTTATCTCGTTGACCGTGAGAACAAGCTGGTTCATCCGTGCTGGATGACGTACGACGTAGACCCGCAAGCCGTCCCGGAATCCGATTGGCTATCGCTGCTCACGAACTCTCAAAGTAGACCAGGTAATTGGAAGCTGCTGAGCTTCCCAGACCGTGACCCAGGCTGTTTTGGCCTGCAAGGCCCTGTCGTCATAAGGCTTGTCGGCGCACCGCTCGTGGCACCTCCGCTCACCCCCAAAGATCACCCAAGTCTCTGGCAGGTCCTGGAGCCGCTGAGAGAAGACGCTACGGCATTCGCTCAGTGGGAACACGATTCAGCCACAGAGGCGGAGGTGAGGCAGCGCATAGAGGACGGTATCCAATTGCACTCCGCGGTGCTGGTGAACGAACACGATTCTGTCCTACACAGTGCGATCGATCTGTGTGAATCGAGTTCTCTCGGGGCCCTCGGACTTCCGACCGAGTTCGTCCGTAACTCGCAGCATTGGAACAGGTTTTGGTTGCTGTTGGGCGTTCAAATCCAGGACAATGCGGTCCGACAGCGCATAGCCAACCTGGTCTCCGTTCTTCCCACTAAGGAGTATGAGTTCCGCCCCCGGTCTCTGGGCCGCGGGGGGGGGGCGCCGGCAGGAGAGTACGCACACCTCATGGGTGCGGATCGGTGTTGCAAGGGGCTTGCTGTCAACACTCTCTCGACTCAGGTTGGGCAGGACCTGTTGTTCTGGAGTGGAATCGACGTAGTGTCCAAGCCCGACGACGTAGGCTCTGTGAAGGCGTCGTCCTTCGATGAAGACTTGGAGCACTACGCCTCGCACCTTGAGAACGCGTTGAAAGACAAGACAAGTGCCATCTTCACGGGAGGGGGCGTCTGTGACAAGTGACCTGCTCGAACAATGGCGCACCGAACTCAAGAAGGTGGACAAGTGCCCGTACGTCGGGCCGCGGCCTCAAACCGAACCTGAAGACGGGCGTGGCACGCTAGTGGGCCGGACCTTAGAGTTGGAACGGCTCGTACACGCCGTCCGCAGGCGCCCACTAGTCGTAGTCCATGGTCGCTCAGGTGTCGGGAAGTCGTCGCTCCTCCAGAATGGGCTGTTCTCCGACCTGTTTGAAGCCGGATTCGATCTGTTGTGTGCCCGAAGCTGGAGCGACGACATATGCGAGGCTGACGAGTACGTCGCGCGATGCGTGAAGACGACGCACGACTTCGTAAAGCCTAAGGTTCGCGATAGCGTCGCGAGTTGGCTGGACGATCAGAACTGGAAGAATAAGGTCGGGGCCAGACCGCGTCTCTCGCAAGTGCTCGAACGTTCAGAAGACGACGCCGACGCGGTGCTCGTGCTGGACCAATTCGAGGAGTTGCTCCGCCGACACGCGGGCATGGCCCGGAAGGTTCTAGCGTGGGTTAGGAAACTCGGGTACCGCCACAATACCCGCGTGGTTGTCTCGCTTCGCACGGAGGAACTGCACCGCCTCAGCGAACTCCTTCGCGGAGTCAAGCCGTTCAGCATGGATTCGGTCACGATAGAAGCTATCACAGCCGAGGAGTTGGTTCGTGACATCATCGAGAAGGGCCGCGAAAGATGCGAAACGAGCCCCCAGGTGTCGCGCGACGCAGCTGATTACCTGGTTGCCCAGTTCATAGGGCTTCAGAAACACGCATCGACGAAGCCACCGGGGCTTCTTGAACTCCAGGCCACGCTTTACTCGCTGCACTTCCGTGCTCTCACGACGGGAGTCACGCTGCCCGACGTCCAGGCCCTCGAAAATGAGAACGTCAGTGGGGCTGACTTGTTCTCCAAGGGCCTACGCGTTGCGATCGGCCTGAAGATCGATCACGCCGATGAAGCCTCGAAAAGTCAGATTGACGAGTTCCTTCGGGTCGGCGCCCGAACGATCATCAGGCGGCTCGCGCCTCATTTGTCAACTGGTGACTTCAAGATCCCGGTCCCAAGGCATGAGGCCCTTCAACTTACCTTGGAGAGGGAGCTCGGCGTGCTCGGGCCTCGCCTTCTCGCTGAAACCGACAGACCGCCAGCTAACCAGAACGAGCAGGTCAATCAAATCGCGAAAGACGAGTACGAAGCGCTCCGCAAACACATGAAGGCCGACTTCCCGTTCAAGAGTCTGAAAGCTGAATGGAACGGGCCACCGAGGGACGGTGAATCGACTAGCGTTTCCACGCCAAGCCACCGCACGGGCGCGCAACACAGAGTAACTGCTGGCCCGATGATGTCGGAGTCCGCCTTCAGGACACTGAGAGAGGAGATCCGCCGCGTCGCGATGGGGATCCTATGGCTGGAGCAGACAGAGATTGTACGCGTCGATCCTGATGGGAACATCATGCTGACTCACGACGGCGCGGGTCCTGCGTTGGCTGACTGGGGGGCGAAAGAGCGTACGACCTGGAAGCACGCGACTCGGCAGCTTACCGCACGACCGGGTGAGCATTACTACTGGAAAGGAGAAGGGGCGCTGATCTGTGACACGACCATTGCCAATGTCAATTGGGGCGAATGCCGCATAACAGCCGATTTCGCGCGAGTCGTGTTCGTCAACTGCAACTTCACGGCCTCGAGGTTCGATACGTGCACGTTTCAGGGCGTGACGTTTGTCAATTGCCTTCTGGATGATGCGAACTTCGAGCACTGCACTTTCGACGGAACCGCGGGACTGAAGAGAATCGTTCGAGAACGAGACAAAGCAGGTCTGGCCCCAAGCTTTACCGTTGAGATGACCAAGGAGGAGCACGATTGGTACGTCAATTACGCGAACAGTGCTCAAACGGATGGGTCTTCGTATCACTTCTTCTCGGACTCGGCCGGACTGCCAGCGACGCTGGGGAGCGTCCCTGACAAGCGCTTCAGCGGAGACTACGTCGCACATGTCGGCCACACTGCTGGCAAGGGACCCGAGTTGCTGGAACCCGCTACTGGAGGTGCTGCGATGGTAGGTGGGCGCCTGTGTTTTCTAACCCTCTACAGGTGCCTGTACACCAACCATGGTGAGTTTGCGTTCCACCACGTGTCAGGCGGGGGGTTGGACATCGTTGAGCAGGAGATGGACGAAGGCGAACGGACAACCGGGAAGATCATCGTCTGGGACGGTGCCGTCCGTGGGATTTCCGTCGGGCGTGAAGGGTTCGAAGACGGGCGACCGCTTGCCCTGCATTTCGTGGCCGGCAGGTCGTGGCTTGCGCATGTGTACTTCTCCACCGGCCTGAGGGGAATCGCCCTGTTTGCCGACTGTCGCTTGGTTGGGCTCATCAACGCGAGCGACAACTCCGACGCAGGGCTCAGGGTCCGCGTTCAGGACTCTCGGTATCTCTTCCTGGTCAACACCTGTGCGCCTTTCAGTGGGTCGACAGAGGAATCGAGGGCAGGCAGCAAGGAAGGCAGGGTGTTTGACGCCGTGCGTAGTAGTGACTCCCGTTTCTCTTGGGCGGAGCCGAAGTCGCCAAAGGGTAGCAGCCTTGATGCGCGCGTCTTCATGGGGCAGTTGTTTGAAGCCATGGACTATCGGGCCAACCCCGAGATGCGAGAAACCCGCGAGCGTAGGCGCAGATCCGAGCGATCACGCGACGGGAGTCTGTCAACCGAAGGGGAGAGATAACATGTCACTTCGAGTTCGGGCGGCACAGCTCTACACCGATAACCATACCGCTGAACTGTTCCGCCTCGCATCCGAGCGTTGGCCAAGAGTCGACGCGGAGTTGGAGGAGGGACTAGACGAGTTGTGCCGCTTCGCATTTATCCGGGCCAGAGACAGCGACTTGGTGATCGACACTGAGGTGTACTATGCGAGGGCCATCGTCGCTGCAGTAATCAGAGGCGCGCGGGACACCGCTGCCTGCCTCATCATGAGACAGTTCTTCACTGCAATGGAACACTGCAGAAGAGGGAATGGCGGTGGCGATGGCTATGAGAAGGCCAGAGGAATACTGGACGAGATGCGGCGGTTGGTGTCAGAAGAGGATCCAGCTTGGGCTAGCCTAGTCGCGCGGCTGTACTACGACAAAACCGCCGTCGTTTACTTGCTAGAGGCTACGGGAGGCAGCGGCGGGAAACCACGGCCAGGAGCTGAAGCCACTCTGACCATGGCCAGGAAGTACCTCGAGTACGCACGGCCGTACGGAAGCGGCAAGCTGCGCGACAGACTGAAAATCGATGGGCAACTCGCTCTCGTTGGGTACTTGCTAGGCAGTTACAATCTCGAACAGCAGGAAGAAGTCCAGCGCGAGGCGTTGCGCAACACGAACACTGTTCTTAACGAGGCGCGCGAGGCCAGGCTCACCGACGTCGTGGGGTGGGCTGAGGCCAACCGCGACGTGATGACGTTGGGCGAGTACATTGGGTGGATCCCTTACGAAGTCCTGTGAGTAGCAGAGAGGACACCGGGCGGTGCTGAGCGACGCGCAGCGACTGAAGTTTCGTATTCTGTCGGAGGGAGTGGCGATCACGCCCGCAGCTCGCGCCCGTCTGGACGTATGCAGGGGGGATCGGAGGTTGACGCCTGCCGACTACGCGTCGACCTCGGGCATCATCCTGCGGCTCCAAGACGAGGTCTGGGTCAACGCTCCGATTGCCGAGCACAATGCCAATTTCGTTCGTGCGCCGCGCACCCTACTCGATGTCGACGGCACATCCTTCTTCGTGGCCGGATTCGGTCTCGAGAGCCTGGCGTGGGTGTGCCTGCCACCGCTCTACCACGATCGCACCCTGTCAACAGGACGTCCCGCGACGCACTTCGCGTTCAGCCACGGTGACAGGGTCCGCTTGTCTCCGATACGCGGCTGCGCAATGCGCTGCAAGTTCTGCAACGTGCCGTACGACGACCCCTACGAGACCAAACCCGTTGACGGAGCCATCGAGGCTCTCCAATTGGCCTTCGACGACCCGCTCCAACCGGCCCACCACGTCATGATCTCCGGAGGAACTCCCGCCGCGAGAGACATCCCTTACTTGCGGCAGGTGTACGAGCAGGTGTTGGAGTCAGCGCGCGGCTTTGACGTCGATATCATGATGGTTCCCGTGCGAGGACTATTCGATCTGCCACGGCTCAAGGCGCTCGGACTGCACCAGTTGTCAGTGAACGTCGAGCTGTTTTCGGAGAAGGCAGCCCGTGACCTGATGCCGCAAAAGCACCGTTTCGGGACTAAGACGCTGGTCGATTTCATCCGTGACGCCACGCATGTTCTAGGTCCCGCCAGCGTGCGATCCATCCTGATGGTCGGCATCGAGCCCGCGACGGCTACGCTGGACGGGGTCCGCGCGATCCTCGATGCTGGAGGCGTGCCCGTATTGAGCCCCTTCCGTCCGGATCCAGCCACACCGCTTAGGGACGCATCGCCGCCGTCCGCGGATCTACTGGAGGAGGTCTTCTCCATTGCCTCCGAGTTGGCGGTCGACGCCGGGATTCCACTGGGCCCTCACTGCCCTCCGTGCACGCACAACACCTTGACCTTCGCCTCTCTCGGCAGCCCGGCCGGCGTCTATCCCTACTCTCTTCCGGTGGTCGTGTGAAATGCGATCGCTGATCTCGATCGACGACCTCACCGACAGGGACCTAGAAGCGATTCTGGCGAGCGCACGGCGATTCCGGAGGACCCGCAGCAGCCCAGAGTCCGGGCCGCCCAGGCTCCTTAGCCTTGTCTTCCTCGAGACGTCGTTGAGGACCCGGGTTGGCTTCACGGCCGCAGCCGTCCGGCTGGGATGGCGAACCGTTGAGGTGGTCGAGCGACGGCACTCGCCGGCCTCGATGCTCGAACGCTGGGCCGACACCCTGCGGTGTGTGGCCGGCTACTCGGACGCAATCGTCGCTCGCCCCGGCCAGCCGATTGGGCAGCAGGACGCCGTCATCGCGGGACCCTGCGCGCTCATCAACGGAGGTGACGTCGGGCCGAGCGCTCAACACCCATCACAGGCGCTCATCGACTACTTCGCGATCGAAGAGTTCATCGGCCCGGTCGGCGGCCTGTCGATCGCCATCGTCGGCGACCCGAGGATGCGGGCCGTGCGCAGCCTGTCGGCGTTGCTCGCTCGCCGCCTCCCCAAGCGACTGACCTTCGTGGCAGATCCCGAGCATCTGCAGGAACTCCGACTGCCTGCTGCGCTTGCGGCACTGACCGCGTTCGCATCGTGGGCGGACGTGGGGGCGACCGACGTGGTGTACGTGGCGGGCATCCCTCACGGTGCGCTCCCTCAGGAGCGACGCGACGCGCTGCGGGCGACCACCGCTCGCACAGAAGCGCTGCCGCCAGGATGCCTGCTGTTGTCGCCCATGCCGGTCATTGACGAGATGGACGACTACGTCCGCACGTCGCCCCGCAATCGGATGTTCGAGCAGAGCGACCTAGGGCTGTTCGTGCGCATGGCGATTCTCGAGCATGTCACTGGGAAGAGACCCGCTTGAGGAGTTGAGGGCGTTGGCCCAGGGAGAAACGATGAACCCTGTTGTCGAGGCGATCGTGACCCGGAGGAGCATCCGCGGCGGGTTCAGTTCGTCGCCAGTCGACCGGGAGGTGCTCGAGAACATCGTCCGATGCGGCCTCGCTGCGCCTTCGTCTAAGAACGCACGCCCCTGGAGGTTTCACGTTGTCACCGATTGTGCGCTGCTGATGGAAGTGTCCGTCCTGGTCGAGCAGGCAGAAGGCCGCGACGAGTACGTTCCCTGCGACCCAACGACCGGCCGCCCCTGGGAGACCTGGAGGTCCAGCGTCGACGAGTCGGCTGCGGTCCTCAAAGCGGCTCCCGCGGCGATCTTCGTCGAGAACCTGGGGATCTTCAGCCGCGGGCGCGCCACCCTCATTCAGGCCGCTCCCGCAGCACTGGCTGCTTCCATCGTCGGCTATAGCTTCGAGGTGATGGGCGTCGGGGCTGCCGTGCAGAACATGTGGATCGCTGCCGTCTCTCTTGGCTTGGGCGGCGTGTTCCTCGGGGACGTGCTCGTCGCCGAGACCGAGATCCGGCGAAAACTCGGAATACCATGCGAGCTTGCCGGGGCGCTGGTGCTTGGGTATCCCGCGCAGGGAACGGTTCCTGCTGCGACCGTTCGAGCGGAACTCGACCCGGATCGAGTACGGTGGTTGACACCTTCGTGACGCAAGTCCCGGTCGCCTGTCACTAACCAGTGAAAGGGGAAGCCATTCAAGCCGTGAGTGGGAATCCGTTCTTGAGCCGCGTAATGACGCGAATCCGCGCCGATGCGCCGCGGGAGGCGCCTGGGCAACCGTTCAAGGTGCGCATAGACCACGCGGGCGGAGGAGTGTTTGCGCAAGTCTGGTTCCTTACTCGCGGCTGCAACTGGGACTATGCCGGGGCTTGCACGATGTGCAACTACGGGCATGGCCCGTCGGTGGCCGCCGGTGACATGGTGCGGTTCGTGCAGCGTGCGCTGGATTCGATCGAGGGACCAGTCGACGAACTCCTCGTCTCGCCTTCGGGGAGCATGCTCGATGAATCCGAGGTTCCCTTGGATGCCCGCCGGAGTATCTTCGAATTGATGGCCTCTTTCAGGGCCCCCAAGGTCTGTATCGAGACTCGAGCGGAGACTGTGAGTCAGGACACGCTCGACGAGCTATCCGCGACGATTCCGGGAAAGGGGATCGCCGTTGAAATGGGCGTGGAATCCAGTTCGCCATGGGTTCGGCGATTCTGCATCAACAAGATGGGGACTGCCAACGCATTCTCCCACGCGGTCGGGCTGTTGAAGGAGCGGCGGATGCGCGTGTACGCCAACTTGGCACTAGGAAACGCGTTCCTGAGCCCGGCCGAGGCCGTGGCCGACGCGAGCCGATCGGTTGAGTGGGTTCTGGAGAACGGGGCAGACTTGGCGTTGGTGTTCCCCATGCACGTCAAGCCCTATACGCTGCTGGAGTGGTTGTACCGGCGTTCCTGGTACCACCCTCCCTCGCTGTGGTCGCTCGTGGAGGTTCTGGTCCGAACCAAGTCGACGAGCCTTCTGGCGGTGAGCGCCGCGTGGTTCCGATGCGACCACGCCCGCGAGTTGGGCATGCTTGCATCACCGTCGAGTTGTGACCGCTGTCGAACTAGGTTGCTCGACAGGCTGTCAGACTTTAGGGCCGCCCCTGGCGCTAAAACGCTGTCCCGCCTTGCCAGCGAATCATGCGAGTGCCGGGCAGAGTGGCAACTGCAGCTTGGCCGAACTCCGGCTGGGTCGTTGCCGGAAAGGGTACTGGCCTGCTACGACGAGTTGGCGACGGGTCTCGGGCTTTCGGAGTGGTGGGCGATTCATCGCCACGACATAGCCGACGAAATGTGGAGGGATGCTCCGGTGCTCGCCTGACTGCCCGTCTGCCACTGCAGGTTGGATCCTCGCCCCTGATATCGGCCAAACGTTGCGGGAACGGTCGAGACTTGGCCAGCACTCGGAGGTTTTGTGGACGCTGACACGGCGGGACACGTGCTCGACGTCATCGCCTTGATTGTCTCGCGTGGAAGCCTGTACGCCCTCATTGCCGCAGGCTTCGCCCTCGTCTTGGGCGCAGGGCGAGTGCTCAACCTGTTCCATGGCAGCTTCTTCCTGCTCGGCGCCTACGGCGCCCACTACTATGGACGACTGGTGGGTGGTGGCGACGGCATGTGGACGCGGATATCCGGAGATGCCATGGTGGCAGGTGTAGTAGGCCTCTCGGGGCTGGCCTACTACTATCTGGCGCTGCGGCCGAGCGCTCAGTCGTGGTTGCGGCAGGTGACGACGGGGCTCGCCGGCAATCTGCTCGTGGCGGAGTCGTTCCGTGCCTTCTTCGGAACGCGCAGTGCTTCCGTCCCTCCCATCATTGCGGGCACCGTGCAACTCGGCCCCGTGTCCGTCCTGGCCCAGGAACTCGCAATCACCGTCGCCGCCGTCGCTTCCCTAGGCGCTCTGTCCCTGTTCCTGAGACGCTCACGCTGGGGCAACGGCATCAGGGCAGTCGCTCAGGACGCCATCGGCGCTCGCCTCGTCGGAGTGAACCCCACGATGACGATTGCGGCGACAGTCGCACTGTCTGGGGCGATGGCCGGCTTGGCAGGTGCGCTGGCGGCGCCTGTACGGGTGGTGCGATCCGAGATGTGGTCTTTTGCCTTGCTCAAGGCGCTCACCGTAGTGATCGTGGGCGGGGTCGGAAGCCTCCGGGGGACGTGTTTAGCTTCGTACGGTCTGGCGGCAGTTGAAGTGTCGACAACGGCCTGGCAGGGTGAATCCGTTGCCGAGTTGTTCGGCGTCCTCGTCGCGGTGGGCGTGCTGGTACTGAGGCCGCGGGGGGTGCTCCCCGATGCCTAGCTGGCGCGCGTGGCTTGCCAAGTCCCCGGCATGGCGACGGAGTTGGCCCGCGCTTGCCTTGGGGGCGTTGGTGGTGACCGCCTCGGCCTTGGGCGACTCGCCGGTTCTGGACCTTGGCGTTGCATGGATGCTCGGCACCTTGCTGGTTGTGGGATGGGTGACCTTCTGCGGGGCGATGTCCCTGTCAATGTTGAAATTCAGCGGCGGCTCCTGTGACGACGACTACGCGACCTTCTCTTCTTCAGCGACAGACGTGAGTCCGAGTTGACGATCCCGATGACGCAGGACGGCCACGAGCTGGGGCAGGTCCTTGGCGCCTTTGAGTCGGCGGAAGCCCCGTTCGGCTTCGAGGAGGCCGGCCGTTACCCAGCGGAGGATCATGGTGCCGCCGCGCCACCGTTTCACGCGGCCCTTGACCTGGCGCACGCGGCCGATCGCGCTCTCGATGGGATTCGTCGTGGCCAGCGAACGCCGCAGCCGGTCGGACAGATCCAGTCCCACGACCGTGAGCGTGTCCTCCAACCCCTCCCGCACACTGGCGGCCGCGCCCGGATGCGACGCGTCGAGACGCGTGGCCAGGGCGATCAAGACCCGGTGGGCCGCCTCGGGATCCGTCTCCCGGTACGCGCGACGCAGTTGGGCGCGGACCCACGGTCGATCACGCTCGGGCAGATGCTCGAGGATGTTGCGGGTCTTGTGCACCTGACAGCGCTGAATCACGGCGGCCGGCCCGAACGCCTGCGTCACGGCCTTGTGCAGCGCCTTCGACCCGTCGAGGATCACCAGCACACTCCGGTCGGTCCGGAGACCGCGCGTCTGCAGATCGCTCAGCAACGCGCGGCAGACCGTCGCGTTCTCCGTGGAGCCGTCCCACAGGCCCAGCGCGTGTTTCGCCCCGGTCGTGTCGAGGCCCACCGCGACCACCACACAGTGCCCGGCGACCTCCACCCCATCCAGCAACAGGGCTACCAGATCCAGATCGCCGAGCGCGCGGTGGCGCCAGGCCTCCACCTGCGCACGCGTGCGCGCCACAAACCGGCGACTCACCGCGCTCTTACTGGTGCCGCGGCTACGGATCGCCTGGCCCACCGGCTCCAGCGATCGCGCATAGCGGCGGGTGGCGACGCCGACCAGTATTTGCTCGACGATGCGACGATCCAGCGGGTCGGTGTCGGCCATCGTCGCGAACGTCGGCAGCGTCACCTCGCCCGCTGCGGTGCGGACCCGCGGGCGACGCACCGCCACCTTGCGTCCCCCCAGGACCACTTCGCTGGCCACCGTCCCGGCCCGGTGGGCCCGGCGGTCGATGCCATGCTCATAGCGCGGGCCACACAGCGCGGTGCGATCCTCTTCGAACATCGCCTCCAGCACCTTCAGCCCCGACGCCACGGCCAATTCCATCAGCGCGCTCTTCGTGTCGAGGATCACATCCACCAACGGCAGGCGACGAGCCGGGCTCGCCTCCACGCGGACCCCGGGCACAACGGGTGTAGACTGCTTCACGGCGGCTCCTTTTCTGGGGGCATCCTGCCCCGCGGTTTAGCTCACCAGTCGTTGTATCACGACCAGCGACGGAGCCGCCGCTTCTCAAATTCCAACAATCACCGGGACATTATCCGGCAACCGGCGGAAGCGTAACACGTGCGCTGCACCCGTTCAAGAATCAAGCAGAGTCAATGAGAGTCGTCAAGAGTCGAGATTGGTGGGCATCAGCTTCTTCGGTCAACAGCGGAGTTCACGGCAAACGCCGGCTCCGTCCCAGTCGACCAACACCGCCAAACCGAGTGCCAGCCACCTGCTGTCATACGGCGGCGGCTGGGCCGCTGACCTCATGACCGCCCACGCGTTCGGGAGCACCAGTACCACCTCGAGCAGTCCGACGGGGCTTACGCTATTGCCGGGTCCACAGGTCAGCACGAGGCGATGTCCGACCAGACTCTTCGGGGGACATGATCGCAGGCGAACCCGGGCGCCCGAGTGCCTCCTGCCCGTATGCACGCAGACAAAGCGGGATCACGTAGATGCCCGGTCAGCGGTGCTTGTTGGCAACCTCCCGCTACGTGAATCTGGACGAATCACACCCGTGGTGGAACCATGTGCGTGCGGGTTGGCGGGTCGGATTCGACTGGCTCGCGCAACGCATCGCTATCACCCATCGGGTACGGCTGCCAACGTGCACTGGTGGGACACTGGAAGCAACTGCCTTGAGCGAGCTTCGACGCTCAAGGCATGGCGACGGCATTCCCTGGGGGCCTCTTCGCGAAGTCCAGGGTGCGCTGCACGAACGCAGTCAGCTCACCGTCGTTGATCCCTTCGGTTTCCCACGCTGCGTTCGTGTCGTGGTGGAACCTATTCGCGTACTCAAGGAGATGCCGCAATTCAACAACGTCCGCCTGAGCCAGGATCTGGCCGGCCGTTCCCACCCTTGCCTCGCATGTGTGCAGGAATGGCCCGAGCAACGTCCCAGGCGGAAAGTGCTCCGGATAGGCCACCCGGGCAAAGGCCTCGAGCACCGGCCGGATCGCCTGGGCCACGTCTCGGCTGTCCGAACTACCGTTGGCCACGTACGTCCGAAGCATCGCGTGACGCCGATCGTGTTCGGTGATGCAGTCCTGCCTCACATCCCATTCGCGAATAGACGAGCCCTGCGCGTCGCGGCGCACCTCGATTGCACACCGGTTGGCGGGATCCGCGTTCTCCCAGATCCGGCACAGGAACGGCTTGCTGTGCGACAGCACGATCACCTGTCCGGCGCGCTGCGCCAAGCGTCGCACTTCCTGCACGGTGGTTAGGGCCCGGTGTTCATCGAGGCTCGAGATGGGATCGTCCACGACGACGATCTTGGTGGCGAGGGCGGGAGGCGCGTAATTGGGGTCCGGATCGAGCGAGGCGAAGAAGAACGCTAAGGCGAGTGTGTTACGGTCGCCAGCACTCAGCGTGCTTCGAAACGACGGTTGGCCGGGCGCTGTTCCTCCTACTGGAATGGCGGTATTGTTGACGACGACGTTGTACGTGCAGGTCGATCCGCCGCGAGTGTTGGCAGCTGTCACGCTGTCGAGGCGGAAGCTGGCGTTGAAGCGTTGCAGGTAGACGTTGGTCGCTGCCTGGCACGCCGGGAATGCAGTGGCCCGTAGGGCTTCGAGTTGTTCGCGCGTCGCGTCCCGCAGTCTCTCTGTCTGTTCCTTTGCGGCCGCTTCGGCTAAGTAAGCCTCGCACAGCGCCGCCGTTGGCGCCTCGTGCCTGGCCTTGATGGCTTGGAGGCCAGCGAGGTCGGCTGCAAGGGCAGCGGCATTGCCACTTGCCGCCTGCTCCTTGACCAGTCGAATGGCTGCATTCGCCTCCTGTTGGAGTTGCCGGTTGAGCGTCGTCAGTGCTTCGCGATGACGGTCGAACGACCTAACGGCGTTCAGCGTCTCCTCGCCGATGTCCAGGGATTCCAGGGGAGCCGCCTGTTTGGCGACCAACGCTCCGCGGATCGCTCGGCGGGCCTCCTGCCAGTCTCTAGCGACGGCAGCAGTGTCCACGCGGACATCCGGCACATCACAGAACGTCGCCCAGAAACGCCCGCGCTCCGCAGTGACCCTCGCCCATCGCTCAAAGGCCGATGGGACGTCGGCCCCGTGGGCGCGGTCTATCGTGTCCAGAGCCTGAGACACCATGCGGTTGAGATCAACGTAAGCATCGCTAAAGTACGTCCGATAGTGGCTGAACAGGTGCGATGCCCGGAGATCCTGGTCGCAGAACGGACAAGAACCTGCGGTCGCAAAAGACCGGGGTGGACCGATCCGGCGCATGCCATCTGCCACCCACGCTTCACCGCCACTACCCAGGGCGGCCAGGTGGGTCTGTACGCGAGCAGCAGCGGCCGCATCGAGCGAAGGCAGGTCGGCCCCCAAGACCTCTTCAATCGCTGCTGTGTCGAAAGACGGCAGACTGAAGTCCTCGAATGGCAGAGTCGTACGGATCGCTTCTTGCTGTCGAGCCGCCGCCAGACGGCGTTCGGCGGCGCGTATCTCCAGTTCGATCTCTTCACGAGGGAGAAGCACGCAGAACTGATCGACAGAAAGGTTGCCACGCTGACCCGCCGGGATAGCGGCTGCTCTGGTCCTCAGTTCTGAGTTGTGTGTCTCGATTCTTTCGACCAGTTGTTGAAGTCGCCGGTTCAAGGTGACGCCTTGAGCCCCCAGAATCAGTTCGTGTAGGGTTTGTCTGTGATCTGACCCGACGGCCAATCCTGAGCACACGTTGTCATCGACGAAGACATCGTCGAACACTGCCATGTCAGGCGCCGTGCGATTCCAGGCGCCATTCTCAAACATCGCCGCAGGCGGGCCGCCGTCGCAATCGAGGATGACATGTGGGGGATTCGTCGCAGATAGCCGGCGCCGTTCCGCGATTGGGACCGGGTCGCCGGTTGCGAGCGACCTAAGGATAGCGGCTACGGTTGTCTTTCCCCGCCCATTCTCCGCGTACACAAGGGTAAGGCGTGTAAGCAAGATGTTCGCGGCGCCGACCGAGTCAAACACTCCTACATTCCTGATCAATCGTAGGCTGTTGATCATCTACGGGCCCCCGAGCAGCCTAGAAGGCTCTACGCACCGCCTCGTCCTCTTGCAACGGAAGCGGTCTCCAGCGCGACATCTGACCGGCTCATCCTACTTTGTGCGCGGTGCCGATAATACTCCTGTGAAGCGCCGTTGTCCGCTTCGACAAGCATGGGGGTATCCCAACTTCGTTCGTGCGGCGCTTTCGCTTGGGGCACACCGTCGACGGCTGCGTTGGTGGCCTCGCGATCGAGGGCCGCCTGCTCGGCGTTCAGTTGCAGATGGCGACCGAGGACCTCGTCTCGCACGTCGTCCCGCCAGCAGTGGCGCCACGCTCCAGGTGGGTGCCCGTCCGCACGTTACTCCGACGTGGTCGTCGCTTTCGGCGGGCCTTGATTGCTGGCGGGCTCTTTGGCTTTCATCAGACGTTGAACCTTCCTCCAGAACACCGGGGACGGCTTCCGCTTTCCACTTTCCCATTGGTAGACGACAGCCTTGCTTGCCGCGCTGACCTCGGCGGCCAGTTGCTGTTGGCTGAGGCCGAGACGGTGCCGCAGAACCACGAGGGTGGCCGCGTAGTTCGTCGGCACCGTCACGCGACACACGGCCACGAGCCGCCGATGGCCGCGTCCGTAAGTCCGTCGATACCAGGTCGCCATGAACCGTTCTCCGGCCTCCCGCGTTGCGGTGGCGGTTAGCTTCCCGAAGCAGGGTCGCGGGTTGAACGTGGCGGCGAGACGCCCGTCACGCGCTGCGGCGCGCAAGGTCCGCACATGGACATGGAGTTCATCGGCCAGCAGGTGCAGGGGTAATTGCTGATGCGCAGGCTTCATTGCCGTCAGCGTCTCTGCACGGCGGACGACGGCGACCGGCGGCGTCCGTCGCCCCGAGTCCCAGGTGCGAAATGTCTCGAGCGCGACGCCAAGGGCGGCGGCACAATCCGATTGCGACAAACTGAGCCTTGTCCGAATCGACCTAAGCGCGGACGGTGCTGGCGACGGCGCGTCCCCTTCCATTGACCATGACGATGCCATCCGACAGGGGCACATTGGAAGCGAATGGAGAGCGATGAGAGGGCTCCACTGGGGCCGGAGCCCCGGTCTTCGTCCGTTGGGAATGTGGCCTGATTCCGCTCGAAGTAATTCACTTGGTACGTTGCGACCGGTCGCGGCAACGCGCGCCTACAGCCGCGCCGGGTCTCTTGCCCCGGCCTACATTGGAGGAATGGCGGAAATTGGCGCGCCCGCCGCGACTCGAACGCGGGACCCCCGGCTTAGAAGGCCGGTGCTCTATCCAGCTGAGCTACGGGCGCATGCGACCTCGATACTGCTGACCGGACTATTGTACGTCGACCGGGTCGGCCGGGAACGCGGCGCTCACGGGTCCCCGGTGTGTCTCGGCAGGGGAGTGACGACGGGCCCGGGGGCCTGCCTCGACTCCCCGCCGTCGCTCACTTCCGGCCGGTCCAGAAGTCGATGAACTGCATGAGGTCGGCGTTGAACTGCGCCGGATGTTCCCGGTACGGAAAGTGGCCGGCCTCGTTGATGATGACAAGTTCGACCTTCTGGTTCTTCGCGCCTACCAGATCGAAGAAGCTCAGCTCGCCTTTCATCATCGCGTGCGGGTGCTGCTCGGACCACGCCAGCGTGTCCTGCTTGGCGCCGTAGATCAGGATCGGCATCTGCAGGATGCCGGCCCGGAGCTTCTCCTCGATCTCGTCCCGGTAGGCGCTGTTCAATTCGGCGAGCCACCCGGGTCGTCTGGCGTTGATGGCGGCCATGCGCCTCCTGCCCTCCACGGACTTGGGCAGGTTGCCCATGTACTCATCGATGTCGGCGTAGTTGCCCGAGAACGTCTCAGGCGTATGCCCGAGCGCCAGCAGCCGGCACTTGCGGTGCTCGTAGCTCGCCGTGTCCGGCGGGCACTTGGCCAGGATGGCCGCGAACTTCCTGGGGCCGTCCTCGTTCGGGGCGCCGCGGGTCACAACGGTCAGGGTCCTGATGATCTCGGGATGCTCTGCAGCCAGGTTCGTGACGATCGACCCACCGGAGGAGTGCCCCACCAGGTGAATCTGACCCAACTTCATCGTTAGGATGAACTGGTGCAGGTGCTTGACGACACCCCGGTTCGTGTAGTCCTCGTCGGCCTTCGGGTTGCCCGTCATTCCCTGCGTGATCCGGTCCAGGGCGATGACACGGAAGCGCTTGGCGAGCCCCGGGATGTTGCGCGAGAAGTTGTTGGCCGTCGACGCGCCGCCCATGCTGCCGCCGTGCACCAGGACGATCGGCTCGCCCGCGCCGTAGTCGTAGTACCGCGTCTGCACGCCCCCGACATCCACGAACTTGGACACGAGCGCGTCGATCGATCCCCCCTGATCGCCGGCCGCCTGCCCGCTCGCCGTGCCAGATCCGGCCAGCAGCGTGGACACGCCGAACACCACCACCACGACCGGGATCCGCGCGACGATCCTGCGGACGCTATCGGAGCTTCTCTGGAGCGTCATTCCCGTCCTCCTTGAGCATGAAACCACCTGTCTTCACCTCCGGCCCGCTCCCCTCCGCGCCGGGAACAGACAGGGGATGGCTGTTCCAGAAGCCGATGAAGTGCATGAGAGCGGCGTTCCACTGCTCCGGGTGCTCCCGGTACGGGAAGTGCCCGGCCTCGTTGATGATGCGCAACGTCACGCGCTGGTTCTTCGCGCCGACGATACTGAACAGCTCCATCTGGCGCCGCTGCATCGAGTGCGGGTCGGCCGCAGACCAGCCCAGCGTGTCCTGCTTGCCGGCAAGGAGGAGAATTGGCATCTGCAGCGCGCCTGCGCGAGCCTGCTCCAGCGCCTGCTTCCGGTACCTCTCGTTCCGGTCCTCCAGGTCAGGCCTGGCCTCACGAAGCGCCGCCATGCGCTTCCTGGTCTCCTCCGACTTGGGCAGGCCGCCCATGTACTCGTCAGCGGCCTCGTAGTCCGGCGGGAAGGTCGTCTCCGAGTGCGCCAGGGCCAGCAGCCGGCACTTCCGGTGCTCGTAGCTGTTCGTGTCGGGCGGGCACTTCGCCAGGATGGCTTCGAACTTCCTAGGACCCTCGCCCGTCGACAGGCCGGCACCGTAGGCAGTGAGTGTGAGGGTCTTGACGATCTCCGGATGCTCGACCGCCAGGCCGAGGACGACCCCGCCGCCCGAGGAATGGCCGACCAGATGGACCTTGTCCAGCTTCAAGGTCTGAATGAACAGGTACACGTGCTTGACCGCGCCCTGGGTGGAGAAGTCCTCATCGTCCTTGGGATTGCCCGTCATGCCCTGGGCCAGGCGATCCACCGCCAGCACGCGGAAGCGCGTGGCGAGTCCCGGGATGTTCCGGGAAAAGTTGTTGGCCGTCGACGCGCCGCCCATGCCGCCACCATGCACCATCACGATCGGCTCCCCTTGACCGTAGTCGTAATAGCGTGTCTGCACGCCCTCGACGTCCACGAACCTTGCCACGAGGCCGTCGATGGACCCCTTCTGGTCGTCCGCCCCGGAACAGGCGCCTGCAAGCAGGCAGCCCAACCCCGCGGCGATTGTCCAAGGCGCGGTGCGCGTGACGCGCCTGCGCCCATGCCGGACTCTGCGATGGATCACCATGTCCCTCCTTCGTGATGAACCGGCCCTGGCTGTGCCCGCGACCTGTCCCTGAAGGCGGCCGGGAGCAGCATCGTGCGCCCGCTCAAGGAGCGGTCGTCGGATCCAGCGAAGTCGAGGGGGCAAGCGGAATAGTGCCGCCGGCGGCGCCGGCCACACGACGCCCGTCCGTCAAGCGGCGAATCGACGCTTTCTCAGGCGTCACGGCCGGATTCGACGCGCACAGAGTGTTCGACGGATGACCTCGTTGTCAATGTCGCCGTGTGGCACCCCTCCCGGGGGGCGAAGGACCATCAGGCGCCCGCCCGCGCCGGTGTTTTCGTGCTAGGCTACGTGCCGCCCATGCCCGCAGCGCGCCAGCGAGGCGCGACTGGCGGGCCGAAGAGCACAACCGCACAGGACCGCCGGCGCCCGTGCGTCCGGCGGCCGGGGGGGAGTCATGAAGATGAGCACGGTGGTGGTTGCGATCCTGATGGCAGTGGCGTGTGTTGGACAGATCTCGGTCGCCTTCGCGCAGGAGCCCCCGCCGCCGAAGCCCGAGCAGAAGCCGGACCAGCAGGCCGCAACCGTCGACGGCAACTGGATCATGTCGCTCGAAGGTCCGCAGGGGCCGATGCAGGTGTCGATGGTCCTGAAGCAGGAAGGCACCAAGGTCACGGGCAGTCTGACGAGCCAGATGGGCGAGACCGCGCTCGAAGGGACGTTCGAGGCCGGCAAGCTCGCATTTGCCATCGCATTCGAGGGCGGCAGCGGGACGATGGAGATCTACTTCGCCGCCGAGCTCAAGGAGGACGGCACGCTGGCGGGCGTGCTGTCGGGGCCCATGGGCGACATGCCCTGGGTCGCCGAACGGGCCAAATAGGCGCGCCTACGCGAACACGCGTTCGTCGATCGGGACGCCTCGCTGGCGGAACAAGGGGAAGAACCCAGGCAGACCCTTGGCCACGAAGCGTCCCTTGACCTCCCGGCTGTCGGCCACCCCGTCGACGTCGAACCCGAAGATGTCCCGAAGCTCGATTCCAGACTCGCCGGCGCCCACGACTTCGGTGAGGTGGGTCACCACCCGCCGCCCATCGTTCAGCTGCTCGTGCTGCACGATGAGCTGCAGCCCGGACGCAATCTGCTGGCGGATGGCCCACGCCGGCAGGTTCAGCCCGGCGTAGAGCGCCATCGTCTCGAGGCGCATCACCGCGTCCTTCGGGCTCGATGCGTGAATCACCGCCAGGCACCCGCGGTGGCCGCTTGTCTGCGCCTGCAGGTAGTCCATCGCCTCCTCGCCGCGGATTTCGCCGACGATGATCCGCGTGGGCCGCATCCGCATGCAGTTGCGCACGAGCATCCGGATGGTGACCTCGCCCGCGCCCTCGGCGCTCGGCGGCCTCGTCAACAGCCGCACGACGTGCTCCTGGCGCAGCGACAGCTCGGGCGCATCCTCGATGATGATGATACGCTCCTGCGGATCGAGGCAGGCCGAGAGCACCTCAAGGGTGGTCGTCTTGCCGCTGCCGGTCGGACCCGAGAACAGGATGTTGATCCGGGCCTTGATGCAGGCTTCGAGGAAGAGCGCCATCTTCGCATCGAGGGTGCCCAGGCGGGCGAGATCGTAGACGCTCCGAATCGACTGCAGGAACTTCCGGATGGTCACCGTCGCGCCGCCGAAGG
This sequence comes from Acidobacteriota bacterium, assembly GCA_040752275.1. Taxonomy (GTDB): domain Bacteria; phylum Acidobacteriota; class Vicinamibacteria; order Vicinamibacterales; family JAKQTR01; genus JBFMFH01. The sequence continues at coordinate 42,558 of JBFMFH010000061.1, forward strand.
AGAGCGGCGGCAGGATCGCATGGACGCGCGCGCCGTTCTCCAGCGAGAAGTCCGCGAAGGGCAGCTTCTCGTCGAGCCGCCGGCCCGTCGGGATGATCATGCGCTCGATGGCCCGGCGCAAATCCTGCTCGCTGCGGAAGCGAAGATGTGTCTTCGTCTTGACCCCGTTCTTCTCGATGTAGATCCGCTCGGGGCCGTTGATCATGATCTCGGTCACCTGGTCGTCGTCTATCAGTGCCTGGATGGGGCCCAGGCCGCGCATGTCGTCCATGATGCCGGCCACAATCGCCGCACGAACCTCCGGGTCCACACGGATGCGCCGCTGCTTCTCGACGCGCTGGAAGACCTCATCGGCCGCCGTTTCGATCGCGGCGGGCGACAGGTCGTGCAGCCCCCGAAGCCGGTCGACAACGGCGCGGTGCAGTTCCTGACGGATATCGGGATCCATGCTGCCCTCGCTTGATGCCCGGGTGCGGTCCGGGCGACCACGGTCCACTCATCGCTTCCCGTCTGGGCACCCCCACCACCAGTATCGCCCACTTGACGGTGTCTCGTTCCGCTTTCCGCAGCCCGAGTCACGGCTGAGGGCCTTCCGCCGCGGCGCCACTCCTCCGGGATCACATCCGGGATCAGACCGGGACTAGCAGCCCGTGGTGCAAGTCCGTCTGCATTCGACCGGCGCTGCATCCCGCCTCGCCGCGTTGCTCAACGCTCAAATATGGGCCAATATTCTCGCGTCTCGCGCCTTGCGATCCGGGCGCATCGCC
>JBFMFH010000062.1:0-196231 GCA_040752275.1 Acidobacteriota bacterium
ACCGGCGTCGCGCCGGGCCAGCCGGGCGCCGCGCCCCGGGACTTCCGCCCGGCATCACGGTTCCAGGGCACTAGCGGGTCAGCAACGGCGCCAGGGTGGCTGAGTCGATGTTCGACCCCGTCACGACGACCGCGATGTTGCGAGGCTCTCGGCGGACCATGCGTGCCACCGATGCGACCGCGACCGCTCCCGCCCCTTCCGCGACCAGGTGCTCGTGCGCGAGCAGGCCGCGGATCGCCTCTTCGATGGCGTCCTCCGGCACGACCTCGACCCTGTCGACCAGTCGCTGCACGTAATCGAAGGTGATCGTGTCCGGATCCATGTTCCCCGCCAGGCCGTCGGCAAGCGTCGGCTTCACCTCGACCTCGACGATCCGCCCGGCAGCGAGCGCCGTGTGGAAGGCGGGCGAAGCCTCCGCCTCGACGCCGACGATCTCGATGGCCGGCGAGATGGCCTTCGCGACCAGCGCGACGCCACTGGCCAGCCCGCCGCCGCCGATGGGGACCAGGATCTCCTCGACCTCCGGCCAGTCCTCGAGAATCTCGAGGGCTACGGTCCCAGCACCGGCGATGACGTCGGGATGGCTGTACGGGGAGATGTAGGTGACCCGCTCGTGCTCGGCGAACTGCTTGGCCAGGCGTTCGGAATCCTCGTAGGTCCGAGCCGTGGCGCGCAGGTCCCCGCCGTGGCGCGCAATGTAGTCGAGCTTCGCCCGAGGGGCGTGGCGCGGCGTGAAGACGACGAGACTCAGACCCAGGCATTCGGCGGCGTAGGCCAGCGCACGGCCGTGATTGCCGGCCGAGGCGGTCACCATCAGGCGGGTCCGATCCGGGTCGCCGGCGGGGCGTTCGAGGCGGGCGGCCGCGACATTGAGCGCTCCCCGTGCCTTGAACGAATTGGTGACCTGCAACGACTCGAGCTTGAGCCGCACCGTGGCCCCGGCTGCTTCCGACAGCCACACCGAGTGCACCAGAGGCGTGCGGCGAACGAAGTGCTGGATCCGCTGGCGCGCAGCCAGGACGTGGGCAAGCCTCATCCGGTGTGTCCGCGTTCGTCCGGGGCGGGGGTCGGAGGCATTCTATCAAGACAGGGACCGGGGACCGGGGACCGGGGCCTTCTGTCTTCTGTCTCCTGTCTTCTGTATTCTGTCTTTGTCATGCTTCTCGAAACCCGCTCGTCTCCCCCCTTCTTCAAGAACGGCTTCGTCGTGGCGTGTGACCGGACTCGAGAGGCCATCGTCATCGATCCGGGTGATGAAATCGTGGACCTGGTCGATATCGTCCGCCGCCACGCGCTCGGGGTGCGCCATATCCTCCTGACACACGCCCACGTGGATCACGTCGCTGGCGTTGCGGAGGCGAAACGGGTGTTCGGCGCGCGAATCGGGCTGCACATCGACGATCGGGTCCTCTATGACGCGGCCGTTCGGCAAGGCCTGGCGTTCGGGTACCGCATCGAGGAACCTCCGCCTCCCGACTTCTTCCTCGAGCCTGGAGTGCCGCTGAGCTTCGGAACCCACGAGATTCGCGCCCATCACACGCCGGGCCACAGCCCGGGCGGGGTCTGTCTGGAGGTGCGCCACGCGAGCGAGGCCCGCACGCACCTGTTCGTCGGCGACACGCTCTTCGCCGGTTCGATTGGTCGAACCGACCTTCCGGGCGGCGACCTGGCGACACTCCTCCGATCCATTCGGGAGGTCCTCTTTGCCTTCGGAGACGACGCGCTCGTCCATCCGGGGCACGGCCCGGCGACGACGATCGGAGAGGAACGGAGGACGAACCCGTTTCTCACGGGAGAGATGTGACAGACGGGCGACAGGCGACGGGCGACAGGCGACAGGGAAGGCGACGGGCGACAGGGAGGGGTGCGTGCCGCCCGGGCGGCGGCACACCCCTTCTCTCATCTCACGGCAGCCCAATGGCCGGCCGCGATCCCTGCCTGAATGTCTTTGGAGAATGCAGCAGGTCGCGCGATCAGCGCGACTCGTTCCCCCCTGTCGCCGGTCGCCCGTCGCCTGTCGCCTGTCTTTCCAGTACGAACTCCACCCTTCCCACCCGCAGCAGATGTCCGTCTCGCAGGATCGCCGTGGTGATCTGCTCCCCGTTGATCCAGGTGCCATTCGTGCTGCCGAGATCTTCGACATGAACGGTGCCGTCCTCGGCGACGCTGAGCCGGCAGTGCAGCCGTGAGACCAATGGGGCATCGACGATGAAGTCTGCCCGGGGGGCTCGACCGACGGTCTTGATGTGGCCGGCCCGCAGGCGGAAACTGAGCGATGCTTGTTGTTCGCCGCCGGTCGCACGAAGGCGCCACATCGGCTACTTCGCCTCGCCCGCGGCGGCGCTCGTCCGGCGGATCCAGCTCACGAGCGTGTCGATGAGCGACCGGCTGACGTCCTTGTCTTCGAGCGACGCGTACTCGCCCACCTCGCCCGTGGCGGCCGGCACCAGCAGGTGATTCAGACCGTCGATGACGCCCAGTTCGGCGCCCCGGTTCCTCTTGCGCGCCTGGGCCAGTTCGAGGAGGCGCCGGGCATGGCGGGCCGGGACCTCGCGATCCCGTTCACCCTGGAAGATGCCGACGGGCTGCTCGACCTTCGACAACACCTTGTCCGGATCGAACGTCAGGAAGCTCCGGTACCACGGCGTATCTGCCTGCCGCCGGTACGCCGGGGGAATCTCGTCCCACCCGGAACCCGACACGACCGCCGCCTGGACCTTCCTCTGCAGGTCCATCCGGGCCTGCCTTTCGTACTCGGGGAGGTTCATGCCGTCGAGAAGGTGCCGCTGCTGTTCGAGCACCAGTTCGCCCCCGGTGGTTCCCGGCGTCGCGATGAGCGCCACTGCGGCCACCTTCTTCTTCTCCTTCGAGGCGGCAAGCATGGCGATGAACCCGCCCTCGCTGTAGCCGAGGAGGGTAATGCGGCGCTTGTCGAGGCCCTTGCGCCTCTCGACGTACTTCACGACAGTGCGGGCATCCTCGGCATAGTCGGCGATGGTGGCGGCTTCGTCGCGGCCGCCGCTCTGGCCCACACCCCGCCTGTCGTACCGAATCGTCAGGAAGCCCGAGCTGGCGAGCGCGTCGGCCAGTTGGGCGTAGACGGGAATACCCGCGGCGGTCTGGTCGCGATCGACGCGGTCGAGGCCCGGCACCAGCACGACGGCCGGCAGCGGGCCAGACTGCGCTTCGGCCGGCATCGAGATGGTGGCCGCCAGCGTGAACCCCGCGGCTTCGATCTGCACCTGCTCGTCGTTGGCCCGGGCCATGCGCTCGACGCGGGAAGACACAGACGCGACATCCTCGCGCGCCACCTCGAGGCTCTGGGACGGAATCCGGACACGGAGGAGCCGGTTTGCTTCGTCCGCCCACAATTCCACTGGGAGCGGCCCGCCTGGATTGACCACTGTGAGACTGTAGCGTCGCGCGTTGATGACCCGGGCCGTCGTGGTGATCTGCTCGCGGGCGCCAGCGCCAACCGTCAGAGGAATCTCGAGCTGCGGCGCGATGTACGCCTTAAGTTCCGTCCCGGGGTCGACCGAGGCCAGCCTGAGTGCCAGCGCCTCGTAGGCGGCAAAGAACATGTTCGGCAGCACGACGGTGTCAGGGGCGACCTGGTCCGTCTTCTGCGACTGCTGGCCAGCCTGCGTGATGTTGCTCGTCGCCGTGCCATCGGCGAAGTGCGTCCCGAGGATGAGCGGCTGCCCGCGCAGCGACGACTCGATGACCAGAGACACAGGCCGCCAGTCGGCATCGTAGCGAAGCTCGAAGCGCGCCGTCGAGAGGTTGATCGGCACGCCCAGGCGTCCGGTGGCCCGGATGACGCACCCACCGGCGTCCTTCGTCACCGTGACCTGCTCGGTCCCAACCGGTATGGCCTGGATGAAGATCGTGAAGGTCGCGGGGAGTTCCTGTACAGGAGCGGCTGGCTGCTGCCCCGCCCAGAGTGAAGAGGTCGCCGGTCGCATGCCCGGGGCTCTTTCGGCCTGAGCGACGTCGAAGGCAGCCCTGGGCGACGTTGCCGCCGCGACTAGGGCGATCATCGCAAGGGCGCTAGAATACCTTCGGAATCTCACGGCTCTGAGCATAACAGAATGTTGTCCCTGGCAGACCAGTACGCAGCCGCCCGCCGGTGCGCCATCATCCTCGACCGCAAGGCCCGCGGGCGCATCGCGCTGCGCGGAGCGGACCGTAAGACATTCCTGCATGCGTTGTTGACCAACGACATCGCCGGCCTATCGTCAGGGGCAGGCTGCTACGCGGCGCTCCTGAACCCGCAGGGACGTTTCATCGCCGACATGTACGTGTTCGATCTGGGCGACGCCAGCCTCCTCGACGTCCATTCAGACGTCACAGCCGAGCTGCTGGCCCGGTTCGACATGCTCATTTTCGGGGAAGATGTCCAACTGGGCGACGTCACCGGCGTCTGGGGGTGCCTGAGCATCCAGGGGCCGGAATCAGCCGCGATGCTGGCCAGCGTGCTCGACACCGGCGGCCAAGCCGGGCTGGCGGCCGAACTCGACGGACTAGGCGACTTGGCGAGCCTGCGGCACACGTTCGCCGGGGACACCGCGGTGGTTGCGCGTTCGGACGAGTATGGCGCCCCGGGCTATTGGGTCTACCTCGCGTCCGCGCATGTCGCGTCCCTCGGGGCGGCGCTGGAGCTGGCCGGCGCCACGGCTGGTGCGCCGGAGACCGGAGAGTTGCTGCGCATCGAGAGCGGCCGGCCCCTGTTCCATGTGGATCTGGATGAAGACACGATCCCGCTCGAAGCGGGCCTTGACTCACGCGCCATCAGTTGGACGAAGGGATGCTATCCCGGACAGGAGGTCATCGTCAGGATACGAGACCGCGGACACGGGCGGGTGGTGCGCAGACTGGTCGGACTTCGGGGGGACGGCCCGGACGTTCCGGAGCGAGGTGCGCGCATCGAGGCAGATGGAAAGGACGTCGGGACGATCACCAGTGCCGCCTGGTCGCCTGCGCTGGAATCCGCCGTGGCGCTGGGCTACGTGCATCGCGACTTCACCGAACCCGGCACCCGGGTCCGCATTGCCCACAAGAACGCCTCACTTGCCGCGACCGTCACTCCCCTGCCGTTCGTAGAGGGCGGAGAGCGGTGACCCCTCCGATCAGAAGTGGACCCAGGGCTCTTCTCCGGCCAACATCCTCACCAGTTCGTGATCCGCCGGCGGGAGCAGGAGGGTCGGAAGGTCCGCCCGCGTCACCCAGCGCAGTTCCTGTCCAAGCACCGGGTTCGGTTCGCCGAGCAGCCGGCACCTGAAGAAGCGCAGCTCGACCGACCGGTCCGGGTAATGGTGCACCGTCGCGAGGATCTCGCGACCCACCTCGGATTCGACGTCGAGCTCCTCGCGAAGCTCGCGCGCCAGACATGCCTCGAGCGTCTCGACGTCGTGGCACTTGCCCCCGGGGAACTCCCACTGCCCCGCGAGGTGTGTGCCTTCGAGGCGTCGCGCCAGCAGGAACGCACCGTCTCGCTCGATGACGGCAGCCGCCACGAGGAGGTGCGGGCGGGCCGGACTATCAGGCGGCACGCTCGCGCTCCGGAGTGAAGGGGAATGCACGGCAGAACCGCGACATGGGGCACACCAGGCAGCGGGGTTTGCGGGCCACGCACACCATCGCCCCGAAGTCCATGATGGCCTGGTTGAAATCGAAGACACGGCGCCTGGGCACGAGCGATTCTGAAAGGGCCCACAGCCGCTTCCGGGTGCGATGCGCCTTTGGGTTGCCGATCCCAACGAACACGCGAAAGAGCACCCGCGCGACGTTGGTGTCGAGGATGGCCGCCCGACGCCCGAACGCGAAACTCATGAGGGCTCCCGCCGTGTAGGGCCCGATGCCCTTGAAGGACTTGAGCGTGTCGGGGTCATCGGGCAGCTGCCCTCCGTACGACACGACGGTCTCGCGGGCAATCGAGTGCAGACGCCGAGGCCGGATGTTGTAGCCGAGGGGGTACCAGGTTTGCACGACGTCTTCTTCGGGCGCAGCCGCCAGAGACTCGAACGACGGATACTTGTCGATCCACTCCCGGTACTTCGGCAGCACGCGGTCCACCTGCGTCTGCTGCAGCATCACTTCCGACACGAGAATGTGGTACGGGTCCGTGTCATCCCGCCAGGGAAGCGCGCGACCATGCGCGTCGTACCACTGGAGCAGCCGGCGCCGGAACCGCTGGCGGAGCGCCGGCCGCGGCAGATCGGTCCCCCGTGCGCGGGGGCGTGTGCTGTTCTTGGGCATACCCTCTGAGGACACTTATAATCCAACCAGCATGAAGATCTACACCCGAAGTGGCGATGGCGGGGACACGGCACTCTTCGACGGGACGCGCATCGCCAAGTCCGACGCCCGGGTGGAGGCCTACGGCGAAGTCGACGAAGTCAATGCCGTTCTGGGATGTGCGCGCGCCCTCGGTTGCGACGCGGACCTCGACGAGATCCTCGTGCGCATCCAGCGCGATCTGTTCGCCCTCGGCTCGCGCCTGGCGGACCCGGCAGAACGGATCGCCGATCGCGTGGCCAAGAGCGCGATCGGCGGGGCGGACGTCACCCGCCTCGAGGAGTGGATCGACGGACTGGAGAACGGGCTGCGTCCGCTGAAGCGGTTCATTCTCCCGGGTGGCACACCTCTGGCGGCCACGCTGCAGCTCGCGCGGGCGATCTCGCGGCGGGCCGAACGCCGCGTGGTGGCGCTGGGCGCCGTCGACACACACGTTCTCGCCTACATGAACCGGCTCTCGGATCTGCTGTTCGTGTTGGCCCGCGTCGTGAACCATCGCGCGGGCATCACCGAGCTGGAATGGTGACAGCCGCCGAAGCCTACGCCTCCTGCGAACGCCTCGCCCGGGAACACGACGAGAACTTCCCCGTGGCCTCGCTGCTGCTTCCGGCCGGGATGCGGCCGCACATCGCGGCGATCTACGCGTTTGCGCGCACGGCCGACGATTTCGCCGATGAAGGCGAGAGGACGCCCGAGCAACGCCTGCACCTGCTCGACGACTGGCTCGGGCAGTTGCACGAAGAGCTCGGGATCCGGAAGTCGGCGCACCTGGGACCTGCCCGTGCGCTGCCCGTCCTGGCCGGCAGTGCCGTGCCGCAGCCGAATCGCAAGTCCCGAATCCCGAATCCCGTCGTGATCGCCCTGGCCGAGACCATCCGCACCCACGCCCTTCCCGTGTCCCTGTTCGAGGATCTCATCAGCGCCTTCAAGCAGGACACCACCGTCACGCGCTACGAGTGCTGGGATGACGTCCTGGACTATTGCCGGAGATCGGCCAACCCCGTCGGCCGGCTGGTGCTGCGTGTCGCCGGGGCGGCCAGCGACGAAGGGGATCTGGCATCCGACGCCGTGTGCACGGCCCTTCAGTTGACCAATTTCTGGCAGGATCTCGAGCGAGACTGGGCCAAAGGCCGCCTGTATGTCCCGCGGCAGGACCGTGACCGCTTCGGCGCCTCCGAGGAGGATCTGGACGCCCGCCGGCTGACCCCGGCGTGGCGGCTGGTGATGGGCGAGATGGCCGCGCGGACGACTGTGCTGTTCGAGCGCGGCCGGCCGGTCTGCGACATGGTCCAGGGCCGCCTCCGGTGGGAGCTGCGCCTCACCTGGCTCGGCGGCCGCCGTATTCTCACGCGACTCGAACGTGGCGGCTTCGACGTGTTCGCGGCAAGACCGGTGCTCGGGGTGGCCGACGTACCCTCCCTGTTGTGGCAGGCCCTGCTGTGGCGGCCGCCAGCTGGCGCGGGCGCCCCCGCGCAGGCGTGACCGGCAGTCGCGCCCGTGATAGTGTGTCACCCTCGCCAGGATTGCCGGTCATGGCCAGACGCGACACGAGTTTCTACTATTCGTTTCTCGCCCTTCCGCCGCGCAAGCGGCACGCCATCGTAGCAGTCTGGGACTTCTGCAGGGCTGTTGACGATGCCGTGGACGAGGGTGCCGCGGGCCCGGACCCGACATCGGCGCGCGAAGCCGTGGCTCGCGAACTGGCGCGCTGGCGCCAGGAACTGCAGGCGTGCTACGGCGGGTGGGACCCGGAGACGCCGCAGGGCCGCGCACTGGCACCCGTCGTCAGCGAGTTTGGTCTCCCGCGGCAGGGGTTCGAAGATGTGGTCGACGGTGTCGAGATGGACCTCGGACGCTGCTGCTACGAGACGTTCGGCGATCTGTACGAGTACTGCGTGCGCGTGGCCTCCGCGGTGGGACTCATCTGCATCGAGATCTTCGGCTATCGCGATCCCCGTTCCCGGCAGTACGCGATCGATCTCGGCATCGCCCTGCAACTGACGAACATCCTTCGAGACCTGGGACGCGACCTGGCGGCGGGGAGGCTGTATCTGCCGCGCGAGGACCTGCGCCGCTTCGATGTCTCCGAGGACGACCTGCGTGCCGGCCGGGTGACGCCCGCCATCCGCCAACTGCTCGAGTTCGAGGCGGCCCGGGCGGCGCAATACTACCGCCGCGCAGACGACGGGCTGCCCCGCCGGGATGCCCGGCGCATGGTGGCCGCCCGCATCATGAGCGCGATCTACTTCGACCTGCTGAAGCGGATCGAACGCGCAGGCTTCGATGTCTTCGACTCCGTCACCCGCGCACCGAGACGCACGCGCGCACTCATCGCCGCCCGCACATGGGCCGCCACCATGATGGGGTTCTAACCTGGTCCCCGTCATGACCTCCCCCGACGTCATCGTCGTCGGCGCCGGCATGGCCGGCCTCAGCGCTGCGACGCTGCTCGCCGAGCGCGGCGCGCACGTTGTAGTGATCGAGGCCCGGCCGGTTCTTGGCGGTCGTGCGTTCTCCTACCGAGACCCGGCGACCGGAGAGGCCGTCGACAACGGACAGCACGTCCTCATCGGCTGTTACCGCGAGTCGTTTGCCTTCCTGCGGCGGATTGGAACCGAGCAGCATGTTCGGCTTCAGCCGGCGCTGGACGTGCCCTACGTTGATGGCGCGGGCACGCCGACGAGGCTGGCGTGTCCGGCGCTGCCGTCGCCGTATCACCTGCTTGGCGGGATCATGGAGTGGGACGCGTTGTCGTGGCGCGACCGCCTCGCCGCATTGCGGATGGGGCCCGTGCTCCGGACAGCCAGGAGGCAGCTAGCCGGCCGGACGTCGATGCTCGCGGCCTCTCCGGACGAGACTGTCGAGAACTGGCTGATTCGGAACGGCCAGACAAGACGTCTCCGGGACCTGCTGTGGGGTCCCCTCACGCTGGCGGCTCTCAATCAGCCGGCAGGTGAGGCCGCGGCGCCGGCATTCGTGGCGGTGCTCGGGAAGATGTTCGGCGCCGACGCGCGCGACTCGGCGCTCGGGCTGTCCGAGCTGCCCTTGTCGGAGCTGTACGTGGAGCCGGCACGCCGTTACGTCGAATCGCGCGGCGGGACGGTCCTGCCGGGCGCCCCGGCCCGCGTGATCGTCGAGGGTGAATCGGCGGTGGGCGTCTCCCTTCGCGGCGGACGGACGCTTCGCGCGGCCCACGTGATCTCGGCAGTACCCTGGCATGCCCTCGCGGCGCTGTTCGACGAGGTCCCGGAGGGGCTGCAGGAGATCGCCGGACACGCGAACGGGATGAAGGCATACCCGATCGTCACCGTGAACGTGTGGTTCGACCGGGAAGTCCTGAGTTCGCCCTTCGTCGGACTTCCCGGGCGGACCTTCCAATGGGTGTTCGCCAAGCGGTACGTGTTCGCCCGCGCGACGTCGCACCTGTCGCTCGTCTGCAGCGGTGCCGCACCAATCGTCTGCCGGGACAACGACGCTCTCGTCAACCTGGCCCTGACGGAGCTTCGCGAGGCGCTACCCCGTTCCAGAGAGGCGAAGCCGGTGCGGGCGTCCGTCGTGCGCGAGCGCCGGGCGACCTTCTCGCTCGCGCCCGGCCAGCCCGAGCGGCCGGGAGCGGTGACGCCGCTGTCCGGCTTCTGTCTGGCCGGTGATTGGACCGACACCGGATTGCCGGGTACGATCGAAGGCGCGGCCATGAGCGGCCACACCGCCGCGCGACTCCTCAGGTAGGAACACGCGGTCCCTGTATGAACTCAGTCATCGTCCACTACCAGGAAATCGCCCTCAAGGGACGGAACCGTCCGTATTTCATCAGCAAGCTCGTGCGGAACTTGCGCCGGCAGGTCGCCGATCTCGACGTGAAGGACGTGCGGGCCCTGATGGGCCGCATCGAGATCGTGCTGGGCCCGACCGCGAGCGACGAGTTGACAGCCGAACGTCTTCGGCACGTCTTTGGCGTGGCCAACTACTCGAAAGCCGGGCGGGTCCGGGCCGACCTCGAGGCCATTTCCGCTGCCATCATCACAGACCTGGCTGGCCATGAGTCGGTGACCTTCCGCGTCAACGCCAAGCGCGGCGACAAAGCCTTTCCCATGACCTCGCCGCAGATCGAACGGGAGATCGGGGCGCGCGTCGTCCGGGCGACCGGGTGGAAGGTGAAGCTGGACCATCCCGGCCTTGCCATCAACGTCGAGCTGCTGCCGGGCCAGGCGTTCTACTCCTTCGGCAAGACACCAGGGGCCGGCGGGCTGCCCAGCGGCGTCAGCGGCCGGGTCGTGTGCCTGCTGTCGGGCGGGATAGACTCCCCCGTGGCGGCCTACCGGCTGATGAAGCGCGGCTGTTCCGTGCTGCCCATCCACTTCCACAGCTATCCGTTCCTGTCAAAGGCCTCCCAGGAGAAGGTGGGGGAGATTGCGGAGTTGCTGACGCGCTACCAGATGCGAACGGCGCTGCGGCTCGTGCCGTTCGGCGAACTGCAGCGCCAGGTCGTCCTGAGTGTGCCGGCGCCGCTGCGCGTCATCATCTACCGGCGGCTGATGCTGAGAATTGCCGAGCGCATCGCCCGCGACAACCGGGCCCGTGCCCTGGTGACCGGCGAGGTCATCGGGCAGGTGGCGTCGCAGACCCTCGACAACCTGTCGGTGATCGCCTCGGCGACGACGATGCCCGTATTGAGACCGCTCGTCGGGATGGACAAGGACGAGATTGTCCACGAGGCGCAACGCATCGGCACCTACGAGATCTCCATCATCCCCGATCAGGATTGCTGCCAGCTCTTCACCCCGCGCGGCCCCGAGACGCACGCCCGTCTCCGTCATGTTGAGGAGGCGGAATCCAAGCTGCCGGTCGACGACATGGTTCAGGCCGCCATCGATGGGACGGCGGTGCAGGAATTCAGATTCCCAGACCGAATGCAGGCGCCGGCAACGGAGTAATGCGTCCTGACTATTTCTTCGTCAGCAATTCCGATCCCGCCACCGGCCCGACGCAGGTGTTGCCGCTGTAGTTCACCCGCACCCCGTTGCCTTCGAGGTTGGCCGTGCCGCTGAGAGAGAAGGGGCAGTTGCCGATGGGCGTGCCTGCTGTTCCGGTGGCCTGCCAGTTGAGCGTCGTACCGTTCAGCTTGCCTTCTGCGTTCCCCGACAGCGTGATGCCGCCTGCGCAGGTGGCGCTGAATGTTCCTTTGGCACTGTCGGACGTGAGCTCGGTGATCTGCCACTGGAAGTTGCCGCAGGCGTTCGGGTCGATCGTGCCCTGGCTCGTCCAGAGGCCTGCGGTAAGCGACCCGAAGGCGCCGCTCGGCGAGGTCGGCCCATCGTGCTTGACCTCGATGCAGGCGACGGTGGCGGCAACGAGCAGAATGGCGAGCGTGAAGGCGAGCGGTGAGCCCTTGTGCATCATGTTCCACACCTTGGTGCGGGGCCGAGGCCCCCGTACGCAGCCAGGTCGGCTGCCATCAGCGCGAATCCCTGGAGGCGAAGTCGTTCCTGAACGCATCTCTGGCGCTCGAGAAGGCCAGATCGGCCCGTGGGATCGTGTCGGCCGAAAACGTGCCCACCTCCAGGCTCTCATCGTCGGAGACCTGCAAAACCCCCTCCAGGACGCGGGCGGCGGCCGCCCTGAGTTCCTCGCCCCGATCGACGTAGCCGCCTGGAGGGACCCAGCGCCCGCAGGCTGGGCTGATGGCCCGCCAGCAGAGCACGATTTCGTCATGGGATGTACGGATTATGGTCCCGTATAATCGAAGTTTATGTCGATTCTCAAAGTCGCCAGAATGGGCCACCCGGCCCTCAGACGGAAGACCCGGCCGCTGTCGCCCTCCGAGATCACGACCGCCGGTGTCCAGACGCTGATCGACGACATGACGCAGACGATGCTCGAGTACCGTGGCGTAGGCCTTGCCGCTCCGCAGGTGCACGAAGACGTACGGCTCTTCGTCTCGCAGGTGATCACGTCGGACGACGAACCTGACGAGGGCGCTGGCGAGATCGATGAGGCGCCGGCGAGAAGACCGACGCCGATCCAGGTGATGGCCGTCATCAACCCCGAGATCGCGCCGCTGACGCGCAAGGTCGAGGAGGACTGGGAGGGGTGCCTGAGCATCCCGGATCTCCGGGGGCTGGTGCCGCGCTACCGTGACATCCGGGTGCGGGGATACGACCGGACGGGCGAGCGTGTGGAGATCAAGGCCAGCGGGTACATGGCTCGGGTGATTCAACACGAGACCGATCATCTTGACGGCGTCCTGTTCCTGGATCGCATGAAGTCGCTCGAGAGTCTCAGCTTCCTGGACGAGTATGCGAGGTATCACGCCGATCGGGACTGAGTTTGAAGACAGAACTGATTTGATCGACCGTCAGCGCCATGAAGAAGAGCCCCGTCGTCATCGTATTCGCTACCGTCTTCCTCGATCTGCTCGGCTTCGGGATCATCATTCCACTGCTGCCGTTCTACGCCGAGTCCTTCGGCGCGTCGGCGTTTGCCGTCGGCATGCTGGCCACGTCCTTCTCGCTGATGCAGTTCATCTTCGCGCCCCTCTGGGGGCGCTGGTCCGACCGCGTCGGCCGGCGGCCGATCATCCTCGCCGGCCTCTTCGGGTCGTTCTTGGCGTACCTCGCCTTCGGTCTGGCGGATACGTTGACGACGCTGTTTCTGGCGAGGATCTTCGCCGGCATTGCGGGAGCCAATATCCCGACGGCGCAGGCGGTGATGGCCGACGTGACGTCCGCCGAGGACAGGGCGAAGGGGATGGGTCTTGTCGGTGCGGCATTCGGCCTGGGCTTCATCTTCGGGCCGGCTATTGGCGGCTTCTTCAGCAGATGGGGACTGGAGGCGCCGGCGTACTTCGCGTCGGCGCTGTCGCTGGCGAACTTCACCGCGGCGTGGTTCCTGCTGCCCGAGACGCTGAAGGCCGAGCACCGGGTCACGGCGCGCGTGGGTCGCATCCAGGCGCTGACGCGTGCCCTCGCCCGCCCGCACCTGCCGCTGCTGTTGCTCGTCGGGTTCCTGGTCGTGGCGGCATTCTCCGGGTTCGAAGCGACCTTCGCGCTCTTTGCCGAGCGGCGATTCGAGTTCCGTGCTGACACGATCGGTTACATGTTCGCCTTCATCGGGATCATCCTGGTGATCGTTCAGGGCATGCTCGTCGGGAGAGTGGCGAGGGCCTTCGGCGAGCATCACGTCGTGCCCGTGTCGCTGGCCCTGGTGGCGATCGGACTGGCGATGGTCCCGGCCACCCGGTCCGTGGCGGCGCTGATGATGACGGAGGCTGTGCTGGCCGTTGGCATGGGCTTCAACAGCCCGTCGCTGCTGTCGCTGATCTCCCGCTACTCGGCGGCCGAAGACCAGGGCGGCGCAATGGGGCTGACGCAGTCACTGAGCAGCCTCGGGCGCGTCGTCGGGCCCGCGTGGGGAGGGTTTGCCTTCGACCGTTTCGGAATGGGCTCTCCCTATCTGACCTCTGCCGTCGTCATGGGCCTGGCGTGCCTGGTGGCTGTCGTCAGCCTCTGGCGCACACAGTTGGCCGATGCCAGGCACTGAGGCGATGCATCCCGAATCCCGAATCCCGAATCCCGGAGTAAGATCCCCCCATGACCTCCGTCCTTATCTTCGGCAAGGATACTTGACCCTACACCCAGGAAGCCCGTGCGGACTTCTCCAGACTCGGGTTCCAGGTCGACTACGTCAACGTGAAGAAGAGCCAGGCCGACCTGCAGCGGATGCTGACCTACAGCAAGGGCTCACGCGAGGTGCCCGTCATCGTCGAGGGCGAGAAGGTGACGATCGGCTTCGGAGGCAGTTGAGGGGTGTGAGTGGAGGGCCGCCGTGAGCGGCCCGCGCGCCTTCACCTGCCAGGACTCTCCGCCCACGGCACGCTCAGCCCCAGCGTCGAGAGCTTGTCCTCCAACTCTCGCCGCTCCCGACTCGGCTTGAGGCGGCCATCCTCCGCCCGGCCGAGCAGCCCGCGTTCCTCCGCGATGGCCACGGCTCGAGCGGGATCGCCGGAGGTCAGGGCTGCCAGCACGGCGGACTCGATGCGCGACAGCCGCATCGCGTGCCGCCGGTAGTCGAGAAACGCCTCCCAGGTCGTCGGCACCCACCGCGCCACAATCCGTTCGCCGATGACGTTCGCGTACGCGCGGATCTCCTCCTGGGCGTGAACGTCCATGCGCAGGTTCAGGAAGTGGAGCAGGTTGTGGAGGTCGATCTTCCAGTAGGCCTCAGTGTAGGTCGAAAGCGGCAGGTCCTTGCGCGCCTGCTCGCGGGCGACACCTGCGGCCAGCCGGCCCTCGTAGACATCGCGGACCCGGCGCTGAAGCTCCCGCTCTTCGTCCGACAGCCTCGCGCCGACGCCCGGCGGCAGCGTCCCGCTGCTGCCCTGACGGTTGCCCGTCGACTGCAGTCGCCACGCGCCCGGAGGCGTCTGCTGCGCCGCGTCGATCG
Organism: Acidobacteriota bacterium; assembly: GCA_040752275.1. Classification (GTDB taxonomy): domain Bacteria; phylum Acidobacteriota; class Vicinamibacteria; order Vicinamibacterales; family JAKQTR01; genus JBFMFH01. The sequence continues at coordinate 14,740 of JBFMFH010000062.1, forward strand.
CTTCCGAATACCGGGTGGAGTACTCGTTCACGCTCGCCGTCCGATGGCGGATCCACTGGCGCCAGACGTCCATGGGCACCCGCACGTGCAGCTTGAGCTCGCACATCTCGAAGGGGGTCGTGTGCGCGTGGCGCATCAGGTACCGGATGAGGCCTCTGTCTTCCTGCACGCGCCTGGTGCCCTTGCCGTACGACACCCGCGCCGCCTGCACGATCGCCGCATCGTCGCCCATGTAGTCCACGACACGCACGAATCCGTCGTCGAGCACGGGAAGTGTCTCGCCCAGCATAGCGTCGAGCGTCGCCACCGCTGGGCGACCAATTCTCTCGGTACGCGTGGTCCCGTCGGACATTCTTCCAGACGCTCCCTGTACGATGGCGAACCGCGTTGCCCTCGCCGATGCCCGGCCGGCGGGCGCAGCGCGTTGGCAAACGAGATAGGTCATTCTATCCCGTCACCCATCCGGAGTCTTGACTCCCGCCCGCGTTCCCCCCACACTGCGCTGGACCACACCGCAGGCCCGTACATGAGAGCCTCTGCCCGCACGTGCCCGCCGTCTCACGATGGCGGCCTCTGTCCTTCGGGTGCGAGCGTGGTGCCGGCGTTGGAGGTCGCCACGAGTCGCGGACCGATCGCGCGATGCCGGTGCCGTTCCGGCCACCGGCGAAGCGCAAGCCGCATGGTGAGGTGGAGGGTGGTGTGATCGAATTCACAGTGAACGGCGTGCCGGCCGTGACAAACGCGGGTCCGGGCACCCTGCTGGTCACGATCCTGCGCGAGGAACTGCGGCTGACGGGCACGAAGATTGGCTGCGACGACGGACGCTGCGGGACGTGCGCGGTACTCGTGGACGGTCGTGTCGTCCGCGCGTGCCGCGTGTCAGCGGGCGAGGTGTCAGGGACGTCGATCGTGACGATCGAGGGGTTGGGTACGCCCGAACGCCTGCACCCGATCCAGCAGGCGTTCATCGAAGCTGGCGCGGTGCACTGCGGGTTCTGTACGCCGGGCGCGATCATGTCGGCCAAGGCCTTGCTCGACAGCGATCCACAGCCGTCGCCCGGCGCCATCGTCAGGGCGCTCGGGCCACAGTACTGCCGTTGTACGGGGTACCGGACGCTGGTGGAGGCAGTCGGCCGGGCTTCGGCGCTGCTGCGCGGCGAGGAGGTTCCGCCGCCTGCCGTGCCGCTTCAGGAATCCTGGAGCGAGCGCGACATGGCCACGGGCCTGGCGTTGTACGCCGCCGACGTCCAGGCGGAAGGCGCACTGCACATGAAGATCGTGCGCAGTCCCCACCCGCACGCCCGTGTGCTCGGAATCGACACGCGTGAAGCCCTGGCCGTGCCTGGTGTGGAGGCGGTCTTCACGGCAGCCGATGTGCCCGTCAACAAGCACGGCCGGGTTATCGCGGATCAGCCGGTCCTCGCTGCCGATCGCGTCCGCATGATCGGCGATCCGGTCGCGGCGGTGGTGGCTGTTGCGGACAACGTCGCTGCGGATGCAGCGGCCCGCGTGCGAGTGTCCTACGAAGCGCTGCCGGCGTTCGCGACGCCGAGCGAAGCCCTCGCGCCCGGGGCGCCGGTGCTGCACGATGGTGGCAATCTGCTCGCCCACCAGGTCATCGAGCGCGGGGATGTGGCGTCCGGGTTGGCCGCCGCCACGATCGTCGCGGAGGGCACGTTTCGCACGCCGTTCAACGAGCACGCATACCTGGAGCCCGAGGCGGCACTTGCGCGCCTGGACGAGGACGGACGTGTCGTCATCCACTCGGCCTCGAGCCATCCGCACCTGCTTCGGATGGAGGTCGCGCGCGCGCTGGACCTGCCCGAGCGGCGCGTGCGCATCGTGCCGACATGCATGGGCGGGCATTTTGGCGGCCGGACCGACGTCAGCATGCAGGGCATTCTGGGCCTCGCCGCGCTGCGGCTTGGCCGTCCCGTCCGTTGCGTCTACACGCGCGAGGAGTCCTTCATCAGTACTCCGAAGCGTCATGCCTTCGAGATCCACGGCCGGGCTGGTGCAGACGCCGAGGGCCGGATCACTGGTCTCGAACTTCGGATGACGGCCGACGGCGGCGCGTACGCTTCGGCAGGGCCCTTCATCATCGTCCGGGCGGCCGTTTCGGGATGCGGTCCCTACGAGATTCCCAATGCCTGGCTTGGCGGGCCGGCCGTCTACACCAACAACACGCTTGCCGGCGCGATGCGCGGCTTCGGTGCACCGCAGTCGACCTTCGCCCTCGAGTCACTCGTCGACGAGCTTGCCGTGCGGCTGGGCATGCACCCTGTCGAGCTGCGCCTCCGCAACGCGCTCGGTCCCGGCGGACAACTCCCCACAGGATCATGCGTGGGAGAGGAGGTCGGGATTCGCGAGACGCTCGAGGCGATCCGCCCTCATTACGATGAGGCCGTCCGCCGCGCCCGCGAGTCTTGGCGGGCGCACGACGATGTTGGAGGCGGCGACGGCGCGATCCGACGCGGCGTGGGTGTGGCCTCCATGTGGTACGGCATCGGGACGACCACCGGGGAGACGCCGAGCCACGCGGACGCCGCACTGTCCCCGTCAGGACACGTCACCGTGTTGGTCGGCGTCACCGATGCCGGCCAGGGGTCCGACTACCTGCTCCGCCGCGTCGCGGCCGACACACTCGATATCGACGTCGACCAGGTCGATCTGGTGAGGGGCGACACGGACTTGACCAGGGACACCGGCTCGTGCACCGGCAGCCGCGTCTGCTTCTACGTCGGGAACGCGGTGCGCCTCGCCAGTGCCGGGCTCCTGGACGCGATACTCAGGGCCGCATCGCACGAAATGGGCGTGGAGCCCGAGACGCTTGATCTTCGAGACGGGCACGTGATCGATCGCGCGGCAGAGTTGTGCGGAATGTCGCTCCGCACGCTGGCCGAACGCCTGGAGGCGAGCGGTGTCCGTCTCTGCGAGCACGGCGTCTACGATCCTCAAACGACCCGTCTCGATCCGGCCACCGGGATCGGCCGACCGTACGCGACCTATGCCTCGGCCACGCACATGGCGGAGGTGGATGTGAACATGCGGACGGGACATGTGCGCGTGCGGAGGGTTGTGGCTGCCCACGACGTCGGCAAGGTACTCAATCCGGCCGGCGCGCAAGGGCAGGTGGAAGGTGCCGTCGTGATGGGAATCGGGTTCGCCCTGAAGGAGGAATACGTTCCGGGAGTAACGCGCGGCTTTGCCGACTACCGCATCCCAACCGCACACGACATCCCCGAAATCGAGACCATCTTCATCGAACGGCGTGACCCGCACGGCCCGTTCGGGGCCAAGGGCCTTGGCGAATGCGCGCTCATTCCGAGCGCGCCGGCCATCCTGAATGCCATCGCCCACGCAGCCGGCGTCCGGCTGCGTGAACTGCCGGCCACACCCGCTCGCGTGCGGGCGGCGCTGGCCGCCGCACGCGGGCGCAGGTGACCCGACAACGGGGCATTCGCGGCATTCGCGCGGCGACAGCCCTGTTCGCCTTTCCGGGGCGACGTCCTTCGACGATGCCAGGCGGTACGGTAAAGCCGGCTCGCCGAGCCCGCCGAGACGTGGTGCCTTCGGCCCGCAAGCCGATCGGCCGGCCAGGCCGACGCGTCATCCCTGTCGCCTGCCGCCTGTCGCCCGTCGCCTGATGTTTGCCGGGGGGCGGTCGAGCCAGCGCCCCCCGGCCTCGCGCTCTACCAGTTGAACCGCAGGATGATCTGCGTGGTCCGGGCCGTGTTCGTCCCGGTCAGGGAGACCAGCTCGTAGCTGGCGAGCTGGGTGCCGAGCCCGCCAACGGGCACGAAGTTGGTGTTGTTGAACGCGTTCAGGATCTCAGCGCGCAACTCGAGGTTGGTGCGTCCCTTGATCGTGATCCGCTTCGACACCGTGATGTCGTGCTCCTGGAACATCGGGCCAGGGACCACGAGCGACCGCACGCCACAGTCCCCGTAGTTGGCGCCATTGTCGACTTCGATACAGTCCGGCCCGTTAGCGGGCGCGAAGTACCGGCCGCTTGGCGGTCCCAGGGTGCCGTAGCCGGTGGGGGAGGTGGCGCTGACGCTGAACGCCTTGATCGTGTTGTCGATGACGTCCTGAGGCAGAAGCCACACGCGCTGGTTCTCGTCGATGCGGATCTTGTAGAGCCCGGCCACCTCCTTCGCTGACATTCCCACGAGGCGGACGTTCCCGAGGTCGACGAGTTGGCCGCTCTGGATGCGCGAGACGAGCGCCACGGTCCAGTTGCCGATGATCCGGTCGACCACGCCGTTGACGTTACTGCCGAACCGCCTGCCCTGTCCGAAGGGCAGATCGTAGACCACGTTCGACTTGTACACGTGGGTGATGTCACCCGGCGATCCGACATCGCGGACCCAGATGTCCGGCTTCCGGAAGGTCTCCCAGCGCGACATCATCATCTTGCCGAGCGCGTAGCTGGCCTGGAACTGCAGGCCTTGGGAAAGGCGCCGGCGCAACTCGATCTGCAAGGCGTTGTACTTCGTCTTGTTGCGGTTCATGGTTAGAACCGCTCCACCCAGCAGGTCTGGGTTCATGACGAAGAAGTTGACGGGCAACCCGGCCCTCGCCGCGTTGGCCCGCAACGTGGCGTTGCTGTAGAGGCTGCTCGCGAGCGAGAAGGGGTTCGGATTGAACATGGCCAGCGGATTCAGGTACGTGTTGCTGGCGAAGCTGCCCGACGTGTAGCGCGTGGGATCGCTGGCCGCGGCTGCGCTCAGCCCCGAGAAGTGGGCCAGGAAGATGGGCAGAGGCGAGGTGCCGGTGCCCGGCCCGTAGTACCGGAAGTTGGCGCCCCGACCGGCCGCGATATTGGCCTGCAAGTTGGCCTGCGCGGCGCGGAACTCGCTCAGGAAGCCGTTCTCGAAGAGATTGATCTCGTTGTGGTTGAGGTTGATCCACCCGTCATGCGACCGCGTGCCGATGTACCGGACCTCGACGGCCATGCTCCGGCTGAGCGCGCGCTGCAGCCCTACCGTGTACGTGTCGGCGTAGGGCACCTTGATGTTCGGATCGAACAGATTGATGTCACCCGTGATGACGTCGCTCATCGGGTACACGGGCGAGTCCGGGAACGCTGGCGGTCCCAGCCGGTTGGTCTCCCGGAACAGCAGCGGCAACGTCCCGAGGTTGCCGAGGCTGAGGTTCCGCGTGGCGGTGATGATCACCCCCGGATTCGAGCCGAACCGGCCCGTGAAGTCGCTCATGCCGTTGCGGCTGAAGGCCCGGGAGTACCCGCCGCGGATGACCGAATCGCCCTGCTGGCCTAGCAGTCTCCCCAGGAAGCCGCTCTGGCCGCCCGTTGTCCAGGCCACGCCCACGCTCGGAGCGAAGTTGTTGTAGTCGGTGTTGTACCCCTTGGTGCCCTTGGTGTACTGGATGAACTCCGGCACCTTGCCGGTCAGGACGCCCGGCTGGAACAAATTGCAGCGGCCGTCGTTGCCGACGCCGGAGATGCCGCACAGGTCGGCGAAGGTCGCCGTTGAGTAGCTGTCGTTCAACGGGTAGAAGGGCAACTGCAGGTCGTAGCGCAGGCCGAGATTCACCGTCAGGTTGGGTTTGACGCGCCAGGAATCCTGGGCGTGAAACCCGAACTCCGGCATACGGGCGCGCTGCATGCTCGTGCCCATGTAGGTGTACTTGTTGGTGGCCTCATCGAGTCTCGCGTTGCCCGAGATCTGGCTCACCCGGCCCGTCAGGAGCGCATAGAGGTTCTGCGCCGCCGTCAGGTTCGTAGAGGCTGCACCCGGGAAGTTCGTCGTGTTGAACATCGACAGCGCCGGGTCGCCGGAAAGAACCCCGAAGCTGACGGTCGGAATAAGCGACGAGTTCTTCAGCCACACGGTGTACTGGGTCCACGACACGCCCATGTTCAGGCTGTGCTTGCCCTTCAACCAGTTCACGCTATCTTCGATGAGCAGACTCGAGGCGTTGCGCGACTGGGGTGAGGGCGCGGCGCTGGCGTTGGTCAGCGTCGACCCGATCGAGCCGAGCGACAACTGGAAGCCGCCCTGGTTGGCCACCTGCCCCGACCACATCTCCGGCGTCAACTCCTTGAAGAACTGGACCGGAGCTCCGGAATACCCTACGCGGACCTCGTTCACCAGGTTCGACCGCAAGGTCGACCGCAGCGTGTTGCTGACGCTCAGCCGGGTGGAGGTTTGCGAGGCCGTCACCGGGAAGCCCGGGAAGTACGCCTCGCGGCTGTTGAGTGTGTCCGGGTTGGTGTCGAAGAGCTGGTAGTTCACAGCCGTCGAGAACCGGTGGTTGCTGGTGACGTTGTAGTCGACACGGAAGGTCGGATACCGGCGCTTCGACTGTACGGGCACGTTGTAAGTGAACCGCTGCAAGTTCGGGTCGAGATCGGTGAGCGGGCCTCCCGACACGGCGCTGCGGATGTCTGCCAGGAGCTTCGAGGTGAGCGGATCCACGGTGGACGTCTGCCCGGCGGCCGCCGCCAGGGCCAGGAGATTGACCTGCCGGACTCCCGAGGTCGTCGAGTAGCTGTAGATGCCCTGCGTGGCCAGCGTGTTCAAGACCGTCCGGTTCCGCGTCACGTCGCTCGGTTGGCGGAACTCCTCCCAGTTGACGAAGAAGAATGCCTTGTTCCGGCCGTCGAACAACCCTGGGATCGTGATCGGCCCCCCGACACGGCTGCCGATCTGGTCCTGTTTCAACGCCGCCTTGGGCACATCGTCGCGCTTGTTGAACCACGTGTTCTCGTTCAGCCAGTCGCGGCGGATGTACCAATACCCGCTCCCGGTAAAGGTGTTGGTGCCGGACCGGGTGACGAAGCGCACCTGCACCGCCCCCTGGCCGGAATCCGAGCCCTGGGCCGCCGTGGAAACGGACACTTCCTCGATGGCATCCAGCCGCGGATTGACGATGGCGAAGAAGCCGTCGGAGCTGCGCAGCGTGTTGTCCTGGACGTTCACGCCATCGAGCGTGATGTTGATCAACCCACGCGGCAGGCCGTTGATCTGCGACTGGCGGTTGCCGCCGGCCGTCGTGACGCCGGGCAGGAGGTTGACGAAGTCGAGCGCGGCGCGCGAGGTCAAGGGCAGCTTCGTGATCTGGTTGACGTTGACCGTGGTTGAGATCGTGGTCGACTGCGTCTGGACGACCTCCGCCGTCGACGACACGGTGATGGTCTCTTCGAGTCCGCCGACCTCGAGCACGGCCCGGACGCTGGCCGGGGCGGCCGAGGTGATGACCACATCGTTTGCCACGAACGTCTTGAACCCGGAGAGCGTGACCGTCACGGTGTAGGTCCCGATGTTCAGCCCGGGAAACGAGAACACCCCTTGGTCGTTGGTGACCGCCGACAGCGTGACCCCGGTGGCGCTGTGTGTGATCGTGACATCGGCGCCGGGAATGACGCCGCCGCCGGTGTCGATGACGACCCCTGAGATCGTCGACGTGGTACCGCCCTGAGCGAAGGCGTTCGGGGCGGCCAGCAGGAGTGCCGCCACGAGCGCAGCGGCGCACCTCAGGCGTAACGCGCAACTTGTCATAGGCTCCTCCCCTCAAATCCCCACACCGACGCCGCGATTGACCTGCTCTAGGACTCCAGCAGGCGCGCCCTGGCAGGTTCGCCGAACCGGCTATGGTGTGGTGAAGGGAGGCTACGCGCATTCGCAAGGCCTGGACATCCCGTAGACGGCGTATTGGACGGCCAGTCGTGACGCCAGATACGACGCTCAAAGTATGGTTGAGTCGGCCTCGAAGGATGGTATGTGTACGGCCGTTGAGGCCCGAAGAGGCTACGCAGGCGCCCTGCCGCCTGGCTGGTGACGCGCGCCTCGCGCCTACCGCTTGGCGCGTGAGCCGGGCGAGAACGGGCGGCGGCGAAGCCGCCCGGTTCTCGCCCGCGGGATGGCCTACCAGTTGAACCGCACGATGAACTGCATGACCCTGGCGGTGTTCGTTCCGGTCAGGGACGTGATCTCGTAGCTCGCGAGCTGAGTGCCGAGCCCGCCGACGGGCACGAAGTTGGTGTTGTTGAACGCGTTCAGGATCTCAGCGCGCAACTCGAGGTTGGTGCGTCCCTTGATCGTGATCCGCTTCGATACCGTGATGTCGTGCTCCTGGAACATCGGTCCCGGCACCACGAGCGAGCGAACGCCGCAATCTCCGTAATTGGCGCCGTTGTCCACTTCGATGCAGTCCGGCCCATTGGCCGGCGCGAAGTACCGCCCGCTCGGCGGCCCGAGCGTGCCGTACCCAGTCGGGGAGGTGGCGCTCACGCTGAACGCCTTGATCGTGTTGTCGATGACGTCCTGCGGCAGAATGTAGACGCGCTTGTCTGCATCGATGCGGACCTTGTACAGGCCCGCCACGTCCTTGGCCGACATCCCCACGAGGCGGACATTGCCGAGGTCGACGAGCTGACCGCTCTGGACGCGTGAGACGAGCGCCAGGGTCCACCCGCCGATGATCCGGTCGACGACCGCGTTCACGTTGCCGCCAAAGCGCCGCCCCTGGCCGAACGGCAGGTCGTAGACCACGTTGGCTTTGAAGACGTGCGTGATGTCGCCCGGCGATCCGACGTCGCGGACCCAGATGTCCGATTTGCGGAACGTCTCCCAGCGCGACATCATCATCTTGCCAAACGCGTAGCTCGACTGGAACTGCAGGCCCTGTGACAGGCGCCGGCGCAACTCCACCTGCAGTGCGTGGTAGTTGGTCTCATTGCGATTCTGGGTCAGGAGCGCGCCACCCTGCAGATCAGGGTTCATGATGAAGAAGTTGACGGGCAACCCTGCCGTCGCCGCGTTCCCGCGCAGGCTGGCGTTCGTGTACAGGTTGCTCGCAAACGAGAAGACGTTCGGGTTGAACATCGCCAGCGGGTTGAGGAAGGTGTTGCTGGCGAAGTTGGCCGACGTGTAGCGTGCCGGGTCGCCGGCATTCGCAGCGCTCAGGCCCGAGAAGTACGCCAGCATGATGGGCAACGGCGAGGTGCCCGTGCCCGGCCCGTAGTACCGGAAGTTCGACCCCCGGCCCGCGGCGATATTGGCCTGCAGATTAGCCTGCGCCGCGCGGAACTCGCTGAGGAACCCGTTCTCGAAGATGTTGATCTCGTTGTAGTTGAGGTTGGCCCAGCCATCGCGAGACCGCGTGCCGACGTAGCGCACCTCCACGGCCATGCTGCGGCCGAGAGCCCGCTGCAGCCCGACGGTGTAGCTGTCGGCGTACGGCACCTTGATGTCCGGGTCGAAGAGGTTGATGTCGCCCGTGACGACATCGGTCATCGGGTACACCGGCGTCTCCGCGAAGGGCGGCGGGCCCAGCCGGTTCGTCTCGCGGAACAGCAGTGGCAACGTCCCGAGGTTGCCAAGGGCCGCGTTCCGGCTCACGGTGATGATCGCCCCGGGGTTCGATCCGAACCGCCCCGTGAAGTCACTCATGCCGTTGCGGCTGTACGCCCGGGAGAACCCGGCGCGCACGACGGAGTCGCCCTGCTGTCCGAGCAGCTTGCCGAGCAGTCCCGCCTGCCCGCCGGTCGTCCACGCGAATCCGACGGTCGGAGAGAAGTTGTTCCAGTCGGTGTTGTAGCCCTTCGTGCCCTTCGTGTACTGGGTGAATTCCGGGGTCTTGCCCGTCAACACACCAGGCTGAAAGAGATTGCACCGGCCGTCGCTGCCGAGGCCTGAGATGCCGCACAGATCGGCCAGCGTTGCCGTCGTATAGCTGTCGTTGAGCGGATAGAACGGCAGCTGCAAGGCATAGCGCAGGCCGAGATTCACCGTGAAGTTCGGTTTCAGGCGCCAGGAGTCCTGCGCGAAGAACCCGAACTCCGGCATCCGGGCCCGCTGCATGCCCCGGCCCACGTAGGTGTACTTGTTCGTGTCCTCATCGAGCCTGGCATTGCCGGCAATCTGGCTGACCCGGCCCGTCAGCAGCGCGTACAGGTTCTGGGCCGCCGTCAGGTTCGTCGAGGCCGCGCCCGGGAAATTCGTCGAGTTGAACATCGCCAGTGCGGGGTCACCGGTCACAAGACCGAAGCTCACCGTCGGGACCATCGTCTCGAACCAGCCCCAGTACGTGTACTGCGTCCACGAGACGCCCATGTTCAGGCTGTGCTTGCCCTTCAGCCAGTTCACGGTGTCCTCGACGAGCAGGCTCCAGGCATTGCGGGCCTGAGGGGACGGCGCGGCGCTGGCGTTGGTCAGCGTCGACCCGACCGAGCCCAGCGTCAACTGGAAGCCCCCCTGGTTCGCCGGCGTCTTCGACCACAGCTCAGGTGTGAGTTCCGCGAAGAAACTCACCGGCGCCCCTGAATAGCCCACACGGACCTCGTTGACGAGGTTCGACCGGAACGTCGACCGCAGCGTGTTGCTCCAGCTGTACCGCTTCGACGTCTGCCCGGCTCCGACCGGGAACCCGGGGAAATACGCCTCGCGGCTGTTGAGCGTATCCGGATAGTCGCTGAACTTCTGATAGTTCCAGGCCGACGAGAACCGGTGGTTGCTCGTGAAGTTGTAGTCGATGCGGACCGTCGGGTATCGCCGCATCGATTCGACGGGCACGTTGTACGTATACCGCTGCAGGTTCGGGTCGAGGTCGGTGAGCGCTCCCCCGCTCACCGCGGTCCGGATGTCCGCCAACAGCGCCGAGGTGACGGGATCCGCCGTTGAGATATGCCCGTTGGCTGCCGCCAGCGCCAGCAGGTTGACCTGCCTGATCCCAGACGTGGTCGAGTAGCTGTAGATGCCCTGCGAGGCCAGCGTATTCAGCACCGTCCGGTTCCGCGTGACGTCGCTCGGCTGCCGGTACTCCTCCCAGTTGACGAAGAAGAACGCCTTGTTCCGGCCGTCGAACAGCCCCGGGATCGTGATGGGCCCGCCGACCCGGCTGCCCATCTGGTCCTGCTTCAGCTTGGCCTTCGCGACGTTGTCACGCTCGTTGAACCACGTGTTGTTGTTGAACCGGTCCCGCCGCATGTACCAGTACCCGCTGCCGGTGAAGGTATTCGTGCCCGAGCGGGTCACGAACCGGACCTGGACGGCGCCCTGTCCGGCGTCGGCGCCCTGGCTGGCGGTCGAGACGGACACCTCCTCGATTGCGTCCAGGCGAGGGTTGACGATGGCGAAGAAGCCATCGGAACTCCGCAGCGTGTTGTCCTGGACGTTCACGCCGTCGAGCGTGATGTTGATCAGGCCACGCGGCAGGCCGTTGATCTGCGACTGGCGGTTCCCGCCGGCCGTCGTCACACCCGGGAGGAGCGTGACGAAGTCGAGAGACGCGCGGGTGGTCAAGGGCAGTTTCGTGATCTGGTTGACGTTGACCGTGGTCGAGATGGTGGTCGACTGCGTCTGCACGATGGCGGCCGTGGAGGACACGGTCACGGTCTCCTCGATGCCGCCGACCTCCAGCGTCGCTCTGACACTGGCCGGCGCCGCAGAGGTGATGACCACGTCATTCGCCAGGAACGTCTTGAACCCGGAGAGCGTCACCGTCACGGTGTAGGTGCCGATATTGAGGCCGGGGAAGGAGAAGACTCCCTGGTCGTTCGTCACAGCCGACAAGGTGACGCCCGTGGCGTTGTGTTTGATGCTGACGTCGGCGCCAGGTATGACCCCGCCGCCAGTGTCGACGACCACACCGGAAATGGTGGACGTCGTGCCGCCCTGGGCCAGAACACCCGGGGCGGCCAGCAGAAGCGCCGCCAGGAAGGCGACGGCGCATGAGACGTACAAACCCACTCTTCTCATACCGTTTTCCTCCTCAAATTCACGGCGGGAAGGCCTCAATCTCGACCCACCCGCACCCCTCCCATGCGCCTCGGCCCAAGCTAGCACTGCAACCCATTGGGAATGCACAGGGCATCCCGGCTTGGTGGTAGAGGATACGCCGTGTATGGCCGACTATGACGCCAAACACCCCGTGATTTCTACGGCGTGTGTAACAGTATGAACGCCTAGATAAGAAACCCGACGCTGTCGAATGTCAAGGGATTTGAGAGGACGAACCCTGATCTTCGCTGTTTGTTCCCCATGCGCGGCCGCGTCGGATGCTGCGGCCGGAGGAGACAGGGGACTCCGGGATGACTCCGGGAGGACTCCGGGATGAGACCCGCTCTAGAACGGGGGTGTTCGGCAGGATCACAGAGGAGGACTCGTGGTGAGGCTCGCCTCAGCGCGCACACGTGTGGTCTCGAATCCCGAATCCCGAATCCCGAATCCCGAATCCCGGATCCAGCCCTACCGCCCCGTGCGGCTCTGAATGAGCATCCGGAGCGTCACATCGTACTCGCCGCCGGTGACGGAGCGGCGTCGCTTGCCGTCGCCGTGGGCGGAGACCTGCTGCGTATCGGTCTTGTGCGCGACGACCATGTCGAGCTCGGGCAGCACCGTGATGTACTGGCCGCCGGCGCCCATGCCGGTGAACGCGCCCTTGAAGGGTCCCGGTGAGTTCGGTGCGTCCCAGACCCACCACATGTAGCCGTATCCCCAGCGAAGACCCGTTCCCAGCGCGCGGTAGCCGGGCGGGTTCATCTCGTTCATCGGTGTCACGAGGCTCGTGATGCGTCGCACCCATTCTCGCGAGACGACCTGCCGGCCCATCCACGCTCCGCCTCTCAGCATGAGCAGGCCGATCCGTGCCATGTCCCGGGTGGAGTACCACATGTGGTACGCCATGTGTTGCGACCGCTTCGGGTTGCCGGACTTGCGCTGGGCCTTGCGGTCGAAGTCCTGCATGCCGATGGGCCCGGCGAGGTCGGTGTCGACCACATCGTAGATCTCGCGGCCGACCAGCGTCTCGAAGACGGCACCAGCCGCGTTGAAGTCCCAGTTGTTGTACAGGTAGTACGTACCGGGGGCCTGTGACTCCCGTGGCGGTGCGCTGGCGGTGCTGTCGCCCGCGTTGGACGCCGGGTGGTAGACACCGGACCGCGCCGTGATGAGGTGCTCGATCCGTGCCTCGAGTTCGCGCGGCAGCAGCCCGTCCACGTCTGTGAATTCGAGGTCCTTCAAGGTCCGGTCGAGCCTGATCGTGCCGTTCTCGACGTACTTGCCGTAGAGGATCGCCAGCACGCTCTTTCGGACCGACGCGAGGTAGCTCAGGTGTGTGGTGTCGCCGTACTCGAAGAGGATGCGCCCGCCGACGGACGCCACCATCGCCGTCGTGTCGATCGACTCCAGCCAGCCTTTGAGCGCCGCAAGGCGGGCTGGTGAATACCCCGCATCCTCTGGGCGGGCGATTCTCTCCCAGTCCTGCCCGGGGAAGACCGGGGACAGAGCCGGTGGAGGCGCCGGGGCCTGGCCTGTCAGCGAAACGCCCGCGAGCATCAGGCCGAGCGCCAGCACCAGCAGCGGTTTCAGGGTTCGAGTACGCATAAGAGTCCTCCGGCTGGAATGAGACGGGGACGAGTATAGCGCAGGGTGGACAGGTGCGAGGTCCCGCAGCAGACCATGTGAGCACGGCGCCGTGTCGAACGGTTTGCAGAGGGACCGCGCACCAATTCACGCGTGGTCCGCGTGTCAGCCCGAATCCCGAATCCCGGATCCCGAATCCCGATCCTGCTCCGGGCCAGATATCAGTGCCCGGAGCTCCCCCTTGAGCACCTTTCCATAGGGCGTCCGAGGCAGCTCGGTCACGAAGACCCAACGCCGGGGGACCTTGTACTTGGCGAGCCTCTTCGTGAGAAAGGCCGAGAGTTCCTCGCGCGACGGCGCCGGCTCCGCTCGCGAGACGACGAACGCGACACCGATCTCGCCCCACGTGTCATCGGGTGCGCCCACGACCGCCGCATCCTCGACCGCCGGGTGCAACAGCAGCTCGGCCTCGATCTCAGCCGGGTAGATGTTGACCCCACCAGAGATCAGCATGTCCTTCTTGCGGCCCGCGATGTAGTAGAAGCCCTCCTCGTCGCATCGCGCGAGATCCCCGGTGTGAAACCAGCCGTCGGCATCCACGGCGGCCGAGGTCGCCTCCGGGTCGTTCCAGTACCCCTTGCACACGTGCGGGCCGCGCAGCCAAAGCTCGCCGACCTCACCCGTTGGCACCGCCCGTCCGTTCTCGCCCGCCGGCTTGGCCTCAGTGAACATCATCGGCTTCCCGATGGAGCCCTTCTTGCGGGTTGATTCCTCGACGGTCATGGCGAAGCAGTTGACGCCGACCTCGGTCAGCCCGTACCCCTGCTTGAAGACCACACCCCGGCGCTGGTACGCCTCGATGATGTAGAGCGGCAGCGGCGCGCCACCGCTGATGAACCACCGCACGTGCGAGAGATCGACACGATCGAATTCGGGCGCCTCCATGAGGAGCTTGTAGATCGTTGGCACGCCCAGCACGACGCTGCAGTGCTCGCGCTCGATCGTCCGCCAGATTTCCGACGTGTCGAAACCGGCATGCAGCACGATGGTCCCGCCGATGGCGAAGATGGGCACGAGGAACGCCCCGAGCCCACCCGCGTGATAGAGCGGCGTGAAGATCGGACTCACATCGTCTTCGCGCAACTGCCACCCGATGGCCGTGTTGTAGCCGTTCCAGGCCACCATGCGGTGGGGAACCATCACGCCCTTCGGCTTGCCTGTCGTGCCGCTCGTGTAGAGCAGGCAACAGATGTCCTCGGGGGTCGGTCGTGGGAAGGTCCCCGCGGGTTCGGGAAGAACGTCGCGCAGCCGGAGATCGCCCTCGACAGTCGGCTCATCGAGCGCGATCCAACTCTCCAGACACAGGCAGGAACGCAGGGCGCGTACGGTCTCGGCGAAGGCCCCGTCGTACAGAAGACCCCGAAGTCCGGCGTCACGTGCGACATACGCGATCTCGGCTGCCGTCAGGCGCGTGCCGATTGGAACGAAGACGACCCCGGACTTCGTGGCGGCGAAGAACGCGTCGATGAACTCGACGCGGTTGTGGGCCAGTAGCCCGATGCGATCGCCCGGCCTGAGGCCGCAGCCACTCAGCCAGCCGGCCGCCATCCGTGCCGCTCGATCGTCCAGCCCGCGGTAGCTGAACCGCTGCCCGGTCGACACGCACACAAGCGCGGTCTTCCCCGGCGTCAGCCTGGCGCGCTCGCCCAGCACGTCCGCGTGCATCATGTCGGGCCCCTCCGCGCGTTCTTCATCACCGGCATCGGCGGAGGCGATGCCAGGACGTCCGTCAGGGCCGCCCCGAACCGGGCCGGGCACTCCTGGTGGGGCACGTGCCCGCATGCCGGCAGCGTGCGCAGCCGGGACGCCGGCAAAGCAGCCATCATCCGCCGCGCATAGTCAAGGGTGAAGAGCCTGTCGGATTCGCCCCAGATGAGGTCGACGGACACCCTGACCTCGTGAAGCCTGCCATCGAGCAGATACGGCTCCATCCGCGCCGCGGTGGCGGCGAATCGGGCCAGCGGGCCGCTCTGTGCTTCGCGCACCACGTCGTCCAGCACGAAGTCCCTGATCGGATCGGACCCGGGATCGCGAAGCTCCTTCATCAGGGCGGCCGCCTCCGCCCGCGTGCGGGGAGTCAAGCTCAGGTCCGGTCGGTCTCCGCGAAGCGCACCCCCGTTCACGAGGACCAGCCGGGCCACGCGATCCGGGTGGGCATGGGCGTAGAGCAGGCCGATCCAGGCGCCCAAGGAGTTGCCAACAATGATCGCCGGGTCCTGCGGCCCCTGGCTGAGAATCGACTCGACACCGCGGAGCACCTGGTCGAGCTCGATGGGGCCCTGGGCCGGAGCGCTCCGGCCGTGGCCGGCCAGGTCGGGGATGACCAGCCTGTAGGTACCGGTCAGCCTCTCGACGACGTTGGCCCACGTGCCTGACTGATCGCCGGCTCCGTGGAGGAGGACAAGGGTCGGACCAGAGCCGCCGGACCAGTAGGCTTGCGGGCCGAACCCGGTGGCCGCCGTCGCTTCGCCCAACCCCGCGCTGGCCAGTGTTCGCCGGTTGAACCAGGCGTAGACGGAGAGCGGGCGCTTGTAGACGTACCAGCCGCCCGAGGCGATGACGAGCAGGGCGAGCGCGATCCCGGCCACGCCGAACTTGGCTCCAAGCGACACTGAGGCACCTCCCTCCACTCACTCCCGCTCTTGAGCGGGGGTGTTGACAGCCCTGAGCGGGGGTGTTGACAGCCCTCAGGGGCGGCAGTATTCTACCCCGGACTGGCAACATAACATACGTTCGGTATGTTTTGATGCCCGGAGCGGATCGCTTCACCCCTTAGCGCCCAGGAGGATGAGATGTCGAGGGCAAGTTCGTTCGGAGCGGTGTTGCTGGCAGCGCTGCTGCTCATCGCGGCGCCAGCGTCTGCGCAGGTCGCCGACGCAGTCATCGAGGTCATCCTGCAGGACGAGTCGCAGGCGTTCCTGCCCGGCGTGACCGTCACCGTCACGCGTCCCGACACCGGGTACACGCAGCACAGCGTCACCGACGCGGCCGGGGTCGTCCGCTTCATTGCGCTGCAGCCCGGCACCTACACCGTGGTGGCGGAACTCTCCGGATTCAATCCCGTCAGTCAGGAAGGTGTGACCGTTCGCGTCGGGCAGACGGCCCGGCTGACGGTGACGCTCAAGGTCGGTGGCGTCTCCGAGACGGTGAACGTGGTTGCGGAAGCGCCGCTCCTCGACGTGTACAAGACCGACTCGTCGACGAACATCGTTCCCGAGCAGATCGAATCGCTGCCGGTGCCGAACCGCGACTTCCAGTCGCTGGCGTTCCTTGCGCCTGGCGTCCAGCGCGAGCGTGGGACCTACAGGTTCATTCAGAACTCGCCGGTCATCGGTGCCGGCGGCAACGCCAGCCAGTCGACGATCATGGTGGACGGCGTCGACTTCACCGACCCCACGTTGGGCCTGGCGCGCGCCAAGTTCTCGCAGGACGCCATCAGCGAGTTCCGCGTCATCGCCAACCGGTTCGACAGCGAGATCGGCGGCTCGGCAGGCGGCGCGCTCTCGGTCGTCACCAAGACCGGCACCAACGACCTGCGCGGCTCGGTCTTCTCCTTCTTCCGCGACGATGCACTGCGGGCCAGGGGCGAGTTCGACCTGCAGAAGAACGACTACTCGCGGCAGCAGTTCGGCGGGACGATTGGCGGGCCCATCGCGAAGGACAAGACGCACTTCTTTGCGAGCGTCGAGCAGATCAACGAGGACGCCATCACGCTCTTCCGGCCGGGCGGCGCCTACGCGAGCCTCGCCGAAGACGTTCCGGTCCCTCTGAACTCGACCCTGCTGTACGGCGGCATCGACTCCCGGTTCACCGACACCCAGAACCTGCGGACACGCTTCGTCTACGAGCGCCAGCGGCTTGACAACTTCCGGGTGGGCGGCGTGGCCGACGCGTCGAGCGGCTTCGAGATGCAGCGTGACAACTGGAATATGACGGCCACCCACGGCTGGACGATCAGCAACACCACACTCAATCAGATCTCGTTCCAGGCCGGACGCCGCAAGTTCGGCGAGCCGAACAACTCGACGGCGTTGTCGGAGTACTTCTCGAGCGGCAACACGCTCGTGACCGGCGCGAACATCACGGGTGAACAGTACGACACCGGAGACATCGTCGAGATTCGCGACACGCTGTTCACCAGGTTTGGCTCCGGCACGTGGGCGATCGACCTGAAGGCCGGCGGCGCGTGGCAGTGGGTGCGGGATGACTGGGACTTCCCGGTCTACCCGCAGGATCTGATGATCTACGTGACCGACACGCGAGCGCTGCCCCTCATTTACGTCGACGCGTCAGGCGTCGGACGATCGACGATCACGACCAACCTCCTCTCCGGCTTCGTGCAGGCCGATGTGAAACCATCACCGCGCTTCAGCTTGAACGTGGGTGTCCGTTACGACCTCGACACGGCCGGGAACAACCCGGACTACACGGACACGCTTCACCCGACGGCCCGCGGCAAGGACACGAACAACGTCCAGCCGCGAGCGGGCTTCTCCTGGGACCTGACCGGCAGGGGCACGCACGTGATCCGCGGCGGAGCGGGACTGTTCACCGGTCGCTTCCTCCTCGTCCCGGCGCACATCGAGCTGCAACAGAACAGCTACACCGGCCGCATCATCCAGCAGCGCCTCAACGGCGCCTTGCTCGGCCTGCCACCCGCCTTCTGGCTCGACGCCAGCAACCCCACAAGCACCGGCATCCCGCTGACCAGGGATGTCGGCGGCATCGATACGTCGTTCGTCAACCCGAGGGCGACACAGGTGAGCGCCGGCTACACGGTGAAGCTCGGTTCCACCGGGCTCTTCGCCGATTTCGAGGGCGTCTACGTCAAGGGAGAAGACGAAGTCATCATCCGTGACGTGAACTGGCGCGGGAATTCCGTGGGCGGCTGCGTGGGCACAGCCGCGACGTGCCGGCCGAACGTGACCCGCAACCAGATCAACTGGTACACCAACGAAGGCCGCTCGGAATACAAAGCCTTCGTCGCCAGCCTCAACGGCGTGCTGAAAGGCGGTCACCTCGTCACCGCCTCCTTGACGGTGGCCGACAAGAAGAACATCAACGACGACTTCAGCCCGGTGCTCACCGACTACCCGAACGACCCGGCCAATATCGAGGCCGAGTGGGGCCGATCGCGTGCCGACGAGCGGATCCGCTTCACCGCGTCCGCCGTCGTCCGCCTGCCCTGGCGCTTCACCGTTGCGCCCATCGTCGAGTACGGATCGGGCCAGCCCTGGAACCGCCGCCGCGGGTACGACTTCAACGGCGACGGCAAGAACTCGGACCGCCTGCCTGGTGTAGGCCGGTTCTCCGAAGACGGACCGGCCTTCGCGCAGGTAAACCTGCGGATCACCTACGGGCTCCCGCTGGGGTCTCGGGCGAGGGCCGACCTCATCGCCGAGTTCTTCAACCTGCTCAACCGGGACAACTTCGACGTGAACTCCGTCCAAAACTCGGAGTTCCTGAGCGGGCCGACGCTGGCCAACCCGGCGCTGCCGGCCGTGCAGAACCCGCGCTACAGGCAGTTCACCGCGACGCTGCCACCGTTCGAGGCGCAGCTGGGCGTCCGCGTCGTGTTCTAGCTCTGGCGAGCCGTCCGGGTCCTCTCGGTCCCGGTCGCCACCGGCCGGCCTCGCTGCCCAGGCATGCGGGGCCGGCGTCGTGACCCTGCCCCCGACCCGGCCTGAACCGGGTGTGTCGAGTCCCACGATGACCCGTTACGCCTCTCTCGTGTCGACAGGCCGCTTCCTGCCCGAGATCGAAGTGACCAACGACGAGCTGCGGCAGCGGTTCGCGCACCTGCCGGACTTCGTCGACAAGATGGAACAGTCGAGCGGCATTCGCTGCCGCTGGCACGCGCCGGAGGCATGGGCGACCTCGGACGTCGCTCTCCCGGCCGCCAGGCAGGCGCTCGATCGCGCCGGCGTCGCGCCACAGGAGGTCGACCTCATCATTCTCGGCACGGATTCGCCCGACTACCTGACGCCGGCGACCTCGGTCGTGCTCCAGCACAAGCTCGGCGCAACGAACGCGGGGACCTTCGATGTCGGCTGCGCGTGTGCCTCGTTTCCGACCGGACTCGCGGCGGGCGCTGGCATTCTGCGTACCAATCCGGCGATCCGGAACGTGCTGGTCGTCGGGGTGTACCTGATGCACAAGCTCGCCGACGCGGTGGACCCGATGGTCTTCTTCTACGGAGACGGCGCGGGCGCCGCAGTCCTGCAGCCGGCCGACCGGGCAGGCTTTCTCAATGCGGCGTTCATCGCCGACGGCGCTTACCACAGACACTGGGGCATCTACTCTGGCGGCACCTACGAACCGGCCACGGAAGCATCGGTCCGGGCTGGCCGGACTCGCGTGCAGATGCTCGAGCGGTATCCCCCGGAGATCAACCACGAGGGCTGGCCGCGTCTCGTCCGGAAGCTCGCCGGCGAGGGCGGATTCGACGTGGCCGACATCGACTTCATCATCTTCACGCAGGTCCGCAAGCCCTCGATCGAGCTGGTCATGGCGGATCTGGGGCTGCCGATGGGGCGCACCCACACCGTCATGGAGGAGTGGGGCTACACAGGCTCGGCGTGCATTCCCATGGCGCTCGATGACGCGCTCCAGAAGAACCGGATCGGACCAGGGGCGCTCGTGGTCTTCGTGGGCTCGGGTGTGGGCTACAACCAGGCGGCGACGGCGTTTCGGCTCTAAGGAGACCCTATCCATGGCACTCGACACGGGCTTGAAGGGCAAGGTGGTGGTCGTGACGGGCGCGGCCGCGGGGATCGGCCGGGCCACGGCGCTGGAATTCGCCAGGGAAGGCGCGCGCGTAGCAGCCTGGGACGTCCAGGACGGAGGCGCGGACGCACTCGTGGCGGAGTTGACCGACGCCGGCGGTGACGTTCTGTTCTCCAAGGCCGACGTGTCCGACACCGCGAGCGTCTCCGCTGCCGTTGCCGCCGTCATCTCGGCCTGGGGGCGCGTTGACGTGCTCGTCAACAACGCCGGTATCGTCCGCGACAGCCAGCTCGTCAAGTGGAAGGATGCGGCGCTGGCCGGCACGATGAGCGACGAGGCGTTCGATGGCGTGATCGCAGTCAACCTGCGGGGTCCGTTCCTGTGCGGTCGTGCCGTCGTCCCGCACATGATCGCGGCCGGGGGCGGGGTCATCCTCAACGCCTCGTCGGTGGTCGGGCTGTACGGCAACTTCGGGCAGACCAACTACGCGGCCACGAAGTTCGGCGTGATCGGCATGACCAAGACGTGGGCGCGAGAACTCGCGAAGTACCGCATACGCGTGAATGCTGTCGCGCCGGGATTCATCGCCACCGACATCCTGAAATCGATGCCCGACAAGGTCCTAGAGGGTATGATCGCCAGGACACCGCTCGGCCGGATGGGACAGCCCGCGGACGTTGCCAGTGCGTACGTCTGGCTGGCGTCGGAGGGGGCCAGCTTCGTGACGGGGGCGGTGCTGTCGGTCGATGGGGGGCTGGTACTGGGAACTTGACTACCGGGATTCGGGATTCGGGATTCGGACCGTCAGGACCAATCTCCAATCTCCAATCCGCAATCCCCCGGTCCGTGGAGTGCACTCATGAACAAACCCATCTACATTGCGGCGTATCATCAGTCTGAATTCGGCAAGCTGATGGCCATGACGGTACCGGAGATTGTCAGCAACGCGGTCACGGGGGTGTGCAACGAGATCGCGTGTGACCCGGCCGTTGTGGACGTGGGGTCGGTCGGTGCGACCTGCACCTTCACGTTGAACGAGCAAGGGCTGCTCGCGGGCCTGATGGCCGGTGTGCCAGGGCTCGGCGGCAAGCCGATCGAGTCGGTGGAGAACGCCTGCGCATCAGGCGGCCAGGCGATCCTCTCCGTCATACACAAGCTGCTGCTCGGTCAGGGGGACGTCGGGCTGGCCCTGGGCTTCGAGAAGATGCGGGACAACGAGGGCAAGATGGACGGCAAGAAGGTCGGCTGGGCCCTTGGCGTCTTCTCACACCCGGCCGACCGCGAAGGGAAGGTCTACATCTTTCCGCACATCTTCGCCGAGGTGATGGCCGACTACATGAAGCGGCACGGCGTCACCGAACGCGATCTGGCGCAGATCTCCTTCGTCGAGTACGGCAATGCGAACAAGAACCCGTACGCGCAGATGAAGAAGATCAGGGTGTCGCTCGACGACTGCGCGAACATCGGTGATCGGAACAAGTACATCGTCGAGGGTTTGCCGCTCAAGACCTACGACTGCTCCCAGATCACCGACGGCTACGCTGCCCTCATTCTGGCGACCGGCGACGGGCTGAAGAAGCTCGGCGTGGCCAAGGCCGACTGCGTCGAGATCGCCGGCTACGCCCAGGCCACCGACCCGCTGATCCGGACCGGACGCGATCCGCTGAATCCCGAGGGTGCGGTGACCGCCATGACCAAGGCCTACCACATGGCGGGCCTGGCGCCGGAGGATGTCAACGTCGCCGAACTCCACGACTGTTTCACCGTGATGGGAGCGATCGGCACCGAGGTCATCGGCAAGGCCCGCCAAGGGCTTGGTGCGAAGTACTGGGTAGACGGCCAGGCCGGCGTGGATGGCGAGTGCGGCATCAATACCTCGGGCGGCCTCATTGCGAAGGGGCATCCCGTGGGCGCTACGGGTGTGGCCATGCTGGGCTGGGCCGCCTGGCAGCTACTCGGCAAGGTGCCTGCGGAGCTGCAGGTCAAGAACGCAAAGGCCGCAGCCACCTTCAACATCGGCGGACCGATCTGCGCGTCGGTCTGCACGGTGTTGACGCCCGCACGTTAGAGACATGCCGGATTCTCAGGACCCGGCCTCCACCCTTCATCCGACGGAGCCCGGGGTCTTCGGACCCCGGGTCGCTTGATCCATGTCCGAAGTGGTTCCCGACCAGACAGGCCACGTCCAGGCCGACGGCCACCAGATCTACTTCGAGCGCTTCGGCACGGGTTTGCGGGAGACGATCTGCCTGCTGAATGGCCTGGCGATGCACACGAAGGCCTGGTACGGATTCGTGCCCCGGTTGTCCGGCGAATTCGACGTTCTCCTCTGGGACTACCTTGGCCAGGGCAACTCATCGTCGGACGATGTACCGTACGAGATTCCCAGGTTCTGCGACTACCTGACGATGATTGCGGATCATCTCGCGATCGAGCGCTTCCACTTGATGGGGATTTCGTACGGCGGCTTCGTCGGCCTCGACTACGCGAGGCGCTACCAGCGTCGCCTGCACACGCTGACGATCTCGGGGATCCTGCTCAGTCACGAGGAGCTGTTCCAGATGTACGAAGACATTTCGCTCCGCTTCTACCGGAGCACGCCCGAGGTCTTCGAGGTCTACACGCACTACATGTACGAGAAGATCTTCGGCGAGAGCTTCGTACGGAAGGTGAAGGACAGTCTCGGCGTCATGCGGGAGAAGTTCTACGAGCGATTCAAGGGGAGCCGGCACTGTCTCATTCGCCTGACCGAGGCCCAGGACCCGTTCTTCGCCGCGCTCGACGCGAACATGCCCGGCTATCGGGCCATCGAGACGCCGACGCTGCTGATGGCCGGCGCCGAGGACCGGACCATCCCACCCTGGGTCCAGCGGAAGCTGACCGACGTCCTGCCCAATCACCGGTACGAAGAGGTGGCCGACTGCGGCCACGTCGTCTACCTGGAGAAGCCCGAGATCTTCTTCGGCAACCTGTTGCGATTCGCCCGGAGCAAGTCCCTCGATATCGAGTTGGTGACGCAATGACCCAGGAGGAGCGATCGCAGCGGAGCCGCGCAGTCGTGCTCGACGCAGCCCTGGCCCTGTTCTCGCACCAGGGATACCGGGCGACCAGCATGCGGGACATCGCGTCGAAGGCCGGCGTCTCGACCGGGGCGGTGTACCACCACTTCAAGGACAAGGAGACGATCTTCCTGGAGTTGCTGGGCGCGTACTGGCGGGCCATCGAGGACCAGGACTTTCCGATCAACCGCGCCCTGCGGACCGGCAGCTTCCCGGAGAACCTCGAGGACATCGGCCGGGCAGCCCGCGAAAGCGTTGCGCAGTACCGTCCCTACGTGGCCCTCATCTACGTCGATGTCGTGGAGTTCGAAGGCAGCCACATCAGGAAGTTCTACTCGGAAATGGCGAGTCGCTTCGAACGATTCGTCGCCGACCACAGGGACGAGATCAAGCTCGAGGGCAAGATCCGTCCCGAGATCTCCCCGCCATCGGCGGTCATGCTGGCCTTCCGGACGTTCCTGAACTACTTTGCGGTGGAAATCGTCTTCGGCGTGCCGAACCACTTCGGCAAGAGCAGTGACGAGGTCGTGCACGAGATCGCCGAGATTCTGCGGCACGGCATGCTCAAGGCGCGGACCTGAGCCGCTGCTGCAGGCCACTCCCGGAGTAGAGCGGGAGTCTGGGAGTGGTACAATCGCCGTATGAACGACGTCATCGACTTCATTCAGGCCAGCCGCGACCGGTATGTCGACGAACTGAAGGCCTACCTGGCCATTCCCTCCATCAGCGCCCTGCCCGAGCACGCCGGCGACGTCCGCCGCTGCGCCGAGTGGACGGCCGAGGAGTTGCGCCGCATCGGTCTCGAGAACGTCCGCGTGATCGACACGGCTGGCCACCCGCTCGTCCGTGGCGACTGGCTCCACGCGCCCGGCGCCCCGACGATCCTGCTCTACGGTCACTACGACGTCCAACCGGTCGATCCCCTGGAGCAGTGGCGCACGCCTCCCTTCGAGGCGACCGTCATCGACGGCCAGATCTACGCGCGGGGCGCCGCCGACGACAAGGGCCAGATCTTCATCCACTTCAAGGCCCTCGAGGCGCACCTCACGCGGACGGGCCGCCTTCCGGTGAACTTCAAGATCATCCTGGAGGGCGAAGAAGAGGTTGGCAGCGCGGACCTCGACAACTACGTGGACGCGCACAAGGACGAGCTGCGCTCGGACATGGTCCTCATCTCGGACACCGAGATGTTCGACCGCGGCGTGCCGTCCATCTGCTACGGCCTGCGCGGCTTGTGCTACATGCAGGTCGATCTGCGCGGCACAAGCGGGGACCTGCACTCGGGCCAGTACGGCGGCGCGGTCGCCAATCCCGGCAACGTCATCGGCCACCTCATTGCCCAGCTCAAGGACAAGAGCGGGAACATCAAGATCCCCGGCTTTTACGACGACGTCCGTCCGCTGACCGACGCAGAGCGGGCCGAGTTCAAGCGCCTGCCTTTTGACGAGGTGGGCTACAAGAAGCACCTCGGCGCGCCACGCCTCACGGGCGAGAAGGGCTACAGCATCCTGGAGCGTGTCTGGGCCAGGCCGACGCTCGACGTCAACGGCCTGCTGGCCGGCTTCACGGGCGAGGGGACCAAGACCGTCATCCCGGCGACGGCGATGGCCAAGATCAGCATGAGGTTGGTACCGAACCAGGATCCGGCGAAGATCGCCGACCTGTTCGAGGCCTACGTGAGGAAGATCGCGCCGAAGACCGTCGACGTGAAGGTGACGCGCATGCACGGCGCGAAGCCGTGGATGACGGACTTCGACAACATCTACGTGCAGGCAGCCGGCCGGGCCCTCGAGAAGGGATTCGGGAAGCGCCCGGTCTACACGCGTGAAGGCGGCTCAATCCCGGTGGTCGCCACCTTCCAGGAGGCCCTGAACGTGCCGGTCGTCCTTTTCGGGTTCGGGCTGCCCGATGACAATCTCCACGCCCCGAACGAGAAGTTCAATCTCGACAACTTCTTCAATGGCGTCCTGGCGTCGGCGTTCCTGTACGAGGAGGTTTCGCAGGTCAGTAGACAGTAGCTGCTGTCTACTGTCTACTCTCTACTCTCTACTCTCTACTGTCTGCTGTCTACTTCCTCTCGTAGAAGCTCCCGACGTCCCGTCTTTCTCTCTCCAAGTACGGCACCCCCTTCTCCATCCACTCCGGCTTCGGCTTGCCGAGCAGGAAGTGGTCGAAGAACTCGTCCTGGTGAATCGTCCAGTGCTTCTGGTTCTCTCGCTGGCGCAGGCCGTGCTTCTCGGTGTTGTAGTTGAACATGTACGCTTCCTTGCCCAGCCGGCGCAGCGCGCTGAAGAACTCGATACCTTGGTACCACGGCACCGCGTCGTCTTCGTCGTTGTGGATACTCAGGTACGGCGTATTGACCTTCTCGACCCAGAAGATGGGCGAGTTCTCGAAGAACTCCAGCTCCTTCGACCAGGGCGGCCCCCCGATGCGGCTCTGGGTCCGCTCGTACTGGAAGGCCCGCGACATGCCCGAGCCCCAGCGGATGCCCCCGTACGCGCTCACCATGTTGGAGACCGATGCCCCCGCCTGCACGGCGCGGAAGATATCGGTCCTCGTGATGAGGTACGTAATCTGGTAGCCGCCCCAACTGTGACCCTGGATGCCGATGCGCGCAGGGTCGATGAAGCCCATGTCGACAACCTTCTGCACCGCAGGGATCACGCACTTGAAGGCGCTCTCGCCAGGGAACCCCACGTCGTAGACGATGTCCGGCTGCAGGATGACGTAGCCGTTGCTGACGTAGCGGGCCATGTTGATGCTGGTGCCGGGCGCGGGCGCCGTGTAGCGGTGCAAACCGCTCGACAGCTCCTCGTAGATGTAGACCATGAGCGGGTACTTCTTTGCCGGGTCGAAATCCTCGGGCTTCGTGAGGATTGCGCGAAGCAGCTTGCCGTCGCTGTTCCGGTAGTCGATCAGTTCCGAACGGCCCCAGATGAACTCGGCCTGCTGGGGGTTGGCGTCGGTCACCCTCGCCAGCTTCGAGAAACGGCCGTCGGTCAGCCAGAGATCCGGGAACTCCTCGAACCGCTGCGCCGTGACCAGCAGAACATCGGCGCTCTTCGCCTTGGTTGGGGCTCCGACTGACTTGTCCAGCATAATGAGCTTCGCCGGCGCCACGCCAGCAAACGAACCGCGATAGAACCCGCTGGCTTTGGTCGTATCGTCGATGGCGCGCAATAACAGCGGCTGTGTGGACAAAATCGCCCGCTCATCGGGGTCGAGGTCCTGGTAGCGGAAGACGATCTTTCCAGCGCGTCCCGCACCGTTGGTCAGAGACCGCAGGCCCGTACCGTCGGGCTTGACCTCCCAGATGTCGAAGCGGTCATAGATGAGAACGGTCTTGTCGCCTTCGGTCCACCCGGCGACGCCATACGGACGCGGCAGATCGGGCGTGTCCCAGGTTTCATCGACGAGGGGCACGGTGACCTTCTCCGTCAGATTGACGACCTTGCCGTCGGACACCCGGTACGCGAACCAGTCCGCCTCGTTCGCGTCGAACCACACGACATGGGTCCCGCCCGGCGACAGCTGCGCGGCGTGCGGCGACCTCTCCAGGAACTTCTTCCTCGACCCGTCCTGGGCGCTCACGATGTAGTAGTCCTGATACCCCATGTCCCAGGACACGAGCTGCCGGTACGGTATGTTCGATGAGCCCATGACGACAGTGTCGTCCTCGTTCCTGCTAATCGACGGCACGTCAGGATCGGCCAGCGCAACCACGCGCTTGTCCTTCAGGTGGATGACAGCAGTGTACGTGCGCTTCCGCTCCTGCTCGGCCCGCACCTTCTGCATGGGCTGCAGCTCGGGATCCCGCCAGTGCCAGATGTCGACCTTCACGGACTCGGGGGCGTCTTCGGGCTTCTCGGGCTCCGGTATCCGGCCGCAGCCGAAAAAGAGGCGACCGCCGTCCTTCGAGAACCCTATCGTGCCGTTGTCGCTGGGCATCATCCCGGCCGGCATCCCCGTCGTGGCGGTCGAGGCCAGCTCGACCGCGGCCGTCGCCGCCGTCGTCCAGTGATAGAGCTTCCACCCCGCCGGGTCCTCCTTGTAGAGATCGCGATCGCTGAGGAAGGCGAGTTGCGAGCCCTTCTCGTCGAAAGTCAGACCCTTGTAGTGGCCGAGACCGGCCAGCAGGATCTTCGTATCGCCATCCGACATCTGGCGCACGAAGGCGCCGTCCTTCTCTGGCGTCTTGGCGTCCGATGACACCGCGTAAGCGAGCCAGGCGCCATCATCCGACCAGACGTAATCGGTAACCTCGCCGATCCTCGCCTCGCTGCCACCGGCAAGCTCGCGGACAACGAGCTCGGTTCCCGGGTCCTTCTTCTTCTCCTTCGGTTTCGGTTTGTCGCCGGCCGCCGGCTCCTCCTTCTTGGCCTCAGGCTCCTTCTTCTCCTCGGGTTCCTTCTTCGCCTCTGTCTCCTTCTTTGCCTCCGCCGCCGGCTTCGCGAGTGGCTTCTCGAGGAGATAGGCGACGAACCTCCCCGAGTCCTTGGCAACCTTGAAGCTCTTGACGCGTTCAGCCGTGAACACGTCGCCAGAGGCCAGGTTCATGATGCCGAGTCCGTTCTTCGGCTGGTCTTCGGGCTTCTGCTTCTCCTTCTTCGCCTTGTCCACATCCGCCTTGGCCGGCACGATCGTAAACACGACAAACGCATCGTCGGCGGTGATGAGGGCGCCCTGCCCGCGCGCCTGACGACGCTCGGAGCCGGTCTTGAGGTTCCTGACCACCAGTTCGCCGTCCCCTTCCTGGGCGGCCAACGTGTAGACGAGCCAGGCGCCATCCTTCGAGACACGGGTCCCCTGGATGGACTTCCAGCCGTTGTAGACGTCATACGAGAGCGGCCGCTTCGCGGGCTGGGCATCGAGCCAGGCTCCAACCGCGATCACGGCGGCGAGAACAACGAGCCATCGAGCAGTGTGGGTCGGCTGCCGCATGGTGAATCCCCTGTGCTGTTGCTGTCCCTACTTCTTGAGCTGGGTGATCAACGCCTGCGCCTGGATGGCCTCGGAGGAGGTGGGGTCTGTCGCCATCACCTTCTCCATCATCTTGATGGTCTCTTCTGTGTTGCCCCTATTCAGCGCCACGAGTCCAAGTTTGAACATCGGCTTCACCCAGGTGGGGTCCTTGTCCAGCGCCTTCTGGTAGCTGGCGGCCGCTTCGTCGGTCTTGCCCTGGGCGAACTCGACCTCACCGAGATTGTAAAAGAGCTCGCGGCTGGCCTCGGGCGAGTTGGCGGCAGCCGAGAGCGTCTCGTACGCCTTGTCCATGTCGCCCTTGAGCATGTAGGTGTTGCCAAGCTCGATGCGCACCCGCTCGAGATCCGGCTCAGCCTTGAGGACCTCCTGGAACGCCAGGATCGCGCGGTCGTAGTCCTTGAGTGCCCGGTAGGCGCCGCCAATCTGCAGGTTCAGCCTGGTGAGGGTCGGGACCTTGTCCAGAAGTGCCTTGTAGGCTGTGACCGCCTCCGCCCACTGCTTGGCGCCAAACAGGTCATCGGCGGCCTTCAGTTCGGCTTGAAGCTCCTTCGTGCCCAGGCCGGCCAGCGCGGCTGCCTCGGCGCTCTGCTTCTTGAGGACGAACTCCAGGGTGGGATTGGTACGCAGGTACGAGATCGCCTGGCGGGTCGTCGAGGAGCCGTACCCCGGAGCGGACGCCGTGAACGTCCACTGGCCGTTTTGTAGGCCGACCATCGACCAGCGCCCCTTGTCGTCGGACCTCGACGTGAAGTCGGGCGGCACGGCGCTCGGGTTCTCGGCCCTGATCGTCGCGTCCTTGATGGGCTGGCCCGTCTCGTCCTTGACCGCGCCGCTGACGCGGCCCTGGGCGGCCGCCGGACCGGCGACGGCGACGGCGAGGACGAACGCGAGCAGGAAGGCGGGGATACCACGCGCGCTGAGCATCGTGAGACTCCTGATGGGGGCCGGCGAGACGTTGCGGAATCGGCAGGCACACACTTGCCCAACGGCGGGGACCGCCATGGCCGATCACCGGAAGTATATGGTACGAGACGGAGAAGGCGAAGGGTCGCGGCCGGCCTCTTTGCAGGAATGAGGGCTGATGAGGCGGGGATCGGGACCCGGGCTCGAATCCCGAATCCCGAATCCCGGTTCTTCCTACCAGGTCGCGCGCACGCCGAAGCGGATGACGCGCGGCGCGATGATCGCGCTGACGTTGTTGGCGTTCGACGCCGTCTGCAGCCGGCGCACGGCGAGCACCACGTTGGAGTTCGTCAGGTTGAACACGTCCATGCTCGGGATGAACCGGACCTGGCCGATGCTGAACGCCTTTTCCACCTTGAAATCGATCGTCCAGAAATTCGGCAGCCGGTTGTCACCCATCCTGTCCAGGTAGATCGACGCCCGGCCGGCCGAGAAGGGCCGGTTGGGTGTCTGGACGTAGAGCGGTGCGGGGTAGCCCTGGCGGGCGTTGAAGAACGCCGAGAGATTGATCTCGTAGGGCAGCGTGTACAGGCCGCTGACCTTGAAGAGCCACTTGGCGTTGGTGAAGATGTTGTCGATCCCACTGCCGCCAGACTGGGGTGCGAACTGGCCGCCGTTCAGCTTGTCGATGTTCGACGGGTCCTCGTACGCGTTGGGCGAATCCCACTTATCGACCGCGCTGTTGTACGCGTAGCTGGCGCTCATCATCCAGTTGTTGGCGTAGCGCCTGCGCGCGGTCAGCTCGACGCCGTTGAAGTTCCGGTAGCGGTCCGGCTGGTTCGTGTAGAGGTAGGGGGCCGGAATCTGCTTGGTCGGCTCCCAGTACGTCACGGTCTCGCAGCGCGCGTCCGCCTTGACACACGTGGGCGTGAAGGTGCGCTGCACGTAGTCGGCGCTGCTGAAGTCGAGGCGGTCGCTCCAGCGGTACTGGTCGTACTTGCGCCAGATGTAGCTGCCGCCCACGCCGAAGCCGGGGAAGAGTTCATGATCGAAGCCTACGATGAACTCCTGCGTCCGGTCGTTCTTGATATTCGGGTCGATCGTGCCGGTTGTCTTCAGCGCGGTCGGGTTGAAGGGGTCGTAGTTCCCGCCGAAGGACAGGATGCGGGAGTAATCGAGTTCGTTGGCCTGGACGACCGTGTCGCCGTTGAGGTCGGACCACCGGAAACGGATGTTGGCCGCCGTGACCGGGTTCAGCGTGCCGGAGAGCTCACCCGGCCCCATCTGCCCGTAGTACATGGCCCATGATCCGTTGACAATCGTCTTGCCCTCGCCGGTCACATCGTAGGTGAAGCCGAGGCGCGGCGAGAAGTCGTTGTATGCGACACCCGGATCGGCGCCGTCGAAGGTGATGGCCGGAAGCCACTGCGGAGCGAAGGGGTGGGCCGGCACCGAGGATGACAGCGCGGCATCTTGCTGGTGATCGAAGCGCGCGCCGAACTTCAGCGTCAGCCGATTCCGCGTGAAGGTGTCCTGCACGTAGATGGACCAGGTGCGCAGGTCGTAGTTGGTGATGGAATCCCGGTAGAGAATCGCCTCGGCCGGGACGCCTAGGTTGAAGCGGGCCTGCGTGTTGCCGCCGACGTGCGATTCCGAATGGGCCCGGGCCGTGCGCCAGCGGTAGCCGCCCTTGAAGGCGTGGTCGCCGCCGAGCGTGGCAGGCAGGAAGTAGTTCAGCGTCACATCCAGGCTGTGCGTCGGCCGGATGAACGGCCCCGACCGCTGGTACGACCGTTCCCAGATGGCCGTGTCGATGTTGTAGATGGGCTGGACGTCGTTGAGCGAGTCTTCGTGGAAGTCGAGAATGAAGTTGTTGCCCAGATGCGCCCACTGGACGTCGAGCAGCAGCCGGTCGCTGAAGATGTGTTGATCACCCGCTTTCCAGAGCGGCGACGGCCCCACGTCCCAGCCAAACGTGCCGTAGTCGCTCGTCACGGCCCGCTGGCGGAACGTCGTTTCAATCGGACGTGTGTCGGACGCGTCGCGGGCGTTCTTCGTCTTCGCGGCCCAGGTGTTCTGGAACGAGAACTTGTTGCTGCGTGACACCGCCCAACTGAGCTTCCAGTTGTAGTTGTTGAGCAACGTGCCGTCCGTGCCGAGGCAGGCGCGGACGTCCGCGGTGGAAATCGGCGCCAGCGGATCGGCCTTCAACTGGGCCTTGATGGCCTGGCACGTCGCCGAGGGCAGGTAGAAGCCGACAATGCCGGCCTTGATGTCCTGCTTGCCGTAGCTGCCCCAGTACCACATCTTGCCCTTGCGGATCGGGCCCCCGACCTCGAAGCCGAAGTCCTTGATGTTCTGAATCGGCGCGCCCGAACCGGCGCCGGCCCGCTTCAGGTCGTCGGTGACGTTGTCGGCCTCGAACTTGTCATCGGTGTAGTAGTACCGGCCGGAGCCCTTGAAGCGGTCCGTGCCCGAGCGGGTGACCATGTTGATGCCCACGCCGCCGGTCTGCTGCGAGGCGTCGACGCCGCCGGTGACGATCTGCATCTCTTCGAGCATGTCGAAGTCGTAGTAGATCGGCGACGCACCCGTCGCGGACATGTCGGTGATGTCCACGCCGTCAATGGTCCACTTGTTGTTGCCGGAGCTATCGCCGCGAGACACATAGCCGGACTGCTGGCCGGACTGGGAGCCGCCCACGTTGGCGCGGTCCATGGTGATGCCCGGGGTCTGCTCGAGGATGACCCACGGGTCGCGGGCCGACGGGATGCTCTGGAGCATCTCGCGATTGAACGTGGCCGAGGTCCCGGTCTCCGTGGTATCCACGACCGGCGTCTCCCCGGTGACCGTGACCGTCTCCTGGACGGCGGAGATCTCGAGCACCTGATTCACGTCGAGCGTCTGCCCGATGGTCAGCCGGATGCCCTCGCGCACCACCGTGCGGAACCCGGTCAGCTCGAAGGTGAGCGTGTAGATGCCGTTCGGGAGGCGGGAGAACAGGTACGTCCCCGTTTCCGTGGTGACGGCAGCCTGCGGCGCGCCGGCCTGGCTGCCCAGCGTCACGGTGACACCCGGCAAGACCGCGCCGGTGTTGTCGGTGACGCGCCCCCGGATGTCGCCCGTCTGCTGGGCGTACCCCGTAGCGCCGCTGGCGACGGCACACAGCATCGCCAGCCAGAGAATGCGTGACTTCATAGACCCTCCCCGATCAACAGGACATGGAACACGTCTGGGCGCGCACAGACACCCTGCACGATGGGCAATGCGAATAGAGGAATGCCGGCGGCCAGACAGACAGCTATCAGACGCTATGCCGCCACACGGCGTCCGGGTATCCGGTATGTGCCGTATTCTGCGTGTCGTCTTGGCCCGATGATCGGCCTAGGGCGATGACGGGATGGAGGCCTGGCAGGCAGAACGCCCAAGAAACAACACGGGGCAGCACCCGTCGATGCTGCCCCGCAACGGCACAGACCCCCGAAACTAGCAGGGCCTGAAACCCGCCTCCACGAGAATGAGACAGTCCAGGGAGGGGCCCGGGAACCCGAATCCCGAACCCCGAATCCCGAATCCCGGCTCTCGCTACCAGGTCGCGCGGAAACCGAACCGAATCACCCGCGGCGCCACGACGCCGGAGATGTTGTTGGCGTTCGAGGCGTTCTGGTTCGTCCGCCGCGCCAGGATCGTGTTCGCGTTCGCCAGGTTGAACACGTCCATGCTCGGAATGACGCTCACCCGCCCGAACTTGAAGGCTTTGTCGAGCCTGAAGTCGATCGTCTGGAAGTTCGGATGCCGCACATCCCCGACAGGGTCCAGCAGTACCGTCGTCGTGCCCGCGCGATTCGGGCGGGATGGCGTCAGAATGCGCTGCGGGAACGGGAAGCCCTGGCGGGCGTTGTAGAAGGCCGCAACGTTGATGTCCCACCACGGCAGGGTGTACTGAGCCGTGACCTTGGCGGTCCACTTCGCGTTGGGGAACACGTTGTCGATGCCGCTGCCCCCGACCTCCGGTGCGTACATGGCACCATTGAGTTTGTCGATGTTCGTCGGGTCCTCGTACGCGTTTGCCGACGAATAGTGCTGCTTGCCGAGGTTGTAGCCGTAGCTTGCGGTCATCATCCAGTTGTCCGAGTACCGCTTCCGCATCACCAGTTCGAAGCCGTTGTAGTCACGGTAGAAGTCGGGGAGATTCGTCCGCACCCGAAGAGACGGGATGGGGAAGTTCGGCACGTAGTACGTGATCTGCTGGCAGCGGGCACTCGCCTGCGGGCAGGCGGCCGCGGTCGGCGTGAAGTTCACCGCCGTGTAGTCGGCGGAGGTCAGCCCGACCGTATCGTCCCAGCGGAACCGATCGTACTTGCGCCAGATGTAGCTGGCGCCCAGGCCCCAGCCCGCGAACAACTCGTGATCGAAGCCCACGATGAACTCCTGAGTCCGCTCGTTCTTGATGTTGGGGTCCACCGTATTGGCCGTCGTCACGACGCTCGGGTTGTTCGGGTCGTAGTTGCCGCCGAAGGTGAGAATCCTCGTGTAGTCGAGTTCGGTGGCCTGAACGACCCTGTCGCCATTCGCGTCAGCCCAGGGGAAGCCAATCACCGCCTCGCCGACTGGATTGAGAATGCCAGCGAGGGAACCTGGCCCCATCTGTGAGTAGAAGATCGACCACGAGGCATTCAGCAGCGTCGTGCCCTCGCCGGTGAGGTCGTAGGTGAAGCCGATACGGGGCGAGAGGTCGTTCCAGACGACGCCGGAGTCGGCCCCATTGAACGTGACGGCGGGCAGCCACTGCGGCGCGAAGGGGTGGGCGGGCACTTCCGACGCGAGCGCGGCGTCGCGCTGGCGGTCGTAGCGGAGGCCCAGCTTCAGAGTGAGGCGGTCCCTGGTAAACGTATCCTGCAGGTAGAACGCCCAGGTCCGCAGATCGTACTCGGTGACCGAGTCCCGGTACAGGTACGCCTCGGTCGGGACGCCGTTACGCATCCTGGCGATCGTGTTGCCCCCGCGGTGGAGCTCGGAATGTGCCGGCGCGGTCCGCCAGCGGAGGCCGACCTTGAACGCGTGGTCACCACCCAGGGTGGCCGGCAGGAAGTAGTTCACCGTGGCGTCCAGACTGTGGGTCGGACGGATATACGGGCCTGAACGAAGGTACGACCGGGCCCAGACGCCGGTCGTGATTTCATAGAGCGGTTGGACGTTGTTCAGGTCGTCTTCATGGAAGTCGAGGATGAAGTTGTTGCCCAGGTGCGCCCACTGGATGTCGAGCAGCAGGCGGTCGCTGAAGATGTGCTGATCGCCGGCCTTCCAGAGCGGCGACGGACCCACATCCCAGCCGAACGTGCCGTAGTCGCTCGAGACGGCCCGCTGCCGGTAGGTCGTCTCCGGCGGCCGTGTATCAGACGCGTCACGGGCGTTCTTGAACTTCTCGGCCCAGGTGTTCTGGAAGGAGAACTTGTTGCTGCGCGACGGCGCCCACGAGAACTTCCAGTTGTAGTTGTTCAGCAGGGTACCGTCCGTGCCCAGACAATCGCGCACATCGGCGGTTGGGATCGGCGCCAGCGGATCGGCGGCGAGCTGCGCCTTGATGTTCTGGCACGTCGCCGACGGCAGGTAGAAGCCGACGATGCCGGCCTTGATATCCTGCTTGCCGTAGCTGCCCCAGTACCACATCTTGCCCGCCCTGATCGGGCCGCCCACTTCGAAGCCGAAGTCCTTGATGTTCTGGATCGGCGCACCCGAACCGGCGCGGGCCCGCTTCATCTCGTCCGTGATGTTGTCAGCCTCGAACCTGTCGTCGGTGATGTAGAAGCGGCCGGAGCCCTTGAACTTGTCCGTGCCCGAGCGAGTGACCATGTTGATGCCCAGGCCGCTCGTCTGCTGCGAGGCATCGGCGCCGCCCGTGACGACCTGCATCTCTTCGAGCATGTCGAAGTCGTAATAGATCGGCGAGGCGCCCGTGGCCGACATGTCGGTGATGTCCACGCCGTCGAGCGTCCACTTGTTCTGGCCGCCGAGCTGGCCCCGCGACATCTGGGCCGACTGCTGGCCCGACTGGGATCCGCCGACGTTCGCGCGGTCCATGACGACGCCGGGCGCCTGTTCGATGATGACCCACGGATCGCGGGCTGACGGGATGCTCTGCATCATCTCGCGGTTGAAGGTGGCCGCCGTCCCCGTCTCGGTCGTGTCGACCACTGGGGTCTCTCCGGTGACCGTCACGGTCTCCTGGACAGCAGAGATCTCCAGCACCTGGTTGACGTCGGCCGTGAGGCCGATCGTGATGCGGACGCCGTCGCGGACGACGGTCTTGAAGCCGGCGAGTTCGAATCTCACCGAATAGACCCCGACCGCGAGTCGTGGGAAGACGAAGGTTCCCGTGTCGGACGTGATGGCGGTTTGCTGGGTGCCCGTCGGCGTCGTGAGCGTCACCGTCGCGCCGGGCAGCACGGCCCCGGTGTTGTCGCTGACTCGGCCGCGGATGTCGCCCGTCTGCTGGGCGAAACCGGCCGCCGCGCTCGCGACCACGAGCAGGATCGCGATGAGAACGACACGCGTAGACTTCATGTAGCTCTCCTCCTCAAGGTATGGGCACAGAATCCGAAAGAGTGCCTAAGGGTAGTAGGGTCTATGCGGTATTTGTGCCACCGTCGTAACTGTATACAGGCATCGTGTAGTCAGCGACTTACGCGGCGTCGTGCCGTCACCATGCCGCTTCCCGTCCAAGCCATTGGATTGGCGGATCCGTAAACCCGTGATTCAGCCGGTCTGGACTTGGCTCGGGCGGGTCCACCCCGGCGAACGACGACCAGCGAAGAAGCCCAAACAGGCCGGCCTAGCGAGAGCCGGATCGGGATGGTCCCCCGAGGGGTCCTACCACCGTTCCCCGGCGCGGACGGGGACGGGCAGGCGGTTGCGAGGAGGGGGGAACGGGCAATCGTAATCGGGGTTGTACGCGCAGAACGGGTTGAAGGCCCGGTTGAAGTCCACGACGTAGATGCCGGTGCGGTTCCGGTCGATCTCGAGATAGCGGCCGGCAGGGTAGGTCTCGGTACCCGTGGTGAGGTCTGCGAACGGCACGAACAGACGGTCGAAGGCGGCTCCCGCCTCGACGAAGGCGCCGAGCGAGAGCAGCTTCCGGTTCAGGGTGAACTCAAGCGTCCCCACCAGCTCCATGTCGCGGATCTTGCCGGTCGAGGTCGGCATCTGCACCGGCGTTCTGCCCGGCGCAGGCGTGAACGACGCCGGCACGGCATACCCGGGATCCGGAGGGAAGTACTTCAGAGGCAGGAACGCACTCTGCTTGTCAGCAGGAATCGGCTGGTCGATCTGGACGCGGAAGGCCGCGTCCTTCGCCGCGCGGTCCGACAGCAGCTTCTCGACATACGCCCGATCCGTGTCGGGCGGCGGTTCCCCGCACGCGGCCGGGAGCAGCGCGACACCGAGGACGAGACCCGCAGCAGCGAAGCCAGACCCACGGCCTGAGCGGAGCCTAGAAGGCGGCCCGAATCCCGAATCCCGAATCCCGAATCCCGGGGGCCTATCTGAAGAGATACGCCCCCTTCGCCACCGTCGCATCCGCAAGCCGTCTCCTCAAGGGGATCGTATTCAGCGGGGTGGACTTCAGCAACCGGCGAAGCGCCGCGAGGTGCGTGCGCAGCATATCACCCTCGGCGACACCCGCCAGCGCCATCCGGGCGTTGACCTCGACACGACCCGCGGCATCGTGCACGAAGACCCGGGCGGCATCCTGGTGGAGCGCCGACGTCGGCAGCCCGGCCGCCACGGCCTGCTGGGCCCTCAGCACGGCGCTCTCCGCCTGGTACACGTCGATGAGCACGTCCGCGATGAACATCATGACTTCCTGCTCGTCTGCGGCCTTCTCTCCGAACCGTTGCATGGTCAGGCCCAGCAGTGCGACAGCCGCCTTCTTGAACCCACGGACCATCTCGACTTCCTCGGCCAGCGCCCCGGCCGATCCGGATCCGCGGCCCGGCAGCTGCGGCGGGCTCATCAGCTCGTCCTGGAGCTTCTTCGCGGCCTGGATGATCGGCAGGCCGCCCTTGACCGCCCGCCGCATGAGCATCCCGGGAATGAGCAGGCGATTGATCTCGTTGGTGCCCTCGAAGATACGGTTGACGCGCGCATCCCGATAGTGGCGCTCCGGGGGGTAGTCCTTCACGAACCCGTTCCCACCGTGGATCTGGATGTCCTCGTCGATGACGAAGTCAGCCATCTCGGTGCCGGCGACCTTGGCGATGGAGGCCTCGATGGCGTACTCCTCGCCCGCCCCGAGCATGGCCGCGACATCGTCCGGACCCTGGCTGTGCTCGCTGACGTACCCATCGAGGAGGCCCCCCGTTCGGTACAACAGGCTCTCGACACCGTAGGTCGCGACGGTCATCTCGCCGATCTTGTGCTTGATGGCGCCGAAATTGGCGATGGCCTGGCCAAACTGGTGGCGCGTGGCGGCGTAGCGCGCGGCCTCGCCGATGACCGCGATGCCGCCGCCCGTGCAGGAGGCGCCGAGCTTGAGACGGCCGTAGTTGAGCACGTTGAACGCCACGCGGTGGCCCTTGCCAATCTCACCCAGGACGCTGCCGGCCGGCACGCAAACGTCCTGGAGGATGATGGACGTCGTCGACGACCCGAGAATCCCCAGCTTGTGCTCCTCCTTGCCACTCGATACGCCGGGCCAGGCGCGCTCGACGATGAAGGCGGTGAAGTGCTCGCCGTCGACCTTGGCGAAGACCGTGATCACGTCGGCGAATCCGCCGTTCGAGATCCACATCTTCTCGCCGTTCAGGACGAAGCTGCCGTCGGCCTGGCCATCAGCCCGGGCCTTGCCGCTCAGTGGGTCCGACCCGGCGCCGCTCTCCGAGAGGGCGTACGCCCCGAGCAGCTGACCCGACACCAGACGCGGGACGTACGTGCGCTTCTGTTCCTCGGTCCCGAACAGGAGAATCGACAGCGTCGCCAGATGGGTCTGTGCGCCGAAGGACGTGCCGAACGACGCGTTGCGCGAGACGCGCTCGCTGATCAGGATCGACGACACCTTGTCGAGGTGGACGCCCCCGAGCGACTCGGGCACGTCGGCGCCGAGCAGGCCGAGCGCACCACAGTGCTGGAGCAGTTCGCGCACGAAGGCCCAGTCCTTGCTCTCCATGCGCTCGACGTTCGGCAGGACCTCGGCGTCGAAGAACTCGTCGGCCGTCTGCGCGATCAGCCTGTGTTCTTCGCTGAACCGCTCGGGTGTGAAGATGTCATCGTGGCCAACATCCTCCGTCAGCCAGGAACCGCCTTTGGGAGTGGATACGGCTACGGTCATGGGATCTCCTCAATGCTGACACCTGTCAGTAGTCAGTAGACAGTAGGCGGTAGACAGCAAGCGGTCGGGCCGGACGCCAAGGGATCGCGCATCACCGAGCAGGCCCTTGAGCCGAGCCGTTCTCCTGCCCAGGCCGTCCGGCCTGGGCGAACCGCAAAACGCCTCGGAGGACAAGGGGGTCAGCCGGCGTCCTTGTCCGCGGAGCAGCCCGAACACCGCATGCCTCGGGCCGCGACGCGGCAGCCGGCGTCCAGCGGTCCGTAACGGAACGGAGAGACGTTTTGCCGGCGAGCGCGAGCGGGACTGCGAGCGTGATGTGCGATTCCCTGTTGACCGACAAGCCACCGGCATACACAGGTCCTCTCCGAGAACATCCCGCTGCGCAAGGCTCAAGGGCCTGCTCAGTGACGTGCAGCCCTAGGCCGACGTTCAGCGGCGTTCTGGTCCGTGCTTCTCGTCCCGCCTTCTGTCTTCTGTCTCCTATCTTCCGACAACGTCCATCGTCAGACCCGCTCGAACAGACCCGCCGCGCCCATGCCGCCGCCGACGCACATCGTCACGAGGCCGTAGCGTACGTTGCGCCGGCGCATCTCGTGCAGCAACGACGTCGTCAGCTTCGCGCCCGTGCAGGCGAGTGGGTGACCCAGCGCGATGGCGCCGCCGTTCACGTTGAGCCGGTCGGGATCGATCGGCAGTTCGCGCAGACAGGCAAGCACCTGCGAGGCGAACGCTTCGTTCAGTTCAACGACGCCCATCTCTTCGAGTGTGAGGCCCGTGCGTGCAAGGAGCTTGCGCACGGCCGGCACGGGTCCGACACCGAAACGTTCAGGTTCGACCCCAGCCGTGGCGTACCCGACGAAGCGCGCCAGGGGAGCCAGGCCCAGTGTGGCGGCGATCTCGGCCGCCATGACGACGACGCCGGCCGCACCGTCGCTCATCTGCGACGAGTTGCCGGCCGTGACCGTACCCTGTGCGTGAAACGCCGGTTTGAGCTTGGCGAGTGCCTCGATCGTCGTGTCGCGCCGCGGGCCTTCATCCACGTCGAAGACATACTCGCGGCCGACCGGCGTGCCGTCCTGATCAGGTTCGGTGATTGTGACCGGCACCGGCACGATCTCGTCGGCGAAACGCCCGGCGTCGATGGCAGCCACGGCGCGCGCGTGGCTGCCCAAGGCGTAGGCGTCCTGCTCCTCGCGCGAGATGGCGCATTCGCGCGCGTGATTCTCGGCGACCAGCCCGGTGCTGAGGTATACGTCCGGGTAGGTTCGGACCAGGCCTGGGTTCGGCGACACCTTGTTGCCGCCCATCGGGATGAGGCTCATGCTCTCGGTGCCGCCCGCGATGATGACGTCGGCGGCGCCGGCGGCGATGCGCTCGGCGCCATAGGCGATCGCTTGAAGACCGGACGCGCAGAACCGATTGATCGTGACCGCTGAGGCCGACACCGGGAGGCCCGCTCTCAGGCTCGCGATGCGGGCCACATTCAATCCCTGCTCGGCCTCGGGCATCGCGCACCCGATGATCACATCGTCGATGCGCTGTGGGTCGAGGCCCGGCGTGCGCCGAAGGAGGTCCGCCATGACGTGTGCGGCCAGTTCATCCGGTCGCACGGTGCGCAAAGACCCCTTCGGTGCCCTGCCGACCGCCGTTCGCACGGCCGAAACGATGACGACATCACGCATGGTCAGAGCCTCCTGACAAGTCCTCGACCGTCTCTGCCACAGCGCGCGTGTGGCCGTTGAAGAGGTGGCCGGCGTCCTCGCCCACGAAATCGGCGACCAGCTCTGCGAATCGCTCGGGCCTCGTCACCAGACCGATGTGCCCGGTCCGTTCGAGCGTGGCCACGCGGGCGTTCGCGATCGCGTCCTTGTAGCGCCGCGTGATCTCGACCGGCATCACGCGGTCGGCGCCCGGCTCTCCCGTGATCACGAGCGTGGGCGCGGTGATCCGCCCGCACAGCGACCCGGCGTCTACGCTGGCGGCCAGACGGATCCGGTCTCCGGTACGCGCCAGCGACATCGGCGCGCAGAGCACGCGTGCCGTGTGCTTCACGAGGAATGGCAGGCGCTCGCTCAGCGCCGGCAGTGCCGTGGCAATCTCGGGGTAGAGGCGCTGGATCGAGCCTGAAACCAGCAGCGGCGTGGTCCACCACGGCGCCGCCATCACCGAGCGGGCCCGGTCGTCGAGCTCCCAGCCCGGGCCGATGGCCGAGACCAGCACCAGCTTCGACGTCCGCTCGGGCCTCTGGGCGGCGTAGGTGGCCGCGACCAGTCCGCCGAACGAAATCCCGCAGATGGCCGCCCGCCGGCATCCGGCCTCGTCGAGGGCCAAGTCGATCTGGCGGACCAGCGCGTTGAAGCCGGCCTCCGGGTCGTGGCAGAGGCGGCTGCCGGGCTCCCCGGGAAACGAGAACGTGATCACCCGGTACCGAGCCGCCAGCGCCTTCACCGCGGGCGCAGTCCACTCCCACCGGCCCTGAATGCCGGGAACGAAGACGAGTGGAGGACCGGTACCTCTTTGGACCATTGTCAGAAGACAGGAGACAGAAGACAGAAGACAGAATGCATACCCCACACCCCTCTTCTCCGGCACGCTCGGCAAGCGCGCCCGACCGTGCGCCTAGAGTGCCCGCCGTGTCGAATCTCGAATCCCGAATCCCGAATCCCGAACCCCGAATCCCGCCTGCGCTAGTTCCGCAGCGTCTTCCCTGTCTTCAGCGTGTACCCGATCCGCTCGAGGGTCTTGGCCTCGCCGCAGAGGCTGAGGAACGCCTCGCGCTCCAGATCGAGCAGATACGCCTCCGACACCGTCGTCGCATGCGGCAGCGAGCCGCCCGAGAGAATCCACGCCAGCTTGCGGCCGATGAGCGCATCGTGATCGCTGATGCGTTCGCCCCGGCGGATGAGGTGCACGCCGAGCGAGAGGGCTGCCAGCAGGCTCTCGCCCCCAACCGGGACCGCCGTAGGCCGCGGCGGCGGCTGGTAGCCGTCGCCGGACCGCGCAAGGGCCTTTGCCTTCGCGTCGGCAATCAGCCGATCGCGATTCATGGTGAAGCCGTCTGTGGGACGGAGGTAGCCGAGGCGCACGGCATCCGGCCCGCTGGCCGAGACCTTGCCGAAGGCGATCGTCTCGAACGCACGCTGCACGTACGGCAGCAGATCCTGCCCGGCGGGCCTCTGCGCGACGGCTCGGATGAGCATCTCCTTCGTCCCGCCGCCGGCCGGGATGAGGCCGACGCCGACCTCGACGAGGCCGATGTAGGACTCGGCTGCCGCCTGGACGCGGTCGGCGTGCAGGGCGATCTCGCATCCGCCGCCAATCGCGAGGCCCACAGGGGCCACGATGACAGGAACGCCGGCGTACTTCAGAGCGGACGTGGCGCTCTGAAACGCGCGGACCATCAGATCGATGTCCTCCCACTCGCCCTCCTGGGCCGCGAGCAGGATCAGCATCAGATTGGCGCCGGCAGAGAAATGCGCGGCCTCGTTACCGACGACGAGGGCGCGGTAGTTGCGTTCGGCCTCCTGAACGCCTGCCTGCAGCATGTCGATGGCATCGGCGCCGATGGCGTTCATCTTCGAGTGGAACTCGACGACGAGCACGCCGTCACCGACATCGACCAGGCTCGCACCAGGGTTCGACCGCACGACCTGCGACCGCTCGCGGGCCGTCCGGAGGATTTCGAGTCCCGGTCCCGCGCTCGGCAGCGTGCCGTCGCGCAGCGTGGTCCGGCCGGCCGTCACTGCATCCTGGAGGAGGGGCGGAACCTGGCCGACGGGCGCGAGGGCGGCGACGGCCGGCACACCGATGGCATCGATGATCTCGAACGGCCCGATGTCCCACCCGAAGCCCCACCGCATCGCCCGGTCCACATCGTCGATGTGATGGGCAATCTCGGGCGCCACACGCGCCGCGTAGAGCAGTGTCGGCCCGAGCGTGGTGCGCAGAAACTCGCCTACACGGTCCTTGCCGGTGAACAGCGTACGCAGACGCTCGCCCGTGTCCTCGATGGACCTGGCGGCCTCGAGGGCCGGAAGCGACGCATGCGCCGTCGGCCGGTACTCGAAGGTCTTCGGGTCGAGGGCGAGGACCTGTGACCTGCCCGACTCGTCCTTCACGCGCTTGTAGAACCCCTGGCCGGCCTTCTCGCCGATCCATCCGCGCTTCACGAGTTCGTCGACGATCGGCGGCGGCGCGAAACGCGCTTTGGCCTCCGGATCCGGCCACTCGTCGGCCAACGTCCGCGCGACGTGCACGAAGACATCGATGCCGACAAGGTCGAGCGTGCGGAAGGTGGCGCTCTTGGGCCGGCCGATGGCAGGACCGGTCATCTCGTCGATCTCCGCGACCGCGAAGCCGCCGATCTGCACGGCCTCGAGGATCGGGAACATGCCGTAGATGCCGATGTGGTTGGCGATGAAGTTCGGCGTGTCCTTCGCCACGACGATGCCCTTGCCGAGGCGCAGGTCCGCGTACTGCGTGACCCGGGCGAGCACGCCAGGATCGGTGTCCCGCGACGGTACGATCTCGAGCAGCCGGAGATACCTGGGCGGGTTGAAGAAGTGCGTCCCGAGCCAGTGGTGGCGGAAGTCCTCGGACCGGCCGGCGGCCAGGGCGTTGATGGAGAGCCCGGACGTGTTCGTGCTGACGATCGAGCCAGGCTTGCGTACTGCGTCGACGCGGGCGAGGAGCGACTGCTTGACGTCGAGGCGTTCGATGATGGCTTCGATGATCCAGTCGCACTCGCCGATGCGATCCAAGGAGTCATCGAACCCGCCCGAGCGGATCCGCGAGATGACGTCCGGGGTGAAGAACGGGTCGGGCTTCAGGCGGCGGGCACGATCCAGGCCGTCCCGAGCCGCCTGCGCCGTGATGTCCAGAAGCCAGCTGTCGACGCCGATGCTGGCGAAGAGCGCGGCGATCTGCGCACCCATCGTACCCGCGCCCAGCACTGCTACGGTTCGGATCATCATGGCGGACCTCACGGAGAACCGGGATTCGGGATTCGGGACTCGGGATTCGGGCTGCTCCGCGCCCGACGCCTGGGTGCGGCAGGCGGCTGTGCCATGCCGCCCACCAGCAGATCGACGATGGCGTCGGCTTCGGCGGCGAGCGAATAGCGGCGCCTGCTCAGCATCCAGTTGGTGGCCATCTCGTCGAGCGCGCCGAAGAACACCTTCGCTGCCAGAGTCGGGTTGACGTCCTGGCGGAAGGCGCCGGTCTTCTGACCCTCGACGATCACGCCGCGGATGATGCCGAGGTACTCGCGGAGCTGACTCGCGGAAAAGCGCTCCATGTGCTTCGTCGACTGGCGCAGCTCGACCTGGAACACCACGGCCGTGTCGCGATCGCGTCCGAGGCGATCGAGGTGGCGCCTGGCGATCTCGCGCAGCCGGGCGACCGGGTCGGTGAGGCCCTCGAGGGCGGCCCGGCCTTCCGAGATGCCCTCATCCATCCAACGCTCGAAGATCGACGCCAGCAGGTCGTCCTTGCTGCGGAAGTACAGGTAGACCGTGCCGGCGGCGACGCCGGCATCGCGGGCCACATCGGCGACCTGAGCGTTGAAGAAGCCGCGGCGGGCGAACACGTGGGTGGCAGCCCGGAGGATGAGATCGTACTTGTCGGGCTTGGCGGCACCTGCCGATCTCGGGGAGCGGGTCGACACCACGTCGCCGGACGGCCGGGCCGTCGATGGAACAGGCATGCGCCTAGAATGAATGACTGTTCATTCATTGTCAACAGAGAACAGGGACCCACGACTCTGTCCCGACCCCCGCTCTTGCCGATAACCAGACGGATGTCACGCGTGTCGACCGTCGTCTTCGGCCTGACGCTCTTCCTGGCGTCCCTGCTGCTCTTCCTCCTGGAGCCCATGTTCGGCCGGATGGTGCTACCCCTGCTCGGAGGCGCGCCGGCCGTCTGGAACACGTGCCTGGTCTTCTTTCAGTTGACCCTGCTGGCCGGCTACCTCTACGCGTGGGCCTCCTCGCGGTGGCTGGGAAGGCGGGCGCAAGTGGGACTCCACGGGGCGCTGCTGGTGGCCGCGGCCGTCATGCTGCCCGTGCGGATTGTGCCCGCCTGGGCGCCGCCGGCCGAGGCGAACCCCATCCCATGGCTGCTGGCGGTGCTCACCGTGTCGATCGGCCTGCCCTTCTTCGTCGCCTCGACAATCGCGCCCATGCTGCAGCACTGGTTCGCGCAGACGGACCATCCAGACGCCGAGGACCCGTACTTCCTCTACCAGGCCAGCAACCTGGGGAGTCTGGTCGCCCTGCTGGCCTACCCGCTGGTCGTCGAGCCCTGGCTCGGCCTGCGCCAGCAGGGCATCGTCTGGAGCACCGGCTACGCCGCGTTCGGCATGCTCGTCGCCGCCTGCGCCTGGGCCC
Organism: Acidobacteriota bacterium; assembly: GCA_040752275.1. Classification (GTDB taxonomy): domain Bacteria; phylum Acidobacteriota; class Vicinamibacteria; order Vicinamibacterales; family JAKQTR01; genus JBFMFH01. The sequence goes on from JBFMFH010000062.1 coordinate 59,516, forward strand.
TGCTCCGAGCACCCGTTCGTCGGCAAGCCGCCAGCCGAGCACTCGATGCTGCGCACGCATCCGAGACTGCGCCCAAGCCTAAGTCCCGCAAGCACAAGCTCCGCCGCGAGGCGGCAGCCGCCCGAATCCCGAATCCCGCCTGCCACGACGAAGCCTCGCGGCAGCGAGTCTGGCGAAGTCGGGAATCCCGAATCCCGGCCCTCCGCTTGGCCCGCTGGGTCCTGCTCGCCGCCGTCCCTTCCAGCCTGCTGCTGGGCGTGACGACCTACCTCTCGACGGACGTGGCCGCAGTGCCCTTGCTGTGGGTCATCCCCCTGGCGCTCTACCTTCTCACCTTCATCGTGACCTTCGCACGCCGGCCGGTGATCGCGCCGTCGACCACCGCTGTGGTGCTGCCGTTCCTCGTGCTGCCCCTGGTGGTCGTCGTCATCCTGCGCACCGCAGAACCCCCTTGGCTCGTCCTCCCGCTTCACTTGGCCGCCTTCACCGCCATCGGGCTGCTGTGCCACGGGCAATTGGCATCGGAACGTCCTCCAACTCGATGGCTGACACTGTTCTACCTGTGCCTGTCCGTGGGCGGCGCCGCCGGAGGTCTGTTCAATGCGCTCGTGGCGCCACTCGTCTTTCCGATGGCGCTCGAGTATCCGTTGGCGCTCGCCGTGGCGTGCCTGTTCAAGCCCTACCGGAATACGCCGGCACGGCTGCAGCGGACAAGTGCAGGAGATATCGTCTGGCCCATCGTGCTCGGGGCCGCCTCGGTCGGGCTCTTCACGTTCGTCGCCCGCGGAGGCCCGGCGCTGGCCCGTCTCGAGATCCCCATTGCATTCGGGGTGCCGCTGCTGGCTGGTTACGTGTTCTCGTACAGACCGATCCGTTTTGCGCTGACAATCGCGGCCCTGCTCGCGGCCGGGCTGCTCAGGCCCGATCAGTTCGGCACCCAGGTTCACGTCGAACGGAGCTTCTTCGGCGTTCACCGGATCGTCGAGGATCACGCCAACAACATCCGGATCCTGTTCCACGGCCAGACGCTGCACGGCGCGCAGAGCCTCGACCCGGCCCGGGCGCGCGAGCCGCTCGCGTACTACACGCGCAGCGGGCCCGCCGGCCAGCTGTTCGGTTCGGATTCCGGACGGCCGGTGAAGTCCGTGGCTGTTGTGGGACTCGGCGCGGGTGCGATGGCAGCCTTCGCCGAACCGGGCCAGCGGTGGACGTTCTACGAAATCGATCCCGTCGTCGTGCGACTGGCCCGCGACTCGGGCCAGTTCACGTTCCTTCGAAACGCCAGGGGGCGAGTCGACGTCGTGGTTGGCGATGCCCGGCTCTCGCTGGCGAGAACGACGCAGCGGTTCGACACCATCGTGCTCGATGCCTTCAGTTCGGACGCCGTGCCGGTGCATCTGGTCACGCGCGAAGCGCTGGAGCTGTACTTGTCGAGACTGGAGCCGGGAGGAGTGCTGGCCTTCCACGCGTCGAGCCGGTTTCTGGCGCTCCGCCGGGAGCTGGCCGCGCTGGCCGCGGATGCGCACCTGGCACATCTGCGCCAGATCGACCTTCGTCAAGAGCGGGTCCTCGAATGGACGGGATGGACGCCGTCAGACTGGGTCATCCTGGCCCGCAGCCGCGAGGATTTCGGCCGACTGGCCCGCGACAGCCGCTGGGGTCCGATTGCCGATCTGCCGGCCCGGGTCTGGACGGACGACTACTCGAATATCATGGCGCTGTTCCGGTGGCGCTAAGAACCGGGATTCGGGATTCCCGACTTCGCCAGACTCGCTGCCGCGAGGCTTCGTCGTGGCAAGCGGGATTCGGGGTTCGTGTTCGCGCGCGCTCAAGCGCGCCTGTCCCCAGGGCCGCCTTCGACCTCGCTCAGGCCAGGAAAGCCCTGGGTCTACATCCGCCACGTCATGCCTGTCGCGTGAGGCGGTTCCAGAGCACTGCCATCACATATGCCGTCACGCTCGTCGTGAGGCCGATGACGGCCGGGGTCCACATCGTCCCCACCCGGTTCCCAACGACCGCCTGCGCGACCACGACAGCCGCAGCGCCGGCCGCGATCGACAGACTGACTTCCCGCCCTCTCGGCAGGCGGGCGTGCAGCGCGACGAGGATCGGCACGAAGAGTGTGGCGCCGAGGACGGCGTAGAAGATACTCAGCGCCCCGACGATGGTCGGCGTGACGAGCGCAATCAGGACGCCGAACGCGCCTCCGGTGACCGCTGACCACCGTGCGACGCGCAGGACATCACCGTCCGATGCCGCAGGATTGACGAACCGCCGGTAGAGATCCTGTGACAGGGACGTCGACAACATGAAGAGCACCGCATCAGCGGTGCTCACCTCGGCCGAAAAGATCGCGGCCAGCATCAGGCTCCCGAACCCGACTGGGAGATCGTGTGCCAGCAGCGCCGGCAGGGCCAGCTCCTGCGGAAGCCCGGCATGGTGCGTGCGCGCGGCCATGCCCAGCAGCGCTGGCACGAACGCAAAGACAAGCAGCACGACGGCATTGGCGCCGACCCCCAAGCGTACCGCTCGCTCCCCGGACGCGCCGAAGGCCTTCTGCAGCAGACCGGGCGAGCTGATGAACGCCGGGACGAGCAGCACGAGGAACGACATCGACTGCGCGCCGCCCCAGAACGACCCGTACGCCGGCGCCGGCGAGACCTGCAGGACCGACCCGGCTCCGCCGGCGTGGTTCAGAATCATGGGGACAGCGATGGCGAATCCGCCGAGCAGGACGGCGAGCTGGACCATGTTGACCCACGCCGCGCCGAGCAGCCCGCCTGCCGCGAAGTAGGTGGTCATCAGGCCGCCGCCGATCAGACATCCGGCCCATTTGGGCAAGCCGGCCACGACGTTGAGGATCCAAGCGACTCCGATGAGCTGCCCGGCGAGGATGGAGAGCGAAGCCAGCCACAGCATCGACGAGATGAACGCCCGGGGGAAGCGGCCGAAGTAGTGCTCCACGAGGTCGCCCGTGGTGAGGAAGCCGTGCCGCGCGGCCGCCCGCCAGACGCGCGGGCCGATCCAGAACGCCAGGAGCAGCGAGCCCAATCCGGCCGAGCCGTTCCACCACCAGGCCGAGAGGCCGTACTGATACCCGAGCCCGGTGGCGCCCACGGTCGATCCGGCGCCGATGTTGGCGGCGAGCATGGTCGAGAAGATCAGTCCGGCGCCGAGCGATCGGTTGGCGACGAAAAACCCCCCGGTGCTGTTGACCCGGCGGCTCATGACGAAACCGATGGTGAGCAGGACGGCCGAGTAGGCGACAAGCAGGACGAGATGGAGAATCATGAACGGTCCGGGCTACCGGGCCGCGGACGGCAGGTCCCGGGCTGCGGGGTATCCCTCGATGCCGGTGGCCGCGCGCACCGCCCGGACAATCGCGGTCGCGACGGCTTCGGCCGCCAGCGCGCCGATCGCGCTCACATCCGGCGCGCCGGAACGTTCCTCCGTTGCCAGCGCGAAGAGCGTGTCGCCGTCGTACATCGTGTGAGCCGGAGTGACGGCTCGCGCGATGCCGTCGTGGGCCATCTGTGCGACCTTTGTCGCCTCGGTCTTCGTCAGGGCCGCGTTGGTGGCAACGACGCCAACGGTCGTGTTCCTGCCGAACGGCCGGCCCGTGCCCGAGCCTGAGCGCAGCATCGCGCGCACGTCGGCAAGCCTGCGGCCGTCTTCGGTGCGCACGCCGGCGACGGTCCTTCCCGTTGACGGATCGATCACGTCGCCGAACGAATTCACGACAACCAGGGCTGCCACCACGAGCCCGTCCGGCGTCCTGATCGACGCGCTCCCGAGGCCGCCCTTCATGGCCCGCTTCGCTCCGCCCGCCTTTCCGACCGTCGCGCCGGCCCCGGCGCCCACATTGCCTTCCCGGACCGGCTGGCTCGAGGCATCGCGCGCAGCCGCGTCGCCGCAGTCGGCGGTCGGCCTGATGCGCGGATCGCCCAGGCCGAGATCGTAGATCACGGCGGCGGGCACGATGGGCACCGTCGCGTACGGCGTCTTGAAGCCGACACCCTTCTCGTCGAGGAAACGCATCACGCCAGACGCCGCATCCAGGCCGAACGCGCTGCCGCCGGCCAGCACGACGGCGTGCACCTTGTCGACGAGGTTCACGGGATTGAGCAGATCCGTTTCGCGCGTGCCGGGGGCGGAGCCGCGGACATCCACGCCGGCCACGACACCGGCCTCGGCGAGCACGACCGTGCAGCCGGTCGGGCGCTCGCCGAGCGTGTGATGCCCGACCTTGATCCCGACGACTGCGGTCAGGCCGGATTCACTCTGCTGGGTCATGTCGACACCTGCGAACCCCGTCGCGACAGCCAGGCACACCGCGACGACGACAGCCCACGAAGAGGTTCGGAAAGAGGGTGCACCCATCACGGGGCGATTGTACCAGACCGACGTTTGGCCGCACATCGGCGATGGGCTACACTTTCTACGATCAGCCATCCGGTCAGATGCGTCTGCGGACGTTCCGGGCCCCCGAAAGGTAGTCATCCCATGAGGATCCTCACGCGTGGGTTTCTTGTTGCCCTGATCGTGGCGCTGTCGTCGTCCATCGCTTTGGCGCAGGCCTGGCGAGGCATGGGGCGCCTCGCCGGCAAGGTGACCGACGAGAGCGGCACGCCGATCGAGGGCGTGATGGTCAAACTCAGTCTCCATGGACAGGGCGGCACGGAGACGAAGACCAACAAGAAGGGCGAATGGGCCGTGGCCGGCCTTGCCCGCGGACCATGGGACATCGACTTCGAGAAGGAGATGTACGAAGCGAGACGGATCACGGTTGCGGTGAACGAGTTGTCGAGGCTGCCCCCCATCGAGATCGTCCTCAAGATGGACCTGAACGAAGTGGTGCGCGTCGAGGTCGAGAAGGCGGCCAGCCTGGCCCGGGAGCGCAAGTGGCCGGAAGCCCGCACGGTCTACGAAGGCATCATGGCCAGGTTCCCGGCGATGGCGGTTCGTGTGGAGCCCTTCCTCGCGCAGACCTACTACGCCGAGAAGAAGCTCGACGAGGCCATCCTGCACCTCAAGAACGCCGTGCAGCTCGATCCGGCCGACCAGACGAACAAGATGCTGCTGGCCAACGTGCTCATGGAGGCAGGACGCTTCGAGGAGGGTCGCGAGGTGATGGCCACCGTCGACGACTCGATGATCCAGGACCCGGCCGTCTACGTGAACATCGGGATCAACCTGCTCAACCAGAACAGGCCAGACGACGCCCTGCCGTACTTCGAGAAGGCGGTGACGCGATTCCCGGACAAGGGGGACGGATACTATTACCGGGCGCTCATCCGGCTGCAGAAGGGCGATACGGAGGGCACGAGGACCGACCTCGCAAAGTTCCTGGAGCTCTCACCCAACGCGCCCGAGGCGCCGGCGGCGCGCAAGGCCTTGGAGCAGTTGAAGAAGTGAGAGCCCGATCGGGACCGGGCTCCTTGAGACTCCGCAGGCGTTCGACGGCGGCCCGGGCCTCGTCCTCGTACGGGCCGCCCCTTCCCAGATACGCGCCGTAGTACTCGATGGCCTTCTGAAGGTCGGCGGGGTTGTCGAACCAGCGCGCGCCGGGTCTCGAGAATCGCCGCATCTGGAAGTACCGAAGCTCGTAGGTGCGCGCCGCGTTGAAGTAAGCCAGCGTGTCCTCCGGGTGCAGGGCGATCGCACGCTCGAACGTCTCAATGGCGTCGTTCACCGCCCCTCGTTTGACCTGGATCGTGCCGATCGCATTGAGGATCTCGGTGCTCTGTGGCCACCGCTGCTCGGCGGCCCGCAGCGACGCCATCGACTTGCCGGGATCGTTCAGGTGCAGGTAGGCGTCGGCGAGATCGAAGTACACAGGCAGGAATTCTGGCGCCGCCGAGCGGACTCGCTCCCAGACGCCGGCGGCTTCCCCCGGCTTGCCCAAAGCGAACTTGGCGAAGCCCAAGGCATAGTAGACCCACGGAGCGGCATCGGCATATCCAACGGCCCTCTCCAAAGATCGCTCGGCGCCCTCGAGATCACCCTTCCCGTACCGTTCCCACCCTTCGGCAGCGAGATCCTTGCCCGAACCACTGGCTGGTACGCGGTCTGCCAACTCGCGCACGCGCGTGGAGAGGTCAGGTCGAAGCGCGACGACCGGAGGCGGCATGCTGGCGGCCGCGCCCGCCGCCGTGGTGTCCGCCGGCTCGACCGGTGGGGCAACCGGCGCCGGGTTGGCCGCCGGGCTCCCTGGCACCTCCGGTTTGGCCGCGGCCTGAGCCGGAGCGACCGCCGTCGCCACGTAGCCCCGTCGTGCCCGGACCCGGACGCCATCGCGCTTCACCCGGACGGCGATCTGCCTGAACTTCCCGTCCATCCTGCCATTCGACGGGCTGTAGCCGAGGACGTAGTAGTGGCTCGTGTCCCGGACGATCTCTCCGAGAGCACCCGCGAAGTCGTTGGTGTTGCGGATGACGTAGCCGCCGGTGTCCATGGCCAGGGTGTTCGGCCCCTCTTCGACGGTGTTGTACAGCTCCGTCGGTATCGCGGACCCGGTCTCGAGCGGCTCGAGCGTACCGAGCTCAGTGGACGGACTGCGGCGCCTGAGGCCCAACGCGTCGAGCGTGTAGATGCGCACGTTCGCCCGTGCCGCCTGGGCGACGAGGATGCGGAGATCGCCCCAGGCGTTCTCGAACATGAAGCCCTCGCTCATGAACACGACCGTCTTGCGCCCCGGAAGGCGGGCGAGTCCGGTGGTCAGGCCCTGAAGGACCCTGAGCGTGTTGGCCGCGGCCGGCTGGAGCTGGCTCACCATGTGCCGGGCCTTCTCGAGCACGTCCGGCGTGTAGTCGACAGGCTGGCGGCCCTGAGGCGCCTCGCGCGCGGCCCGCTCGACGACCTGCCCGAGCACCTGCGAATCGTTCGAGACGGCGATGCGGATCGCCTCGACGTCGCTCATTCGCGGCCAGTCACGCTGATCCAGACGCCGGACGGTCGCCGAGAAACTCGGCTTCGCGTTCTTCACCGCCTCCAGCAACTCACCCCTGTTCGTCGTCAGCCTGTTGCCGGCCATGGTCGCCCCGAGCAGCACGCCTCCAACGTCACCGGGTTGGAACTGGGTCTCCAAGAACCGCTGGGCGGCGGGCTGGAGCTGGCGGAACGAACTCTGGTCGAGATGCTCCAGGTCGAAGAAGAGCACCAGCACGCGCTGGGCGGCGGGCGGCTTGATCGCCGGGACTGCCGGTATGGGCGCATCGTCCGGAAGCTGAGCGCCGGCCGTCCAGAGCGAATCGACCCTGCTGCCCCGGACGACATACACCGCCTGAATCGTCTGGACGGTTCCGTCCTCACGAAGCTCGAAGTCGTCCGGGCGCAGCCCTTCGACCAGGCGGCCGCGATCGTCCGTGACCATCACGTCCACCTCGACGACGGTGGTTGCGGTCCGAAAGGCCGGCTGCTGGCCGCCGGTGGGTTGGCCCTGAGGCGTGTGGGCGCCAAGGGTACTGGCGAGCAGCAGCCAAACGAGCCCCAGCGACAGCCGAAGAACCACTCGCTTCATTGCCCGGGCATCGTCACGTCGACGACGTGCAGCGTGAACTTGTTGCGGCCTGTCTTCTCGAGGTACGCGAGGCGCTTCCCGTCAGCCGTCCACGCCGGGAGCGATGCCGACTTGGGTCCAGACAGCTTGTGCACGCGACCCTGGCCGTCCATGATCACGATCCGACCGTCCGGGTCGGCGAAGGCCACGAGGCCCGTTCCTGCGGGCCCCCAGCTGAAGGTGAGGCCGGGAATCGCCGGCGCGTTCACGAACTCCCCGATGACCTGTCCCTTCAGACGGAGCGTCACGATGTTGGCCATCTGACCCTGCTCGGCCGCGCGCGCGGCATCTTCGAGGCCCATCCCCGTCTGGGTGCCGGCGGCCGTCGTCGATCCCGGCAGATCGCCGCGGGCGAGCGAGCCGCCCGCAGGGTTGGACGTGGCGCTGACCAGCTTGCGCTGCTGCTCAACCTCGATCTTGAGGGACGGGACTCCGGGCGCGATCTGCGACGACTTCTTCGACCAGTACAGCGAAGCCCACGTGGGCTCCTGGGCGGTGCCCTTCGGCGGCTGGCCGTCGAGGCCCAACACGAAGTGGCGGAGCCGAGTGTTGAAGCGGCGGTCCGTTTCCGAGGTCTGCAGATAGAACTGCGTGCCGTCGGGTGACCAGGACAGGCGCACGAGGTCTCCCTTCAGCTTCCCCACGTCGATCTCGACGATCGCCGTTGGGGCGGACAGCGTCAGCGAAGCGGCGTCGATCTGTCCGGCGGCCAGCACGAGTGCGAGCATCAGTGACATGTCAACGTCCTTTCATGGCCCACCCGATCGACCGGGCGAAGCCTCTCCCCGAACCCGCGCGTCTCTCGAGGTTCAGGAGCCGGTCGCGGAGTTCGAGCGAATTCGGGAGCAGCGAGATACCCGCGCGCGCCACCTGCAGCGCAAGTTCCGGATGGTCGAGGCGCAGGTAGGTATCAATGAGCGCAAGGTACGCCGGGACCATCGACGGGTCGGCGGCGACGGCGGCGCGCCAGGCGCCGATGGCCCCGGTGTCGTTGCCGACTGCGAGCCGCGACCATCCCAACAGAAAGGCGACGGCCGCGTCGGTGCTGTCGGATGCGAACGCTTGGCCGAGGGCCGTTGCGGCCGACGCATGTTGGCCAGCCGCGAGGGCGGCCAGCCCGAGGAGAATCGACGCGTCGCGCGAACGAGAGCCCGCGAGACCGGGCGACCCGGCGACGTCGCCCCACGCACCTCTCCGAGCAAGCGACGCGGCGGCGGACAAGGGCGAATCTGCCGTTCGTGTGTCGATGGCCGCCACGAGAGTCCTGGCAATCTCGCCCTCGAGCACGGCGCGCGCGTCCACCACGGCACGCGGCACCGGGGGCAGCAGCGATGGTTCGGGCCGATCACCCAGGATCGTGACGTCGCGCACCAGCTCGCCCAGCGCCTCCGGTCCGGCCCTCACAATCGCCCTGACGACGTACTCTCCCGGAGGGACGCCGCCGAGGGGCAGATCGAGGCGGGCGACCCGACTGACGTGTCCGTCAGCCGACCTGATGGGGTCCAGGGTCGCCCGGGCCGACAGCGTTGCCGACGAGGTGCCGAACGGCAGCAGATCGACATCAACCCGGAGCGCGTCTACTTGCGAAGGCGAACGTCCGTAGATTTCGAACGCGCCGGCAAGCGCCTCCCCCCGATGGGCGGAAGCACGAACGGGCAGGCCGGAAGTCTCGGCCGAGCCGAGGACGAGATCCCCCAGCGTGACCCCCGGTCCTCCGAGTGCTCGGACGCTAAACCGGCGGTCGGCGCTGCCGAGCAGTCCTCCCGACTCCCTCACGACCACGCGCATCATGTAGACGCCCGGGGGCAGTTCGAATTGTACGCGGTAGTAACCGGTCCCCACGAGCGATCCCGGGCGAGGCGCCTCCGGGAGCGGAATCACGTCCTTGCCGCTCGCGGCGAGCTGCCCGCTGCGCACGTCCCTGGCGGCGAACACCACATCCGCCGGCGCGCACTCCGGCGTCGCGACGGGGAGTTCGGCGGCGAGAGACATGACCACACGCTGCCGATCCGAGGACGATCCGCGGAGGACGTACGTCGTGTACTCGATCTTCAGATTCTGCTGCGAGAACGGCGCCCGCAGTGCCGCATCGATGGCGCGCCTCGGGTTGATCGCGGCCAGACTCGGTCCCACAGCATAGCCGGAGCGTGCGCTCGCGCGGACGCCAGGACGCTTCACGACGATGCGGACGCGCCTGTAGTCGTCGCGGTTCTTGAGTCCGGCCTCGCTCGGTTCGAAGCCCACCAGATAGTAATCCTGCGCGCTTTCTGCAATGCGCGCCAGGGCCCGATCGAGCTGCTGCCCGGCGTCAGAGACAAGTTCGCCGTTGGTCTCGCTGGCGAGGCTGCCGATGGAGTCGAGGCGGCTCTGGATCTCGGACCTGAGCGCCGCCGTCCGTGGCAACATCTCGTCGAGTCCCTGGAAGCGCGAGTTCAGGTCGAGCGAGAACACCATGCAGTAGGACTGCGCAGCGGCGGCAGCGACCGATTCGAGCTCGTGACGGACGTTGTCGATTTCGAATCCTTCCGAGAACAGGATGACTGCCTTGCGGCCGTCGATCTCCCGCAGCGAACGAACCACGTCCGCGAACTGCTGCAGGAAGCGCCGCGACTCGCCGTCCGCCCGGGCGACGACCGCCCGGGCGCTCTCGAGCAGCAGCCGTCGCAGGACCATGGGATCCTCGGCCGCCTCGCGGGTCGCGCGATCGAGCAGCGTCGTGTCCGCCCCCGAGACGGGCGAGAGGACCTGTTCTGCGTACTGCTGCAGCATCCTCTCGTTGCCCCGCGTGATCTCGAACGCTTCGTAGACCCGCATCGGACCGAACGCGGTCGTGGACGCATCATCGCGGCCGCCTCGAACCGAATCGAGCGCCCGGACGGCGCGGGTGACGTCGTTCGTGAAATCGACCTGCGGCCCGGGCCCCGGCAGACCGTAGATGGCGAGGCGATCGCCAGGCCGGATCGCGTTGCGGAGGAAGCGCTGGGCCGCCTCCCGGGCGCGCTGCTCGTTGCCGGCGGTGATGTGGGATTGATCGAAGACGATGACGTAGACGTGCCCGCGCGGCGAGCCCTGGTTCGTGGACACCTCGGACGCAATCGTGCGCTGCGCGACCTCGGCGTAGGTGCCCGCCGGCTGTTGCACGCGCTGGAACAGGAGAACCGGCCGGGACTCGCCGTTCTCGATGATCTCGATGTCATCCGCGCGCAGATCGACCACCGGACGCCCGTCGCTGTCGACGACGTTGACGTCGAGCCGGACGATATCGACCCCCGTCCTGAAGACCGGAACCGGTCGACCCTGGTCCTGAACTGTCGGGGCCGACTGAGCGAACAGGCCGGTGGACGAGCTCAGGGCCAGCGCCGCCAGAACTGCTGTCGGTCGCATGGCGGTACCTCGTTGTGATCCCGTGGCAGGCACCCCGGATTGTACCAGCACTCAGCGGGAGAGGACAGTACGGGGCGGATTCTGCAACAGTGCGGCCAGGCGTGCGACGTCGGCACCGTACGCGTCCCTCGGCGCAGACTCCACGAACCGGACGAGATACGGGCGCGCCGCCTCGAACTGCCCGGCGTTGACGAGTTCGGTCCCCAGATTGAACAGGGCGTCGTAGTCCTCGGAATTCAACGACACGGCCCGCTTCCAGGCCTCGATCGCCGCATCGCGGTGGCCAAGCCGGCTCTCGGCGGCACCCAGGCCGGTATGAGACGCCGCCCAGTCCGGATTGACCTCAATCGCGCGTGCGAACGCCGCGCGCGCTGCCATGATGTGGCCTGCCGCGAGCTCGGCGGACCCCATGTTCTGGAGCGCCATGGCGTTGCGGACATCGACGGACAGGATGCGCTCGAATACCTCGAGCGCCCGCTCCGTCTGGCCCGACCTCGCATAGGCGATGCCGAGCGCATTGAGGGCGTCGACGCCGGCGTCCGGCCTCACGGCAGCCTGTTCCAGGATCGGCAGCGCCTGGTCCAGTGCGCCGACCTCGGACAGATACATGCCCAGCTTCCACTGGACTTCCGCGCTGGAGACGCCCCGCTCGATTGCCCGGCGCAGCGTCGCGATGGCTTCGGCACGCCGCCCCATCTCCCAGTCGAGAAACGACAGGTGCAGGTACGCGAGCCCCATGCCCGGGCGCCTGTCGATAATCGCACGGTAGATGTCCGCCGCCTCGCGAAGCCGCCCAACATTGAACAGCTCGACCGATCGCATCATCTCCTGGTCGAGCCCGATCAGCCGCTTGGGGTCATCGTCCTCCGTATAGATCGTCCTTGGCGCCGCGGAGCCGGAGGTGTACCCGAGCGCGCGAAGCCGCTCGGTGGTCTCCGCATTCTCCCCCATACGCGCGCCCGGTGCGGTCGGACCGAACGCCTTCAGCCGGCTGCGCAGCACCTCAGTTCGCTCCGACTGGCGGGACGCGAGATTGTCGGCCTCGGCCGGATCACGGGAGAGATCGTACAGTTCCGGCAGCGGCAATTCGATGTACTTGTCGCGGTCGACGAGAACGCCCGTCAGTGGTGCCCAACCCCGGTTGAGGGACGGAGCCAACGCCTCGAAGTAGCCGGCCCGGATGCGCCCGGCTTCTGTCGCCAGACCGAAGAGCGACCGGCCCGGCAGCTCCGGCGGGGCGGCCACCTGCAGGGCGTCGAGGACGCTCGGAAGGATGTCGATGTGCTGAACGGACAGAGCCGAGAGGCGAAGCCGGTGCGGACGACCGGCCGTCGCCTGCCCCTTCGAGTACTGCGCCACGATGAGGGGCACGCGCAGCATGGCTTCGTAGGCGAAGATGCCGTGCGTCGCCTCGCCGTGATCGCCGAGCCCTTCGCCGTGGTCGCTGGTGACGATCACGAGGGTCGGCCGGTCCGTGACCGCCCGGACCGCTTCGAACAGTGGTCCGAGCGCGTGATCCGTGTACGCCACCTCGCCGGCGTACGGGTTGTTCGCGTAGGTCTTCGCGAACGGCTCGGGCGGGCGGTTGGGCGCGTGCGGATCGTAGAGGTGGACCCAGGCAAACCACCTGTCGCGTCCACGCTGGCCGATCCACGCGAGGGCTGAAGCGACAACCTCTCCGGCGGGACGCTCGCTCTCGGCGAATGTGGCCGGGCCCCGCACCTCCCTGACGCGGTCGTCGTAGACGTCGAACCCGGCGTCGAGCCCGAACTGCGAGTCGAGGGGGTAGCCGCCGATGAAAGCCCCTGTGGCGAACCCTCGGCTCTTCAGCATCGTGGCCAGCGTGACGGTGTCGCGTGGCACACGATATCCGCTGTTGTCGCGCACGCCGTGCGCCGGCGGGATCAGCCCGGAGAAGACGCTGACGTGCGACGGCAGGGTGATGACGGCATGGGCGTGCGCGAAGTCGTACTGGATGCCGTCGGCCGCCACCGCGTCGAGGTTGGGCGTTGCGGCGACGCCGCCATAGCTGCCGAGCGCATCGGCTCGAAGCGTGTCGATGGTGACGACAAGGACGTTCTGATCCGGGGAGCGGACGATCGCCAGTTGCGCGTCCCCAGCCGGCCACCACCACCAGGTGGCGACGACCGCACTGAGGCCCAACGCAACGACGATCCCCCACTTCCTGGTCATCGTCCTGCCTGGCGGGCGCGGGCTCGGATGCCGGCGGCCTTGGCGTGTTCACCGAACATGGTCCAGAGCCGTTCAGCCAGCCCGAAGCTCTCCGGGTTCGGCGTGACCCGGAGCATCTCTTCGATCTCGGTCTCGGCCAGCCGGGACCGGCCCTGGGCCCGGTAGAGCATGGCCAGGCCCGCGCGCGACCGGGCACTCGCGGGGAAATACCGCAGTTCGTCGCGGAACAGCCCCTCGGCCTCGCCCAACCGATCCAACCGCGCCAGCGTGTCGGCGAGATGGTAGCGAACGTCCGGCATCTGGAATGTCCGGTTCTGGCTCTTGCGCAGCGTAGCCTCGAAGTGGGGCAGTGCTTGGACAAAGCGGCCGGCCCGATGACAGATGAGGCCTTCCACGTAATCGGTGAGCGGCATCTCCGGGTCGGCCTCTTCGGCGCGCTTCGCCTCCGCCCTTGCCTCCGACTCGTCATTCCGGGCGAGCGCGATCCGCATCAGCAACCGGTGCGCGGACGCCCTCCAGCGATGGTCGGTCGGCGGCAGGACCGCGAGGGCGGCATCCGCCTGCTGTCTGGCCTCATCCAGCCTGCCCAGGTCCACAAGGACCTGCGTGACGCTGACCAGGCCGGCCGGGTCGTGGGGTGCGACCTCGACGAGGCGCCTGTAGGCAGCCAGGGCGTCGTCGAGCCTCCCCTGTCGAAGCCGGAGGCCGGCGATCTCGCTCCAGACATCGGCCATCGCGGGGCTGTCGGCCACGATGCCCTGCAGCAGGGGGATCGCCTCCTCGACACGATTGCTGCGGACGAGCGCCAGCGCGTCGCGGTAGCGGGCCAACGTCTGAATGTGGTCCTTCGGATCCGGCAGCGCATCGGCGCGTGACGCTTCCTTCGCCGTTGCCTGCATGCCGACGTAGCCCAGGGCCCTCAGGCGCTCCCGGTCTTCCGCGCTCACCTCGGCAGGCGTGTCGATGGTGACGCCGCGGAGCAGGCTGTCGAGCGCCTTCCGCATGGCCACGCGGGCGGACTCGCGTTCAGCCGCGAGGTTGACCGTCTCGCCCGGGTCCAGTTGAATGTCGTACAGTTCGTCGCGCGGCGCCCGGATGAACCGGTACCGCGAGTCGGTCAAGGCGTACAGTTCGCTCCATCCGTAGTGGTAGCGGGAGTAGAGCGCCTCGGCGTACAAGCCCCGCTCGTCGAGCCGCTGCCCGCCGAATGCCGGACCGAGCGTCCGTCCCTGGAGACCGTTGGGCGTGGGGATGCCGGCGAGATCGAGAATCGTGGGCAGCAGATCGATGTGCTGGACCGGGTCGGCCACGCGCCGGCGCTTGCCACGCTGGCCCGGCAGCTTGACGACGAGCGGGACCCGGATGGTCTCGCCGTAGAGAAAGATGCCGTGCTCCATCTCGCCATGGTCGCCGAGTCCCTCGCCATGGTCGGAAAGGAAGACGACGAGCGCATCGTCGTACTGCCCGCGCCGCTTCAGCGACTCGATGAGCCGTCCCACCAGTTCGTCGGAGTAGGCGACTTCCCCGTCGTACGGCAGCACGTGCCGGAACCGCTCGGGCGGGGTGTACGGCGTATGCGGCTCGTACAGGTGCACGAACAGAAAGTAGCGGGAGCTCGTTCGCCCGTTGAGCCACTGCTCGGCGGCGGCCAAGGTCTGACCGCCGTCGCGCTGAACGTCGCCGATGGCAATCTCGGGTGAGCTCGGCGGCAGCCGGTCATCGTACGCGTCGAACCCCTGATTGAGACCTGTGGCCGCACGCATCACGTAGGCGGAGACGAAGCCACCGGTGGCGAATCCCCGGTCGCGCAACAGACGCGGGAGGGTGACGGCGCCCGGCTCGAGCGCGAAGCCCATGTTGTCGCGCACGCCGTGTTCGAACGGGAGCTGACCCGTCAGGATCGAGGCGTGCGACGGAAGCGTCTGCGGCGCGTGGGCCCAGGCATGGTCGAACACAATCCCGTCCGCAGCGAGGGCGTCGACGGCCGGCGTCATCACCTTGTCGTACCCGTAGATCGGCAGGTGGTCGGCGCGCAGCGTGTCGATGGAGATCAGGACGATCGGTCCATTGTGGGGCACCGAGCCTCGGCCCAGGAACCACCATCCTCCCGCGGCGGCCAGGAGCCCGAACGCGGCGACGATGGCCAGGATGGCTGCCGGCTTCCGAGCGGGCGGCTTCGCGCCGGCGTGCGATTCCGGGGTGGGTTGCCGGGGGGGAGGAACGGCTGCGGTACGGCTCGCCGTCTTGCGTCTCGACACGGTCCCTTTACTTCATCTGGTCGAGGAGTGCCCGTGCCGCAGCGGCGTTGGCCGTGGCCGGATTCACATCGATGGCCTGCGTGAGCATGGCGGTAGCCGCCGCAGGATCGCCGGCCGCCAGATGCGTGCGCCCGAGCTCCAGGAGCGCGATCTGGCTGCGGGCGTGGAGCGCGAGATAAGTCGTGAAGGCCGCAACCGCATCGTTGAGCCGACCGGCATCGCGGCAGGTCCGGCCGAGGGGCAGGTAGACCGCCGTCAGCGCCGGGACCTCCTTCAGGATGGTCCGGTACGCCTCGATCGCCTCGTCCCAATGTCGGGCCGCGGCGTGCTCGTCGGCCTTCTTCAGACCGGCTTGAATGGCGTCGGCGTCGAGCCTGCCGAGAAGTCCGCCGATCCGCATCGGGGCCAGGATGAAGTCGAACCTCCGGTTCCGGTCGAACGACGAGACCCGAACATCGCCCCGGGCGGCTTCGTATCCGTCGGCCATCACGATGACCGACCAGATGCCGAAGCGCAGGCCGAGCATGGCCCACTCGCCCTTCTCGTCGGTCGTGGAGGTGAACTCGGTGGGCTGGGCGCCGGCGTTCCGCGCGGTGATGACGGCGCCCTTGACGGGCTCGCCCTGGTCGGTCTTGACGGTGCCGCTGATCCGGGCGACCTGGGCTTGAGCGGCCGGCGCGAACGCAAGCGTGGCAGCGAGCACGAGGATCGGGAAACGCATGGGCGGGGTTCCTCCGGTTATGTTAGCGTACGGGCGCGTTCAGGAGACAGGAGACAGGAGACAGAAGTAGGATGCGTCGGCCTGGTCGGCCGACCTTCTTCAGGCTGGTTACCCGGCGAGTGATCAGCCGCGGTCGGGCGTCGGCTTTGAGGGAACCGCCGGGAGGTGCATCGTGCGCAGCAGTCGATTCGCGTTCGCCATTCTGCTAGTTGCGGCCGCAAGCGCCGCGTTCCTCCAGGCCTCCGGCCAGAAGCCGGCTCCGCGTCCAGGCCTGGTGGCCGGGGTCGATCTCGCCCGGCTCGCCGAGGTCGATCGCGTCATCGACCAGGCCATCGCCGACAGGCAGCTTCCTGGTGCCGTCCTGCTCGTCGGCCGCGGCCAGCAGGTCGTCTTTCAGAAGGCCTACGGCCGTCGCGCCGTCGCGCCGTCGGTCGAGGCGATGACCCTCGACACGATCTTCGACATGGCGTCGGTCACCAAGGTCGTTGCCACGACGACGAGCGTGATGATCCTGCTCCAGGAAGGGCGGATCCGACTCAACGACCGCGTGGCGTCGTTCATCCCCGATTTCGGCCGGTACGGAAAGGGCGAGATCACCGTCCGGCATCTGCTGACGCACGTGTCCGGATTGCGTCCTGACGTGGATCTCGGAGAACCGTGGGTGGGCTACGAGAAGGCCATCGCCCTCGCCGCCGAGGAGGTGCCCACGACCGCGCCAGGGGAGAGGTTCGTGTACAGCGACATCAATTTCTTCCTGCTCGGCGAGATCGTGGCCCGTGTCTCCGGGATGCCGCTCGACCGGTTCGCGCGCGAACGGATCTTCCTGCCTCTCGGGATGAAGGACACCACGTTCAATCCACCCGACGCGCTTCGGCCGCGCATCGCCCCCACCCAGTTGTGCACGCCGTACGGCTGGCCGTGCGATGGGCCAGACCAGATCATGCTGAGGGGCATGGTGCACGATCCCACCGCGAGGCGCATGGGGGGCGTCGCCGGCCACGCCGGGCTGTTCAGCACGGCCGCCGACCTGGCCCGGTACTGCCGGATGGTCCTCAGCGGGGGCCGGCTCGACGGCGCGCGCGTGCTCTCGCCACTGACGGTTCTGAAGATGACCTCGCCGGCATCGCCAGCGTCTCACTTCAGCGTGCGGAGCCTCGGGTGGGACATCGATACGTCGTACTCGTCGAACCGCGGTGAACTGCTGCCCGTGGGCTCTTTCGGACACACCGGGTTCACCGGCACCTCGCTCTGGATCGACCCGCTGACGGAAACCTTCGTCGTGTTCCTCTCGAACCGTGTTCACCCGGACGGCAAGGGGGATGTCACTCCGCTGCGTGCGCGGGTGGCGACCGTTGTCGCCGCCGCACTCGAGCGCGTGCCAGACGCAGCGAACGTGAGGCAGCGGGCGTGGACGGGCACGGACTTTGGTGCGGCCGGCACCGTCCCGACACGCGACGATGCGCCGGCGGGGCGCACACTGAGCGGGATCGACGCGCTGCGGGCGAACAACTTCGCCCCGCTTCAGGGCAAGCGGGTGGGGCTCGTCACGAATCACACCGGGCTGTCACGTACGGGGGAGAGCACCATCGACGTACTGGCGGCGGCGAAGGGCCTGACGCTCGTCGCGCTGTTCAGCCCGGAACACGGCATCCGCGGTACGCTCGACGACAAGGTCGCCGCGTCCGCGGACGAGAAGACCGGCCTCCCCATCCACTCGCTGTACGGGGAGACGCGCCGGCCGACGGATCAGATGCTGGACGGTATCGACACGCTGGTGATCGATCTCCAGGACGTCGGCGTCCGCTTCTACACCTACATCACGACGATGGCCTACGTCATGGAGGAGGCGGCCAAGCGGAAGATCGGCGTCGTGGTCCTCGACCGGGTCAACCCGATCGGTGGCGTCCAGATCGAAGGCCCGATTGTCGATGAAGGCGAGCTCGCGTTCACGGCCTACATGCCGATGCCCATCCGTCACGGCCTGACGATGGGCGAGCTGGCGACGCTCTTCAATGCCGAGCGGAAGATCGGCGCGGATCTCACGGTGGTGAAACTCGAACACTGGACGCGAGATGCCTGGTTCGAGGACACCGGGCTGCCCTGGGTGAACCCGTCGCCGAACATGCGCAACATGGTGGCGGCCAGCCTCTACCCGGGAGTCGGCGCCATCGAGGCGTCCAACATCTCCGTGGGGCGGGGAACCGACACCCCGTTCGAGCAGATCGGCGCACCGTGGATCGACGGCCCCGCCCTCGCGGCCGAGTTGAACCGGCGCAACCTCCCGGGCGTCCGCTTCTATCCCGTCCGCTTCACCCCCGCGTCGAGCCGCTTCGCCGGGGACGCCTGCCAGGGCGTGTTCATCGTCGTGACCGACCGCGCCCGGCTGCGGCCGGTGCGTCTGGGCATCGAGCTGGCCGTGGCCCTGTTTCGCCTCCACCCGGATGCGTTCGACGTGGAACGCGTTGGGCGGCTCTTCGGGGCCGACACGGTGAGGCGCATCCGCCTGGGGCTGGAGGCCTCTGAAATCGCGGCATCGTGGAGCAGGGCAGAGGCCCGATGGAGGGCCATGCGGGCAGCCCACCTTCTGTACCGCTGAGCGCAAGACGTCTGCGGTGAGGATTCTGATTATTGGATCGCCGGTCGTCCGAGATCCAGGGGCCTGGACGAACGACGATGGCCCACGAATGCCCACGTGCGATCAAGTCCCATCCGGTGAGCGGGTTAGAAGATTCTCCTTCCGTTTGTATGGATCTTGCTGCATACTGAACCGGCCACCTCGGAAACAGATCGGGTCGGATCGTGTCCCCGGGGTGTGCCGTGGCGTTCGGGTTCTTCTTGCCCGTTTCACACCCTTGTCCTCGAGGAGGAGGAACAACGCATGAAGAGTCACTCCAACCGGCTCTGGCCGGTCATGGCCGTGCTGATGGCGCTGGCCATGGCGGCCCCAGCGTTGGCCCAGCAGTTTACGGGCCGCATCGAGATCACCGCGGTCGACTCGACCGGCGCCGTGCTGCCAGGCGTCACTATCGAGCTGACAGGACCGCAGTCCAAGACGGCCGCGAGTGATGCGGACGGCGTGGCGCGGTTTCTGAACCTGCCGCCGGGCGTCTACCAGGTCAAGGCGTCGCTGCAGGGATTCAATGACTATCTGAACAACAGCGTGCCGGTCGTGGCCGGCGGCAACGTCCAGCTCCGCGCACTGCTGCGGGTCGGCGGCGTGCAAGAGCAGGTCGAGGTGACGGCGGAGACGCCGGTCATCGACGCGAAGAAGACCGGGACCACGACGGCCGTGACGCTGGAAGAGCTGCAGAACATCCCGTCGGCGCGCGATCCGTGGGTTGTGATGCAGACTGTGCCGGGCATCATTATGGACCGCGTGAACGTGGGCGGTGGCGAGTCCGGGCAGCAGTCGAACTACATGGCGAAGGGCGCGTCGGGCGCCGATGCGACGTGGAACATCGACGGCGTGCCGGTGACCGACATGGCGGCGACGGGTGCGTCGGCGTTCTACTACGACTTCGACATGTTCCAGGAGATGAGCGTGTCGACCGGCGGCTCGGAGTTGACCGCGGCGACGGGCGGGGTGGCGCTGAACATGGTGCTGAAGTCGGGCACCAACACGCCGCACGGCTCGGCGCGCATCTACTTCGAGAACGAGGACATGCAGTCCAACAACATGGACCCGACGCTGGCCACGAACCTCGGGAGCCCGAACAAGAAGGGCAACCGAATCAGCCAGTACTCGGACTACGGGTTCGAGCTTGGCGGGCCGATCTTCAGGGACAAGCTGTGGGGCTGGGGTTCGTACGGCAAGACGGACATCCGTCTGCTGACCATCCGCCAGGCAGCGGACAACACGATCCTGAAGAACGCCGCGCTGAAGCTTACGGGTCAGATCACGGACAACCTGAGGGGCAGCTTCACCTACTTCTGGGGTGACAAGAACAAGTATGGCCGCGGCGCGGGCGCCACGCGTCCGCCTGAGACGACGTGGAATCAGAAGGGGCCGTCACCCGTCTACAAAGGTGAGATCAACTGGGTTGCCGGGAACAACCTCTTCCTGACGGGCCGGTACTCGTATGTGGGCGGTGCCTTCCAGCTCGACCCGCAGGGTGGTCTCGACAAGCAGATGTACCTGGACGACACCGGCACGTGGCACGGGTCGTACTGGGACTACGGGACGGTTCGGCCGCAGTACCTCGCGATGGCGGAAGGCAACTACTTCCGCGGCCGGCACGAAGTGAAGTTCGGCTACTCGTGGCGGAAGGTCTCGGTCGAGTCGTACTCGCACACGCCAGGCAACCAGATCTGGTCGATCCACATTGGCTACCCCGACATGATCGCGCAGGTGGCGAGCTACTGGGCTTCAGGTGCCCTCGCGCATTACCAGTCGGCGTGGGTGGGCGACACGATGACGTTCGACCGCGCGACGATCAACGCGGGTGTGCGCTTCGACTGGCAGGACGACGGCCAGTTGTCGATCTCCGAACCGGCCGTGCCGGGCTTCGAGCAGTGGCTGCCCGCCGTCACGGGGCCGGCCGCGCCCAAGGCCATCAAGTGGAACTCGTTCTCGCCACGTCTGGGCATGACCTACGCCCTTGACGAGAACCGCAAGACGCAGCTCCGGACGAGCTATGCGATGTTCGCGTCCCAGTTGGGCAATGGGACCTCGGACTACGCCAACGTCGTGCAGTACCGGTACATCTACTTCTACGCGACGGATCGGAACGGCAACCGGTACGCGGATCCGAACGAGATCGACTACGCAACCGGCGTGCTGGGCTGGGGTGGGTTCAACATCAACAACCCCGGTCAGCTCGACCAGCCGATCCACAAGATCCGCGACTACACGGTGCCGAAGACGCACGAAGTCATCGTCGGCGTCGACCGCGAGCTCTTCAGGAACTTCGGGGTGAGCGCGTCGTTCACCTACCGCTACTACAACGGCTTCAACTGGCGGCCGCGCGCCGGCGTATATTCGGACGACTACGTCCAGAGCGGTACGTTCACAGGAGGTCCGCTGCCGGATGGGTCGAACTTCAGCTCACCGTACTACGCGGTTGACGCAACACGCCTCTCGCAGGATGCCCTGAACGGCAGCCGCGAATACACCGCCCGGAAGAACTACCACCAGCGGTTCTGGGGCATCGAGGCCAGCGCGACGAAGCGGCTGTCGAATCGGTGGATGGCTCGATTTGGCTTCTCGACAAACGACCACCGCGAGTACTTCGGTGGACCGGAGGCACTCGGGGATCCCACTCCGGGTCCAACGACCCCGAACAAGGATGGCGGCCTCGTCGTTCGGCAGACCGGTGGCTCCGGCAAGTCCGGTATCTACATGCTGCTGCCGAAGTACCAGTTCATTGCCAACGGTCTCTACCAGGGGCCATGGGGCATCGACCTCGGGTTCAACATGGTGATGCGGCAGGGCTACTCGCAGCCCTGGTTCCGCAGCCGCGTGGCGACCGGTGACCGCTTCGGCTCGCTCAAGAGCGTGTTGCTCGTCACCGACGTCGACCAGGCCCGCCTGCCGTCGGTCACGACGTTCGACCTGCGCGTGGGCAAGGTCCTCAAGTTCGGCCGCGCGAGCGTCAACATCGACCTCGACGTGTTCAACCTGTTCAACTCGGGGACAGTGCTGGGCAAGCAGTACGATTATCGGTTGACCGGCGTGACCGGGTTCGACCAGGTGCTGGAGATCCTGAGCCCGCGCGTCGCCCGCGTGGGCGCGCGGATCAGCTTCTAAGAACCGGGATTCGGGATTCGGGATTCGGGATTCGTGGTTCGGGAATGGCCGCCGCGCTGGTCGCGCGGCGGCTCTTCCTACCACGCCCGCGCGAATCCCGTCATTCTATCCGCACGAGACGCAGGGCGTACCTGCCGTCGTTCCTCTTTTCGATATACGCGATGCGCTGGCCATCGTCGCTCCACGCCGGCAGCAGCACGTTCTTCGTTCCCTTGACCTCCCGCGAGTCCCCGCTCCGCTCGGAGACGGCGAGTCTTCCCTTCGCGTTCACGTACGCAATGAAGGACGCCGCCGGCGGTGACCAACTGAACGTGCGCCCCGGCAGAATGCGACTGTTGACGGCCTGGTCCAGGACGAGGCCCCCGAGCCTCAGCGTCTCGAAGCGCGTCTTCTGGTTCGCCAGCGCGGCGAGCGCCACGACGTCCGACAGCGGCGTGTTCGGATCGGACACGTTCATGCCGATCGTGCCTTCACGAGGGACATTCGTCGTCTTGACCAGCTCCTCTCGGGCCTCGTAGGTGATCCGCCAGGACCGCTCCGCGGGAGAGGCCTGACCGGCTTTCCATTCCCAGTAGCGCTCGGCCCAATCTGGAACACCCGCAACCACGGTGACCCGCCTGTTCGCGACGTCGACAAGGCCGTGGGCGACCGTTTCGTTGGCCCACCGATCGAACTGGCTCAGGCGAATGTAGAAGGACGTTCCATCGGGCGCCCAGGCGAGCCGTGTCGGCACACCCTTCAACTGGCGGGTGTCGAGATCGAGGAGCGTCTCCGGCCCCTTGATCTTCGCCTTCACGAGGGCACCCCTGTCGGGTCCCGTTGCCTGCCCGGAGCCGTCAAAGACAGCCAGCGTGACCACAAGTGCCAGCACGTGTTCTGCCGCAGTCATGGGTCACCTCCTCACTACGATCGTGACGGGACTCGGGGTTCGGGATTCGGGCTTCGGGCTTCGGGACAGGTTCTACCGGGGGAGAGGGACGATTCCTCGGCGATCCCGAATCCCGAATCCCGAGTCCCGAGTCAGTTCAGATGATAGAGCATCAGGTAGATCGCTACCCCCGTCACCGACACGTACAACCACAGGGGTAGTGTATACCTCGCCATGCGGCGGTGGCGGTCGAATCGTCCCGCGAGAGCCCGCCACAACGTGGCCAGGGCGAGGGGCAGAATCACCGCAGCCAGCACGACATGTGAGATGAGAATGACGAAGTAGACGGCCCGAATCGGACCGGTTCCCGGAAACGGCCTTGAACCGGCGTTCGCGTGGTAGACGACGTACGACACCAGAAACAGGGCCGACGTCACGAACGCAGCGATCATGCTTGCCTTGTGGGCACCCCGCCGCCCCCGCCGGATGAACCAATAGCCCAGGACGAGCAGGCAAGCGGCCAGAGCGTTCAGGGTGGCGTTCAGGGAGGGGAGAGCAGAAACATCCATGCCACATGCCGGTGCGTGACCCGCAACCGCCTCTCTGCGATGAGTGAGTCGTGAATCAAGCTCCTGACTCCTGACTCCTGACTCCTGACTACTGTCTATCCACCACCATCAGCATCCACACCAGCGGCAGGTACGCGAGCGAGCCGAAGAACAGCCCGCGGGCCGACCGAGGGGTGCGAACCCACGCGAATCGGGCGGCAAGCACCACGAATCCCAGGCCAAGCAGGCCGGCGCCTACGGCATAGACCACGCCCGTCAAGCCAACCGCGGTCGTGGCGAGACTGACGGGCACGAGGGCAGCCGCATAGAGCACGGCCTGGCGGCCGGTGGAGGCGCCATCGGGCTCGGCCACCGGCAGGAGCGGGAACCCGGCCTTGGCGTAGTCCTCGCGGTGCAGCCACGCGATGGCCAGGAAGTGCGGCATCTGCCACAGGAAGACGATGCCGACGAGGACCCAGGCCTCGATCGACAGCGTGCCGCGCGCGGCCGCCCACCCGATGAGCGGCGGAAGCGCTCCGGGAATGCCGCCGATCACGGTGGCCAGCGACGTCCGCCGTTTGAGGGGCGTGTAGAACACCGTATAGGTCAACAGCGTCACGAATGCGACGCCGGCCGCAAGCAGATTGACGCCCCAAGCGAGCTGGACAACGCCCAGTCCGGAGAGCAGCACAGCAAACACGCGTGCCTGACCCGGTGTCAAGCGGCGGCTCGGGAGCGGCCGCCGGCGCGTCCGCCGCATCCGGCCGTCGGCGTCGATCTCGAGCAGCTGATTGAAGGCCGACGCGGCGCTCGCGACAAGCGCGGTGCCAACCAGCGTGTGCAGCAGAAGCACGAGGTTGTTCGCCGGGTGGCCCATGTAGTAGCCGGCGAGCGTGGTGACGACGACGAGGACGTTCAGCCGAGGCTTCGCCAGGGTGACGTAGTCCGCGGCGCGCGACGGCTCCGTGGCGGCGGCCTCAACCTTGGGATCCTGGGAGGCACGAACGTGAGGTGCCGTCATCGCGGGCTCCTGGCCCGTGGGGCGGAGCGCTGCGAGGATCGACTGTCGCGCTCGCAGGCCCGCTCGCACAAGCCGGAAGAACGGCTCTCCGTCCCGTTGCGGGCCGATAGACGCCGGCTGCCGCTCCGCGGACGAAAGCGCCGGCTGGTCCCCTTGTCCTCCGAGCCGTTCTTCAGACTGCTGCCGTCGGCTTGGCTCAAGGGCCTGCTCGGCGACAGTCGATCCTCGCCCGCGCCTCGGTCTGGGCTCATGATGCCGCCCTCACCGCGACCCCGCTCCCACGGGCGGCTCGACGATCCCGGCCTCCTCGAGCTTGCGTTCAACCCGGTCGTGGATCCACTTCCGATCCCACCACTCGATGGGGTTCACCGGCGTACCGCCAACCAGCATCGTGAAGTGCACGTGGTCGCCACCGGCCAGCCCGGTCATCCCGCTCCGGCCAATGACCTCGCCGCGCTCCACCCGATCGCCCTTCTCGACTTCCATCGACGACAAGTGCGCATAGAGCGACTGGACGCCCATGCCGTGGTCCAGGATGATGCA
The DNA here is from genome assembly GCA_040752275.1 of Acidobacteriota bacterium. Classification (GTDB taxonomy): domain Bacteria; phylum Acidobacteriota; class Vicinamibacteria; order Vicinamibacterales; family JAKQTR01; genus JBFMFH01. The sequence goes on from JBFMFH010000062.1 coordinate 84,356, forward strand.
ATTGCCGTAGATGCCCAGGTAGCCCGCCAGCAGCACGCGGCCGGCCTGCGCCGACGTGACCGGCGCACGCCGGATGGAGGCGAGATCGATGCCGAGGTGCACCTGCTGATCCACCTCCCGCCCCTCATAGAAGTAGGTCCGATGGTCGGCGAACACCGACTCGGAACTGGAACGCCTGAGCCGGGCGAACGGACCGCGCGAGAGCCACTCGCTTGACGTCTCCTTCGCAAGCCGTGCGATCTGCTCGGCGTTGCGTTCGCGCAGGCGGCGGTTGATGGCCAGGAATGCCGAGAGCAGGTCCTCGGCGGCGCTGTCCCGTTCGAAGCCGGGCGTCGACTCGAGAATGGCCGGGACGACCCGCGCCAGAAACGGTTCATCGAGCCGAACCGTGGAGGTCGCGAAGTTCCCTGGGAACGTCCGGTACGGAAAGTCCGCCGTCGTCGTGTTTCCGGCGTGGTCCCGCGCGTACAACCGGATCGGCGACCTGAGGTCCTGATCGAACGCGAGCGCGAAGAACGCCACCTTCAACGACGGGTCTGTCGCTTGTCCGCCCGCAACGCCCGATGCCGCGAATCCGGGGTAGAAGCGGTCTCCCACCATGACGCCGGAGGTCGTGTCGGGCGGAGCTGCCCGGTAGACAACCGCCTCGGCGCCCCCCATTCTGACGTAGTGGTGCGTCGACATCACCCTAAGGATGGGTGGCGTCAGCTGGACCTTGACGGAATGTGTGACTGTGGTGGAAACCTCCCTCAATCCAAAGAGGATCCGGCGCCCGGCCCCCACGCGCAGCATGGCTGGGCCATCGCGGAGCCCCGGCACAGAGGATGTCGGGATCGTCCGGCTGATGCGCACCTGGGTGGGAGACACCTGAGTGAAGCTCGTGGCCCCCGGAGTATCGAGCGAAAGGACTTCATTCCGGTTGGTGCCCTGCTCGATGACGACGTCGAAGCGTGAGAGCCGGCTGCCGAGTGCGTCAACGGAGGCGTCGAACACCACGCCCGCTTGGCCGATGGCGTCGGGCCCGATGATCCGGACGACAGGACCCGGCTCCTGCCCCGCCAGGTAGATCGCGACCCCAAGGGCCACGAACAGGAAGGCCCCAAGCAGCACCAGCACGGATCGGCCAGACAAATCTCACTCCTGGTTCTTGACCGCGAATTGGCCAGGACGCTAAAATTAGAGGTTCTTGGCGGCGAGTGCCGGTATCGTCTAGGGGTCAGGACACGTGGTTCTCAGCCACGGGACCGGGGTTCGAATCCCCGTACCGGTACCATCACTCATGTTCTTACCCTGATTGCAGGCCTCGCGGATCACGCGAGGCCTTTCTCACGTACTCTCGACCACGCCAATGCCGCGATGGCCGTGTCCTGGAAGCCGACACCCGTCAGGTCGCAGACGGTGATCTGATCGTCGCGCGTCCGGCCCGCCTTGCGGCCGGCCACGACCTCGCCGAGTTGTCTGGTGACCTCTCCCGGCCGCAGCAACCGCGCGGCCAGGGCGTGCGAGAGTTCTCCGAAGGCCGCACACTGCTCGACCCGATCGACGACCACCAGGTCTGCCCGGGCCAGGCATGCGGCCTCCAGCTCCCGCTTGCCCGGCGTGTCAGATCCGACCGCCGTCACGTGCATACCCGGCCTCAGCCACTCGGCGCGGACCAGCGGCTCGCGGGACGGCGTGGCTGTGACGAGCACGTCGGCTTCGAGACAGACGGCCTCGATGCTGTCGGCCGCGACCGCCTCGATCTCCAGGCGCGCGCCAATCTCACGACAGTACTGCGCGAGCCCGGGCCGATCGGGGCTCCAAGCCACGAGACGCACGAACGGCCGGACTTCGTACAGGCAGATCGCCTGATGCCGGGCTTGCACGCCGGATCCGATGAGGCCGACGACCTTGATGGTGGGGCAAGCGAGCACCTCGGCGGCCACCGCCCCGGCGGCGCCGGTGCGCAGGTCGGTCAGATAGCCGTTGTCGAACACGAGCCCGGCCGGCACGCCCGTCGCGGCATCGAAGAGGGCCATCATGCCGGATCCGGTAGGCAGGCCGCGCGAGGGGTTGTCGTAGAATCCTGAAGCGACCTTGACGGCGATGAAGGGAACGCCTTCCACCCAGGCGGTCTTCACGTGGAACTCGCCGCGGGTGCCCGGGATCGGGAGGTTGATCACCGCCGGCACGGCCGTCCGACCCTCGCCGTCGGCCCGGAACGCCTCTCGGACGGCCGAGACTGCGTCAGAAACCTCGATGGCCTGACGGATCATTGGCTCGTCGATGAAGGGCAGCGGCACCCCGGCATTGTATCCCGCAGCGGCACGGATGCGGGATGCCGGGGCTCCCGACTTCGCCGGGGTCGCCGCCGCGAGACTTCAGCCCTTTGACCCCGCGCTTCAGGGCGCGGGCTGTGGAGGTCACCATGGCGTATGTGCTGAGACTCCTTGCGAACGGTGGCATGGCGCTCGCCCTTTCCACGTCCGGTTTGGTGGCCCAGGAGCGGTCGTCCTCACCGATCGCGCCGGCGCCACTCTTCCCCAATGCCGATCGGCGCCAGGTGCTGGCGCGGGCGTTTCCTGAGATCGACAACCGCTTCCGGACATTTGCCGCGCAGTCCCGGGTACCGGGCATTGCGTGGGGCATCGTGATAGATGGGGAACTGGTGCACAGCGGCGCGTCGGGCGACCGCGACGTGCAGGCGAAGGCCCCGGTGAGTGTCGATACGGTCTTCCGCATCGCGTCGATGACCAAGAGCTTCACGGCCGTTGCCATCCTGAGGTTGCGAGACGAGGGCAGGCTGTCTCTCGACGATCCGGCGGAGCGGTACATCCCGGAGCTGAGCGGTCTGACCTACCCGACGTCCGACTCTCCTCACGTCACGATCCGCCACCTGTTGTCGCACGCCGAAGGGTTCCCGGAGGACAATCCCTGGGGCGACCGGCAGTTGGACGCGACCGACGCCGACATGGCGGCCATGATGCGTCGGGGCATTCCCTTTTCGACGGCCCCGGGCACGGCATACGAGTACTCCAACTTCGGCTTCGCCATCCTCGGCCGTATCGTCGCGCGCGTGTCCGGCGTGCCGTACGCCGACTACGTGCGAACCAACATCCTGGCACCCCTCGGGATGACGGCCACGACGCTCGACGTGGCGTCGGTCCCTGCCGACGTCCTGGCGCACGGATACCGCCTCGAGGACGGACGGTGGATCGAGGAGCCGGCGCTGCCAGACGGCGCCTTCGGCCCGATGGGGGGCATGCTGACCTCGATGCGCGATCTGGCGAAGTACGTCGGGTTCCTGATGTCGGCCTGGCCGCCTCGGGACGGCCCCGAGAGCGGACCCATCCGTCGTGCGTCGGCCCGAGAGATGCAACAGGTCTGGCGTCCGACTTCGGCGACGATCACGCGGGCGTCGGTTGACGCGCCGCTGGCCCTCAACGCTGGCGGCTACGGGTTCGGGCTCCGAATCTGGCAGAACTGCTCGATGAAACACCTGGTGGGCCACAGCGGAGGGCTGCCGGGGTTCGGCTCGCACATGCGTTGGCTGCCCGAGCACGGCGTCGCGATCATCGCGCTCGGCAACCTCACCTATACGAGCTGGGGCCCCGTTGTCGATGGAGCCATGACCGCGCTGGAGCGGACGGGTGGCCTTCGGGCGCGAGTGCCTCAGCCATCGCCGGCACTTCTCGACGCACGAGAGCAGGTCATCCGCCTGATGTCGGGCTGGGACGACGATCTGGCCAACGGCCTGGCGGCCGACAACCTGTTCCTCGACGAGCCGAAGGAGCGCAGACGAGCGGCATTCGGGGCCCTTGCACAGCGCCACGGTGCCTGCACGCCGGAGGGATCGATCGTTCCCGAGAACGCGCTGAGGGGTGAATGGAAGATGCGATGCCAGCGCGGCAACGTCTGGGTGCGCATCACCCTGGCGCCGACGATGCCGCCGCGGGTGCAGTACCTGAACTGGACCTCGGCGATGCCGCTCGCGCCGGCCATGGCGGGAGTTGCCGGCGACATCGTCCGGCTCATCGGCGCGCGCGACGACGAGGGGCTGCGAAGACTGCTCGGGCCTCAAGTGAATCCAGAAACGCTGTCGGACACACTCGAAGCGGCCGCGAGGTGGGGGACGTGCGGGCTGGGGACCGTACTGGGGGGCGACGGCGAGCAGAGCTCGACGGTGAGTCTGTCGTGCACCAAAGGGGAGCTGAGGCTGACGATTGGTCTCGACCCCCAGTCCGGACGGTTGACCCGCCTGCACCTTGCTCCAGCGCCCGGCACCTGTCCAGAGTGAGCCAAGGCCTCCCTCGCCGCCGCGGTTCCATTTCCTCAACCGCTTCTTCCGTTCGATGGCAATCAGAAGGGGAAGGCCGGCCGTGGTCAGCGTGCCCAGACGAGGACACGCTGGCCGCTCGACTCGCGATGGTCGAGAATCAAGCCCGGACCGTGCCGCTCGAGGTCCTCCGCCGTGACGTTGAGATGAAAGGGTTCCCCGCCGAACTCCTCGTCTCCGGACGACAGCTTGATGGGCTTGCCCTTCGTCATGCGCAGGAGCCAGAAGGGGATGTTCAGTCGGATCATCTTCTCCTCGTTCGGGTCCCAGACGACGACGTGGATGGCCTTCAGAGGCCGGGCGTCTTCCGTCGCCTCGACATCGCTGCCCTTGTGGACGACCGGCTCGCCGTCGACCACGTCGATGAAGGGCTTCTGGCCTTCGAACTCCCGGACGATGGCATCGAACTCGGCCTCAGCCGCCACTCTGGTCTTCGACGCGGCCTGAAAGGCGAATTGCTGGTAGATGAAGTACCCGGCGACGGCCACCAGTGCGACGCCCACGATGACCACGAAGCTCGCGATCCCCAGGATGATGAGGCCCCAGGGCGTCTTCTTTGCCATAGTCGTTCTCGGACCCGCCTTTTCCGGGCTCATTGTGCACCGGAGCGTATCTTCCTGTCTCTACTGACGATTCGCAGGTACTTTGGTTCCTCGGTAGGGTCTATCGAGCAGAGCCTCGGCTTCCTTCACACCCAGGGGGTCGTTGTCCAGTCTGCCCAGCGAGAGCGCCTTCCGGTAGGATGCGCGCGCACCCGGCCGGTCCCCGGCCAGATCGGCCAGTTTGCCCAGCTCCGTGTGGACCCGTCCCCTGACCCAGTCCCGGGCCTCGGCCTCCATGGCGCGCCGGAGGTCCTGCTCCGCCGCCTCGCGCCGCTGCAGCGCTACGAGAGTGGCGCCGCGCTTGTAGTGCCACAGGCCTTCCTCCCCGAAGGCCCTGGGGCGATCGTCGCGGGCGCAGTGCTCCAGTCCCTCGTTGAGTAGAGGCAGAGCGTCGGCAGGCCGCCCGGCGCGCAGCGCCGTGGCACCCGCTTCGAGCCACAAGAGCCGGTTCCGGGGGTAGGCCGCGCGCATCTGCTCGAGGAGCGCCAGTGCCTCGTCCCACCGTTCCTCCCGGTTGTAGATCAGGACCAGCCCGAGCTGGCAGCCGACCTGGTCATCGCCGGGGTAGTCCGAGCAGGCCTTCAGCATATCGATGGCGCGCTCCTGGTTGCCACCGAACCCGACGAGGTACGCCATCCAGCGCTTGATCAGACTGAGATTCGCGACGACGTACCGGTACGTGCCGACGATGAGCCCGGCGTCCTTCCGCGCCGGATCGAGCTGGAGAACCCGCTCGTGCTCGTCGAAGGCGCGACGGGCGGCGGTGAATCCGGAGAACACCCTGCCTTCGACGGTCGCCGTGTAGGCGGCCATCTGCCCGACGGCAGCGCCCACGTTGTAATGGGCATCAGGATCGGTGCCTCTCAGCCGGAGGTGCCGCTCGGCCAGTTCGAGCGACTTGGCGATGTTGGTCCGGAACAGCTCGTCGAGGTCCGGAGGCGGCTTCTTCAGCTCGAGGTTCGGCTTGGTGAGCGACCCGAGGTAGTCGTCGACCGAAACCGATCCCCGACGGAACAACAGGTTCAACCACGAGATGTTCGCCACGGCGCGGTAGGCGGCGGCATCCTCCGGGTCTGCGTCGACGGCTCGCCGGAAGGCCTCCATGGCCTTGTCGTGATCGAGGTTGTAGGCGAAGGCGTACCCCTGCTGGCGCAGGGCCCTCGACTCGTCGTTGGCGGCGAGTGGGGCCACCGAGAACAGGCCCAGGGCCGCCGCCACGGCCGTGCATGCCCATCCCCGGACGCCCCAGCCTGGCTCGTCGATGCGCAAGCATGGCAACGTACTTGCGCCCCCAGAACTGCGTGCTGAGCGAGCGGATCCGACCACGCTCGGCGGGAGCTTATCGTGGCCGTACCTGTGAGTCGACGCACCTGGCGGGACGTCTGGTGCGTGGTCATGCGGCTTCATCACGCATCCCCGCAGCGGCGCCTACTTCATGCCGGACAGCTTCCCCAGATCGACCGCGTCCATGAAGTCGCGCAGCACCGCCGTGTCGTTGATGTTGCGGCCTCGAAGCTGCACGAAGAACCGCTTGTTGACGACGACGGCCAGCTCGCCCTCTTTCGCGTCGCTGTCCCACTTCTCGAAGCCCGGATTGCCCTTGACCGTCGTGCCCTTCTCGTATCCGGTTCCGGACTCCTTCTCATATCCAACCGCCATCATCATCATGTAGGGCAGGAAGAACATCTGGCGGTAGCCCGTGTCCACCACGGAGGCCTCGATGTCCATGTCGTTCTTGGTGTAAGTGACTTCCGTCTTCGACATGGCGATGGGCGCCGACATCTTCTCGCCAGTGGGTGAGCCTCTCTCCCACCCGCCGAAATCAGGAAGCACCGTTTGCAGCTCGCGGAAGCTGACAGGCTCGACCTCCTTGGCGTCGCCGCCGCCCTCGGCCATCTGCTTGAAGGCGTCGGCCATCTGCTGCATGCCGGCGGCCGCGTCTCCCATCGGGCTGCCCGTGGATTTCGCTTGCTCCGCCGCCTGCTCGGCCGCCTTCTGGGCCTCTTCCTGTTTGCCACCGCACGAAGCGGCGGCCAGAACGAACATCAGAACTACCACCACGACACTGAGTCTGCGCATGCTGCCTCCAGGGATCGTTCGTTCAACTGTCCACGCCGAGCACCAATGGCACCCGCATCCAGATCGGAATCCGGTCAGCGACCAAGCTGCTGGCGGACCAGACGCTCGACCAGCGCGGCCAGCGGCTCGCCGCCGAGCACGAATGCACCGGCGGCTCCGGACCAGGAGAGCTTGTACCCGCGCCCGAGCGCCGACACCCAGATCTGGTGCACGGGTGCATTGGGGCTGACGATGAACCGGGCCGGGGACGGGCCTTCGAACCGCACGTCCACGACGCCGTTCTGGAACTCGACTTCGAAGTCCTCCTTGTCGGCGAGCGCTGACAGCGAACGCTGCAGGGCCTCGAGCGTGTCGTCGGCCCTGACCCGAAACTCCTCGTCGGTCAGCCCTTCGATGCGCAAGGATGGGGAAGAAGCACTCAGCCTGTCGCCCATGGGCCGGATGATAGCAGAGGAGGCTTGCCAGCGGCAGCCGGGGATAGTCTAATGGATTATCCATGATCAACCGCAACCGCGTGGCAGGGTTGCTCGAAGAGCTGCCCGCGTCTCCCGGGTTTCCCGGGCAGGGCGCGACGCTCTTCATCGATCTGACCGCGAAATCGGTGCACCGGCGCTACACGCCTCTCGGGGTCGTGCGGACGCTCCTGACCGGTCGCGGCGCAAACATGTTCTATCTGTACCGGCTGCTCGACGAAGGCTTGGATCCGCTCGATCCGCAAGTCCCGCTGATCATCGGTGCCGGCGTCCTCACCGGCCTGGTGCCCAGTGCGGCCAGAGGCAACGCCACGTCCTGGTCGCCCGAGTCCGGTGTACTGATGGACGGGAGTGCCGGCGATGAGTTCCCGTCCTTCCTGCGTTTGAGCGGGATCGACCATCTGGTGCTCTACGGGCGAAGCAATCCCTGGTCGCTGTTGCATCTCGCCGACGGCAGAGTGCGCTTCCTGGATGCGACAGCGTATCTGGGGCTCGACAACATCGACATGCGGGCGCGCGTCGAGGCGGCTTTCGGCGGCCGCTGGGCCCGGGACCTGGCGATGCTGAACATCACGCGCGCCGGTGAGCGCCGGGTGCTGACCAGCGCGATCATGGCCGGCGCCAAGTCCTGCTTCGCCCGCGGCGGGCCCGGAGCGAAGATGGGTGCGCTGCGCCTGAAGGCCATCATCGTCCAGGGTCAGCCGGCCGGGTTCCAGACCGCCGCACCCTTCAAGCCGTACAACCGCCATGTCGCCGCCAAGATCCGCGCCACGTCAGTCGTCCAGCATGCGCTGAAGACGAGGGGGACGCCGTTCCTTTACAAGCCGAGCCGCCTGCTCGGGGCCATGGGCACGCGCAACAACCAGGAAACCACCTGGACCGATGCGCTGGATGCCGAGCACATCGACAAGTACCGTCCGGGAATGGCCGGGTGCTTCCGCTGCCCGGTCAACTGCCGGCCGCTGAACACCCTCGATCCCGGCAGCACGGACCGCTATGCGAGCGGTGACGGCCCGGAGTACGTGACGCTGGGGAAGTTTGGTCCAGGTCTCGGGATCGACCGGCTCGAGACGGTCATCCGCCTCAACAACATCTGCAACGACCTCGGCCTCGATACGGCGTCCACCGGATCGGCGCTGGCGTGGGCGTTCGAGCTGTACCAGCGGGGGATCATCAACGAGCGCCACACTGGCGGACTGCGGCTCGCCTGGGGCGACGGGGAGCTGGTCGAGCGGCTGCTCGTGAAGCTGGCGTTGCGGGAAGGGTTCGGGAACGTTCTGGCAGACGGCACGCGGGCCGTCGAGCGGGGACACTATCCGCCCGAAGCCCTTCGCTACCGCATGGCCGTCAAGGGCCTGATGCAAAGCGACCCGCACGATGCCAGGATCCTCAAGGCCTTCGCCCTGGGACTTGCCGTATCGACGCGGGGAATGGACCACCTGCGCAACCGTGCCACACTCGAGATCAATGCACGCATCAACGACGATCCCGCGTTCAAGGCGCGGCTGTACGGCGGAGCCGTCAGCGCGCGGCCGAATGCCTACGACGGGAAGGAACTCGCCGTGCGCGTCTGCGAGAACGTCTTCGCCGTCGGAGACGCCGTCGGCATGTGCCGCTTCACGACGACGCTGTTCAACAGCCCGTCGCTGCCCGGCCCGGCCGAGTTCGCCACTCAGATTGCCAACGTCACTGGCCTGGTGTTCACCGAGGACGACCTGGCTCGGATCGGGCTGGACATCTGTGGCGTGGAGCGGCTGATCAACCACCGCCTGGGCGTCAGGCGGCGCGACGACACACTGCCCGACCGCTGGTTCGACGAACCCATCGCCGTCGGACCGTACTCCGGAGAGCGGATCGATCGCGCCGAATTCGACGCGATGCTCTCGCGCTTCTACGCCGTGTCCGGCCTCAATCGCGACGGCATTCCGCAAGACCGGTGGCGGGGACGGCTCGAGGCCGCGCTGCAGGGGGACCAAGCGACCGCAGGTGTAAGATAGGCGCAGAGAAGGAAGGTGGAGCCGTGAACGCTGCGATGTATCTCATCGGCGCCCTCGCGGTGGTGGCGGTACTGTTCTTCGTCTTGCGCAGGCCTGTCCGGGAGTACGTCAGGATGCGCGGCGATCGGGTCGTCACGTGCCCGGAGAACGAACAGATCGTCGCCGTCCAGGTTGACGCGGGGTACGCGGCGAGGACCGCGGTTGCCGGCCGCGAGCGGCTGCGGCTCGAATCGTGCACCCGCTGGCCCGAGAAGGCCGGGTGCGGGCAGGAATGCCTGCGGCAGATCGAGGACCAGCCCGAGGACTGCCTCGTCAAGACCCAGGTGACGCGGTGGTACGCGGGCAAGGCGTGTGCACTCTGCGGCAGGGCCCTCGGCCAGCTCGAGTGGGCCGAACACAAGCCGGCCCTGATGAACCCGGATGGTGTGACGGTGATGTGGAGCGATGTGAAGCCGGAGACGATCTACGAGGTCTTCGATTCGCACGCACCCATCTGCTGGGACTGCCACATCGCCGAGACGTTCCGCCGCACGCGGCCCGATCTGGTCATCGACAACCCGCACGCGAGTGGGTAGCCTGGACGGAAGACCCGCGATGACCGTGACGGTGCGCGTGCCGGGGGCGCTGGCCCAAGGCCGGGATTCGGGATCGCCGACATCGCGAGTCTCGGCGGATGCCACCCTGGTCATCGACGTGCTGCCGGCCACGCTCGGGGAACTCGTTGCCGTGCTCGACCGGCAGATTCCCGGGTTGGCCAAGCGGCTTGCCGCCGGCGGCTTCAACTTCGTGGTGAACGACGAGGTCCTGCTGCACGGCGCCGCCGCGCACGAGCTACACGACGGCGACCGGATCGAGCTGCTCCCCGCCATCGCCGGCGGATGATCCCATTGCGGATTGCGGACCTATCAGGCCCCTGGCGACGCCACGTACGACTTCCGTGCCCTGACCCTCATCCCCGGCTTCCTCACCGAGACGGTGAGTTTGTGGACCTTCCCGTCGAGGGTGGCCGGGGCGAAGCCCAGCACGTACTGGCTCCGTAGCTCCTGCGCGATGCGCGTGAAGGCGGAACCCAGATCCTTTGCGCCCGTCAGGGCGAAGTACCCGCCGCCGGTTTCCTCGGCGAGCTTGCGCAGGACGCGGTCCGGCTTGGTCCGCACTTGTCGCACGCCGTCGAAGTAGACGGACTCGAGCCCGATGCCGTAGATCATGACCTCGTCTGCCGTAGCACGGTCAAGAACGTCGCCCTGCCCGATCTTGCTGGCCGTGTCCTCGCCATCGGTGAGCAACAGGATGACTCGCCGGCCCTCGATCCCGGCCAACCGGTCGAGCGACTGGTCGATCGCGTCGTTCAAGCGCGTCGGATAGCCGAAGTCGAGCTCCTTCAGGGCTGCAATGAGCTCGTCGCGGTCTGCGGTGAAGATCCCGCTGAACTCGATCTTGTCGTTGAACGCCCCCACCATGGCGCGATCCTGTGGGAGGAGGCGGATGAGGAACTGCTCGGCTCCGTCCCGCACGAGTTTGAGCGAATCCGTCATGCTGCCGCTCGTGTCGAGCATCACGACCGCGGTGATGGGTTGGATCTGGTTCTCGAACACCAGCAGGTTCTGACGGACGTTGTTGTCGAGGACTTCGAAATCCTCGCGCACGAGATCCGGAACCAGTCGGTCCTGCGCGTCGGTGACCGTGGCGTAAATGGGTACCAGCCTGGTGCCGGAGCGGAAGGTCGCTCCGGGCTGCTGAGATGCCTTCGCCGCCCATTCGAGCCCGCCGAGAGCGGGTGCCGCCAGGGCCACCAGCACGCCAATGGCCACAAAAGAGTACACGCTGCGCCGCATGACACGGATCTTAGCAAGCCACGTGCCTACGTGTCCCGGCCGGCGCGGTCGCGTGGATCCGGGGACCGGGCGGCCGCGTCCAACTGTTGACGCCTCCCGGCGGACGCCGGTATCGTGATGGTGGCTTCTATGTCCATGTGGCTGCAGTTTTTCCGGGCGAGCGTGGCCTTCGGGCTCGTGGCGGGTCTTCTCGCCACTCCGGTAGGGCTTGCGCACCCCGGGGCGATGCAGCACGACGCATGCGACCACCTGTCCGCGCCGGCAGCCGGGTCCGAAGGGGGCCGGCTGGCGGCTGCCCGCAGGGCGACGTCGCGCGGGCACTGTTTCACGTGCCACTGGTTCCAAGCCTTCCGGACATCGTTCACCTCGGGCCCTCGCGTCACGATCGATGACACGCCGGCGGCGCGGACCCCCGCTGCCGTGTTCCAGACCCGCCACGTTCTCGATGCGCGACTCCCGGTGACCCGGGCACCGCCGCGCGTCTGACGTCGTCGCGTTTCCCTGTTGTGTTCGGTCGTGTTCCGGCGGGGCTGCCGTTCCGCCTGGCGACTCCGGCCGCCGCCGGGCGGGCCGATGAGGAGTCGCCGCCTCTCTCTCGCGCGTCGTCAGCGAGGCGCACGCCGGCGAGGGTCCGGGACCCCTGAGTCCCGAGGAGGTCGCCATGATCGTTCGAGCGGCGCAATCATCACATGCTTGCGTGCCTTCCTTCTTCGTGCTGGTGTTGCTGTTGGCAGCGGGCCCGGTCTTTGCGGCCGATGCGGTCTTCAAGGGGCGCCTGCTGCACTCGCTCACCGGCGAACCTGTGGCCGATGCCAAGGTGGTGCTGGTAGAGGTCAAGCGCACCACAGTGTCCGCAGCCGATGGCACATTTGCCTTCGATGCCGTCAAGCCAGGCACGTACCACCTCGTCGTCGAAGCGCAGGGCTTCTCCGGTAAGCACCGCGAATACCAGATCGTGGCTCCCGAGACCACCATCGAGGTGCTGGTTGACCCGGAGCTGCACTACACGGAGGTCGTGTCGGTCAGTGCGGAGCCGCGGGATCAATTCAGCGCCTACCAGCCGACCTCCGTCCTGGCCGGCCAGGACCTGACGCGGGAACTCGAGACGTCCCTGGCGGCGACGGTCCAGACGCAGCCCGGGATGGCGGTGCGATCGTTCGGGAACGCGCCGGCGCGACCCGTGATTCGCGGCCTTGACGGTGACCGCGTCCTGATCCTCGAGGACGGACAACGAACGGGAGATCTGTCGAGCCAGTCGGGCGACCACGGCGTGACCATCAACCCGGCTGCCGCCTCGAAGATCGAGGTCGTACGCGGCCCGGCCATGCTGTTGTACGGATCGAATGCGATTGGCGGCCTGGTCAATGTGATTGCCGACACGGTGCCGACCGAGCGGGTGACTGGCGCCAGCGGAGCGTTGACAGGCGACCTCGGGTCGAACGGCGGCCTGGCGACGGGTGCCGGCGACATGTGGTGGGGCAACTCGTCGTGGGCGATCCACGCGGGCGGAGGGGGATCCCGATCGGGCGACTACCGAACACCGGATGGCCTCGTCGACAACACGCAGTCGCGCAATGGCTTCATGTCAGTCGGAGTGGCCTGGATCGGCGCAAAGGGGTACGCCGGGGGCAGCTACGGGTACGAGGACACGCGATACGGCCTGCCCTTCGTCGAGGAAGGACTCGTCGAACTGACGCCACGGCGGCACATGATGTCCCTGCGTGCGGAGGCCAGGGCCCTCACGGGGTTCCTCTCGTCGGTGCGCGCCTCGTTCGCCGGTCGTCGCTATCGTCACGAGGAGATCGTGGGCGGCGCGATCGGCACATCGTTCCGCAACGACACGAACGAGTTCGAATTCCGGGCCAACCACCGGCCTGTCGGCCGGTTCTCGGGATCGATGGGGGCGCTGGTGCTGGACCGCTCGTTCTCGGCCGAGGGCGACGAGGCCCTGTCACCTCCGGTCGACCAACGCGGGTTCGCCGCCTTCCTCTATGAGGAGGTCGCCTGGCACCACGTGACCCTGCAGCTCGGCGGACGCGTCGACCATGCGGCCTATTCCCCGGCTGGCGGCACGCTGCCCCCGAGGGATTTCACCAACGTCTCCTGGTCGACGGGGCTGCTCGTCAACCCGCCGATGCTAGACCATCGGACGTCGTATGCCATCAGTGTCGCCCGGGCCGCGCGGCACCCAGCCCTCGAAGAGCTGTACTTCAACGGCCCCCACCCGGGCAACTTCGCCTTCGAGATCGGCAACGCGAATCTCGAATCCGAGCACGCACTCGGATTCGATGCCTCGTTCCGGTGGCGTTCCCCGAAGTTCTCGGCCGAGGCGACGTACTTCCGGAACAGCATCGCCGACTACATCTTCAGGAACCCGGTCGAGGGCCTGCCCGAAGAGGATGAGCACGCACACGAAGGCCACCACCACGGAGACCTGGCGGTCATCGAGTACCTCGCCCGCGATAGCCTCCTGCAGGGGGTCGAGATCCACGCAGACCTGCAGCTGACCACCCACTGGTTCGCGGACCTCGGGATCGACTACGTGCGCGGGCGGCTGAAGGATACCGGCGAGCCGCTACCTCGGATCCCGCCCATCCGCGCCCGGGGCAGCCTGCGCTACCAGTACAACGCCTTCAACGCCGGGGCGGAGGTAACGGACGTTGCCGCACAGAAGCGTGTCTTCGGCATCGAAACACCGACCGGCGGCTACACGCTGGTGAAGCTGTTCGCTTCCTATTCGTTCATGACCGGGAAGGCCGTGAGCACCGTCACCGCGCGGATTGACAACCTGACCAACGAGCTGTATCGGAACCACCTCTCGTACGTGAAGGACTACATCGCGGAGATGGGACGGACGTTCAAGGTGGTCTACAACATCAAGTTCTAGGCGACAGGCGACAGGCGATAGGCGACATGCCTCCGCCGCGCGCATGACCCGCAGGCAGAAGACAGAAGACAGAAGACAGAAGAGTGGCTACAATCGGGCCGGCGTTCGGGACCGGTGCCTCGCGCGGCCGGGCCGTGCGGGCGGGCGAAGGAGCACTGATGACAGACGCGACACCGGCGACCGTCGTGGGACTCAGGTGGGAGGAGGGACTCAGGTTCACGGCAACGAGCAAGGACCATGCCTGGACGCTCGACGGCAGGAACGAAGCGGGACCCGGCCCGGTCATCATCATGGCGTCGGCCCTTGCGGGCTGCATGGCCATCGACGTGGTGCACATTCTGACCAGAGGCCGGCACAAGGTCGCGGCGCTGGACGCGGAGCTTGTCGGGCAGCGGGCGGACACCGACCCGAAGCGGTTTACGCGGGTCGAGTTGCTCTTCAAGGTGACGACCTCGGCGCCGATCGATGCCGTGGAGCGGGCCATCGACCTGTCACGCGGGAAGTACTGTTCGGTGTGGCAGTCGATGCGCCAGGACATCGAGTTCGTGACGAGTGCGGAGCTGACGTCAACGGGGGGATGAGACATGTCGTTTGGGGTGGCCGGCCGTGGTGTTCCGGAGCAAACCATGTGAGCACGGCGACGCTCGTGGGCCGGGGGGCGTCAGCCCCGGGGATGCCGCAAAACACGGCGAAGAACAAGGGGGTCAGCCGGCGCTTTGGTCCGCGGAGCGGCAGCCGGCGTCCAGCGGTCCGCAACGGGCCGGAGACGTGTTTTGCCGCCGTGTCGAACGGTTTGCGGAGGAACACCACGGCCGGCCATTCCGGCGCAACGCGTCCGTAGGGACTCCACGTAATCTGTCCCCGCAACCCTGGTGAGGACCGCATGAATCGAGTGCTGTGCGCCGGCGGAAGTGTCCTCGCGGCTTGGGCCCTGCTCATCGCCCAGCCTGCGCCAGAGAGTGCCGTGATTGCACTGAAGCAGCGGGCGGCGGCGGCGGTGTCCCAGATCTCCGGCGTCGTCGAAGTTCCCGGCCTCGACGAGCAGGTCGAGGTCCTGCGGGATCGATGGGGCGTGCCGCACATCTATGCGAAGACCACCCACGACCTGTTCTTCGCGCAGGGCTACGTGGCGGCGCAGGACCGGCTGTGGCAGCTCGACTTGTGGCGCCGAAACGCGCAGGGGACGCTCTCCGAGATCGTCGGACCCTCTGGCGTCAAACGGGACACCTTCGCCCGGCTCCTCCGATATCGCGGTGACATGGCTGCAGAGTGGGCCAGCTACGGGTCTGACGCGCGGCGCATCATCGAGTCGTTCATCGAAGGCATCAACAGCCAGGTGACGTATGTGAACGCCAACCCGGAGAAGCTGCCCATCGAATTTCAACTGATCGGAGCCAGGCCTGAGCCGTGGACCCCCGAGGTCGTCATCGGTCGCATGGCCGGCTACGTGATGACGCGCAACGCCCGCAGCGAGGTCCAGCGCGCGCGACTGGCCCGGCGGGTCGGCGTCGGTCGTGTGGCCGAGTTCCAGGTCGTCGATCCGCCCGTCGCCATCGAGATTCCAGACGGACTGAACCTCGAGGATATTACCGACGCCATCCTGGACATCGCGAGTGATGCGAGCGAACTCGTCCGCTTTCCGGATACGCTGCCGAAGGTCGCGAGCGCGGCACCGGGATTCGGCTTCGAACAACCGGTGCGCCGCCTGTCGGTGGGTCTGGTCCTCGAGGCCGCCGGGGCTCCCGGGGCGGCCGCGGCCGCGGGTGATGCCGAGGCGATGGACAACTGGTTCGAGGATGCCTGGAGGCACGGGTCGAACAACTGGGTGCTCTCCGGGAAACTGACCGCCACGGGCAGGCCGATCCTGGCGAACGACCCGCACCGGATCCTCGCGCTCCCGTCGCTGCGCTACAGCGTGCACCTGGTCGGACCCGGGTGGAACGTCATCGGCGCCGGCGAGCCGGCACTGCCGGGTGTGGCCGCCGGTCACAACGACCGCATCGCCTTCGGCTTCACGATCGTCGGCATCGACCAGCAGGACCTCTACGTCGAACAGCTCGATCCGCTCAGGGCCGGCCACTACCTGTACAAGGGGATGTCCGAGCCGATGCGAATCGAGCGCGAGACCATCCGCGTCCGCGGCGAGGCAGTCCCGCGCGTGATCGAACTGCGCTTCACACGTCATGGTCCCGTGCTCCACGTCGATTCCGCCAGGCGGCGGGCCTATGCGCTGCGCTGGGTCGGCATGGAACCCGGAACCGCCGGCTACCTGCGCTCGCTTGCCCTCAACCAGGCCCGGACGTGGCCCGAGTTCCTCGAAGCCGCGCGCGGCTGGCTGGTGCCATCAGAGAACCTGGTCTACGCCGACGTCGATGGCAACATCGGCTGGGTTGCCGCCGGGATGGCTCCGATCCGGCCCGGCTGGTCGGGCCTGTTGCCGGTTCCCGGCCACGAGGGCAAGTACGAGTGGGCCGGATTCCTGCGCCTCGAAGACCTGCCGCAGTCGTTCAATCCGCCGAGCGGCATCATTGCGACGGCCAACCACAACATCCTGCCGCCCGGGTACGACAAGGCACTCGGGTACGAGTGGAGCGCCCCCTACCGGTTCCGGCGAATCATGGATGTGCTGTCGGCCGGCGCCGGCCAGCCGGCGCCGGGCCACACCGTTGCGGACTCGGAGCGCCTGCAGCACGACGCGCTGTCGGTCGTGGCTCGCGATGTCTGCAATGCCTTGAGGACGGCGCGCGCGGCTCGTCACCTGGCGTCCGAACCTGGGCGAGAGGGCCTCCCGCCGGTCCGAGCGCGGGCGGTAGAGATGCTGGCGGCCTGGGACCACGTGGTGAGTCGAAACTCGGCAGCCGCTGCGCTGTACGAACTGTGGTTCTCGCGCCTGGCGACCGCAGCCGCCCGGGCCCTCGTGCCGGCAGCCGACCAGCCTCTTGCCGGATCGTCGATGTCCACCTCACGCCTGCTCGCGGCCCTCGCCCGTGCCGCAACCGACCCGTCCGTGCAGGACGTCCTGCTCGGGCCGAGCCTCGACCAGGCCTGGCAGGACGCGGTGGCGCGCATGGGTCCGGATCCGCGCGAGTGGGCGTGGGGCAGAATCCACCGCGCTTCCTGGGCGCACCCGCTCGCCTCGAGCGGTCCGCTGCGCTCGGTGCTGAACCTGCCTGATGTGCCGCGCGGCGGCGATGGCACGACGCCGTTCGCAACCGGTTCGGGTGCCAGGCAGACGAGCGGCGCTTCATTCCGCGAAGTGGTCGATCTTGCCGACTGGGATCGGTCGACGACGATCAACGTGCCCGGCATCTCCGGTCAACCGGGGAGCCCCTTCTACGGGAACCTCCTCAACCTCTGGGCCGACGAGCGGCACCACCCCATGCTGTTCTCCCGTCAGGCCGTCGAGGCTCACACTGCCGCCCGTCTCTGGCTCATGCCGGCGCGCTGACATCGCCGCCAGGGCAGGGACACCAGTCGGCCCAGGCTTCCCTGGCGGCCGACGCCTCTGGCGAGGGCCCCAGCCCCGGGCTTCATCGCACATCGTTGAAGTGCAGAATCGCGTTGAAGAGCATGTTGAACTCGCCGAGATTCTGCCAGCGGAAACACGGGTTCGTCGCGAACATGACGATCCGGCCCGAACCGGCCGGCACGTCCAGGATGGCCGGCACGCCCCGCACCTCGTTCGGGTTGCGCATCAGACCGCTCAGGACCGACTTCTCACCGCCCGTGAAGGTCATCAGCACCTGCGTGGCCTTCTCGGTTTCCGGCACGCGAAGCAACGGGCCGTTGGCGTACCTGACCGGGACGGTCTTTCCGGCGTATCCATAGAAGATGGGGTGCTCCGGCCTGGCGATCTCCGCCTCGACGATTGGTCCTGGCGCGTAGAACTGCGCAGACGGCCTTGAGGCATCCACGCGCCGGGCCAGGCCGAACTCGGCCGGAAATGCGCTCGCGCCACCCAGTGTGACGAGCACGCCGCCGGATTCGGCGAACGTCTGCAATTCGAGGGCGCCCTCGAGGCCCATGCCGCCGGTGATGTCATCCGACTCGCCATACATCCCGAGGTTCTTGAACCGGTCGCTCTTCTTGTAGGCGAGGGGCCGCCCGACCGGTGCGATGTCGTACACAAGGCCCTTGGCGCTGCGTCCCTGGTTCGGAATGACGATGACGTCGTACCGCGATCGCAGGTCGCCGGCCTTCACCTGCTCCTTGTAGATGAGGTCGTACGCCACCTCCAGCCGGTCGAACGCGTAGCGGACCCAGCCCACGTCCTGGGTGTTTCCCCAGGTCGAGAAGATCGCGAGGCGTGGCAGATCGGCCTCGTGCGTCGGAACGTCCGGCTGCACTGGCAGACGCGAGGCGACCAGGCCCAGTGACTCGACCGCGGTCGCGAGTCGCGCTGCGGCCGCCGGGCTGCCGCCCGAGTCCACCAGGAACGAACCCGCCGGGTACTCGGTGCCTCCGGCATTGAATGCCTTCTCGGCCGCCAGGACCTTCAGGTCCTTCAAGCGGAAGCGAAGCGTGATCATGTTCGCCGACCCGACGTGGGCAATCGCAGCCACAGGGCCCGCTCCCGCCACCGATCCCGCCGGCTTCACCTCCGTCACGCGTTCGACAGCCACGTCGAGGATCGCCTTGTCGGCGATCTCTTTCACCGTCGTCCCGGTCGCAAGACCCAGCGTCCAGCCGGTGTCGTCGTAGGTTCTGAGCGTCGGGTCCGGGAAGTTCTGCCGCTCGAGGAGGATCTTGGCGAGCCGCCCGTAAGGCTGGTCGCCCTTGACGATGAACGAGCCGGCAGGGAAGGTCTCTCCCGCGAGCCTGACTTCGGAAGCCGCCCGGCCGACCTCGATTCCCTGCATCCGGAGAATATTCACGAGAAAGGCCACCCGCGTGGCATCGCGCTGACCGGCGGGGATCACGTATCCGAAGGGCGCGCTGGTTCTTCCAGCGTCAATCGAGTTGCGGCTCTTTCGATAGAAGTTCTCGACGATGACCCGCGGGAACGCGGAGGTCAACTGCAGGGCCGACAGCACGCCCGTCTCCATGTAGTTCGTATTGTTGCGGAGGGACCATTCGACTTCCGGGTACGGCGGCAGCGGGCGGTACCACTCGCGGCTGGTCTGGCCTCCGCCTCGCCCTGTGCCTCCCACGCCCGTGTCCCTGACGATCCGCCGCTTCATCGTGTTGGCGCCGCCGTTGCCGAACGTCTCGTACATCCGCAGCATGCCGTTGTGATTCGAGGCCATGAACCCCATGTATCCCGGGTACCACATGTCGACGAATGCGTGGGTCCAGACACCAGGCATGCCGTACTTGGTCATCTGAGCCATCTCGAAATTCGAGAACCACGGGAGCTCGCCGAAGAGGATGGGATCGAGCGTCGGGTTCTGCGGCGCCTGGCCGCTGAATGTGTACAGGAACGGTACCGACTCGTGCAGTTCGTGCACGATTGGCGGATGCCACTCCAGGTACCAGTCGAGAAGCGGCCGCAGGCTCTGCTGCGAGAAGTTGAAGTCCCGGTTGTTGTCGTGGAAGACGTACTTGCCCCAGTAGGGCGGCCCGCCGAAGGACCGCTCCTCGCCCGTCTCGTCGATCTTGTACGCGTAGTACCAGTCCACGTACCGATCCCGTCCGTCCGGTTCGGCAACCGGGGTGATCGACACGATGACGTGATCGCGGATCTGCCGAATGAGCGGCGTCTCCTCCACCGCCAGCCGGTAGGCCAGCTCCATGAGCATCTCGGGGGCACCCGTCTCGCCGCTGTGCAATCCTCCGCTGAAGTGATACAGCGGCTTCGCCCTGTCGATGATCTCCTGCGCCTCGGCTTCGCTCAACGAGCGCGGGTCCGCAAGGCTCGCAAGATACCCCTTGTAGCGATCGAGGTTCGCCATCGACTCGTCCGAGCCCACGAACACCACCACGCATTCGCGGCCTTCGTCCGTCGTGCCGATGGTCATCACCCGCACCCGAGGAGTCGCGTCGGCCAGCGCCCGGTAGTACCTCAGGATGTCGGCGTAGTAGGTCAGCGTCCTGGGTTCACCGATGTGGTGGCCCAGCACGTCCTTCGGCGAGGGGATGCCCGGCGTCCTGGGCAGGTGATCGACGAGCGGGCTGAGGAACTCGGGCCTCGTCGTCCATTCGCGGACGAGGCGCGCAAACTGCTCGTCCTGCTCACCGATGGCCGTCGTCCTGACCGGCGGCCGGGCCTGCTCGGCCGAGGGGCCCGGGCCGGCCAGGAGAGCCAGCCCGGCGAGGCACAGCGCGAAGCGACCGAGGCGGCGGGGAGAAGTCGAGATTCCACGCATGCCAGCAACTCCTTTATTGACAACGAGATACGCGACTCAGACCGGATCGCACCCAGCCAAGCCCCGGGCGGCCAGCCCCACAATAATCGCAGAAAAGCGCGCAATTCGGGCCAGAAAACGGTTGAGATTCCGCCGATCGCGCCCTAGCATGACAGACTCAACCAGAGAGAGCCGGGCGATGATCAACGTATCAGCCATTCGGATGCAGCAGTTCGGGGTGCAGTTCTACCAGGCTTCACTGACGGCGAGGGACATCGACAAGCTGGTGCGCTTCGAGGTGCTGAGCTACGGGGAGCAGCACCATCCGCCGGTGCGCGGCAAGAGGAAGTCGTCGCCGGCGTCGAAGGTCAACTGGGACCTGCTCGAGCGGCGTATCGGTGCGAACGAGAAGGCCTACCAGCGCCAGATCATCCGGCGGAAGATCGACGAGCTCGTGCAGTACTACGAGCAGTGCCGTCAGGCGAGAGACCTGCCCTCGATCCCGGGTGCGGTGATCATCTCGTGTGACGAAAGGCTGGTGTTCGTGCCGGTCGACGACGGGTCCAATCTCGGCACGCTCAAGGTCCCCGAGACGGAGGGCATCCTCAGAGCCATCGATGGGCAACACCGGTTGCTGGCCATGCATGCCGACATCGAGCGCTTCGGCAGCGAGGCCTTCTCGATTCCGGCGGTGATCTTCGATCAGCTGCCCGAAGATCACATCGTCCAGATGTTTGTGACGATCAACGCCAAGCACACGCGGTTGAACTCCTCGCACCTGGTCAGTTTGTCGGGCCGGCAGCTCTATCGCGACGAGAATCTGGCGGCGGCTCACGATATCATCCGGGCCCTGCAGGATCGCGAGGATTCGCCCCTGTGCGGGAACATCAAGCTGCTCGGCGTCGGCCATGGCGTGGTCGCACAGGCGCCCCTCGCCCAGGAGCTGAAGAGGCTCTTCCAGACTGAGGCCTTTGGCAGCGGGCGCAAGGGCGCCGAGTTCCGCGACGACGCCAGGCGTTTCTTCGTGAACTACTTCAGACAGATTGCGGTGCTCTTCGGCGCCGCGTGGAACGGCCGGAAGTACAGCATCAAGTCGTCGGCCGCCCTGCGCGCCTTCATTCGCGTGGCACCCGATGTCGTCCGGCAGCTCGATCAGGAACGCGCCGAGCGCACGGATTTCCGCGCCATCGGGAGGGTCATCGCACCCTGGGGACGGCGTATCGGAGACCTTCGGTTCGAGACTGACGGCGCCTGGGCCCGCAACACGAGTGTCGATACCCTCGCCAAGGAGCTTCGCCTCGCGCTCCAGTACCCCGAAGGCACAATGGCGTAGGGCAGGCGACGGACGACAGGCGACGGACGACAGGAGACGCGAGGCTTTACGTCCGATACTCGCCGTTGATCCGCACGTACTCGGCCGACAAGTCGCACGTCCAGACAGTGGCGCGGTGCGGCCCGCCCGTTCCAAGGTCGACCTCGATCTCGATGTCGGTGCCCCTGAGGTAGTCGGCGGCCTGCGGTGCGCGCTCGTCGAAGGGCACCCCCTCACTGAACAGGACGTTCGTACCGAGGCGGACCGACGCGCGGTCCGGATCGAACGCCACGCCGGCGCGTCCGGCGGCGGCGACCAGGCGCCCCCAGTTCGGATCGCCGCCGTGAATCGCGGTCTTGACCAAGAGCGAATTGGCGATCACCTTCGCAGCCCGCTTCGCGTCGCCGTCGGACGCCCCTCCCGACACCGTGATCGACACGAGCTTCGTCGCGCCCTCCGCACCGCGGACGATAGCCCGAGCAAGATCGGCGCAGACGGCCCGAAGCCCCGCGACCAGGGCCGGATGGAGATCGCCCTCGACGGCCACCTTGCTCGCTCCGCCGGCCATCAGGAACACGCTGTCATTCGTCGAGGTGTCGCCGTCGACGGTGATGGCGTTGAAGGTGTCGTCGGCCGCCTCAGTCAGTGCGCGGTGCAGGTCCGGCGGATGCACCATGGCATCGGTCGTGAGGAACGCCAGCATGGTCGCCATGCTGGGCTCGATCATGCCGGCGCCTTTGGCCATGCCGCCGACGTGGAACGTGCCCGCGCGCGTGAGCACCCGCACCGCCGCTTCCTTCGGCGCTCTGTCGGTGGTCATGATGGCCCGGGCTGCCTCGAGGTGATGGCGGCCGGACAGACTCCGGAGGGCCAGCCCAATCCCCTGGCGGAGCTTGTCGGCATCGAGCTGCACGCCGATGACGCCGGTGGAGGCGACCAGCACGTCCTCGGGACGGCAGCCGAGCGAGGATGCG
The DNA here is from genome assembly GCA_040752275.1 of Acidobacteriota bacterium. GTDB lineage: Bacteria > Acidobacteriota > Vicinamibacteria > Vicinamibacterales > JAKQTR01 > JBFMFH01. The sequence continues at coordinate 107,114 of JBFMFH010000062.1, forward strand.
AGGAAATCCGTCGAGCTGCGCGCAACCGACAGGCCCTCGGGACCCGTACACGCGTTGGCACACCCGCTGTTGACGACGATGGCTGCCGCGTGGCCCTCCGAGCGCTGGAGGTGTTCCCGGCTCACCATCACCGGGGCGGCGCACGTCAGGTTGGTGGTGAACAGCCCCGCCGCCGTGGAGAGGTTGTCCGGCACGATGAGTGCGAGATCGAGCGCCCCGTCCCTCTTGATCTGGCAGGCGACACCGGCGACCCGGAAGCCCGCTGCGGCGGTGATCCCGCCGGGGATGGGCTCGATGGTCACCCCGGAAGGAACCTCCGCGGTCATGAGCACCGCTCCTGCCCCGGCGCCGGGAGGCCCGCACGCCCGAGGCACGAGTCGACCATCGCGTATTGCCCGCAAGTCTGGAAGAGCGGACAGCTCCAGCAGTCGGCACCGACCTTCTCGGGCAGCCAGAAGTGCGGCACGATCGAGAAGCCGATCCGGGCGAAGAGGCGCGGATCGTGGGTGAACGCACAAAGCGTCCGGAAGCGCCCGGCCCGGGCGCGCAGACGAAGGGCCCCGACCACCAGCTTGCCCAGACCGAGGCCGCGCGCCGCCTCGTGGACGACGAGCGACCGGATCTCGGCGACACCGGCGCTGAGCGGGGCCAACTCGGCGCAGGCGAGCATCTCGCCGCTGCCCGCGTGGACGACCACGAAGCGCTGAATGTGCCGGGTGATATCGGCCAGCGTCCGCGGCAGCAGGTGTCCGGCCTCAAGGTTGCGGACGATGAGCGCGTGGATGGACGAAGCATCGTCGACGACGGCCGGGCGGGGCATCGACGGGCCCGGGACGGATGCCGCAGGGGCCGTTTGCGGCGCGGCGGCAGCCGAGAGCGGCAGAGGAGCGGTGTTCATGCGGCCTGCTCCGCGATGGTCCGAGCAAACACCTCGCCCATAAGCGCCAGGGCTTCGTCGGCCTGCGCTTCCGTCAGGACGAACGGCGGCAGCAGCCGGATGACGGTGCCGGCCGTCCGGTTGATGAGCAGTCCCGCGGCCAGCGCGTTCTCAACAAACGGTGTGGCGTCGACACGGAGATCCAGGCCCCACATCAAGCCGGCACCGCGGACATCGCCGACGACCGGGTACTGCCCCGCGAGCTGCGAGAGCCCGCGGCCCAGGTGTGCACCCACCCGCCCCACGTGATCGAGGAGGCCCCCGGACATCAGTGCCTCGAGGAACACCAGTGCCGCCCGGCACGCAAGCAGATTCCCGCCGTACGTGCTGCCGTGATCGCCCAGGGTCACGGTGGTCGCGATCCGTTCGTGCAGCAGCGCCGCGCCGACCGGCATGCCGCCACCGAGGGCCTTTCCCACCGCGACGAGATCCGGCCGCAGGCCAAGCGTCTGGTAGCCGAATGGGCGTCCCGTCCTGCCGAGGCCACACTGCACCTCGTCGGCGATGAGGAGGGTGCCGGTTCGCGCCTGTGCCTGCGTGATGGCCTCGGCCATGGCCGCTTGAAGCGGCCGGACGCCGCCCTCTCCCTGAATGGCCTCGACGATCACGGCGGCCGTGGAGTCCGTGATTGCAGCAGCCAGCGCGTCCGGGTCATCTGCGGGAATCCACCGCACGTGCGGGAGCAGCGGCTCGAACGGGAGGCGATAGTGCTCGTCCCACGTGACTGACAGCGAGCCCAGGGTGCGGCCGTGGAATGCGTGCTCGAGTGCCACGAGGCCCGTGCGGTGGTGGTGGCCCCCGGTATGCCAGTAGCGCCGAGCGAACTTCAGACACGCCTCGACCGCCTCTGTCCCGCTGTTGCAGAAGAACGTCCGGCTGAGACCGGAAAGCGAGGCCAGGTGGGCGGCGACCGGACCCTGCAGCTCGTGGTAGCACAGGTTCGACGTATGAAGCAGAGTTCGGGCCTGGTCACCCAACGCCTGGGCGAGCCCCGGATGCGCATGACCGAGCGAGGCGACGCCGACGCCGGAGATGAGGTCGAGATACCGCCGCCCCGACGTGTCGAACAGATAGACCCCTTCGCCGCGCGAGAAGACAACGGGGGCCCGCTTGTAGGTCTGCAGGACGTGCGCCGCGTCGAGGGACTGCACGGTTTCGCCGGGCACGGTGGAGGATGGAGCGGTCATGGCACGATCCTCGTCGCATCGACGCCGGCGCCATCGGCGCCGCCGGCCGCCTCGGCGAGACGGCGCGGGTCCGAACCGTTGATGATGATCACGTCGCGCACGCCCGCGGCGAGGGCGGCCCGGCAGGCGTGGAGCTTCGCGAGCATGCCGGCGTTGATGGTGCCGCGCCGGACGAGGGTCGACTCCGCCGCTGGATCGAGGGCCGGAATCGTCCGGCCGGACGCGTCCAGCACCCCGTTCGACGCGCCGGCGATCACCAGGCGCGACGCACCCGTTCGTGCCGCGAGCGCCGCGGCGAGCGTGTCGGCATTGACGTTATAGAGCGCACCGTCCCGAGCCGCGCCAATGCTGGCGACGACCGGGAGGTACCGGCCCTCGAGGAGATGGCCGAGCAAGAACGGCGTACCATCCACGATCGGCTGGCCGACGCGCTCGAGGGAAACGACGTCGCCAGCGACAGTCCGGTACGGGGGCATCGGCTCCACTGGTCCCACGCCCGCATCGGCTCCGGTGAGTCCGACCGCCTGGCCACCCGCGGCATTGATGGCCGCGACGAACCGGGTGTTGATGGAGCCGGCCAGCACCGACACGACGACGGCCAGCGTGGCCTCATCGGTGATGCGCAACCCGTCGACCTGCCGCTTCGGGATGCCCGCTCCGGCCAGCGACGCATCGATCTCGCGTCCGCCGCCGTGGGCGACGATGAGCGGGACCGCGCGGGCCGCGTCGACGACGCTCTCGGCGACAGTCGCCAGACGCCCGGGCGTCTCCAGCAGTTCGCCGCCCAGCTTCAGCACGACGGGGTTCGCCCGTGGTCGCCCGGGACTCTCCCGCTTCAATCCAGGACGGTCTTGCCGGGAGCGGCTCGTCTCGGGTGCCATCAGAGGAGCCCTGCGGCCTGGTCGATGCCGCACATGAGGTTGAGGCATTGCACGGCCTGGCTCGCCGCCCCCTTCAGCAGGTTGTCGAGGCACGACACCAGCACGATGCGGCCCGACGGCTCGTCCACACGCCAGCCGATGTCGCAAAACGGCGTGTGGGCCACGTGCTTGATCTCGGGCAGGTCTTCGCCGCGGAGTCGCACGAAGGGGCAATCGGCATAGGCCGCCTCGAACACGCCCGCCACGTCCGAAGCGCCCAGCCCGGGAGTGAGCGTCGTGTAGATGGTCTCGAGAATGCCCCGGTTCAGCGGCACCAGGTGCGGGACGAACGTCACGGGCAGACCCAGCTCCTGTTCCATCTCGACGGTGTGGCGGTGAGTGAAGACCCCATACGCCGCCGCGCTTCCGTGGTTCTCCGAGAAGTGGGTCCGCTCGCTGGGCGCCTTGCCCGCGCCCGACACGCCGGACTTCGCGTCGATGATCACGTGTCCGGCCAGCATGCCGGCCGCAACCAGGGGAGCGAGCGCCAGGAGCGCGGCCGTGGGATAGCATCCGGGGCACGAGACCAGAGTGGCCGAGGCAATGGAGGTCCGGTTCCGTTCCGGCAGGCCGTAGACGGTCCCGTCGGGGATGCTGCCGGTTTCGGGGTACCAGCGCGCTCGAGCACCGTCATCCCGCAGGCGAAAGGCCCCTGAGAGATCGATGACACGCGTCCCGGCGGCCATCAAGCGGGCGCCAATCGTGGCGGCGGCCTTCTCGGGCAATGCGAGGCACACCACATCGCAGGCACGGATCAGCGCCTCCACGTCGAGGGGACGGACCTCATCGTCGAAGAGACGGGCCAGGGCCGGCAGGCGGCGAGCTTCGCCGCTCCCGGATGACGTGGCGATGGCGAGACGAAGCGCCGGGTGGCGGGCGAGCAAGCGAACCAGTTCCTGCCCGGCGTATCCTGTGGCGCCGGCGATGCCGATACGGGGCCGGGGAGGGCTGGCGGCGTTCGTCATCGTGAGTGTATAAGTATGCATCCCCGATCGGGCTCATGTCAAGAGCATCGCCGGTAAAATGGCAATGCAGAACGCATTGACCTTGCATACAGATGTGAATATGTGCATACTAATGCAGGCGTATGATGAAGCGTCAACGACAGGCGGTCATCCTCCAGCTCGTCGACCACGAGCCCATCGTGAGCCAGGAACTCCTGCGGCGGCGACTGGAGCGCAAGGGGTTCTCGGTGACGCAGGCCACGTTGTCGCGCGACTTGAAGGACCTGGGACTGGTCAAGGGCGTGGCCGACGGGGCGTACCGCCGGCCCGGGGTCGAGCCGGCAGCACCCGAGGTCACGTCGGCGCGGCTTCAACACGCGGTCCTGGAGTTTCTTACGGGTATCGATCATGCCGGGCAGCTTGTCGTGGCGAGAACAGGCGCGGCGCAGGCGCAGCCGCTGGCGGTTGCCATGGATCATGCCGCGCTCGATGGGGTCATGGGCACGATTGCCGGCGATGACACGGTGCTGGTGATCTGCCGGGACTTCCGGACAGCGGCGCGCGTCTCGCGGCAGTTGGACGAGATGGCGAGAAGGTAGCAGAACGGGGACCGGAGAACAGGGATCGGGGACCGGGGACCGGGACCGGAGACGCATGTTGAGGACGGGGATGGAGCGGATTGTTCTCGCGTACTCGGGTGGGCTCGACACGTCAGTGGCGGTTTCCTGGCTGGCCGAGACCCGCGGCGCCGAGGTCGTCACCCTCACGCTGGATCTGGGACAAAGCCGTGAGCTCGACGCCATCCGTGAGCGGGCACTCGCGGCGGGCGCCGTGAATGCCCACGTGCTGGACGTGCGCGCGGAGTTCGCATCCGACTACGTTCTGCCGGCCCTGCAGGCCGGCGCCATCTCCGAAGGCGGGGACCCGCTCGCCACGGCTCTCAGCCGCCCACTCATGGCGAAGAAGCTGGTCGAGATCGCCCGCATCGAAGGTGCGCGGTCGATCGCACATGGCTGCACCGGCAGGGGCCACGACCACGTCCGCATCGAGGTCTCGTCGCGGGCCATCGACCCGTCGATCGGCGTGATGGCCCCGGCCCGCGAATGGAGCATGAGCCGGTCGGACGAAGTCGACTACGCGCGCCGGCGCGGCATCCCGGTGCCGGCCACGCAAACCAGGCCTCACAAGACCGACGTGAATCTGTGGGGGCGATCCATCGCGTGCGATGTGCTCGAAGACCCCTGGGCCGAACCGCCCGCAGAGGCGTTCACCCTCACGGCGGACCCATCGGTGTGCCCGGACGAACCGGCCTCTCTCGAGATCGAGTTCCTGCGGGGCACACCCGTTGCCGTCAACGGCGTGCCGATGCCGCTTCTGGAGCTCATCGACAGCGTGACGACCATTGCCGGCAGCCACGGTGTCGGCCGCATCGACACGGTCGAGAACCGGCTGATCGGGATCAGATTGCGCGACGTGTACGAGGCGCCGGCAGCCGTCGTGCTGCACGCGGCGCACCGGGAACTCGAGGGCTTCGTCTGCCCTCGGGGTTTGGCGCGCGTCAAGCGCGGCCTCGCCCTCGAGTACGCAGACCTCGTCGACAACGGCCTCTGGCACTCGCCCCTGCGCAGCGCGATCGATGCATTCGTGGCCGATGTCCAGCAGCGCGTCACGGGCATCGTCCGCCTGAAGCTGTTCAAGGGTTCGTGCCGTGTGGTCGGGCGGCAGTCCGCGTTCGCGCCTCACGAATGCGCCCTCGCCGGCGGCGAAGGCGACGTCGCTGACCATCTCGCGGCGGCCGGGCTTATCAACACCGTCGTGCCGACTCGGACGGAACCATGACGACACACCTCTGGTCAGGGCGCTTCGAGAGTGATCCGGATCCGGACGTGTTCGGCTTCGGCGTCTCCTTGCCCGTCGATCGGCGCCTCTTCGACGACGATGTGACGGGCAGCCTGGCGTGGGCGGAGGCCCTCGCCACCGCCGGGGCGATCACGCCGGCGGTTGCAGAGGCCATCCGAAACGGGCTCACCGACATTCTCCAGGCCGGCCGCTTGGATCCGGCATTCGTCGCGGGCGCCGACGAGGACGTCCACGCCTTCGTCGAGCGGCAACTGGTCGAGCGTATCGGAGAGGCCGGCAAGCGCCTGCACACGGGCCGGTCGCGCAACGAGCAGGTCTCTCTCGATCTCCGCCTGTACCTCCGGCGGCGCATTCCGCTCCTGTGCCGTGCGGTACGCGGCCTGGTCGGGGCGCTGGTCGATCGAGCCGAGGCTTGCGGGGACGGGGTGATGCCGTCCTACACGCACGTGCGCCGCGCACAGCCGGTGCTGGCCGCCCACTTCCTGCTGGCGCACGCCGCGGCGGCGCGCCGCGATGTGGCACGGCTCGAGTTCGCCGCGGACGAAGCCGACGCCATGCCGCTCGGTTCCGGGGCGATCGCCGGCACGAACTACTCCATCGACACACGTGCCCTGGCCGCGCGACTGGGCTTCACGCGCGTCGTGTCGAACAGCCTCGACGCATCGTCCGATCGCGACTTCGTCTCGAGCTTCCTCCACGCGTGCGCGCTCACGATGGTGCACCTGAGCCGCCTGGCCGAGGACCTGGTGTTCTTCACGGGCGAGGAGTTCGGCTACTTCGAACTGCCCGACCGCTTCGCGACCGGCAGCAGCCTGATGCCCCAGAAGAAGAACCCGGACCCGCTCGAACTGGTCCGCGGCAAGACCGGGCGCGTCGTCGGTGCTCTGGCCGGATGGTTGACGACGATGAAAGGGCTACCGAGCGGGTACAACCGCGACCTCCAGGAGGACAAGGAAGCCGTGTTCGACGCCGAGACGACCGTGGCCGGGTCGCTCGCGGCGACCACGTCGGTGGTCGCCGGGCTTCGCTTCGCCGCCGATCGTGCTGCGGCGGCGGCATCGGGACTGTTGCTCGCGACCGACGTGGCGGACTACCTGGTGGCGCGCGGCGTGCCGTTCCGCGAGGCGCACGCAACGGTTGGCGCCATGGCCCGCGACCTGAGCGCCACGGGCCGGGACTTCGCCGCGCTTACGCCGGCCGAGTGGACCCGCTTCAGTCCGGCGTTCGGGCCCGACGCACCCTCGGCGATCTCGGCCCGCGCTTCTGTAGCCGCGAAGCAAACACCGCAGTCGACGAACCCGGAGGCCGTGAAGCAGGCCCTTGCCGAGCTTCGCCGGTGGCTCGGCGAACAGGGGCCGTAGAACAGGGACCGGAGAACAGGGAGTCGGGCCGCCCGGCGGCACGATAGCTTGAGTCAGGAAGAGCAGACCACCGAGAGCGGGACAGACCAACCGCTGGCCCGCTGTGGCCTCACCCCGCACTGGGAGTGAGCCGGTCGAGGACCTCCCGCACCCTGGGCAGCGATCGCGCCTGGACGTCGCGCCACCGCCCGTGCTGGCCGTTGGCGTTGACGGCGGCCCCTCGTCTCGTCACCGCTGGCGAGGGGTGAATCGAATCCCCCCTGGCGTGCTCAACACTTTCACAGGCTCGCCCGCTGGCGGTTCGAAGAGTCTCGGATCAGGATCCCCGATCTCTACCTGGGTATACTCGGTCCGACGGGAACCGGGTACATCCTCCACGAGCGCGAAGCCATTGAGGCTCGGAGCGATCAGCCGGATGGCTCCGTTCCGCTCGACCTTGCGAACGACCCAATGACCCGACACCTGCTCGGGCAGCGCGTCGGGCGGACGCTCCTCGTTCTTGGGCATCGGAGGACGCACGCCCCCGGGGGGCAACGCGAGAGGCTGTCGCGTCCAGGTTCCTCCGACGGCCGGCGACCGGAACAGCCGGTAATGCGTTCCCTGAGAGAAGTTGTTGATGATGATCTGTGTCTCGTCGCCGTGGGTGGCCTCGAATCGCGTGGATCCATCAGCCGCACGATAGAATCGGCCCACGGTCTCAGACCCGTCAGCCACCACCGTGCGGACGTCAGCGGAAAACGACACCCACTGCAAGGGCTGCTCCTTCCCCCGGTACTGATCCGGCGAGTCCTGAAGCCCCTCCCGACCGACGGCAATCGACACCACCAGAAGCGGCAGCGTCACCGCCATCACCCGTCGAATGATGTTCGTCATGAGCTGTCTCCCCGTTCGATCGGCCCAGCGCAGCGGCGCCATGTCGCCGCACCAACTCGTTTCCCTCGTTGTCAGATCACGGGAACGGGGCTGCATTCCTCAACGTAGCCCCAGTCTTCCCAACACGCCATGTTGCAGCCGAAGGCGCCCATGTACAGCGAGTAGCAATCACCGAAGTCGCACCAGTACGGCCAACCACAACTGCCCCAGCCTCCGTAGTAGGTTCCGTACAGGACTGCTCCGTACCCGCAATACTCCTCGCCCGGGCATGGATCAGCATCGCAGTAGTACGGGCACCACGCAGCAACTGGAGTGGCATAGCAAGCCAGTAGCAGCGCCGCCAAGTAGCCCATCAGCCAGAACCGAAGTCCGGTCTTCTTACGCATTGCACCACCTCCGGGCGGATGGTAACTAGGGGCTCGGCGGCTCGCAAGTCACCGATACGGGGGAAACTCTTTCAGGCTAGTTTCGCCCCCGCCTTGTGGCGGATCGTTCGAGGGTGAAACTCCGCGGAACCTGAGGGAATCCGTGGAGTTTCAGATCAGGCCCGACGGCCGAGTGTCCCAGCCGACGCCGAATCCTAGCGAGGCTCCGCCTCAGACCGCCGAGGCATGTCGCGGCGGCTCCGCCTCGCTAGGTCACAGTGTTTCGTTGCCCCGCCTGCGGCGGGGCGTAGACGTCTTGAAGGCCGATCGAAACTTGACTCAACTGCACCAGATCCTGGCGTTCAAGACGTCTAGTCTGCGAACCGCTCGCCGTCTCACGATTCCTGCGGACGGCGCTGCGGGAACCGTGGGGGACACAGCCGTCCGGCAGATCCGATCCTGAGTGCGGCTGTGGGTACGTGAACGCTCCTATTCAGAGGGTTCACGATGGCCCCCGCTGTGAGACGTGTTCAGGGTGGCGAACCGGCGGACCAGCGGCGTGACCACGCGGGGCCGAAAGGTATGCGCCAACTCATACGGCGCGGTTCTGCCCCGCGTAGCCGGCCGACCGGGCGCGGTGCAGCAACTCGACCGTCCGGAGCGTCGCATCGTCCACCAACGTCGCCCGCAACACCTCGCGGTACGCCTCCGCACTGCGTGGACAGCCGATCTGCGGCCGGTCACGCCCCGCGGCGTTGTCAACGGTCGGAACCGGAGCTTCGGCCTCGACTCGCCGGATGGTCCGGAGGGACACCCCGCCGAGCGTCGCCAACTTGGCGAGCGGGTGCTCCGCCCACCGCAGCAGTTGAATCTCGGGTCGCTTGAGTGTGTCCGTCGTCCTTGCCCTCGCCGGAGATGGGGTCTCCAGGGATTCTTCGCGCGTAGAAGCGATCAGGGTTTCCCGACGTGGGATGATCAGAACTTGCGGGACCCGCACCCTTGGACTCGATATACCACGCAACAATCCCTGCCCGGCTACGCACCCCAGTCCTCTGGTACAGCTGGCGCACGTATGTGTGCTCGGTATGCCTGGACAGGCTGAGCGACTGCGAGACCTCGCCCTCAGTCAGGCCGCGAACCAGCAATCCCAGCACCTGGCGGCAGCGCGGAGAGAGCCTAGCCATCCCGCCAGTCAGATAGCACACGGCTACCTTGTATTCAAGCGTTCCTGCACACGTTCAGAACGAACTGACGAGACGGCAGGAAGCCCCGGTGCGACTTCAACCAGATCGCGTCGGCGGAATGGGCCCGCTTGAGCCAGTTCAGAAAGGGTCGCCCAAGGCGCTTGAGTGCCGACACGGCGTCAGCAAGCGACCGTACGCTGACGAGCACCCGCCCATCCAGTGCTTTGAACTCCTGAGCGTGCTCGAACGCATGGGGCGCTGGAAGCGCAGCTGCCTGCGCGACAAGCGTGAGCAGCCACTCACCGAGTTCACGAGTGCCGTTCTGGCCGTCCCAGTCGAGGGCCGGCGAGAGAGAGGAGTCATATCGATAGGCGGCTGGTTCCTTCTTCCTCCGGAACTGCGGCTGCGTGCCGACGTCGGGCCGCATGGGACTCGCGTCGGACGGGTGCGTGTAGCGTTCGGCGGTCCTACCGGCACCCGCGCGATTAGCTACGCCGCGTGATGTGGGCTTTCGAGGCAAGACACCCCTTCCCAGCCCGCGAATGGGCGGATTCCGGGCGATTGTACCAGAGCACGCGGGGGCACATGCCAGGATTGTGACGCGCCCTGGCATGCTCTCGCTGACCCATCCAGGTGCACTTGTGTCCGACACACCAGCGGTTCATAATGCCGGCCGTGCCACTTCTTTCTGTGGCTGTGTGTGAACTCGAGGATGCGCGCACAGATGCGTGTGCGGTCAGAACCGAATGGAAGGCCCGAATCCGGGAGGCTGTGCGGAGGATGGGGAGCAGGCACGGCGACTCGCCATCAGGAGCATTGCTGTGAAGAAGTCACGACGTCGGAAGACAACGACGGGCGGACCATACGTGGCCGTTGCGGTGCTCTGTGAGAAGGTGCTCCACGAGCGCGACAACACCGTCAGTCTGATTCGGATTGTCGACCGGCTGACCATCTCGGCGTCCGCAGACGCGCCGGAAGAGATGCCGCCGGTGCAGGCCACACTCACCGTGTTCTTGGCGTTCAAGGCCGGGTTCGCCCGCGGCAAGTATCGAGTCACTGTGCGGCCAGTGACACCCACAGGTGACGTGCTCCCCGAGGTGTCCATGCCCGCGCTCTTCGAGGGGGACGAGCGGGGCGTCCAACACCAGATCGGGCTCAGTCTTCAATTCCGGGAGGAGGGATTGTACTGGTTCGACGTCCTCATCGAGGACCTTGTCGTCACACGTGTGCCACTACGAGTCCTGTACCAGCGGATCGGCTCAACGGCACCGATGAGTTCATCGTAAGCGTGTACGCAGGGGGGGCTGCCCCCAGAGAGACCTGGACGAAATAGGTTCGCAGCGCCCCCTGGAGCAGAGTCTTGAGTTCGCCGAGGGTCCAGTCCCCACTCTGGAACTCCGCCAGATGGAGTTCCACCTCGAGGGCCAGGTCCACGGCTCGCTGATCGCGCGCCGCCCACGCGCGCCGCAGGACTTGGGCCTCGACCCTGCTGAGATCCTGCAGCGAGCACATGCCCGACAGGTATCGGGCCATGGCCTCACGGAGCGTCAATTCGAGCGATGCCATCATCTCCTCCGGTTCGCTTCGTTGCCGGCCACCACCTGCGGACGCGGTTCAACCTCGGGCGGTACGCCGACCGGATCGCCCAGGGCGAGTTTACCGCAGTTCCGGCGCGGCGAGACAGGCACCTCACAAAGGCAACGCGATCCATGCCCCCGTGCACGCTGAGCCAGGTCGTTGCCTACTCGAACCATCAGGGTCAACTGGTGGCGGTGGTCCACCAGTACCGGCTCGCCGACGGATCGCTCGGTGCTAGCGGGAAGCCCGACCCCAAGTACCTCTTCGAAGACGGGGTGATCTACAAGGTCGCGCTGCCGGAGCCCTGAGGCAACGCCTCGCACGCCATCTGCGTTGTTCCTGGCCCGCGGGGTTTGCGGGCCAACGTCAGGATTATGAGATGGCCGGTGGTCATACCGGGGGCCGGTGTCCCAGTGGGGGCAGGGGAACGTGGGGCCGGTGTGGCGTTCAGGCGCTGCGCGACGGCCTGCGCCGCCACCCGGTGCCTGACGTGCGCCCGGGGTTCGCCGTTGATGTTGCCCTCGGCCACAGAGCTTGCTATCATCGGGTGTCCTACCCTTCGACCCAGTCGTGACGGGCCCGTCGGTTCGAACCGTCCGGTGATTGCGCCCGCATCAGGCGCCCTGGCGGATGCCCGGCACCACTGAGCTCAAGGTTTTGGAGCGACACCCATTCCCGCCAGTTGGACATTCTAGGGAGATCTTCATGCTGCAGCGGCAGCTACGGGTCGGTGACATCGTCGATGACTATTGCCCGCGAGAGCGGCGCGTGAGCGACCACGCGGTCGTTGCCATGGTGGGGGAGACGATTCGCCAGACCCGCTGCACCACGTGTGACGCCGAACACGAGTACAAGAACGCCAGGGTGCCCGTCAGCCGGAAGAAGAAGCCCGAGCCGCCGCTTCCTCCGAAGGCCGCATCCGTCGCGGCCGCCACGTCGGATCCAGCCGGCGACGAGCCCTGGGCGGCTCAGGCGGCGTCCGCCATCGAGGCGGACCCGGTGGACACCCAGGGAGAAGCCCCCGGGGAGGTCCGGGCTGCCGCGGCGGCGGAGCCCGCGGCCGGGGACGAATCCGGGGAGACCGCCGCAGGCCATCTGCACGACGGCCCTGTGCATCGGCGGCTGATCCGCGCCACGCTGCCGCGTGTCGAAGGCCAGGAAGCGACGCGGCCGATTCCCGAATTCACGATGCACCGCGTTCCGGCCGGCCGTGCCGGCTTCCATGGCAAGAGCTTCACCCATGGCACCGGCAACCAGCATCGCCAGGGCGGGCGGGCCGGACACGGCGCGGGCAGCAGTTTCGGTTCGCGCGGACGCGGGAGTGGCCAGGCCCACGGACGCGCCGGGCACCGCCCTCAAGGTGGCCATGGCGGCCGTCACGGCCACCAGGGTCCCGGCGCGGGTTCGGGGCGCCGCAAGAAGCACTGACCGCGCCCCATGAGTGCCCTGGCAGGCAAGATCGGTCTCATCACAGGAATCGCCAACAAACGTTCGATCGCCTGGGCGGTGGCCAGGTGCCTCGCCCGGGACGGTGCGCGCCTGGCGCTGTCCTATCAGGGTGATCGCCTCGGCGAGAACGTCCGCGAACTGGCCAGCGAACTGGTCGACCCCGTCCTCCTACCGCTCGACGTCACGTCGGAGCTGGAGATCGAAACCGCCTTCGAGACCATCGGGCGCGAGTTGGGCGGCGTCGACTTCCTCCTGCACGGCGCGGCCTTCGCGCCACGCGAGGAATTGTCGCGCCCCTTCGTCGAGACGAGCCGCGAGGGCTTCCGCATTGCGCTCGAGGTCAGCGCGTACTCGCTGGTCGCCTTGTCCCGGCGTGCAGCGCCGATGATGGCCGCGCGCGGCGGAGGCAGCATCCTGACGCTCACCTACCTGGGCAGCGAGCGGGTGTTCACCAACTACAACGTGATGGGCGTTGCCAAGGCCGCCCTCGAGTCGTCGGTCCGCTACCTGGCGGCCGACCTCGGGCCGCAGAACATCCGCGTCAACGCGATCTCCGCGGGCCCGATCCGCACCCTGGCGGCGTCGGGCATCTCCGGGTTCTCGAACATCCTGCAGGTCTACCGCGACAAGGCGCCGCTACGGCGCAATGTGGAACTCGAGGAGGTGGCCGAGACCGGCCGGTTCCTGCTGGGGCCGGAAAGCTCAGCCATCACGGGGGAGATCATCCTCGTAGACGCCGGCTTCCACGCGATGGGAATCTAAGAGCCGGGATTCGGGATTCGGGATTCGGGATTCGGGATTCGGACGACGACCGTGTCAATCGAGCGCGGACTCCGTGTGCGGGAGGTTGTGGCCGAAGGACCGCGAGCGGTCATCGTCCGCCTCGATCTGGGCGGCCAGTCATTCGAGTACCGGGCCGGACAGGCCGCGCGGCTCGGCAGGCCGAGCGAGCCCACGCGCGTGCCCTACTCCATCGCCTGCGCGCCGGGACGTGCGCGGGCAACGGGGACGCTCGAGTTCCTCCTTCGCACCGACGCGCACGGCCGTGTTGGCGATCATCTCGATCCCCTGGAACCTGGTGAGATGCTGATGGCCAGCGGGCCCTTCGGTCGGTTCACGCTGCCCGTCCCGCTGATCGCACCCGCCCTGCTGTTCGTCGCGGGGGGAGTCGGCATTGCCCCTCTTCGAGCGATGATCGAGGACGTCCTGGCCCGAACAGCCTCCCCGCCCGTCATGCTGGTACACAGTGCCCGCAGCGCGGAAGACTTCGCCTATGGGGCCGAGTTCGATGCCGAGGTGAAGGCGGGTCGGTTGCGGTTGGCCCGCACCGTGACGCGCGCCCCTGGGCCTGCCACGCTTCCGCGAGGACGCATCACGCGGGACCTGCTCGAGGGAGTCGGCGTCCGTGCCGGGACGCTCTGCTTCGTGTGCGGGCCTGATGCCCTGGTGGGGCACGCCTCGCGGCTGCTGGCCGAACTCGGCATTCCGGAAGAGCAGATCCGGTACGAGACATAGCGCCGCCCGAATCCCGAATCCCGGTTCTTAGAGAATCCCGGCTGCGGCGCGCTGGATGTCCACTTCGGTGACGGCTCCGCCCCCGTGGTCGCGGCCCCTGCCGCCGGGTTGCCGCCGGGCCTCCTTGTCGGCGTACATCCGGCTGTCGGCCGCCGCGAGCAACGCTTGGTACTCGGACCCGTCGGCGGGGAACGCGGCCGCGCCGAAACTGATCGAGCATCGCAGTCGGGTGCCGCGCGTCGTGGTCAGTGGATGGTACTCGATGGCCTGCTGGAGCTCGCGGCCCTTGGCCTCGGCTTCCTTCAAACCGCAGTCCGCCAGGGCGACGATGAACTCATCGCCCCCGTAGCGGGCGCAGACGTCGTATGGACGGATGGCGTTTCGCAGCACGCCCGCGATGTCGCGCAAAACCTGGTCACCGGTCTGGTGGCCGTACGTGTCGTTGACCGTCTTCAGGTTGTCGCAGTCGAGGAGCAGCAGGGCAACGGGCGTGTCCTGGCGGGCTGCGCGGGCGAGTTCGCGCTTCATGTGGACGTCCATGAAACGCGTATTGGGAAGTCCGGTCAGCGAATCGGTGACCGAGTCCTCCCGTGTCTGCTCGAACACGAGCGCGTTGGCGAGCACGGCGGCGGCCTGCGAAGCGACCGCCTTCGTGACCCGCACATGGTCGCTCCGGAAAGCGTCCGACTGGCTGCGGTAGAGCACAATCGCGCCGACCATGCTGTCCTGCGCCACCAGGGGACAGGCGAGGGCGTGCCGGGGCGTCGCCTCGTCCCGAGCACTCACGGGGAACTCGCTGGACACATCGTCGGTCACGACGCTCTCGCCGCGGGCAATCGCCAGGCCGGCAGCGCCCTGGCCGGTCTCGACGCTCACGGCCGCCAGCCTCGCCGCATTCGGCCCGCGGCTCCAGCGGCAGTGAGCCAGCCCGGTCCCCAGGTCCCACAGGAACAACGCGCAGTCCGAGAACGGAACCAGAGTCTGGAGGCCGGCCGCGATCACCTCCATGGTCTCGGCGACGCCGAGGGTGGTGCCCATGCTGCGCGCGACCTCGTACAGGCCGTGAATCTCCCGATGGGCCTGGCCGATATCGTGAAGCGCGTCCCGTCCGAATGGCCCAACCGCCACAGGCCGGCCGGTGCTCCCGACCTCGGTCCGCGCCAGTCGCGGCAGCAGTTCGACAAAACGCGCCACGACGGCCGGATCGAGCGCCTTGCCGGCCTCGCTCCACAGCACCGTGACAGCATCCTCGTGAGGCATCGGAGGATGGAACGGGCGCTGCGAGGTCAGCGCCTCGAAGTGGTCGACGACCGCGAGAATGCGAGCCCCGAGCGGAATGCTGTCACCCCTCAGCCCGTTCGGGTATCCGCTGCCGTCCCAGCGCTCGTGGTGGCACAGCACGAGCGGCGCCACGGCGTACGGAAACGGGATGCCGGCAACGATGTCGGCGCCCACCTGGGAATGGATACGGACCTTTTGGAGCTCGTCCGGGGTGAGGGGCCCGGGTTTCGTGAGGATGTGGTCCGGCACCGCGAGCTTGCCGACGTCGTGGAGCAGGGCCGCCGTCCGGATGGCTTCGATCTCGCTGTCGGACATCCCAAGGCTCCCGGCGAGCGCCGCGGCGTACGCCTGTTCGCGGCGAATGGACTGTGTCGTCCGGTCGCGCGCGTCGATGGCCAGGGCCAGTGCCTCGATGGTCGTCAGCCGCAGTTGAGCGGCGCGCCCGGCCTGATGTGCCCGGTCCGCCACGGCGGCAGCGCAGCGGCGGTGGGCCCAGTACGCGACGAGCGCCGACGCGAACGACAGGCTGAGGAGGCCGACCACGAGCGCCCGAGACGAGCCTGACGCAGGAAGCGACCAGATGCCGGCCAGCACAGAACCAGACACGGCCACGATCAGTGCCACCATGGACAGGCTGCCCGGCCAGCCCTTCCGTGCCAGCCATGCGTTGATGGACTTCCGGATCGGCATCATGCACCCCTCCGGCTCTCGGTGATGCAAGGCAGAGGCCGCAGGACCCATGTTACGCGCAGTCGCGAGAATCTGGCGGGAATTCTGACTCGACGGGGCCAATCCAACCCCTTCCTGCGCAGAAACGTGCACACCAGCGAGCAGCGCGGCGTTGCAGGATTGGCGATGTCCGGCGATTGGACTACAGCCGCTCAGTCTTCCCGCGAGACGTCTCGGACGTTCCGTCTCAGCCGGGCCCTTGCTTGTAGTAGCGGCCCTGGTGCGTTTCGATGAGCTGCTTCATCCGGATGGCATGCGACCTGTAGTGTCCCCGGCAGAGAATAGGAGCCGCACCGCCGGTCGTCTCAATCTGGACGTGAGAGAAGAGCAGGTCGGTGTCGATGCCCACCGACGCGACATGCGCGATGTGGATGGAGTGCTCGTACTTGCCGAACCACTGAGGCGTGTGGTGAACGACGCTGGTCGGCGTGATCAGCACCTGGGTCGGGAAGAGGTGATTCCCGGCACTCAAGCGGCTGGCCCGGAAGACCTCGCCCTCGGCGAACGGCAGACCCTTGCGCCAGACGATGCCGACCATCACGGCCGCGATGCATCCACCGGCGGCCAGCGTCCACATCCACCAGGTCATTCGGACCTCCAGATTCAGGACACGTACCTTCACCCGTCGGTCGCCACCGTGTCAAGCGGTCGGGTAGATGCTAAGCTGTGATGGACTTTGGAGGATCCGCCGTGCCGCATCGCGCTCCGGGGTCGCCGCCCCCGTCGTCGGGCCGCTACCTGACGGGCAAGCCCATCCGCTACTACCGGCCCAGGGGCAACCCGGGCGTGCGGGCGCTCATTGAGGATGGTTTCCAGGCCTTCAACGCGGCTCGTCTGTCCGAGGCCTGTCACATCTTCACCGAGAAGATGACGAGGCCCGAGCACGACACCACTATCGGTCTCACGATGGCGGGAGCCTTGACGCCCGCAGGGCTCGGCGGGTGCGTCATCGAGTTGATGGAGCGCGGCCTCGTCGACTTCGTGATCAGCACCGGGGCGAATCTCTACCACGACCTGCACTACGCCCTGAACTTCACCCTGCACCGCGGCTCGCCGTTCGTCAACGACGTGGATCTGTACGGCGAGGGGATCATCCGCATCTACGACGTGCTGTTCCCGGCCCAGGTGCTCCTGGAGACCGACCGGTACGTGCGCGAGTTTCTCGTCCGCGCGAGTTTCACCGAGCCCGTTTCATCGGCGGCCTTTCACGCGGCGCTCGGGCGCGACCTGCTCGAGCGGTTCCCCGGATGCGCGGAGCACTCGATGGTGGCGAAGGCAGCCGCATGCGCGGTGCCGATCTACACCTCGTCTCCAGGCGACAGCTCGATCGGGATGAACATCGCGTACCACCAGCTGATGAACGGTGGACGGACGATGATCGACCCGAGCCTGGATGTCAACGAGGTGTGTGCCATCATTCTGGCCGGGACCAGGAACGGTGCGGTGATTCTGGGCGGCGGGTCGCCGAAGAACTTCTACCTGCAGGGACAGCCGACACTGTGGGAGGTCTACGGCATCCGCAAGGGTGGGAACGACTACTTCATCCAGTTCACGACCGACCAGGTGGTCTGGGGCGGGCTATCCGGCGCAACCCCCTCCGAGGCGGTCAGCTGGGGCAAGGTGAACCCCGGCGTGCTGCCAGACACGGTCGTGACCTACTGCGACACCACGATCGCGTTTCCGCTGTTCTGCGAGTACGTCGTCGGCGCGCCCGCAGGCCGGCGGCCGTTGAGAAGGCTCCTGGATCGCCGGGACGACCTAGTGGCCGAGCTGCAGCGAACGGCGCGCGCGAAGCCCTTGTGAAGCTGGAGGCCGCAACGGATGGGATCGCTGGCATCCGAGCTCTCCGCCATTGCCGAGGGGCAGTCCGATCGCCCGCGCGTGTACGCGGATGCCAACGTGCCGGCGGGTGTCGTGCGGTTCATGCGGACGCGCCTCATGTGGGACGTCCTCTCCGTCATGGAACATGCGGATCTGCGCCGCGCCCCCGATGAGGAGCACTTCCGCCGTGCGCGCGACATGCGCCGGACGCTGATCAGTCTGGACCGCGATTACCTGGACGATCGCCGGTACCCGCCGTCAGAAACGGCTGGCGTGCTCGTCGTCAGTGCCCCTGACGAGACGAGGTTGACCAAGCTGCTGACCAGGCTGGATCGACGCGTGTTCAGGCCCGGATCCACTCCGGCGGGCATGCCGGCTCCCCTGCCGCTGCGCGGGCGCAAGCTCGAGGCCGGCCCCGACTGGCCGGGCCGGCCCCGCGTGGGGACCGCGTCATGACCGATACGATCGTACTGGCTGGAGCGGCCATCGTCCTCCCCGACCGCGTGCTCGACACAGGCTCGCTCGTCATCGCCGGTGGGCACATCGCCGAGATCGTGCCCCGCGAGGTTCCGCCGTCTCCTGGAGACCGGCACGTCCTTCTTCGTGGCCACGTCATCGTCCCGGGGTTCGTCGATCTCCACATGCACGGCCTGGAGGGCGTCGACACGCTCGATGACGGCGGCGCCATCGCCGCCCTCGCCGAGCGGGCTCCTCGCTATGGCGTCACGGCATTTGCGCCGACGACCGTCGCCTGTTCGCCGGCGGCCCTTCGAACGGTGCTCGGCGCGATCAGGGACGCCAGATGCTCGCCTCGCCCCGCTCGCGCCCGGGTGCTGGCTGCGCACCTGGAGAGCAACTTCATCAACCCCGAGTACCGGGGAGCCCAGCCGGCCCGCTGCCTGCGACTTCCCTTCGCACCTGCACCGGCTGCCGGGTCCGGAGAGAATTGGTTCAGCGGGCAGGACATTCTCGACGCCATCGACGAGGCTGGGCCCGACGTCGGCATCGTCACCATGGCGCCCGAGATCGACGGGGGCCTCGACCTGCTGCGGCGGTTCGCGCGCGCCGGGGTCATCGTGTCGCTTGGCCACTCCGGCGCGTCGTTCGATGTCGGCGCCGAAGCCATCCGGGCGGGCGCGCGCCAGGCCACGCATCTGTTCAATCGGATGGCGCCGGTCGCGCACCGCGAGCCCGGCCTGGCCGGTGCGGTGCTCGAATCGTCGGAGATTGCGGCCGAACTCGTCTGCGACGGCTTCCACGTGCATCCGGGGATGCTCCGGGTCGCGATCGCCGCCAAGGGCCGCGACAGGGTCATGGCGATAACCGATTCGAGCGCAGGAGCCGGTCTGCCGCCCGGCAGTACCACCATGCTGGGAGGGCGCCGCATCAGGGTGACCGGGCAGGCGACCTTCCTCGAGGATGGAACCCTCGCCGGCAGTTCGGCGACCATGGACCGGGTGTTCCGCGTTCTGGTCTCCGAAGTCGGGTTGAGTCTCGTCGACGCCGTGCACCTGTGCGCCACCACGCCGGCGAGAGAGCTCGGCCTCCACGGTCACGGGCTGATCGCCGTCGGCGCGGCGGCTGATCTCGCCGTCCTCGATTCCAGGTACGGCGTCGCCGAGACCATCATCGGGGGTCTGCCCAGCCTTGGCCGCCTTTGAACCTCCGTTCTCCCGCCATCGTCCAATCTGACGTGGAGGGTGGAACCATGCTCCGACATCCTGTGCGGGCCCTGACGGGCGCGTCGGCTGCGGTCCTGCTGGGCGCGATGCTCTCGGCCTGCGACATTACGATCGGGGCCGCCGAGGTCACCTTGAAGGAGGAGAAACGCTTCACGGTGGCCGGGCAGGCGAGCCTCGACCTGAGCACCTTCGACGGCTCGATCCAGGTCCGCGGCTGGGATCGGAACGAGGTGCTCGTTGAGGTGGTCAAACACGGGCGCGACCAGGCGATTGTCGATCAGATTGCGGTGAGTGCCACGCAGAAGAACGGCACGATCACAATCGAGGTGTCACGCCCGGCCATTGCCGAGGCCGTCACCTGGGGGACGTCGCCGAGCGCAAGCCTGGTCGTCACCGCGCCAATCCAATCGGCCCTCGTGGCGCGAAGCGGCGACGGCTCCATCACACTGACGAGGCTTGCCGGGAAGGTCGAACTGCGCACCGACGACGGGAGCATACGCATCACGGAGGTCAAGGGCGACCTGATGGCCCGGACCGGGGACGGGTCCGTCCGGGCGGAGGATTTCGAAGGGTCGGCGGATATCGAGACTGGTGACGGCAGTGTCAGCCTCGAGGGGATTGTCCGGCGGCTCCGCCTCGACACACGGGACGGCTCGGTTCAGCTGAGAGTCCGCGAAGGCAGCGTCATGGAGTCGGACTGGTCGGTAACGACCGGCGACGGCGGCATGAGGATCGAGCTGCCGGAAGGGTTCAGCGCCAATCTGGATGCGACCACCGGTGACGGGCGGATCGTCATCGACGATCTGCGCGGAGGCCGGCCGGAACGAGCCGAGGAGGAACGCGCAACGCGCTCCGACGAAGAGCGATCGGAGCGGGCGCGCCGGTCGGCGAGGATCGCCCTGGGCGCGGGAGGCCGGAGCCTGACGCTGCGATCGGGAGACGGCACGATTACGGTCCGGAGGCGGTAGCAGAACCGGGATTCGGGAGTCGGGAGTCGGGATTCGGGACGGGATCGGAAGTGGGCGCAGGCGATCGCGGCCGGCCTACGGCTGCGGGCGCGGCGAAGGCGCCGCATACACCGTCCGATCCTCCACTCCCGCCTCGGCGAAGGCGTCCCGGCGTTCGCGGCACTTGCTGCACAGCCCGCAGTGAAGCGTGCCCCGGGGGTTCATGCAAGACAGCGAACGCTCGAGGGGCACTCCCAGACGGGCGCCCAACCTGACCACATCCGACTTGCCAAGAGCCGCGAACGGTGCCTCAATCCGGATGCGATGCGCGAGCCCTACAGACAGTGCCTCGCTCATGGCGCCGAAGAACGCAGGCGTCGCGTCGGGAAACGGGTTGCCGGCGAGGGGGCCGATGGCGATGCGATGGATGCCGGCGGTGGCACAGTAAACCCCGGCCTTCGACAGCAGCACGACGTTGCGGCCAACGAGGTACACATCCTCGTCAGGTGTGTCGTAGGCCGGCGGCGTTCCCGCCAGCGCCCAGTGCGTGGGACGATAGACGTCCTGCATGGTGACAGACAGCGTGACGGACCGGCGGGCCCGGCCCGCGAAGACCGTGGCCTCCAGGTCGTCCAGGATGGCCCGCTCGGCGCCTTCCCAGGCCAGACCCACGGACACGTAGATGGGCTGGACCGGACGCACCCGCGCCTCGCACGCGACGAGCACGACGCTGTCCAGGCCTCCCGAACACAAGACGGCGATCGGTTCGATGGACTGCGACCAGACGGGTGAAGCCGGTGGAGGGTAGAATGGCGGCATGTACTCAGTCACCAAGCGCATCGACTTCTGCTACGGCCACCGGCTCCTCGACTACGACGGCGTGTGCAAGCACCCCCACGGGCACAACGCGGTGGCGGAGATCGAGGTGCACAGCGGCGAGCTCGACTACCGCTGTATGGTGTGCGACTTCTCCGACATCAAGCAGATCGTCAAGGGCTGGATAGACGAGGTGATCGACCACAAGATGATCCTCCGCCGGGACGACCCGCTGGTCAAGCCACTGCAGGATCTGGGTGAGCCGCTCTTCCTGGTGGATAGCAACCCGACGGTCGAACACATCGCACAGGTGATCTTCAACCACGCGAGGTCGCAGAACCTGCCGGTGAAAGCCGTCCGCGTGTGGGAAACGCCGACGTCGTGCGCCACCTACGGGGAGCAGTGAGGTGGCACCGGGGACTCGATGGACGTGGCCCTGGGCCGGTCCATGCTGATCGTCTTCGACCTGGACGGGACGCTCGTCGACACCCTCGAGGACCTCGCGGTGGCGGCCAGCCTCCTGGCCGTCGAGTACGGGGGACGACCGCTCGAGCCCGCACGAGTCGCGCGAATGGTCGGCGAGGGGGCATCGGTCCTCGTCGAGCGCGTCCTGGCCACGGCCGGTCTGGGAGAGCCGCCCGCCGGCGCCTTGGCACGCTTCACCGAGATCTACGAGCGCGTGATGTACGATCACACGGCGGCCTACCCGGGCGTGCCCGAACTGCTGCGGAGTCTGTCGGCCACCCATGTCCTCGGGCTGTTGACGAACAAACCGGCCCGGGCAGCGACGGCCACCCTCGAGCACTGCAACGTGGCCACGCACTTCGAGCACCGGGTGTTCGGCGATGGCGGCCTCCCGCGCAAGCCCGATCCAGCCGGGTTGCGCTGGCTCATGCAGCAGCACCAGGCGAGTGCCGGGCACACGCTGATGGTCGGCGATTCGCTCGTCGACGTCGAGACCGCCAGGCGCGGCGGGGTTCGCATCTGCCTGGCCCGCTACGGGTTCGGCTTCGACGGCATCCCGGCAGGGGCGCTGCGAGGTGACGAGGCGTGGATCGACCAGCCGCTCGAACTGCTCGCGCTGGTCTCGCCAGGCGCTGCGGCGTGTCCTCCGGAGAGGAGGGGAGGGTGATCCCGGGGAGCCTCTCGACGATGCCCGTTGACATCTCGGCGTGGAGCGGCGAAGGCGAGTTCACCCGGACCCTGGTCGACGTGCTCGCCCGGCTCGAAGGCGTCGTGTTCCTCCGCGTCGAGGACGCGCCGGCCAGCCGCACCGAAGGCGGCTACTGCTTCATCAGCAACGAGGTCTACGTGGGGTTTCGGACGAGCGTTCGCCGTGACCGGACCCGCCGCCTGCGGATCCCGACCTTCAAGCGGTTGACCGAGAAGGCGATGACGCTCGGCGATCTGGAGGCCGTTCTGACGCTGGACGAAACGATCGGTGCGCCCGACTACAGCGACGACGGGATGCTGCAGTACCTCCGAACCGAACGCATCATCGCGCCGTACCAGACCACGGGCTACAAGCTGGTCGAAATGGTGCGCATCTATGACGCGTCCGCCACGGGAATCCCACGGACAACGCGCAGGCACCGCGACGCGCCGTCCGGCTAATGCAGGGCCACGAATCGGCCGAAAACTCAATGGAGCGCCGTGCGGGCCCGAACTCTGTGTCTCTGACAGACTCCCTCATTGCTGCCGTCCTTCAGTCAAACGGGGACGGGCTCGTCATGCACGTGGGCGAGCGGCCGTACGTGCTCACCCCGTCGGGACCGGCGAACCTGTCGGAGCGCCCCTTGGGCGTCGAGGCGATGGCCAACGTGCTCACGGACCTCCTCTCTCCCGACGAGCAGCGTGCGCTGCGGGAACTCGGGGCAGTCGAGCGTGAACTGCCGGGCACCGACCCTTCGGCCGGGCGCTTCACCCTGGTGGCAGCCCGCGGCGGGGACGACATCTGGGTTGAGATCCGCCGCCAGCGCGTGCCCGGCCCGGCGACCCGAACCACCCTTCCAGTGGATCTGCCGGGCCCCCGTCCGCGCATGGCTCCAAGCCACTCGCCCGGGGAAGGGCGACGAGGTCCGACGCCGGCGCCGCGCAACATGCCGGCCGCACCCGGCGCCCTGCCGCGCGGCGCTGTCTCGTCCGCGTCCCCGCCGACCCAGACCGTGGACATAACCGGGACGCCGCCGGCCACGCCGCCGGGGCCGGAACGCGACGCCGCTGTGGTGCTGCCCCTGGCGCGCAGCCCGGTTCGCACCGATGCACCCCGGGTCACGCCCACGCCGTCGGTCCGGCACCTGGGGATCGGGCGCCTGCTCCGGACGGCCGCCGCGCGCGGGGCATCGTCGTTCTATCTCATGGCTGGCGCCAGGCCGTCGATTCGGATCGACGATGAAGTGCTGCCGCTCGAGAACGAGCCGGCCCTTGGTGCCGCCGAGGTCGACGCGCTCATCCTCGAGCTGGCGCCGCCCGCCAGTCGCGAGGCGCTGGCCGGCGGCACGAGCGCCGAATGGGTATCGGAGCTGCAGGATGTCGGCCGCGTCCGGTGTGTGAGCTTCCGCGATCAACGCGGTCCCGGTGCGGTCTTCCGCCTCATCCCGTCCAGGCTCGCGTCCGCCGAGCAGCTCGGCCTGTCGCGCGACATCCAGGCGCTCGTCTCGGAGCGCGAAGGCCTGATCCTGGTGGCTGGTCCGCGGTTGAGCGGCAAGTCGACGCTCGTGTCGGCTTTCGTGGATCTGATCAACCGCACGAGGTCCGACTACATCGTCTCGCTCGAGACCGAGATCAAGTTCATCCACGAGAACCGCAAGGCGATGGTCAGCCAGCGCGAGGTGCGCGGTGACGCGGACTACATGCTGGGATCAGCCCGGGCCGCCCTGCGCGAGAACCCCGACGTTCTGGTCATCGACGATCTGCGCGCGCCGGATCTGGTGGCCGCGGCCATCGAAGCCGCGGATTCGGGACACCTCGTCATTGGCGCCGTCACCGCCCACACGGCAGCCGCCGCGGTCGCGCGCCTCGTCGAGACATCTCCGGCCGATCGCCAGACCCAGATGGCGCTCGCTTCGGCGGAGACCCTCCGCGGCGTTGTCGCGCAGGTCCTGCTCCGGAAGTCCGGCGGCGGGCGGATCGCCGCCCGTGAGCTGCTGCTGAACACGCCGTCGGTCGCCGCCCTCATCGCAGAGGGCAAGATCGCCCAGCTGTCGCTGGCCATCGAGTCCGGCCGGAAGTACGGCATGGTGCCGATGAACGACGCCCTGCTCGCCTTCGTGCAGAGCGGCGCCGTCGACGCCCGCGAAGCGTATCGAAAGGCCTACGATCGGATGGCATTCCTGGAACAGCTTCGCCGGGAAGGCATCGACACGTCGTTCGTGGAACGTCTCGCGTGACCGCTCCGCCCCCGTGACCAGTCGCGGGTCATCGCTCGATCAGATCCCCCAGCGCCTCGATCAG
This sequence comes from Acidobacteriota bacterium, assembly GCA_040752275.1. Taxonomy (GTDB): domain Bacteria; phylum Acidobacteriota; class Vicinamibacteria; order Vicinamibacterales; family JAKQTR01; genus JBFMFH01. Next base: position 132,016 of record JBFMFH010000062.1, read on the forward strand.
CACCGCGAGCACGTCCTCCTCGGTGAGGGCCGTCATCCTCTCCCCGGCGCAGAACGCGCGCTCGTCTGCGATCACGCGGTGGCCGCGCTCGCGGCTGGTTTCGACGACCACGACGGGAGAGGGTCCGGAGGTGTCGAGCCTGATCTCGACGTAGGTCCGGGTCGAGCGATCCGAGACGAGTCTGAGACTCCCGCCCGGCGTGAGGACGCGATACGGGTGACCCTCGGCGGCCAGTGACTGCGCCACGGCGTTGAAGACCGGCAGCGCCACCATCGCGCGAAAGGGCTCGTAGTCGCGTTCGGCCTGAATGGTGCGCTCGCGCCGCGCCGCGGCCACTCGTCTGAGTTCGGCGAGCCGCTGCTGGACGCGCCGCCTGACCTGAGAGATCTCCAGTGGCATCGTCTGTCAGTCCTTCCCGGCGTGTGCGGGAGTCTGCCGAGTGACGCCGGCGGCCTCGAGCCGGCCAATCTCGTCGGGCGTGAGACCTAGCACATCCTCGAGGATCGCGGAGGTGTGTTCGCCCAGCCGGGGGGGTGGAGATGTGACGCGGCCCGGCGTCGCGGACAGCTTCACCGGAACGCCAAGCACCTTCAACGGCCCGGCGGACGGGTGCAAGACGTCTTCGACCATGCCGCGAGCCAGCAACTGGGGATCGACGAGGACCTCGTCGAGCGACCGCACCGAGGCGCATGGCACGCCGGCCGGCACCAGCAGGTCGATCCACGCCTGACGTGTCTTGCCCGCGAGCGCCCGCTCGAGCGGGGGACGCAGACTGCCGTAGTTCCTGACGCGCGCCTCGTTGGTCGCGAACCGTTCATCGTCGGCCAGCGCCACGAGACCCGTCACGCGGCAGAAGGCCTGCCACTGCCCGTCGTTGCCGACGGCGAGCACCAGGACGCCGTCGGCCGCGTCGAACGTGTCGTACGGCGCGATGCTCGGGTGGCGATTCCCCAGGCGGGTGGGCGCACGACCTGTGGTGAAGAAGATACCGGCCTGGTAGGTGAGCAGCGCCGCGACCGAGTCGAGCAGGCTCACGTCGACGTGCTGGCCCCGGCGGGTCCGACCCCGGGCGAGCAGGGCGAGCAGAACACCCTGGGTGGCGAGCAGGCCGGCCGCGATGTCCGCGATGGCCACGCCGAGGCGATAGGGCTCGCCGCCGTCAGGGCCCGTGAGGCTCATCAGTCCGCCTTCCGCCTGCGCCACGGCGTCGTAGCCTGGCCGATCCCGGTGGGGGCCGCTGGACCCGTAGCCGGTGATCGAACAGTAGACCAGGCGCGGATGGCGCGCCGCGAGGTCGCCGTACGCCAGTCCGAGGCCGCTGAGGGTGCCGGGTGAAAAGTTCTCGACCAGCACATCGGCCCGCTCGATCAGCCGGTCCAGGACGGACCGGCCATCCGGGTGCTTGAAATCGAGCGCGACGCTCTCTTTGTTGCGATTCAGGCTCAGGAAGTAGGAACTCTCCCCGGCGATGAAAGGCGGACCCCAGGCGCGTGTGTCGTCGCCGCCGCCGATCCGCTCGATCTTGATGACCCTGGCGCCCATGTCGGCCAGCTGCATGGTACAGAACGGGCCCGCCAGGACTCGGGTGAGGTCGAGCACGGTGCAGCCGTCGAGAGGACGCATCGGTCACTCAGCCTCTCCCACCCTGCGCGCGATCGTAACGAGGTCGCTGACCAGCGCATACGCCGTCTGATGCAGGCCGCCTTCCATCTGGAGGATCCCCAGCTCTCCGAGAACATCGGTCTGAAGCACGAGCAGGTTCTGCATGCCCGACAGGCCCGCGAGCGGGTCGTGCTCGTCGAGCTCGACGGGCTCGACGCGTCCGTACGCCTGGCCGTCCCGGCGCTCGGCTGTCGCGACGAGCCGCAGCCGGCGGCCACGCGCCATGGCTGCCTGTACCCGCGCGCGCGTGATCCCGCCGATGCCGGTGCGCGGGATGACCCGCGGATTGGTCGAGCCGCGCATCAGGACGTTGATGAGGGCGGCCGTCTTGGCGGCCGCATCCCAGCCGTCGATGTCGAAGGACGGGTCCGCTTCGGCGATGCCAGCCCGCTGCATGTCGTCGAGTGCCTCGTCGAACTCGCGGCCCCCCTCCATGGCGGTCAGGATGTGGTTGGTCGTGCTGTTGATCACGCCGCGGAAGCCCGAGATCTCGGCCACGGGCAGGGTCTCGCGCACCAGGTTGAAGACCGGGCAGCCGTCCATCACGGCCCCTTCGAACAGGAACTCGAGACCCGCAGCCTCCGCCACGGCGCACAACTCCCGGTACGCGAAGGCGACCGGGCCCTTGTTTGCGGTCACGACGTGCGCGCCGGCCCGCAAGGCCGTAGTCGCGTGATCAATCGCCGGCTGGCCGCGGGCGATGTCGAGCAGCGTCGTCTCCACGACGACCAGGTGCTGCAACCGCCGCCGGCGAAGATCCGTCGTGGCATGCCTGATGAGCTCGATACCCGACGCATCGGCCGCGAGCGTGCGATCGGCATCCACCTGCGACAGAGGCGCGAGGGATGCTCCGTTCTCGACAATGCGCAACGCCCGTTCGAGATCGAGGCCGCGGCCGTCGAAGGTGGAGCCGTGGTGACGGGTCGCGATGCCGACCACGCGCCAGCTCAGACCGTAGTCGCGGCGCAGTCGCACCGACTTCTCCTGCAGAAGCCGGCCGAACCGGCGTCCGACGTGGCCGAAGCCAATCAGGATCAGATCGAGGTAGACCACGGCCAAAGATTGTAGACCACGTTACGCTCAGGCACGCCGCGGCACGCCCGAGCCGGCATCCTCGTTCAGCAGGGCGGTCACTCTGTCCAGCGCGCTGCGAAGGTACGTCGTCTCGCTCCCGAACCCGATTCGCAGGTAGCCGTCCATGCCGAAATGATCGCCCGGCACGATGAGAACGCTCTTCTCGACCCGGAGACGATCGACAAGTGCCGTCGAGTTGACCGGGTCGTGATACCGCACGTAGACGATGGCGCCGGCGTCGGGCGGCACGTAGCTGAAGCGTTCGGGGTGATGGTCGAGCCAGTCCGCTATCACAGGCAGATTGGTGCGAAGGATGCGGCGCGTGCGATCGAGAATCCGCGCGCGCACCGGAGGCTCGAGCGCCGCAATGGCGAGCCGATCGCTGATCGCGCCGGGGCCGATCGACGTATAGTCGTGGTGCGACCACGTGGCGCCGACCAGTTCGGGCGTGCTGGCGATCCAGCCGATCCGCAGCCCGGGCAGACCGTATGCCTTCGACAGCCCGCTCGTGATGATGACGCGTTCGTAGCGTCCCCAGGCCGTCGGGGTCTCCACGCCATCCACCTCGGCCCCACGGTAGATCTCGTCGGACACGACCCAGGCCCCGACGCGGCCGGCGATGGCGCAGACGCCGTCGAGGAACTCCTCGCCGTAGCGGGCGCCGGTCGGGTTGTTCGGGTTGCAGATGAGGATGAGGCGCGTGCGGCTCGTCACGAGCCTGCGGAGGTGGTCGATGTCGGCGACCCATCGCCTCGCCGACTCGGAAAAGCGCAGCGGCCAGGGCCTGAGCGTGGCGCCGAACCCCTCTGCCAGCCCCAGGGTCTGCCCGTAGTTGGGCACCATGATGACCACCTCGTCCCCGGCCTCGACGAGATGCCAGAGGGTGACGAAGTTGGCTTCGGATCCGCCGTTGGTGACCTCGATGTTGTCGATGGTCGCGCCCGGATACATGGCGGCAATGCGCTCCCGAAGAGGAATCGTGCCGTTCGACTGCGGGTACACCAGCTCCTGCGCCAGCAATGCCGATCGGTCCGCAGCGTCGACCACCAGCTCCTCGACGCGCATGGGATGCACGCCGCTCTCCGACAGGTTGAAATCCACCAGGTTCTCGTAGGTGGATTGCATGCGTTCCATCGCAAACAAAGGCACTCGCATCGGTGACTCCTGCAGGTTGGGACTGACGCTGTACAGAATACAGAAGACAGAAGACAGAAGACAGAAGACACAAGACAGGAGTCAGGAGTCAGGAGTCAGGAGTCAGGAGTCAGCCATTCCCGAATCCCGAATCCCGGTTCAGCTATACTGCCGCTCTGCATGGCGACCGCGCTCGTTCCCGACCTCGCGACGATCCCCGCCGGCCCGTTTGTCATGGGCGCCGATCACGGCCGCGACAACGAGCGGCCCGCACACGAGGTCACGCTCGACAGCTTCACCATTGGCGCCACGGTCGTCACCAACGCGGAATACCTCCGGTTCGTGCGCTCGGTCCGGCACCGCCCTCCGGGCGTCCACGAGCTGCCGGTCGTCGTCCGGCCGCTCCAGGAGATCCGTTTTCGGGAGTTCGCCGCGCCTTACACCTGGCAGGAGGGCGAGCCTCCAGCAGGAAGAAGCGACCATCCCGTCGTCCTCGTGGGACTTGACGACGCCCGGGACTACTGCCGGTGGCTCTCGGCCGAGACGGGCCGGGCCTTCAGGCTGCCTACAGAGGCCGAGTGGGAGAAGGCCGCACGAGGGGGGGTGAGCGGGCAACGGTATCCCTGGGGAGACGACATCGACGTGTCGCGGGCCAACTTCCTCGCCAATCCGTCGTCCAAGCCCCGGCAGGGCACGTCGCCGGTCCGGACGTTCCCGCCGAATGGATACGGACTGCACGACGCGGCCGGCAACGTCTGGGAGTGGGTCTCGGACTGGTACCGGAGCGACTACTACTCCGTCAGCCCGATGTCGAACCCCACCGGTCCGGCAACGGGCGCCCTGCGCCTGGTGCGCGGCGGCTCGTGGACGAACGACGATGTGGACTTTCTGCGTTGCGCGTTCCGCCATCCCGTGCCGCCCGACACGTATTCGTACAGCATCGGATTCCGGGTCGTGTGCGTGGGGTAGGGGGAGACAGGAGTCAGGAGTCAGGAGAAGGGGCCCCGTGTGGAACACCTTCGGTAGACGCCAGTTGCCCGACCTGAGCCGCGAGGAGCTCTCTCGATACTCCCGCCACATCATCCTGCCGGAGGTCGGCGAGACAGGCCAGCGGAAACTCAAGGCCGCGAGGATCCTCTGTGTCGGCACCGGCGGATTGGGATCGCCGGTGTCGATGTACCTCGCAGCGGCTGGCGTCGGAACACTGGGGCTCGTCGACTTCGATGTCGTCGAGTTCCACAACCTGCAGCGGCAGATCGTCCACGGCACGCCTGATGTCGGCAAGCCCAAGCTGCAATCCGCGCGCGCCCGGCTGGATGCCATCAACCCGGGCGTGAAACTGGACTTGCACGACGGTCCACTGAATGCCGGCAATGCCCTCCGCATCCTGGGGGAGTACGACGTTGTCGTCGATGGAACGGACAACTTCCCCGCCCGGTACCTGATCAACGACGCATGCGTGATGCTCGGCAGGCCGGAAGTCTACGGGGCGATCTTCCGCTTCGACGGACAGGCATCCGTGTTCGCTACGCCGGTCGGACCGTGCTACCGCTGTGTGTATCCCGAACCGCCGCCTCCGGGCCTGGTGCCGTCGTGCGCGGAGGCTGGTGTGTTTGGAGCGCTGCCGGGTGTCATCGGCACGATCCAGGCTACCGAGGCGATCAAGCTCGTCCTCGGTGTCGGGGAGACGCTTGCCGGGCGGCTGCTCATCTACGATGCGCTCCGCCTGCACTTCCGCGAGCTCAGAGTCAAGCGGAACCCTGCCTGTCCCGTCTGTGGCGATACACCGTCGATTAGGGAACTCATCGACTACGAGGCGTTCTGTGGGATGAGCGCCGCCGAGCCGCTCCCAGCCGAGGTGGCACCTGGGGAGCTTCCCATGGAGATCACCGTCGAGGAGCTGAAGACCAGAATCGACGGCGGCGAGCGCCTGACGCTCGTCGATGTGCGCGAGCACTACGAGCATCGGATCGTCCACCTGCCCGGTGCCACGCTGATACCCATGGGCGAGCTGATCGCGCGGCAGCAGGAACTGAACCCGGACGACGAACTCATCATCTACTGTCACTTTGGCATCCGGAGCCTCAAGGCGGCGGCCTACCTGCGCCACGAGGGGTTCGAGAAGGCCCGGAGCCTGCGCGGGGGGATCGACGACTGGTCGAGGCGGGTGGACCGCTCGATGCCGACCTACTGACGTGAGAGGGCTCTGACCCGCGCCCTTGACCCGGATTGCTGGTCATTCTAATATAGGACTTGAGCGGTCGCATTTATTTCCGACCATGCTGGTCCGGGAAGATCGCCAGCGGGTCAGGGTGCGGGCCCGACGATGTTGAGACTGTCCAAGAAGACCGACTATGCGCTCATGGCGATGGCACACCTGGCCGTCAAGCCGGGGTCGTCGAGCGCCCGCGAGATTGCGGAGGCCTACGACATCCCGATCGAGCTGATGGCGAAGGTGCTGCAGCGGCTGACGCGGCGTGGGCTGCTCGTCTCGCAGCAGGGCACGCGCGGCGGGTATCAGCTCGCGCGAGCGGCCGGCGACATCTCGGTGGCCGACGTCATCCAGGCGATCGACGGACCAGTGGCGGTCACGGCGTGCTCGGCCCATGCGGACCGCTGCGGGCAGTTCGAGAAGTGCAACGTACGGGACCCGCTGCATCGGATTCGCGAGGTCATCGTCTCGGCGCTGGCGGCGACGACGCTCGACGAGCTCGCCAGCGACACCGCCGTCGCGCCCGCCGAGCCGGCGCGACTCCTGGCGGTGCCGGTGAGGTAGAGCCGGGTGTGTTCGTGTCGCGAGCGGTGCGGGAGGACGCGCTCGGAGGTGCCATGCCGGAGCCCGGGAGGGCTGGGGCGGGCCGAGCGAGCCGCGAGGAAGTCATGCTGAAGTTCCCGATTTACTTCGACAATCACGCCACGACGCCGGTCGACCCGCGTGTGGTCGAGACGATGCTGCCGTACTTCACCGAACGATTCGGGAACGCGGCGAGCCGGAATCACCGGTTCGGCTGGGAAGCCGAGGAGGCGGTCGAGCACGCGCGAAAGCAGATTGCGGAGCTGATTGGGGCGACACCGAAGGAGATCGTCTTCACGAGCGGGGCCACCGAGTCCGACAACCTGGCGGTGAAGGGCGCGGCCCACATGTACCGCGAGAAAGGCGACCACATCATGACCGTGGTCACCGAACACAAGGCGATCATCGACACCTGCAAGCGCCTCGAGAAGGAGGGCTTCCGGGTGACGTACCTCCCGGTGCGCAAGGACGGGCTGGTCGACCTCGACCAGCTCCGCGATGCCATCACGGACAGGACCACCGTGATCTCGATCATGGCGGCCAACAACGAGATTGGTGTCCTGCAACCCGTCGCGGAGATCGGTGCCATCGCCCGCGAGCGGGGCGTGCTCTTCCACACCGACGCCGTGCAAGCCGCCGGCAAGGTGCCGTTCGACGTCAACGAGATGCACATCGACATGGCGTCGCTCTCGGCGCACAAGATCTACGGCCCGAAAGGCGTCGGCGCCCTGTACGTGCGGCGCCGGAACCCGCGTGTCCTGCTGACGCCGATCATCGACGGCGGCGGCCACGAGCGGGGCATGCGGTCCGGCACGCTGAACGTCCCCGGCATCGTCGGGTTCGGGAAGGCGTGCGAGATCTGCCGGCAGGAGATGGCATCCGAGAGCGTGTCTGTGCGCGGACTGCGCGACCGGCTCTACGCGAAGCTGACCGCCGAACTCGACGAACTGTACGTGAACGGCTCGATGGAGCACCGGCTTCCGGGCAATCTCAACATCAGCTTCGCGTACGTCGAGGGCGAGTCCCTGTTGATGGGGATCAACGACGTGGCGGTGTCGTCTGGCTCGGCTTGCACGTCCGCCAGCCTCGAGCCGTCCTACGTCCTCAAGGCTCTCGGGACGGGCGACGAGCTGGCGCACTCGTCGATCCGTTTCGGCATCGGGCGGTTCAACACCGAAGAGGAAGTCGACTACGTTGCCGGCAAGCTGGTGAGCGTCGTGAACAAGCTGCGAGAGATGTCGCCGCTCTACGAGATGGTGAAGGAAGGCGTCGATCTCTCGAAGGTGCAGTGGCAGGCGGATTAGTGCAAGCGACAGGCGGCGGGCGTCAGGCGACAGGGACGGGAGCTGGAGAGATGGCGTATTCGGACAAGGTCGTTGATCACTACAACAACCCCCGCAACGTGGGGTCGCTGCCGAAGGGCGATCCGAACGTGGGCACAGGGCTGGTCGGCGCACCGGAGTGCGGCGACGTGATGAAGCTGCAGGTCAAGGTGAACCCCGATACGGGCGTCATCGACGAGGCGAAGTTCAAGACGTTCGGCTGCGGATCGGCGATTGCGAGTTCGAGTCTCGCGACCGAGTGGCTCCGGGGCAAGACGGTTGACGAAGCGCTGGCCATCAAGAACACCGACATCGTGGCCGAGTTGAGCCTGCCGCCCGTGAAGATCCACTGCTCGGTCCTGGCGGAGGACGCCATCAAGGCGGCGATTGCGGACTTCAAGCAGAAGCAGAACGGCCGGCCCGCGGCGGCGGGCGAGGCCATTCAGCAGGCGAAGTAGGGCCATGGACAGCACAGCAGCGACAATCCAGATCACCGACGCGGCCGCGGCGCACATCCGAAAGCTGATGGCGAAGCAGGGCATCACCGAGGGCGGGCTTCGAGTCGGCATCAAGGGCGGGGGGTGCTCGGGCCTCAGTTACACCTTCAGTTGGGAGAGGGAAGCCAGGCTCGGCGACGAGATCATCGAGGGGCCCGGCGACATCCGGGTGTTTGTCGACAAGAAGAGCCTGTTGTACCTGCGAGGGACGACGCTCGAGATGGACCCGGCGCTCATGGGCAAGGGGTTGCACTTCATCAACCCCAACGCCAAAGCGAGCTGCGGGTGCGGATCCTCGTTCAGTGCGTAGTGCGACGCGAAGGTGTCGCTGATCGGCATGGTGCTCGGACCGACATCCACGCTGGCCCCCAAGCGCCGGTTCGAGCCCGTCGAAGCCCCGCCGGGAAACCGGCGGGGCTTGCGTTTCCGGGAGTCGCCATCGGCGTGACGAGCCAGGCCGGCCTTCCCGCGGGCGGGAATCGCCGGGGCCGCGCTGCCGCAGACCCGGGTGGGGCACGTCCATGACCAGCGAGACATCGGCGGTTCCCGTTCAACCGTGCCGGCACTGCGGAACCCATGCGCCCGTCAGCGTCCATTTCTGTCCGCGCTGCGAAAAGATCCTGACCCTGGGGCGCCACGGCGACTACTTCCGGTTCTTCGGCCTGCCGCGGCGGCTCGACCTCGACCAGCGCGACCTCGAGCAGCGGTTCCGGGCCCTCAGCCGTCAGTTTCATCCCGACTACTATCACAACGCCTCGCCGGCCGAGCGTCTCGCGAGCCTCGAACGCTCCTCGTACCTCAACGACGCGTTCCGGACGCTCCGCGACCCAATCGGACGACTGGAGTACCTGCTGAGGCTCGAAGGCTTTGCGCCCAAGCAGTCGCGCGACGCAACGGCGCAGGTGCCTGCGGGCCTGCTCGAGGAGGTGTTCGAACTCAATGAAGAGCTCGAGGCCATCCAGGACATGCGGCTCGAAGGGGCGGGCGCCGGCCTGATTGCCGTCCGCCTCGAGCAGGCACGCCAGCCGGTCGAGGCGAAGCTCGATGAGCACAACCGGCGCCTCGCCGACCTGGGCCGCACGCACGACGCGCAACTCGACGCGGGAGACGACGAGGCGAGAACGACAACGCTCGCCACGCTCAGGACCCTGCTGCTGGAACGGACCTACTTGACGAATCTGCTCTCGACCATCCGGCGGGAGATGAGCGGGGAGGACCCGGCAGGAGCATGAGCAAGGTCGTTGGCATCGACTTGGGGACCACCAACAGCCTCGTGGCCTTCGTCCGCAACGGCGCACCGGAGGTCATCGGCGACGAGTCGGGCGACCGGCTCCTGCCCTCGGTCGTGTCCATCGATGCGGGCGGAACGGTCTTCGTCGGCAGGGAAGCCCAACGGCGGCTGCTGACCGATCCGTCGCGCACGGCCTACTCCGCCAAGCGCTTCATGGGGCGCGGCATCGAGGACGTCGCCGGCGAAGCGAAGTGGTTTCCGTTTGGTGTGAGCGGTCTGGCCGGCGGCGTCGTGCACCTGCATCTCGGGGACCGCGACCTGACACCACCCGAGATCTCGGGGTTCATCCTTCGCGAACTCAAACGACGCGCCGAGGCCTTCTTCGCCAGCGAGGGAGACATCGACCCGGAGGTGGCCGCCGCGGTCATCACCGTGCCGGCCTACTTCAACGATGCACAGCGCACCGCGACGCGGGACGCGGGACGGCTCGCCGGCCTCGAGGTGCTGCGCATCATCAACGAACCGACGGCGGCATGCCTGGCCTATGGCCTGAATCAACGGCGCGAGGGCACCGTCGCGGTCTACGACCTGGGCGGCGGCACCTTCGACATCTCGATCCTCAGGATCGAGGAGGGCGTGTTCCAGGTGCTGTCGACCAACGGCGACACGAGACTCGGCGGCGATGACATCGACCGGCTGCTCATCGAGTGGGCCAACGCCGACCTCGGCCTCGACCCGTCGACAGACGCCGAAGCGGTGCAGGCGGTCCGCAAGGCCGCCATCCAGGCGAAGTGGGACCTGTCCGAGTTCGGCGAGACAGAGATCCGGGTCGATTCGGTGCCCGGCCGAAAGGGAGGCTACAGCCGCCCCGTGACCCGCGCGGACTTCGAACGCCTCATCGCGCCCGTCGTCGAACGGACGCTGCGGCCGTGCCGCCTGGCCCTGGAGGATGCCGGCCTGGGCCCGGACCAGATCGACGAGGTGGTCCTCGTGGGCGGCTCGACGCGGATCCCGATGGTCCGGCGAGAGGTCGCCGCACTGTTTGGCCGCGAGCCTCAGACCGACCTGAATCCGGACGAGGTCGTGGCCCTCGGAGCGGCCGTGCAGGCCGACATCCTGGTCACCGGCCGCCGCGAGATGCTCCTGCTCGACGTCACGCCCCTCTCGCTGGGCATCGAGACGATGGGCGGCATCACGTCCAAGATCATCCTGCGCAACTCGACGATTCCGGCGAGCGGCAGCGAGATGTTCACGACGTTCGTCGACAACCAGACCGCCGTCGACATCCACATCGTGCAGGGCGAGCGGGAACTGGTGTCGGACAACCGCTCCCTCGGCCGGTTCAAGCTGAGCGGCATTCCCCCGATGCCAGCCGGGCTGCCGCGCATCCAGGTCAGGTTCCAGATCGACGCTAACGGCATCCTGAGCGTGTCCGCCCGCGAGCTGCGCACCGACATCGAGCAGGCGATCGACGTGAAGCCGTCCTACGGCCTGACCGACGATGAAGTCGAGCGCATGCTGCTCGAGTCCTTCGAGCACGCGCAGGAAGACATCGACGCGCGCATGCTCATCGAGGTCCGCAACGAAGCCGAGACCCTGATCGCCGCCACCGACAAGACGCTCCGGCGGCCTGACTTCACGGAGATCGCAAGCACGATGCTCGCGCCCGGGGAGGTCCCGGTCATCCAGGCGGCCCTCGCCGAGCTGCGGGCGGTGATGGGTTCGGCCGACCGTGAACTCATCCAGGGTCGCGCCTCGGCGCTCAATCAGGCGACCCAGCACCTGGCCGAGGTGGTCATGAACTGGACCGTTCAGCGTGCCCTCGCGGGCCGCGACGCCGACGAGGTCCACGCCAAGGGGCGATAGCCATGACGATCACGTTCATCATTGACGGCGAAGCCCGCACCCTGGACCTGGATCCGGCGGCGATGCCACACAGCCATCACGGTCTGCCGGGGTCCCTGCTGGACATCGCCAAGAACCACGACATTCCTCTCGAGCATGCCTGCGGGGGGAGCTGCGCCTGCACGACCTGCCACGTGATCATCCGCCAAGGCGAGGCGAATCTGAGCTCCATGGAGGATGACGAGGCCGACCGCCTGGAAACGGCGTGGGATGTCACGCCGCATTCGCGCCTCGGCTGCCAGGCGATCGTCCGCGGAGACGTCGTGTGCGAGATTCCCATGTACACCCGGAATTACGTCCAGGAGGGTGGCGCGATCCATCTGGGCAGATCCGATCGCGGCCGCAAGGACATGGACCCGGAGGTGCGGTCGTGAAGTGGACCGACTCGGAGGACATCGGCATCGCGCTGCGCGAGAAGTTCCCGGAAGTGGATCCGCTGACCCTGCGCTTCACGGACCTGCGCCACAGGGTTCTCGAACTCGACGGCTTCGACGACGATCCTCATGCGTCGAATGAGCCGAAGCTCGAGGCCATCCAGATGGCGTGGTACGAAGAGTTCAAGGACCGATAGCAGGCGGACCCGCGCACCGGCCCGGCGACAGGTCAGACCCGGCGGGACGGATGAACGTCTAACCCTTCGACTCCGCTGTGACGCGGTGCCGGCAGGCCGCGTCGCTCAGAGTGGACACGACGGATGCGGCGCGCACTGGTTCTTCTGATCGCAGCGAACGTCGGCCTCCAGCCGGCCGTCGCCAGGGCGCAGTCCGCCCCGCCTCCATCCGTCGAATCCCTCGGCCTCTCGCTCGAACGCATTAAGCGAGGACTCGACGAGCGCCCGCCAACCAAGGATCCGTCCGGACTGAAGCTCGACTTCTACGTCGAGGTCACCGCCCTGGCGCCGCCGATCCCCATCTTCCAGCCCGGCGAACTCACGACGGGACCGGTGCCCTGGGGCGCGCCAACCCACGCGGACATCCTCAACATCGTCACCCCGCAAGCCTTCAAGTCGCCGGCCGTTCCGATCGGCACGTTGGCCATCATGGGCATCCAGCAGCTGATCAAGATGGAGATGGAGCGGCAGAAACGCCGGAAGGCCGAGGAAGAGCGCAGGAAGCGCGACGACGAGCTGAAGAAGAAGTACCCCTACCTGGTTGCGGAGCCGAAGAAATAGCACTTCTCAGGCGACAGGGGGGTGCCTCGACTGGTCGCGCGAGACGGTTTCCCCGACGTACCGTCCCCGGTTGGACTCTCGGGCAGCGGGTGACGGGCTTCAGGGTGGAGCGCGTTCGCGAAAAGCGAGGCCGTGCGCGCCACCCGCGGCCCTGGCACCACGAGTTCCCCTCCGTACAACAGCACGACGCGTCCATCCCTGATTGCGGGAACGGCGCTGAGGGAGTGCCAGGGCTCACCCTCGGCGGCGACGACAGCCTCGGCCGGTCGATTCGAGTAGTGCAGTTCGATGATGACCTCCGGCGCACGAGCCAGAATGGTCTCGGTGGTCACATCCAACGACTCGCGCTTCACGTCGGCGAACACGTTCGCGCCGCCGGCGCATTCGATGAGATCGTGGAGGAAGCCATAGCCTCCGCTCACCTGAACGGCGCGAAGCGAACCGGGCTCCCGGCCAATCACGAGCATCGCGCGGGGCCGGCGCAGGCCCCTGACCCGCTCCCGGACGGCCTCGAGCTGGCGGTCGAGCCGGTCCGCCGCAAGGCTGCCGGCAGAATCGAGCCCGATTCGTGCGCCAAGCTCGCGCATGGTCGCGCCGATGTCGGCAAGGGTGCCGTGGCGATAGGCATAGGTGGCAATGCCGGCGCGCTGGAGCTGAGTGGTGAGATCGGCCTGGCTGCCGTAGGTCACGACCAGATCCGGACGCAGCGCCAGGATTCGCTCGACGTCCGGATCCAGCAGAGCCCCGATGCGTGCCAGCCGCTCCACCTCGGGCGGGAAGTGGTCGTAGCTGCTCACGGCGACAACGCGCGACCCCGCGCCCATGGCGAACAGCATCTCTGTCACCGATGGCACGATCGAGATGATGCGCTGCGGCACCTGCTGGGCCGTGACCACAAGAGCCGTTGCGGCCAGAAGACTCGTTCCAACGAGAAGGCGACACCCTGCCAGAGAGGCCCGTTTCCGAACGGCCGCCCGAATCCCGAATCCCGGATCCCGAATCCCGGCTAGCACTTCTGCCTGATGAGCAGCCACAGGAAGAACGGTCCTCCAATCACCGCCGTGATGATCCCGACCGGCAACTCGAGCGGTGCGAGCAGCACCCGTGCCACCAGATCGCAGACCACGAGGAATGCGGCGCCAAAGAGGGCCGCCGAAGGCAGCACGACCCGATGGTCGGCGCCGACGAGCAGCCTGACCAGATGAGGCACAACGATGCCGACGAACCCGATCGGGCCGCCGAGCGACACGGCTGCCCCGGTGGCCAGCGAGGCACTGAAGAAGGCCAGTTGCTGCGAGCGGACGACATTGATGCCGCGCGCGGCGGCGGCGTCTTCGTCGAGACTGAGGAGGTTGAGCGCGCGTGGCTGCCAGGCGAACGCCAGGAACGCCGCCGCGAACAGCGGCAGCGAGGCGACAATCGGCAGGTAGCCCGCCACGTCCAGATTCCCCATCAACCAGCGCACCGTCCGCAGCGCCTCTGCCGGGTTCGCGATGTACTGCACGAACAGGATGACGGCCGAGAAGAACGAGTTCAGGGTGACCCCGGCCAGCAGGAGGACGTTCGTCGAGAAGCGCCGCTGGTGCGTCCTGGCGAGTGCGTAGACGATGCCGACGGCGAACAGCGACCCCGCAAAGCTGGCGGCAGTCACGGCCGAGACGCCCCAGACCGACACGTGCAGACCCAGCGAGATGGCCAGCATGGATCCCAGCGCCGCTCCGGCGGACACCCCGAGCGTGAAGGGCGTGGCCAGGGGATTACGCAGGAGCGCCTGCAACACGACGCCGGCCGACGCCAGCGCGGCACCCACGAGCGCCGCCGCCAGGGCGCGGGGCAGGCGGGCGATGAAGAAGATCTGCGCGTCGACGTTGTCGGCGAATGGAACCGCCCGGCTGAAGGCCTGGACGAGATCGATGCGCGTTGTGCCGACGAGCGGCGCGCCGAGGCATGCGGCGAGTGCGAATGCCCCGAAGACTGACAGCCACAGGACCAGGCGCCAGCGGATGCTCGTCTCGGGCAACCGGGCGACGGCCAGGGCTGTCATGGGAGTGGCCGGGCGGAGGGTGCCGGCGCGGCGCTTCGCGCAAGCGGCACGACGGTGACGTGCCCGAGCCGCTCGTGTGCGCGCACCTCCGCCTCGACGCCGTAGAGCGCCCGGATCGACCCGGCGCTGAGCGTCTCGGCAACTGGCCCGTCGGCCAGAACCCGCCCCTCTCGGATCAGCACGAGCGACCGGCACAGCCCGGCCGCGAAGTTCAGGTCGTGCGTGGCCACCACCATCGTCAGACCGCGTTCGCGGTTGAGCCGCGCGAGCAGGTTCGCGATGTCAAGCTGATAGCCGAGGTCGAGCGAAGCCGTGGGCTCGTCGAGGAGCAGGATCCCGGCCCGCTGGGCGAGGGCACTCGCAATGACGACCCGCTGCTTCTCGCCCCCCGAGAGCGTCGCGAACACGCGCGATGACAGGTGAGCGGTACCGGTGGCGTCGAGCGCCTCGCGGGCGATGGCAAGATCCCGGGGACCCTCGAGTTCGAACGGGCCGAGGTGCGGATAGCGTCCCATGAGCGCCACTTCGAGCACCGAGTAGTCGAACGCCAGGTGGGTCTCCTGCGGGACGAACGCGAGGCGTGCGGCCAGCTCCCGTCGCGGCAGCGCACCCACGCGCCTGCCCTCGATGAGGACCTGCCCGGAGGCCGGGCGGAGCAGCCCGCCGAGCAGCCGCAGGAGCGTGGTCTTCCCGGATCCGTTCGGCCCGAGGATGCCGACGATGCCGCCGCGATCCGCCCGCAGCGAGACGCCGTGCACGCCAGGCAGGCCGCCACCGGGAAGGCCCTCAGGGAGTGGCCTCCCGCGGCGGCGGCCGAGGCCGTGAACGTAGGTGACGCTATCGGCCTGCAGCAACTCGGACACCCACCATGAACGCCCGTCGCGGCGCCGGGTACCCGAAGGCGGCTTCGTACTCGCGATCGAACAGATTCTCACTGCGTACGAGCAGTTCGAGCGAGCGGCCGAGTCTCCAGGCGCAGCCCGCGTCGGCGACGACGAAGCCCGGAGCCGTGAAGAGACCGCCGAACGCACCCCAGTTCGGCTCGACGTCGAGGACCGACCCGCGGCCACCGGCTCGGAAGAATGCCGTGAGCGGCCCGTGCGTCCAGAGCAGATCCACGGACGCCTGGTGGCGTGGCCTGCGGATAAGCGGATCGCCGACCCGGAAGGGCGGAGGGGCGACGCCGTCGGAATCGTCGACGGCGAGCACCTCGGTGTCGAGCCAAGTGTAAGAGACCCGCACGTCGAAGGCCCGCCGCAGCCGGAGCGATGTCGTCAATTCGAGACCGCGGGAGCGGGCGTTCGAAATGTTGTCCGTGCGGTAGCGGCTGAAGCCGCCGAGGTCACCGCCGATGGCGACAATCAGGTCGTCGTATCGGTTGAAAAACGTCGTGGCGCCCACCACGACGAGCCCGCCGCCGAGCGCCTGCTCGATACCGGCATCCACGCTCCGGCTTCGTTCAGGCTTCAGTGCCGCATTGTCGGTGAAAGCGATCTCGAAGGGATCAGGCACGCGGATGCCAGTGCCTGCGGCGGCGTGGATTCGGCTCCAGTTCCCGCCCGAGTCGTTCGAAGTCCGGAGATAGTGCGTGAAGGCGAGTCGAGGATTCGGCGAAAGCACGTGCTCGGCGGCGAGTGCCGGCCGTGGGGGGAAGCCAGACGGGTCGGCATCCAGTGCCGACCGGCGGATGTTCTCGATGCGCAGACCGCCCGTGACGAAGAGGCGGTCCTGGCGGCGGAAGCGAAGTTCGCCGAAATAGCCAAGACTGCGACGTCTGATCGGTGTGCGCTGCCCATCGAGGCCAACGACATACGTGCTGTCGGCCTGCTCTGCGTGGGTGTCGATGCCGGCCGAGACGGCCAGCGACGGGGACAGGGCGCGATCGAACTGCACCAGACCCGTCAGGCGCTGGGTGCGCCCCAGCGACGAGCCCCAGGGACTGACGAAGTCGGCGCGCTGGTCGCCCCAGGTGCCCTGCACGCGAAACGCCGTCTCGGCGTTCCACTCGTGGGTCAGACTGAGTGAACCCACCGCAAGATGGTTCGTGCCGCGGGACACGAGGTCGATCCCGGGATACGCGCCGATCGGGTTCGTGCCGAACGGGCCCGGATAACCCCGTTCGTTCGTCCCGGTCCGGACGTCGGCGCGCAGCGCCGTGCGGGCCCCTGCCTGCCAGGTGGCGGCGATGGCCAGATTGGTGGCGGCGTAGTCGTCGTTCGCCACCACGGCGTTCGAACCCGGAGCCTCGTCGGTCCACCCCGCACTCGTCCACCGGTCGAGGTGCGCACCCCAGGAGACGGTCCCGGCAGACCCGGTGGTCCCGACGACCGATCGGTTCGTGCCGTACCCGCCGGTCTCGAACGACGCCGTCACCGACGGCCGGCCGCCCAGAGCCGTGCGCAGGTGAATCACACCGCCGATGGCATCCGCTCCAGCCAGCGCGCTCTGCGGGCCTCGCGCCTGCTCCAACCGGTCGAGCCCGGCGGTCGTGAGGTGGCCGAAGTCGAATCCGCCGCCGAAGCCGTTCAGCTTGATCCCGTCCACCATGACGAGCGTGAAGTCCGACTCGCCTCCCCGGGAGAAGAGCGACGTCACGCCGCCGGGCCCGCCCGACGGGGTGACAATCGCACCCGGCGCCATGGCCAGCGCGGCCGCGGCCGTGACGAACTGCCGGGCCTGCAGGTCACCGCCGGTCATGATCGTGATGCTGCCAGGGGCGCGCGAGAGAGGCGTCTCGACATAGGAGGCCGAGACGACGAGCGTCTCGGTGATGGCAGCCGGACGAAGCACGAGCGTCGCCTCGCGCACAGCGCCGGCAGTGACCGTGATTGGCGTGATGTCGCCGCGGAACCCCTCGAAGAAGGCCTGCACCTCGTAGGTTCCTGCTTCGAGGGTTGTCCACTCGAAGCGGCCGCCGCCGTCCGTGAGCGTCTCGTTCGTATGGCCGGCGGCGCTCCGCGCCACGACGACGGCCCGCGCCACCGCCTGGCCGGAGACATCCACGACCTGACCACGAAGCGTGGCGGCCCCAGCGCTGTCCGCGGCAGCCGTGCTCGCGGCAATCAGCAGAAGCAGGACAGGAGACAGAAGACAGAAGGTGGGAGACAGAAGACAGAAGACAGAAGGCAGAAGACAGAATGGGGGGCGCCGGCGCGAACGGCCGACCCTCTTGGTTGTTGAGAGGTTGGAAGACACTGGCATTCTCCCGCCGGTGTTGCCACGCACCGGCAAGCCCGCCGCAGCCCGTGTGTGAGCGGGCGGCAGCGGAGGAGTTGATACATCAGCCAGTCGCCAGGTCTCCTGACTCGCGGATCCTCGCGCCCCTATCTCGTCTTCCCACGCGCGCGGCGCAGTGACGGGTGCCGTTGGCCAGGCACCAGCGATACGGGCGCTCCTCGCTTACAGTGGCGGGACCGTGTGGGCATCTCACCCAACTTCCCTGCGCGAGCGGCCGTGCCCCGCCGGCGCCGATCACGGTGACGGGCAGGCGGGGCGTTGTTGCAGATGGGAGTATAGCATCAGACCCGGCTGCAGGTGTGGGGGGATGCGAACCTGTCACCTCGAGGCCCGAATCCGCGTCTTACCAGAAGGGGATCCTTCCGAAGATCTGAATGACCCGCTCGCCGGCTGGTGTGCCGGGGCCGCGGCTGATAAGATTGGAGGTTCCCGAACCATGCAAAAACCCGTGTAAGGAGGACGCAAGATGGCCCACGAATTGCCGGCCCTGCCGTACGCTCACGACGCACTCGAGCCGTTCATCGACACGATGACGATGCAGATTCACCATGGGAAGCACCACGCCGCCTACGTCACCAACCTGAATGCGGCGCTGGAGTCGCACGCGGACCTCCAGGCGCACGGCGTCGAGCACCTGCTGCGCAACATCAACAGCGTGCCGGACGCCGTCCGGACGGCCGTGCGGAACAACGGGGGAGGTCACGCCAACCACACCATGTTCTGGACCATCATGGCCCCGAAGGCCGGCGGCGAGCCGGCGGGCCCGCTGGCGGACGCCATCAAGAGCACGTTCGGCGGATTCGACGCCTTCAAAGGCGAGTTCAAGAAGGCCGCCATGGGACGGTTCGGCAGCGGCTGGGCCTGGCTGATCAATGCGGGTGGCGGCAAGTTGGTCATCGAGAGCACGCCCAACCAGGACAGCCCCCTGATGGAAGGCAAGCAGATCGTCATGGGGATCGACGTCTGGGAACACGCCTACTATCTCAAGTACCAGAACCGCCGCGCCGACTACGTGGATGCGTGGTGGGGTGTGGTGAACTGGACGGAAGTGGCGAAGCGCTACTCCCGGTAGGCCTGCGGCCTGCAGCGCTGTGACCACCGCGCGGCGTCGACGTGTCGCGCGCGCAGCGAGCAGGAGCGGAAGAACGAGGGTCGGCCGATCAGGCCGACTCACCCCCTTCTGTCTCCTGTGTTCTGTCTTCAGTCTTCTGTCCTCCGATTCCCTTCAGTTCCTGCAGAATGACTCCCCGCTCCGGGAACTCCGTCTGCCAATCCGCGACGAAGACGTAGCGGATGGTCCGGCCCTGGTCGATCAGGAACAGCGACGGCCTGGCGATGTTCCATGCGTCGATGCCGGCGCGGTGCCAGACGCCGTAGGCCTTCACCACCTCGCGCCGATCGTCCACCAGGATATCGAAGGGGAGTCCCGTGTCCTCGACGTAGCGACGCACCTTCTCCGAACGTTGAGCGACGACGGCCACGACCGAGGCGCCGTGGACCGCGTATTCGCGGGCGTGTCGAGCCAGTTCACCGAACCGGCGTCTGCAGTTCGGTCACCACGTACCCCGGTGGAAGCCGAGCAGCACCGGGCCCCGTGCCAGGGCCTCGGCGAGCGACCGCCGCTGTCCCTTCTGATTCGGCAAGGTGAAGTCTGGCGCCCGATCGCCGACCTCGAGCGCGGTGCTCTCGCCTCTAGACATCACCGTCAGAACAACTTGACGTCGACGAACTCGCCCTTCTCGACGACGTCGGTCTGGGCCTCGATCTCGATGTAACCATCGGCCTGCGACATGCTCGTGATGTCGCCGGAGGCCTTGAAGGCCGGCATGGCCACTCCGTCCGCGATCCGCACCGTGTAGAACTGGTGCCGCCCGGTGGTCGAGACCACCCGCTGGCCGAGTGGCAGCCTGACGATCCTGGGGCTTGCGGGCGGCAGGTGCGCGAGGCGCCGCAGCGGGGGAACGAGCAGCATGTACGCGTTCGACAGACAGGAGGTCGGGTAGCCCGGCATACCGAACACGGGCGTGCCCCTGATAGCGCCGAACAGCGTCGGCTTGCCGGGCTTGACCGCAATGCCGTGGAAGAACACGCGTCCCATCCGTTCGACGACGTCGAGAATGAGGTCGCGCTCGCCGACCGAACTGCCGCCTGAGAACACGATGAGATCGCTCGCCAGGCAGCTCTCGAGGGCGCGCTCGAGATCCTCGATGGTGTCGGGTGCGGTCGGCTGCGGCACCGGTTCGCCGCCGTGTTCCCGAATGATCGCGCTCAGGGTGTGCTTGTTGATGTCGTAGATGTGGCCGGGCTTGAGCGGCTGTCCGGGCTCGACCACCTCGTTCCCGGTCGACAGGATGGCCACGCGCGGCCGGGCGAAGACTTCGACGTCGGTGAAGCCCAGGGCCGCCAGTGCGCCGATGCGGCTCGGGTTGAGCACGTTCCCCAATTCCAGGAGCGTCTGGCCGCGCCTGATGTCCGCACCCTGTTTCGTCACGTTCTGGCCTGGGTAGACCGGGCTGAAGATGCGCACGATGCCCGACGGGTCCTGCTCGGTCTCCTCGACCATCACCACGGCATCCGCGCCTTCCGGGATCGGCGCGCCGGTGGCAATCTCGATGCAGTCTCCGGAGGAAACGGGCCTCGTGGGCACCTGCCCGGTGAAGACCGTCTCCACCAGGCGAAGCTCGCGCGGATCGTGCGTGCCCGCCCCGAACGTATTCTCCGCGCGGACGGCGTAGCCATCCATGGCCGCGCGGGCAAACGGGGGAACGTCGGCCCCGGCAATCACGGACGCGGCCACGACGCGCCCATCGGCCAGGTCGACCCGTACGCGCTCGGTCCGCGTCAAGGGAGTGATGCCCTGGTCGATGAACGCCCGGGCTTCGTCGAGGGGAATCGTCCCCCGGATGGGGCGCATGCCCGTGTTGGTCATTGGCAATCTCGACTCAACCAATCCCCGATCCCCGATTCCTGGTCCCCGTTTACCGCCCGGCCTCACGCACGAGATGGCCGAGTTCGGGAAGAATGAGCTTTGTCATGGCCAGGCGTACTGCGTCTTCCGACCCCGGCATCGAGAGAACGACCTTGCCTCTCGCGAGACCGCCCACGGCGCGGCTCAGCATGGCCGCGGAGCCGATCTCCTGGAAGCTGAGCATGCGGAACAGCTCCCCGAAACCGTCGAGCTTCTTGTCGAGGAGGCCGACGATGGCCTCGTATGTAGTGTCGCGGGATGTGATGCCTGTGCCGCCGGTGGTGAGAATGACCTGCACGCCCGTCTTCCCGAGCTGTTCGCCGATGGCCCTGCGAACCTCGTCCGGCTCGTCGCGCACGATCTTGCGGCCGGTCACCTGGTGTCCCCCGGCGAACAGCAGGTCGAAGATGGCGCGGCCGCTCGAGTCGGTGGTCTCCGTCCGCGTATCGGAGATGGTCAGGATGTAGCAGTTCGCGACGGCGGGCGAAAGCGCCTTGTGCTCGATGTGGCCCATGGGGCGATCATAGATCGGGATTCGGGAGTCGGGAGTCGGGATTCGGGCCGAACGGACAGGCTCGCGACGCTCGCCCCGCCTTGGGGTCAGACCCACGTTCGGTGCCCGGGCCCAGGGGCTGCGTCACACGCCGCCCCGAACCCCGAATCCCGAACCCCGAATCCCGAATCCCGATGTACGATGTTCCCCAGAGGAGCCCATGAACCGTGTCCGTCCGATGGTGATCGCGCTGGTGGTTGCGCTGGCCGCGCTGACGGCGCAGGCAAGCACGCAGAGGCCGCGGGAGACGCGCGAGGAGAAGCTGGCCCGGCAGGCCGCCGAGAAGCGGGAGCATGACGCCGCCCGGTGGGTCGAGCGGACGCTGAAGCGGATGACGCTTGACGAGAAGATCGGTCAACTGCTGGTCCCGTCGCTCAACGCGGCGTACCTGAGCACCGACACGGATGAGTACGAGCGGCTGATGCACCTCGTGCGCGACCTGAGGGTCGGCGGGTTCCACGTCTTCGGCAGCGGAGAAGCGTTTCCGCAGGTCATGCTGAACCCGGTGTGGGGGTCCGGCAACGCCTCGCGCAAGGGCGATCCGTACGCGGCGGCCGTTCTGCTCAATGCTCTGCAGTCGGCTTCGGCGTTGCCGCTCATCACGACGGCAGACTTCGAAGGCGGTGCCGGCTACATCCTCAACGGAGCGACCCGCCTGCCGAGGGCGATGGCCATCGGGGCCACGCGTGATCCGCAGCTCGCGTTCCGGGCAGGCGAAGTGTCGGCGAGGGAAGCGAAGGCCATCGGAATCTCCGTGGACTTCTACCCAGTCGTCGACGTGAACAACAACCCGCGGAATCCGATCATCAACATTCGGTCGTTCGGTGAAGAGCCCGCCCTCGTCTCCGAGATGGCGCGGGCGTACGTGCGCGGCATCCAGAGCCAGGGCGTGCTGGCGACGGCCAAGCACTTCCCGGGCCACGGCGACACGGCCGTGGATACGCATCTTGGCTTGGCGGTCATCGGGCACCCGCGATCGCGGCTCGACCACGTCGAGCTGCCCCCGTTCAAGGCAGCCATCGAAGAAGGCATCGGCGCCGTGATGTCCTCGCATATCGCATTGCCTGCGCTCGATTCATCGCCGGGTGTTCCCGCGACGTTGAGCCGGCCGATCCTGACAGGGCTCCTGCGCGGAGACCTGCAGTTCAAGGGACTGGTCTTCACCGACTCGATGTCGATGAACGCCATCTCGAAGGCGTTTGCACCAGAGAAGGCGGCGGCAATGGCCGTGAAGGCCGGGGCCGACTTCGTGCTCCACTCGCCGGACAACGACGCGGCGTTCAAGGGCATCAGGGCGGCGGTGGACGCAGGAGACATTCCCGAGGCACAGATCACCGCGTCGGTCGAACGGATCCTCCAGGCGAAGGCCAGGATCGGGCTGCACGTCCGGAGGCTCACGGACCTGGCGGCGATTCCCGGGACATTCGGCGGACGCGCGCACGCGGAGGTGGCCCGGGAGATCAACGAGAAGGCGGTGACGCTCATCAAGGACGAGCGGAACCAGGTGCCGCTCGCCGCATCGACGGACGCCGGCATCCTCTACCTGTCGGTCATCGACTATGCCGGCGGGTGGCGGGAAGGTGTGCCGAGCCGGACCTTCATCCCGGAGCTCAAGAAGCGCTGGCCGAACACCACGGCCATCGAGATCACCGATCGTACGACGGCGTCCGAGTACGACTTGGTCCGCGCGCTGGCGCGGAAGGCGGACGTGATTGTGGCCGGCGTGTGGGTGCGCATCGCGTCGTACAGCGGCCGGATGGATTTGAGTCCGGCGCAGGTGTCGCTGCTCGAGAGCGTCGCCGGGCAGCAGAAACCGTTCGTAGCGGTCCTGTTCGGCAACCCGTACGTGGCGACCTTCGTGCCGAAGCTCCCGGCGATGTTGCTGACCTACGAATTCTCGGATGCCACCGAGCGGGCCGCCGTCCGCGCGATCGCCGGAGAGATTCCCATCGGTGGAAGGCTGCCCATCGCGCTGCCCGGGATGTTCCCGATCGGCCATGGGCTGGTGCGGGGGATCAAGTAGGGATTAGAAGGGACTGGGGAGTGGGGCTGTCGAAACCCGAGTCCCGAATCCCGAATCCCGAATCCCGGAGGGAATGCACCCCATGCCCATTTACGAGTATGCCTGCCGCTCATGCCGGCGGAAGACGTCGGCGCTCGTGCTCAATCGCGCGCGTGAGGCGGAGGTCCGCTGCCGGCATTGCGGCAGCGCGGATCTCGAGCGCTTGTGGTCCCGTTTCGCCTCGCCCAAGTCCGAGGATGCTCGCCTTGAGTCGATGGCCGACCCGTCGGCGCTCGCGGGCCTCGACGAGAGCGATCCCCGCAGCGTCGCCAGGTTCATGAAGAAGATGGGCCGGGAGATGGGGGAGGACTTCGGCGAGGACATCGAGCAGGCGATGGAGGAGGAGATGGCCGGCGGCGGAGACGGGGCCGGCGATGGCGGGACCTCCTCGTCCTCGGACGACCTGTAGTCCATGGGCGGGACGGACACCAGGCGATCGTCGGCCGCCACGCAGGCCCGTCCGTCTCCCTTCCTGAAGTGGGCCGGCGGGAAACGGCAACTGCTGCCCGAGCTTCGCCGCTACTACCCGCGGGAGTTCCGCGGGTACGTCGAGCCCTTCGTGGGGAGCGGCGCCGTCTACTTCGATCTGTACGCGATGGATCGGCTGCGCGGCCGGCGGGTCGTCCTGATGGATGACAACGCGGATCTGGTGGGCTGCTATCTCACCGTGCGCGATCACCCTGCAGCCGTGATCCGCCACCTGACGACGCTGGCGGCCGAACGGCGGCTCGGCCCGAGCGAGCACTACTACAACGTGCGCGATCGCCGGTTCAACCCGACCCGAGCGGCGCTACGCAAGAATGGCGGGATCGATCCAGCCGCGTACACCCCGCGTCTGGCGGCGATGCTGATCTACCTCAACCGGACCGGCTTCAACGGTCTGTTCCGACTGAACGCCGACGGACTCTTCAACGTCCCTGCCGGGCGGTATGCGA
Organism: Acidobacteriota bacterium; assembly: GCA_040752275.1. Classification (GTDB taxonomy): domain Bacteria; phylum Acidobacteriota; class Vicinamibacteria; order Vicinamibacterales; family JAKQTR01; genus JBFMFH01. Next base: position 156,605 of record JBFMFH010000062.1, read on the forward strand.
ACCCGACCATCTGTGACGCGGAGAAACTGAGGGCGGTGGCGCACGCGCTCGCGGAGCGAAGGACGCAGATCCGGCGAGGCTGGTTCGAGCAGGTCCCTGCGCGCGCCAGGCCGGGAGACTTCGTGTACCTGGATCCGCCCTACGCGCCGCTGAGCACCACCTCGCGCTTCACGTCGTATACCGCCGGTCAGTTCTCGAGCGAAGACCAGATCCGCCTGCAGGCGGTCGTGATTGAGCTTGCGCGCCGCGGCTGCCACGTGCTGCTGAGCAATTCCGTGGCCCCTGAGGTGCGGGGTCTCTACGATGAGAACGATGCCGCGAGGGCGGCCGGGCTCCGTGCCTACCGAGTGAACGCGCGGCGCGCCATCAACTCGAAGGCCTCACAGCGCGGGCCCATCGAGGAGTACATCGTCACCAACATCGACGCCGGCACATCACCGTGCCCCTGAGCTACCGCCGGTCACGACGCGGCGGGAGAGCTGTCAACCACGAACCCCTCTTTCTGTGCGGCGCCGGCAAGTCGTTCATCGAGCGTGACGAAGGTCAGCGTCGGCGGGCGGCGCTCGGCGATGACCGTATCGCTCAGTCGGGCGCCCCCCTTCGGCACAGGCCCCCCCTCAGCCAGCACGCGCTTCGGCGTCGGGGCGGACGCGGGTCGCAGGATGCCCTGTCGCAGCAGTCGCGCGGCCCGGCCGATGGAGGCGCCCTTCCCGGGTGCCACGACCGACTCCAGGCGCGCCACGGGCACGCCCCGGTCCTCGATGATGATCGACTCGCCCTGGCGCACGCGGTCGATGAGGGCGCTCAGACCGTTCTTGGCCTCCGAGATACTCGCTCGATGCACATGGCCATTATTGCCAGATATTAGTGTCCGCGCCCCAAGGCCGAAGTCGGGGTCCCCGTACGTGCGCAGCAACGTCGCGACCCAGCCCTCGAAGAGGGAACCGCGCTCGGCCGGCGTTGGGGCATGGCGGTCGCGCCGTACGGCTCGGACGACGCCCGGGTCAACCCAGTAGAGCTTGGGGTGCTGGCGCTCCTTGACACGGAGCTTCGCCTCGAACCCGGGAACCAGCCAGGCCAGATGCGTGTCCGCGAGGATGTCCAGGTAGCCGGCGACCGTCGACCGCGCGACGCCGGCATCGCGGGCGAGGCTCGCGACATTGAGCACCTGCCCGTGGAAGAGCGCCGCGACAGGAAGGAACCTGGCGAATCCCGGCAGGTTCCTCACGAGGGCTTCAGCCTGAATCTCCTCTTTCAGGTACATGTGGACGTACGCCTGCAGGCTGTCCTGAGGATCCGCCGACTGCCAGATGACCGGCAGGCTGCCCCACCGCAATACCCTGTCAAGTTCGAAGTCCGCGCCGAGCTCCTCCGGTACGAGTGGCAGCATGATCCGGCGCAGCGCGCGCCCCGCAAGCAGGTTCGTGCCGGACTGTTTCAGCTTGCGGGCACTCGATCCGAGCAGGACGAACTGCAGACGACGGTCCTCGATGAACCGGTGCTCTTCGTTGAGAAGAGCAGGCAGGCGCTGGATCTCGTCCAGCACGACCCAACGTCCTGGCGGGACGGCCGACAGTTCCCGCGCCAGGAGTCCGATGTCCGCCAGGTAGGCCTGGAACAGAAGTGCGTCCCCGACGTTCGGCGGGGCACGCTCTCGCCTCGGCACGGCCGACACCATCCACGGCTCTGTCGGGATTGGGTGAAGGGACAGGCGTCCCCCGGGACGAACCCGGGAAACGCCCGTCGTTGGTGCCCTACTGCCCGATCAGCTTGTCCGCCTCGGCCTTCAGCCGCGCGTAGTCCGTCTTGAGCACGGCCAGGCGCTCGAAGGCGTCGCGGCCGACCTTCTGATCGACCCGCGTGCCCAAGCCCGCCAGATACGACGTATGCGCCTGAAGCCCCGGGCGCGCGTAGCGGACGCCTTCCGGCCACGTGACGAGTTGCGAATAGAGCTGCTCGATGGCGGCGAGCTTGTCCGCCGGACCGGCCTTGGCCGCCTCACGCGCCGCCCGGACGCGGCTGACGAGCTGCCCGACCTGCTGGCTGAACGCGCGCAGGTCGAGGATGCGCGTGTACTGCTCGACCAGATCCGCCTCGGTCACACCCGACGCGGCCACGTTCGGATCGATGAGCACCTTGAACGACTGAGTCTGGGACGCGCCGTCCACGGTGAGCTTCACCTGGTACGACCCCGGCGGCACGGTTACACCCTCACCGCTCTGCACGTTCCAGACGAACCGGTTCATGCCGGAATTCTTCGTCACGCGCGACTGGAGCGCCATCCCGCCCCGGGCCCGCGCGGCGATCATGGCGGCGTCTGGATCCTGGTCGGCCGCCGCGCCGCCTCCGCGTCCGCCACGGCCGCCGCGCCCGGCCCCGGCCACTGGCGCGTTGCTGCTGTAGCTGTTCACGACGGCACCGGTCGCGTCGAGCACGTCGATCTGCACGGGGCCCGCAGGCTCCGATGGCAGGTAGTAATCGAAGGTCGGCCCGAGCGTCGCGGGGCTGATGCGCGTCCGGTAGCCGTCACGCGGCGCGAACAGCTTCACGGCACCCTTCGAGCTGCCAGGCGTCAGCTGGTGCAGCACGCTCAGGTTGTCCATGATCCAGAAGGCGCGGCCCTGCGTCGCGACGAGCAGGTCCTTCCGGTGCACCTTGATGTCGTTGATCGGGATCTGCGGCATGTTCTGGAAAGACGGCTGCCAGTGGGCCCCATCGTCGAACGAGATGTACAAGCCGAATTCCGTGCCGGCGTAGAGCAGACCCTCGCGGCTGGGATCCTCGCGGACGACGCGGGTGGGCGTGTCAGCGGGGATGCCGTTCGCGCCGTCGGTCAGCCGCCGCCACGTCTTGCCGTAGTCGTCGGTCTTGTAGATGTACGGCGCGTAGTCGCCGAGCAGGTACCGGTAGACCGCGTAGTACGCAGAGCCCCTCCGGTGCGGTGACGGATCGACGAACGCCACGCGGCCGCCTTCGGGCAGTTCCTTCGGCGTGATGCGGGTCCAGTTCACGCCGCCGTCGCGCGTGATGCTGAACGGCCCGTCGTTCGCGCCCGTCCAGATGACGCCCTTCTCGAGGGGCGACTCGGCGATGGCGTAGAGCGTCGAGTAGAACTCCTCGCCGGTCACGTCGCGCGTGATCGGCTCGCCGCTCGGACCCTGGCAGCACGGCGGGAACGCGGTCAGATCCGGAGAGATCGTCTCCCACGTCACGCCCTTGTCGTGCGTGCGGTGGACGTGCTGCGACCCGTAGTAGAGCACCTCCGGGTCGAAGGGCGACAGGTTCATGGGTGAGACCCGCTGGAAGCGGAGGACGAGCTCGTTCCCGGCATTGCCGTAGAGCGATTGCCCGCCGATCCAGTAGCTCCGGTTCTGGTTGGTCCTCAGGTCCATGACCTCGTACTGGCCTTTGCACGAGCCGTAGACGGTGTTGGGATCGGTGGGGTGCGGGATGATCGGGCCCGTCTCGCAGCCCGGGCCGGTCCGCCAGTCGCCCGTGTTGTACGGATTCGCCACGCTCGACAGGATGACGGTGGTGTTGTCCTGCTGCGCGCCGTAGATCTTGTACGGGAACGCATTGTCGGCCCACACCTGGTAGAACTCGCCCGTCACCTGGTTCATCTGGGTCGACCAGGTCCGGCCGCCGTCGGTCGAGACGTTGGCGCCGCCGTCGTTGGCCTGCACCATGATGGTGCCGTCTCTCGGACTGACCCAGATGTCGTGGTTGTCCCCGTGCGGCGTCCGCATGGTGGTCAGCGTCTTGCCGCCATCGACGGACTTGTAGAAGCCCTCGGCGCCGCAGTACACCACGTCGGCGTTGGTCGGGTCGGCCCCGAGCGTTGTGTAGTAGAAGGGCCGCTGGATGATCCCGGGCGTGGCGTTGACCTGCGTCCAGGTCGCGCCGGCATCATCGGACCGGTAGAGGCCTCCGCCGGGCTTGGCCTCGACGAGGGCATAGATGCGATCGGGCTTCGCGGCGGTCACAGCGAGGTTGCCCTTGCCGATCAGCTGATTCGGCAGCCCCGTCGAGATCTTCGTGAACGTCTCGCCGCCGTCCGTGCTCTTGTAGAAGCCGCCCTCCGTGCTGCCGCTGATGATCGTCCAGGGCTTCCGCTCCAGGCGCGACAGCCATGCGTAGACGACGGCCGGGTTGCCGGGCCGGAACTCGACATCCATGGCGCCAAGCTGGTCAGAAAGATACAGCGTCTTCTTCCAGGTCTTCCCGCCGTCGACGCTCTTGAAGACACCGCGCTCGGCGTTCTTCTTGAAGATGTCGCCCGTCATCGCGGCAAGGACGATATCCGGGTTGGTGGGGTGGATGCGGATGGCGCCGCACTGGCCGCCGTCGCGGAGTCCCGCGAACCCCCATGTCTGGCCGCCGTCGGTGCTCTTGTAGATGCCGCGTCCCGTCGAGACGTTGCTGCGAACCCCGTCCGAGCCGGTGCCGACGTAAATGATGTCGGGATTCGAGTCGGCCACGGCGATCGAGCCGATGGAGCCGAGCGGGATCTGCCCGTCCGTGATGGGTGTCCATGTGGCGCCGTTGTCGGTCGTGCGGAACACGCCGCCGCTTGCGACGCCCATGTAGAAGGTCGTTGGCTGGGTGGGCACGCCAGTCACGGTTGTCACGCGGCCTCCGCGCGACGGGCCGACGAGGCGATACGTGAGGCCCTTGAGCAGGGCCGGATCGACGCCGCCCGTCGGAGCCGCGGCAGTCTGTGCCGCCCGCTCGGCATCACCGAGGGCCGGTCCGGCCACCATCGTGTTGGTGAACACGAGCAGAGAGGTTAGCAGCAGCACGGGTGCGGCGATGGCCGCGCGCATCAACCAGTGAGTTCGGGTCATGAGACGTTCTCCAGGCGAAATGGCAAGTCGTCGCCGGTAAGCTTACTACTACCTGCCCACCGAGTGCTCCATGATGAAGAGGCTGGCCGAGACCCGCCTTCGTTCTCGCGGTGATGGTGGGAACTCCGGCGCATCTGTCCGCGCCCAGATCGCGGCGAAGCGGCGCGAGGAAGAATGCGGGCCGGAGCGATGCGAAGGCGGATGGCGCGCCCTGCAGGACTCGAACCTGCGGCCTCCTGGTTCGTAGCCAGACGCTCTATCCAGCTGAGCTAAGGGCGCGCGGCGTGGTGCGGTCCGGCGGAGCGTGGCCGCCGGAACTCCTGAGTATAGCACGACAGGGATGCCGGCCTGCCGGCCCGTGCCGGCCTGTTGTGCTATCGTTCCCGCAAGAGATGACGCCCGCCCAGGCTTCCCTTGTCGCGCTCCTCGTCGCGATCATCCTCAGCTGTACGACCCAGATCAACGTCGGCCTTGTCGCGATTGTGCTGGCGTGGCTCGTCGGCGTCTACGGGGCCGGCCTGTCCGCATCCGACATCGCTGCGGGCTTTCCGGTGCAGCTGTTCCTGACCCTGGCCGGCGTGACGCTGCTCTTCGCGCTCTCCGACGTCAACGGGACGATCGATACGACCACCAGGCGCATCCTGCGCCTGGCGCGCGGGAGCGCCCGGCTGGTGCCCGTCCTGTTCTTCCTCATTGCAATGACCGTTTCGACGATCGGGCCGGGCGCCGTGGCGAGCGTCGCACTCGTCGCACCCGTGGCCATGGCCCTCGGCCGCCGCGCCGGGGTGCCGCCGTTCCTGACCGCCCTCATGGTGGCGAACGGCGCGAATGCCGGCAACCTGTCGCCGTTGAGCAGCGTTGGCATCATCGCCAACACCAAGATGGCTGACGTTGGCCTTGGCGGCCACGAATGGAAGGTGTGGGCGGCGAACTTCCTGGCTCATGTGGTCGTGGCGGCCGCAGCCTGGCTGCTGTTCGGCGGGCGGCGGCTCGAGTCGCGCGTGCAGGCCGGAGACGAAACACCGCGGCTGACGGGCCGGCAGCAGGGGACGCTCGCCGTCATCGCGACCTGGGTGGGCGCCGTGGTGCTGCTTGGATTGAATCTGGGCTTCGCGGCCTTTGGGGCCGCGATCGTGCTGGTGCTGGCAAGGCTGGCCGACGAGACATCCGCCGTCCGCAAGATGCCGTGGGGCGCCATCCTGATGGTCTGCGGCGTGTCGTTGCTTGTGACGGTGCTGGAAAAGACGGGCGGGATGGAGCTCTTCAGCGGCCTGCTTGCCCGCTTCGCGACGCCCTGGTCCGTGAACGGCGTGATGGCGTTCTTGACCGGCGTGATCTCGACCTACAGCAGCACGTCCGGCGTCGTGCTGCCGTCGTTCCTGCCCACGGTTCCCGGCATCATCGAGCGGGTCGGCGGCGGAGATCCCCTGGCGCTGGCACTGAGCATCAATGTCGGGTCGTCGCTGGTGGACGTCTCGCCCCTCTCGACGATCGGCGCGCTCTCGGTTGCCGCTCTGCCGAACGGCGATGATTCAGCGCTGCTCTTCCGCCGGCTCCTGATCTGGGGATTCTCGATGACCGTCGCCGGTGCAATCCTGTCGCAGATGTTCGCCGGCCGGCTCGCAGCCCTGTAGGCGCCACTTCCCCACGAGGCTCGGCTTCAGACTGCCGAGCACGTGCGGGTGCGGCTCCGACCCGCTCGGTTGCGGTGTTGGCCTGGCCCCGCGTGCTGCGGGGCGGTCCAGGTCTTCGCCATCGGCGCCGTACGCCACAACGGGGCGCCCATCCGTTCGGACGAACCGCCCCGTCGCGGGCCACGCCGGGAATCCGCGTCCTACGTGTTCTCTTTCTTGTGACAGTCCATGCACTTCTTGGCTGCGGGCACCTTCTTGCCTGCGGCCGCCTCCTTGACGTGGCAATCGATGCACAGGCCCTTCGTTGCCAGCGCGTCGTGGAACGCCGCCTGAGCCTTGGTCTTCATCGGGGCTGCCGCCGTCTTGGTGTGGCAATCCTGGCACTTCTCCTGCTTCGCCTTCATCGGCTTCTCGGGCTTCGACGCGTGGTGACACGTGTCGCACTTGGCGTCGCCGATGGTCTTCACATGTGCGGCGTGCAAGAACTTGACGCCACCCATCGGGGAACCCTTCAGGATGGTGACGTCGGGGGCCTGCTGGGCGATCACGACTGGGGCTGCCAGCAGTGCGAGTCCAGCCAAGGCCGCGGCAATCAAGCCGAGTCTCTTCATGCTGCCTCCTTCGACAGTGCCTGCCCGTCGAGAATCGGCCGACCATCGGCCGTGGCGTGTTCCGGCAGGCCCGGCCGGGCTCTCTTCCCCGCCCGGCCTCTCACGAAACGCGACAATTGCGGGGGCGTGCATCACCGGCCGTCTCACGACCGAGTCGACCGACAAACGGCGGAAATCGTATCACTAGTGGCGGACCCTCCGCCAGCGGCCGTCGACCCTACGTTGCCCGCCCGCCTGCTCTCTATCCATGCAGAAGGGATGCCAGGTGCTCTCGAAGCGTGTCCAGCCGGTACGAGCCATCGACGGGGTTGTGGTAACCCTGCCGGCGCTCATCTGGGCTCAGGTCCGCATGGTCCTTCATCGGCTCGAACTGCGTGCCCTCGTGCCACTCGTTGAAGGAGTTGACATAGACGAGGAACGTCCCTTGGCGGGCGTTCGAGAGTCGGTCGTCCAACTGAAGCTGCAGGGTCGTCTGCAGCGAACTGAAGATCCGCCGCCGCGCGAGCCGGCGGGCCAGCTCCCGGCCGCGGACCCGCTGCCAGTCCAGGTCCTGTGCCGGCGGCTCGAATTCGGGCAGCACGTAGCATGAATCCGGTGCGACGTCGCGCGCCTCGATCCCGTCGAACCCCGGATTGCAGTTGAAACTGAAGACCAGGTCGTGCGCGCTGCAGGCGCTCGCGAATCCGGGCCAGGTGGAAGGCCGCACGTAGTTGTCGTAGATGGCGATACCGTCGAATCCCGACGCGCGAACCCGCGAGAAGTCCAGAGAGTCGGCCAGCAGCCACAACCGGTCGAAGTCTTCGGCGAGCCGGGTGCGCACGCGATCGGACTCTCGACGCCAGTCGCTGTCACTGGTGTAGTCGCGCGTGACGTGCACGATACCGTGGCAGTCCGTTGACGTGGGCGGGAGGATCGTCCGGAACGACTTGAACACCGGACCTTGGCGCCCTGCCGCATCACGCAGGAGAAGGAGACAGTCCCAACGCCGCCGCTCGCCGTACTCCCGGACGAGCAGCGAGATGTCCTGCCAGTAGGACAGGCCGCGATCGTCGCGGTACGGCTCCAGGTGGAACGCCACGTGGACGTCGTGCGCCCGCATGACGTCCATGACCTGGTGGACGGCGCGGTCGGTCGGGGAGCCCGGCCCCCACCAGCTCAGGTTGATCGCGCCGACACCCGCCTCGGCGATCCAGCGCGCATGCTGCTCGAGCACCGCGGTCGACAGTGAGTCGTACGCCCCGAGGAGCGGTACGTTGTTGGCGGCGATGTCGACGGGAGGATTCCGGCCCTCTTCGTTCCAGTGCGCCCAGGGGTTGGTCGAGTACCAGGGGTAGTACTCGAAGATGATGTGGCGCTTGAGGTCCGGGAACCGGGCTCGCAGCGTCCGTCCGAGGACCGACAGATCCACGGGCGGGAGGCCGGTGTCGTCGGTGGCGTCCAGCAGACCTGGCAGGCCGCCGTTCGCCAGTTCGGCGCCGACCGACGATGCGTTCCGCCACCGGGGCGCGGCCACGTCGCGCGCCGACGGCCGCAGTTGTCCGAGCGGCCGTGTCAGGGACCCGACGCCCGCCGCGGCGACGGACCGCACGAACCCCCGTCGCGTGACCATCATGACGGCGACCTCCGTGCCATCGTAGCCCCGGGACTTTTCGGCCCTGGGAACGGAGCAGCCCCAGGACCTCTCAGCCCTGGGGACCGAGCAGACGTAGACCCGGGGCTCTCTTCCGGGCTTCGCTGCCGTACAATACCGGATTCTCCCATGGTCGCCCACGACGCTTTCATGCGCGCTGCCCTGGACGAGGCCCGCCGCGCGGCCGACGGCGGAGAGGTCCCGGTCGGGGCGGTCGTCGTTCTCGACGGGGTCGTTGTCGGGCGGGGATTCAACCAGCCCATAGCGGCGGTCGACCCCACGGCTCATGCCGAGATCGTGGCTCTGCGCGCCGCCGCGCGGGCCATCGGCAACTACCGGCTGGTCGGGACGACGCTTTACGTCACCGTGGAGCCGTGCCTGATGTGCGTGGGGGCGATGGTGCACGCCCGCGTCGGGACGCTCGTCTTCGGCGCCACCGAGCCGAAGGCGGGGGCGGTCATCTCGACGGCACAGGCTCACGAGAATCCTGCGCTCAACCACCGCCTGGCCGTGATTGGCGGCGTGCTCGAAGAGGAGTGCCGAGCCGCCATCCAGGAGTTCTTTCGCGTCCGTCGCGCACGGTAGGACGAGCTCGCCGCGATTCTGGAGCCACGTCGCGACGGTACCGTATGGCCATCATGCTCCACACGGGTGCGGGCTTCGGGCGGCCTGAACGGTTTCTGAACGGCTCCCCGGCCGGGGGCGAGACCCCGCCTGTTTCCGATATAATGGAGAGATCATGCGGAGAGGTACCGAAGTGGTCGTAACGGGGGCGCCTCGAAAGCGTCTTGTCGGGTAACCGGCACGGGGGTTCGAATCCCCCCCTCTCCGCCAGCCTTCGCTCACCTCCAGCCTAGCATCTCCTTCGGTGAGCTACGGCTAGGCAGGCCAGCCTTCACGCGAAGGCGGACCGCAGTTCCTGCCGCATTCGAACCCCCTCACGTACAGCAGTCCGTCCCTTCCTTCCCGCGCCTTTCCGCCGTCGAACCACCCGCCTTTTCCCGGATCTGGTTGAGAAGAGTAACGCCAAGCGTTACTTTGGACAAGCAGTTCAGGGGTGCACCGTGGACACCGTCAACATGAGGTCACGCCGCTGAGGGCCATCTGGGGGTTCGATGCGAGACTCGTGGCAATCGGCTGCTTCGAATCGCCGCCTTCCAGAACCCCGAGTTCTACAAGGCACAGGCCATGCGGCTGTCCACCTTCGGCAAGCCCCGCGTCGTGGCCTGTGCAGAGGATCATCCTCATCACATTGGCATGCCCCGCGGATGTCTGGATGACGTTCGACACGAGTTGGAAAGCCTGAGGGTTCGGCCCGTCATCCGTGACCTTCGTCTTGCCGGCGCACCGCTCGACGTTGCATTCCAGGGCACGCTCCGCGCCGATCAGCAGCGCGCTGCCGAGGTCATGCTGAGGCACGAGACGGGCGTACTGGCGGCCTCCACGGCGTTCGGCAAGACCGTCGTCGCGGCATGGCTGATCGCCCAACGCGGCGTGAGTGCACTTGTGCTGGTTCACCGGCAGCAGTTGCTGGATCAGTGGATCGAACGGCTGGCTACCTTTCTCGGCGTTTCGAACCGGTCGATTGGGCGAATCGGGGGCGGCCGCGATCGCACGACGGGGCGACTGGACGTAGCCATCATCCAGAGCCTCGTGTGGAAGGGTGTTGTCGACGACCGCGTCGCCGAATACGGACACCTCGTTGTCGACGAGTGCCATCACCTGTCCGCGCAGAGTTTCGAGAACGTCGCACGCCAGGCAAAGGCGCGGTACGTGCTCGGTCTTTCCGCCACTGTGGCGCGGAAGGACGGTCATCACGATTCGCTGTGCGATCAGTCGTTCTCGATGAGCTGCCGCAACCCGAGGCCTAGGTGATCTCGACCAGCGTGTCGCCCCGCGTCAGCGCCACGACCACGTCGGGGAAGACGTCGGCAAACCACCGCAGCGTCTCCCGACGGCTGGCGTTGCCGAGGCGGATCCACACGACCGAGGGGCCCTCAGGACTCATCGTCCGTCGCAATCGGAAGTCCTCGTCCTTGCTGAGAATCACGGCCCCTGACGAGAGGGCGTGCTCCCAGATCGTACGATCATCCGCCTCAGTCAGCCCGCAATCGAAGACGTGCACGGCCTCGTGGCCTTGCTCCGTCAGCCAGGTCACCAGCGCTGGCGGGAGCTGGGCGTCGATAAGGAACCGCATCACGCAATCCGCAGGACTGGGTGGTCTGACTGAACAGCAGCGAATTCGAGGGCTGCCACGATATCCTCCGCCTCCAGGTACGGAAAGTCGGCGAGGATCTCTTCGTGACTCGACCCGGCAGCCAGCAGGTCCAGGACGTCCTTGACGCGAATCCGCATGCCTCGAATGCACGGACGTCCGCCGCACTGCTCCGGCCTGACCGTGATGCGGTGAAGTTGGCTCATGCTGCTTGACCTCAGGTCATCTTAGCATCGTCGTCATCGTTACTGGTCCACCACCGACCAACGGCCCGCAGGCGGCTGGCGCTGCCCAGCGCGGCGGCTTCTCGCAGCGCATCTCGGTGTCCCGTACTGAGGCCCATCAGCGGGTTCGATGCGAGACTCGCGCGGATCGCGCGGGTTGTGAGGCCCGGCTTACCCCCCTCTCCCCCATTCGACTCTCCTGGCTCACCGGACGCGAGCCGCCAGGCTCGCTCATGGCAAGCCAGCCCAGGGAGAATGCCCTGAGTCCCTCGACCCTGCTCGGGACTCCCTGAACAAGGTCGAAGGGAGCGAACGCGAGTGAGTCGAAGGGCAGCCTTCGCCAATCGCTCGCTACGCTCGCTGGCTACGGCTGGCTACGCCTCCCGTAGCCGTGAGCGGAGTGCCCGCTGTCGGCGAAGGGGGGCGGACCGTCTCCGAGCGGCGCGCGAAGGCTGTCTCCCCGAAGCCGTGACGGCCATGACGGCCGCTCAGTTCTCTGGCTGGTACTCTCGGAGTCGGGTGGGCTCCACGATCCACAGCTTCCCGGCGATCGACCCCGCCCTCGAGCCCCGCGGCGAGGACGCGCAACGCGCGCTCGAGGTCTGTGGGCTCGGCCTTGCCTCGAAGGCGCACGACCGCGAGTCCCGGGTAGTCGGAAGGCTTGAACACGAGCGGGTTACCGAAGTCGAGGTCGAGGGTCACAAGACAACGGCCCTCGGCGCGGCAGACACGAACCACCTCCTGGTCGCTGGCCCGGCACAGGTTCTCCGCCGGCACGGTCGCCACGTCGTGACCGGCGGCAGCAAGGACTTCGGCACCACGCCTCTCGAAGTTCTCGTCGAGCTTCAGTCGCATTGGCCGGCCACCGTTCGAACCGTCACGTACCGCTCGCGAGACATCTCCGCCCCGTAGGCGATGCAGGCACGCACATCGACCTCGTCGATATCGTAGTTCTCGAGGATCTCCGGTATGCTCGCGCCGCTCGCCAGGAGGTCAAGGATCAAGGACACCCAGATCCGGTGGCCCCGGATACAAGGCTTGCCGAAGCAGATGTTGGGATCGACCGAGATCCGCGCCAGCAGTTCTTCTCGCGTCACAACAACTCTCCTGCGATGGAATCGCGTGCATCAGGATCATACGCCGATCCGTGCGCCGGCTGAACCCCGCGTATCGCGCCATTGATGATGTTACCGGGGGGATCATCGTCGCGCCGTAATTCGGGTTACCCGCCGAAAGGAGGAAATAGGTGGGAGGCACCCGAGTGGAACCAGTGGCACGACGGCAGTATTTGGAGCAGATGCGGGGCCGGTATGCGGTCGCGAAACGGGCCGGCGCGCGCATCGATCCGCTGACTACCGTACCGCGAACCGGACAGTGGCCTTCGCAGTGTCGTTTCCGGCATTAGCCCGGAGCGTCAGCAAATACGGTCCGGGCGGCAGTTCGCCAAGCGGGAGCGGCACCACGCAGTCCGCGGCGCGCGACCCGGCGAACTGGGCCGCCGTCAAGTGGTTGGTCTGAATCACCCGCTCGTTCCCGTGCGCGTCGGTGAGCACGGCCTCAAGGCTCACGACACGAAGCGCGCGTTTGCCGCCTTGGTACAATCGGGCAAAGACCTGGGCCCGGTGCATCGCGGTCAACGTTCGTTCGGTCGTCGGCATCACGGGCATGACCGAGGCCAGCGCATCTGGCGGCGCCGCCTTGGCGGCTGGCTGGGCGCTGAGCACCAACCCGGAGAACGACAGTGGCGACCTCCCGAAGTCCGGGACGGTGACCTCGGTGTACACGCTGCCGGTCCGGTCCAGACCCCGACTCTGCACGGAGTAGCGCAAGAGATAGCGCCCTGGTTTCAGCTCCAGTCGGGACAGTAGCTCATACTCTGAGTCCGCGGCGGCGGGTACGAGCCGAACGCTGACGGTCTGCCGAATCGACGCCACTTCCTTGCCATTCACGGTGAAGGCCTTGCCGAGCGCTTCGACCTGTTCGAGTACGGGTTCGGATGGCGCGGGGCGCCGCACGCGGAGCGTCACCGCCACGGCAGCGGTTGCACCCCGGCGAGTGCGCGGAATGGCAAACGGCGCTGCGCCCACCTGGAGGGGGATGTCGGACTGCGGCAGGAGATCGACCATCGCCTGGAACAGAGGAGATGGCGGGGGCTTCGGCTTGCGCGACGAGGGTTTCGGTGACCAGACCATCTGGCCATCCGGGAAGACCACCGCCCCCGGCCGATTCACACGGATCTGCAGGCGCCGACCACGCCCGTCCTGGAGCGGATAGGTCGGCCGATAGCCGATCAAGTAGTAGGCGCTGTTCTCCTCGAAGACGGCAGGCACGTAGTCCGCTGGCGCATTGGTATGGATGAAGGCGCGGCCGCCAGACTCGTCCGCAAGGGTCTCCAGCCGGTCGGAGCGGAGTTTCGTGTCATTCCACTCAAAGACCCCGCGAACCAGGCCAGGAGCCTCAAGACCTCGATAGCTGAAGTAGTAGATCGGGAGTCGGCCGACGCGGCTCGCGCGGCCAAGGGCATCGACCTCCCACGGTTCGATCTCGGCACTGTTCGGATCCGGCAGTCCTTTCGAAACGTCGCCCCCGCCACCGGCGATGAGAATCAGGACGGTCCGGCTCCGTTGGTGTTCCTGTAGCAAGCCGATAGTGTCCTTGATGGTCCGCTTACTGAACGCCATGCCAGGACCGCCGAGGCCAAAGTCGAACCGGTCAATCGCCTGAAGGAGTTTCGTCCGATCACCTGTCAGGTCCTGCGACTGCCTACGGTTCATGGTGAAGACGACCGCGGCCAGATCGCCTGGCCCGACGTGCTCGACGACAGATCGAGCGATCGCCTTGGCGTTCTCCACGACGTAGGGATCGGCTGGTGCGACGGCGTCGTCCATGATGATCACGAACAGCCTCGGTTCACCGAGGAGATTCGTGCGGACGTCCGGCGCCACCTCCCGCATCCACGGTGCTGTCGGCGGTTCAGGAGAGGGAACGACGACAGGCGAGAACGCGACGATCGGCTGCGGGATGCCGTCGACGAGGATGGTGAAGCTGTCCGGCGTCAGCCCTCGAATGGGACGCCGGTGCTCGTCCAGCACGGAGACGTCCAATCGGACGATCGCGACTTCGGTCCGGAATACCGGTGGCTGTTCCTGGCCTGCGCCGGCAGGCTGGAGGCAAGCCACGGCAAGCACCGCGAGGAGGGCGCGGGACATCGCCGAAGCGCCCGGGACGCCCCGAGGCGGCGGCCGCTTGGGAACCAGATCGTTCAACACGGGAGGCAACTACCTGCTGAGTCGATGGCGCGCTCGGCACTCAGGCCGGTACCGCCAACCCCTAGCCCTTCTCGACTTCGCCGAGTATCTGTTCGAACGCCTCCAGTGTCAACGCACCTGTCTGGCGCCGGAGAACATTGACGCGGCCGTCTAGACGTCCTGAAGGCCAAGATCCGTTGCAGATGAGTCAAGTTTCGCTCGGGCCCTCAAGACGTCGACGCCCCGCCGCAGGCGGGGCAGGCACCCTGGCGAACTTGCCGGCATCGATGGGGGCAGTCGATCGTCAACCGGATCGTGCCACGCTGCAGCCCCCGCGGCCGGAACCTCGAAATGCGTTGACACCAGCCCGATCGGCGTTCACCCGTCCTGGTGACGGCGAACTACAAGCTCACGGTCGACGTGCTGCGGCGGGAACTGGGCGGCCAGCATGTCTGGCTGCTGGTGCTGAACACGAAGGGCGTGAACGTGTGGTGCGCGGCCGGCAAGGGGACCTTCGGCACGGCGGAAGTCGTCCAACGAATCCAGGCCGTCGGACTGCGCGCGCTGGTGGATCACCGCCGCCTCATCCTGCCCCAATTGAGCGCCACCGGCGTCGCGGCGCACGAGGTCAAGCGTCTCACCGGCTTCGAGATGCAGTACGGCCCGATTCTCGCGCGAGACATCCCCGCATATCTGGCGAACCGCCTGAAAGCGACCCCGGAGATGCGCCGAATCCAGTTCGGCTGGAAGGACCGGCTCGTCCTCGCGCCCATCGAACTGGTCGGCGCCGCGAAGCCGGCGCTCGCGATCTTCGCCATCATCGCCATCGTCGATCTCATCAGCCACGGCCGCCCGACGCTCGGCGCGCTCCGCGGCTTCGCGCCGTACCTGGCCGCGATCCTGGCCGGCGGGCTCGTCGCGCCGCTGCTGCTCCCCTGGCTGCCGTTTCGCTCGTTCGCGCTCGCTGGCGCCGCGCTCGGCGTCGTCGTCGCCACGGCGTGGCTGTGGCTGCTCCCAGCCGGTTTGCTCGAAGGCGCAGGGTTGGCGCTCGTCATGGTGGCCATCGTGTCGTTCATGATGCTCACGTTCACCGGCTCGACGACGTTTACGACGCTGTCTGGCGTGAAGCTCGAGACGCGGTATGCCGTCCCGGCGCTCGCCTCGACCGCCGGCGCAGGCGTGCTCTGCAGCTTGCTCGCCCTCTGGGTCTAGGTGGAGGTCGCGATGACGCGTTATCTGCTTGCCGGACATTCGCTGGTGATCGACGAAGCCTCGTGCAACGGCTGTGGCCGGTGCGTGGAGGTCTGCCCGCACGAGGTCTTCGCCATGAACGACCACGTCGCTCGTATCGTCAGCCGCGACACCTGCATGGAGTGCGGCGCCTGCCGGATGAACTGCTCCGAGGATGCGATCACGGTCGACTCGGGCGTCGGGTGTGCGGCCGCGCTCATCGCCCAGATGGCGCGCGGCGGCGGCACCGACAACCCTTCGTGCTCGTGCGGCTGAGTGCTTCGACTCGCAAGGTCGGCGACGTATGGCACTCGGGTGGCGGGCCTCTTGCGCTCGCGCGGGTGACAGATTCGCCCTGCCGGAGTGTTGAACGACCAGGGCGAGCCCACAGGTCACGCTCAACCAGGCGTACCAGTTCGCTCCCACGACGCCTGAACCCACACGCCGGCGGCGCGTGCCGGGATCGGGGGCGGCGGATTGGTCTGGACAAGCAGCGCCGGGATTGGATCTCGGGGGCGCAGTCGACCGGTGTTAGCGTGGCGGTATGGACCACCACGAGGCCGTCATGCCGTTCGCGAACGCCTACGCCGATGCCGGGTTCGCCGAGGCATACTCTCAGCTGCAGTTCCCCGGAACCTACTACCTCGCGTTCCGTGACCTCCCGGCCCTCGTTTCCCGTCACGCGACAGGCCGACGCGCACTCGACTTCGGCTGCGGTGCGGGGCGCTCGACCCGCTTCCTGCGGAGCCTCGGCTTCGATGCGATCGGAATCGACATCGCCGAGGACATGCTGGCGAGGGCGCATGCCCTCGACCCCGAGGGCGATTACCGCCTCATTCCAGACGGACATCTCGGGGCCTTCGAAGTGAGCGGGTTCGATCTCGTCTTCTCGGCGTTCACCTTCGACAACATCCCGACCCGGGAGCGGAAGGTGGTGCTCGAGCGGTGCGTTCGTCTCGTCGTGCCTGGGCGCGCTCCGCACCTTGTGGAGCGCCTCGAGATACCCCTTGATGACGTTGGCCGGCCCGCCACCGCGTTCGGGACGCTGAGTGAGGAACGCCATGCCCCGGGCCCAGCGGGCTGAGCGTCCGGTAAGGAGCGGCCACGAAGAGCGATCGAGCGACGCGCTCACTTCGCCTCCAGACGCGCGCCGGGCACCAGCGGGCCCGAGTAGAGCGCGTCGCGCGGCGCCTTCTCCCGGGGCCTCCCTGGAAGCTGAGTGTAGGCGCATCTTCGCCGGCCCGCGCAGCCGAGTCAAAGTTCACTTCTCCAGATCCTTGACACAGCGGTACCCGTGGCGCGGGTTGCCGAAGCCCTTCGGCTGGTGCGAAACAAACCCCTGGTAGTTCACGAACCAGGCCTCGGCGGCTGAGTGTTCGGATGTCCACATATAGATCGGCGGGTCATCGGGATTCCACAGCGGCGTTTCCTTGTCGGGCTGCCGCGCGCACGTCATGCGCCCGCGCTGGCCGTTCCATGTGCAACCGGCCGACCTGCCGTCGCGCGTCAGCGAGCGCACGAACTCGTCGGTGGCCGGCATGCGCCAGACTCCCTGGCGCTGCGGCATGAGCGCCGTCCCCTCGGCGTTGAGGTACGCGCACAGGCCGGTCGACGCCATGTCCTCGGCCGTCGCGTGGCGCGCGCCCGCGTCGCGGCCGGTCTTCAATCCGACGGGCGGCACGCCGTAGAAGGCGAGGCTGTCCCACGACGGGTAGCCGCCCCACGTCTGGCGCCAGTTCCAGCCCGGCCCCGCAGGCGCCCAGACGAGCCGGACGCCGCCGCCCTCAATCAGCCTCGCGCCGCGGTCCCCATCGTCGTGGCGTCTCAGGATCTGCGGGAGGTTGATCGCTGACATCACCAGCGCGAGCGCCAGTGGTACGCCGACGACCGCGAGCCACCGCGCGCGCCGCCGCCACCATGGAGCGGCGCGCAGGTCAGACCCGGCGCCCCGTCGGGCGCGCATGGTTCCGTCGACGATGAACAGCGCTCCGCCGAGCAGGGTAAAGGCCGCCATACCGGACCAACTGAGCACCAGCCCCCACGAGAACCCCCAGCGCTGGAGGTTCATCGAGATCGCCCACCCGTAGAACGCGAGGCTGAGCAGGATGATGATGGCGCCCATCACACGCGGCCAGGCGAGTGTGGCCGCGCCGAGCGCCAGCGCCACAGCGAACGGGAGGAGGTACGCCAGAGGTTGGGGAAACGGCATGCCCCAGCCCTCGTAGTAGAGTTCGCCGAAGCTCCAAAAGGTCCAGAACGAGACAAACGCCATGAGCAGAGTGGTGCCGAGAATCGCCGGCACGCGTGAGATGGGCAACTGCATCGCGCAACGTCCCTCAGAGGAAAGCGCACTCGCGGCGGAGTATAGACCCGGCGGGGTCCCTGAACGTGATCGCGCCATGTCTTTTCGTGAAAGAATCTGTCCCGCATCGCCAGCCGCCGTTTCTACTGAGCCCGGATACACTTGGCGGACTGAAATGCCCGGTTCGACTTCACCTTGCGTCCATCTGGCAGTTGGCCGTAGGTCTGCGCGGATCGAGCGTCACGGCGCCGATATGAATCTGCGCCTGGGCGTGGCCGTGGGCGCGGCGAATCAGCGCCCGGACCCTGGCCAGCACCTCTTCGATGTGAAACGGCTTCGGCACGTAGTCGTCGGCACCGCTGTCGATGCCGAGGACACGCTCCGCCCAACTGCCGCGGGCGGTGACGACCAGGACCGGGGCCGTCAGCCCGCCGTCACGCCACCGGCGCAGCAGACCGAGCCCATCGGCGCCCGGCAGACCCAGATCGAGCAGCACGGCGTCGTAGGATTCCGTCGACACCAGTTCGTCCGCTCGCTGTCCGTCACGTGCGCAGTCGACGGCGTGGCCCGCCGCCATCAGCGCAGCGGTCAGCTGGTCGGCGATGGCCGCTTCGTCCTCAACGACGAGAATCCGCAGGAGGTCCTTTATGCCGCGAAACCGCCTGAACAGAGGCTGAGCGGTGCATTCGGCCGGGGTTCAGCCTCACTCCCGCAGACTGGCGTCATGTTCACAACCTGGTTTCGTTACGACTTCGGGTACTCGTGGCCGTTCACATCCGGGCACCTGGTGGTGTGTGCCGCCGGATTGCTGCTGGTGGCGCTCGCCGCGTGGCTCCGCTGGAATCGATGGTGGGTCGCCGCCTTCGCCGCGCTCGCCACCTGGGGGCTCGCAGGCGCGATCGTGATGCACCATGCGATCCAGATCAATGAACCGGTTCGGTTGCCCACGCCGGCGTTCCTGGCGGCGGGCGAGGGGCGCGTCCTCGACCTCGGAGCCGGGTCAGGCCGGGCCGCTGTCGGCGTGCTGCTTGCGCGACCGCAGGCGCGCGTGACCGCCGTCGACCTCTACCAGGGATACTACGGCATCGATGACAACACCCCGGCCCGCCTGATGCGCAACGCGGCTCTGGCCGGAGTCGAGGCGCGTGTCGACGTCCGCACGGCGGACATGCGCGAGCTGCCGTTCCGCGACGGCGAGTTCGACGCCGCGATCAGTGTCGCCGCCATCGATCACCTGAGGTGGGGCGACATGGAGCGGGCGATGCGTGAGGTCGCCCGCGTCCTGAGGCCTGACGGCGAGTTCCTCGTCATCAGCCTCAATCCGGACGCCTGGGTGGGGGTTGCCCTTCCGCTGTCACTCCACGGGCACGGGTATTGGGGGCAATCGCAGTCTCGCGACCGCTGGCGTCAGGCGTTCGGCCGGTGCGGATTCGACGTCAAGGAGGTGGGCACGGGCCCGGCGACGTTGTACTGGCTCGTCACCAGACGGTAGCGCGTCGCGAACCGGCCGGGCGTAACGGATCAGCCTGCCCTGCACTTCGAGTTCACGGGCCACGGTGACCGTATACCAGGGAATCGAGCCCTCGAACCCCTCGAGCTTCGCCTTGACCCGCCGGGTCAGCTGCGCCCGCCCTACTTTATCAGCACCTTGACGTCGGGATAGCCCATCAGTTTCAGGATGAGGTAGGCGACGGCCGCCTCGCCCGGGTCGTCCGACACGCACACGAGTTCCGCGTACCGGGGCACGCCAGCCTTGGTCAGGATACTCCAGATGTCCTTGGCGGCCTTCGGCGTGCCATCGGCGTTCAGCAGATCGGAGTACGGCACGTGCGCGACCTTCCCATCCGGCATCGTCGCCGGCAGAACCGTGCCTGCCGCGACGAAGACCTTCGGATAGAGGCCCGTGGTGCTCACCGGATCGGAAATCACCACGCCGGGTCGCGCATGCGCCGCGTACGGCTTCGCGTCGACCGCGAGGTCCTGAGGCGACCTCTTCGACCCGACGATGGTCGGGGCTGTCGTGGACATCAGACCTCCCGCGGCCCACCGGTCTGCCGGATCGATGAGCACCGACACTCTCTTCTGGCCGATCGCCTCCAGGGCGACGAAAGCCAGAGCCGCGTCTGGCGTCAGACCTGCGCCCGACACCACCACCGCCTCGAGCGACGCGTCAACGCCGGCGGCACCGAGCCGCTCGGCCAGCGCGGCAGCATCGGCCAGGTGGGTTCGGAACACTCCAGCCGGGACGCTGACAGCGTAGGGCACGTGGCCGGCCGCATACAATTCGGCGGGCCTCACGTCGACGATACTGACCTCGGTGCTGACGTACATCCGGAGCATCTGCCCGCCCTTCCACTGCAGCCAGCGCGAGTCGCGCAGCAGATACGGCGCGTCGTACGTCCAGTAGGGCAGCCGCCGCTCGTCGCTGAGGTAGCCCAGCTCGGATTCTGCGTAGAGCTTGACCGTCGGGTAGTCCAGGAGGAACTTCAGCGCGAAGAACGGGGCGCTGGCAGCGACACCCCCGCCGCAGTAGGTGTACACGGGCCGCTCAGGCCCGATGCCCAGGTGCCGCAGGATGCGCCGCAGTTCGTCGGGAGACTTGAAGGTCTTGTCGGAGTTGTACAGGTCGGCGCTCGGCAGAAGGATACCGTTGGGAATGTGACCGCCCCGGTCGAAGGGCTGGGTCTGGCCGAAGTGCCAGTCCGCGCCCAGGGCCTCGAGCAGCACGTGATGGGCTGGGTCGCCCGAGGCATTCAGGACTTCGGGCAACCTGACCCGTACGCCCTCGTTGACCTGGGCGATCGTGAACGTTCCGGTCCTAGGCGCTGGCGGCACCTCTTTCGTCACTGGCAGTCCGGCCTCCCGCCACTTGGCGAGCCCGCCGTCGAGGATGGTGAGCTGCGCAGGAGGGAACCCGTGGTAGTAGAGGGAGAAGAACAGCCGCGTCGCCATGAACGACCCGCCGGGGTCGTAGAGGACCAGCGTCCTGGTCGGACTGATCCCCCAGGACTGGTACATCTTCTCCGCCTCGGCGACCGGTAATTCGCGCCCGCCGTAGACGAACGCGTTGACGTTGACCGCCCCTGGGATGTGGGCGGCCCCATAGGCCGGCGGCAGCGACGCGTCCAAGACGAGCACGTCGGGGTCGTTGAGATGCTGCTCGAGCCACCGGACATCGACCAGGTGGCGCGTGATGCCTTGTGCAGCCGAGCGCGTCGGCGACGCAAGTAGGCAGCACGCGACGGCGAACAGGACACCAGACTTCAGGGTCTTCGGCATGTCATCCTCCTGTGCCCGAGCTCTCCCACGCTGGTGCTCGGCCACCCCTCACGGCGGCGTTCGCCGCTGGCGGCGCACACCCGTCGCACGCGCCTGCGCGGCAGGCGCGGGACTGGCCGAGGAAGACAGGTCGGGGTTGGGGGCAAATGTCAGTACAGGGACATACGATCCTGTCGACAGGAAGGTTCAGAGCAGCCGACCCGGATCCATGGTCTAGTGCGTCCCAACACAGGATACTCCTGTCGGAGCCGAACGCCGACCACGAGGAACTGCTGGCCCTGTAACACGCGCCCGGTTTCCACGTATTCTCCCCGAACATGGACGCCACTGACTTCGGGTCGATCTACCAGCGCTACGCGGCCGATGTCTTCCGCTTCGCGCTCCACCTGTGCGGGAACCGGCCAGACGCCGAGGACATCCTCTCCGAGACGTTCATCCGCGCGTGGACGTCGCCGGCCGGCATCCGCGTGGGCACCGTCAAGGCGTACCTGTTGATGATCGCGCGCAACCTGCACCTCGACCGCGTGCGGGTCGCCGGCCGGACCGCCGTCCTCGAGATCGACTCGCCGGATTCGGCTCCCGGCCCGGAGACGACTGCCGTACAACGCGACGAGGTGAGGGCGCTGCGGTCGGCCCTGGCCAGGTTGCCCGAGCGAGAACGCGCCGCCCTGCTGATGCGCGGCGTCGGCGACCTGACGTACGACGTGATCGGGGCCGCGCTGGGCATGTCACCGGGTGCCGCGAGGGTCACAGTCCACCGCGCCCGCATCAAGTTGGCCGGCCTCCGGGCCCGGGCTGGAGAACACCATGAAGATCACACCTGACGTCATTTCCGACCTGTGGCCGCTCTATGCCGCTGGTGAAGCAACGCCCGACACGCGAGCGCTCGTCGAGGAATTCCTCGCCGGGAATCCCGGCGTTGCCGAGAGGCTGCGCAAGCAGTTCGACGTGCCCTCCGGGGACACCCCGATCCCGCCGGACGCCGAGGCCCGCGCGCTCCAGCAGACGAAAGATGTGATCGGCGGAAGCGGGTGGCTTCGCGGCACGAGGCTGGTGGCCCTGGTCCTGACGATCCTCGCGATCGCCCGCCTGGGCAGCGACGACAGCGAAACCGTCTGGGGACGCGTGTTCGTGGCCGGCGCGGCGTGGCTCGTCTACCTGGTGTCGCTCCATCGCGCGCGGCGCAACGCGCTGCGGGCGGCGACGCCGCGGCCAGAGTGATCCCGCCTCTCACGTGCACGGAGAGGGCTGACGCTGCCGGGCCGCGGCGCCATGGTCACGCTCGGCACACTTCCGCCTGCGCGGGACGTCAGCCGTTCCGTCGCACGTGTTGCAGCAGCCAAACCAGTACCGCGACGGTGATGAGAACCGCCGCGACAAACAGCGCCAGCGGGGGAGCGCCGGCGGCCAGACCCCGCACCCGCATCGACAGGACCATGCCGACCAGCGCGACGTCCATCACCACGGCGAACGCCAGCATGACGGACACCAGCCAGTAGGCGAACGGCCGCCGCAGGATCAGACCGACGCCGCCGACAATGAAAGCGGGAAGCACGATACCGACGTCGAGGACATGGACCGGGTTCGTGACAAGGCCGGTCTCGACCGCGCCCTTCGGCATCTGTCCCGACGTCAGGGCCGGCACGATCTCCGCCAGCCACAGGGCGTAGAAGAACAAGCCAAGCAGGAGCGAGAACCCACCGGCGGTCTTCACCGGCGCGTCAGGGCCGAACCACCCTTGCACGTGGTCGCGGCCGATCGCGGCGACGAGTCCGACGAACGCGTAGAAGGCCCGCGCGCGGGAGTATGGGGGTCCGAACACAAGTGATCTCCAGAATCGGGCCCCTGGAACACGAAACTGGATCGCCTGTGCACGAACAGTGCTGCCGGCGGAGATGGCCCGGAGCGGTCTGTGGTGGGAACTGGTCGTCGCCAGGGGGCGTCCCGATGTACGATCTGGGAACACCGCCAGCGAGGGCTGCCGATGACTGCCGAGACCGCCGGCATCGACGAACGGATCCGAGTGCTCGTTGTCGAGGACGACCCGGCGTCCCGCATCGGGCTGCAGCAACTGATCGGGAGCTGGGGGTACGCCACGGAGTCGGCGGAAGACGGGAAGGAGGCGCTCGCGAAGATCCCCCACTTCCGGCCCGACATCGTTCTCAGCGACCTCGTCATGCCGCGGCTCGATGGACTCGGCCTCCTGCGCGCCCTCCAGCCGGAGGGCGAGGCCGTCACGACGGTCATCCTCACGGCACAGGGAACCGTCGACACAGCCGTGGAGGCCATCAGGCAGGGCGCGTACGACTACCTCAGCAAGCCCGTCGACACGCGGAGGCTGCGGATCCTGCTCGAGAAGCTGGTCGAGCGCCAGTCGAGGATCCGCGAAGTCACTGCGCTCAGGCGGCAGCTGCGGGAGCGGGGCTCGTTCGGGGCCCTGATCGGGGCGAGTCCCTCGATGCGGGCGATCTACCACGTCATCGAACAGGCGGCCCCAACCACCGCGTCGGTCCTCGTCAGCGGCGAGTCGGGCACGGGCAAGGAACTCGTCGCCCAGACCATCCACCGCTTGAGCCCCCGTGCCGGCGCGCCGTACGTTCCGGTCAACTGCGCCGCGATTCCGGAGACGCTCCTCGAAAGCGAGCTCTTCGGCCACGAGAAGGGTGCGTTCACCGGCGCGGTCGACCGCCAGCCCGGCTGCTTCGAGCTGGCCCACCGCGGCACGATCTTCCTGGACGAGATCGCCGAGATGACGCCGGCCACGCAGGTCAAGCTCCTCCGCGTGCTGCAGGAACGGTCGTTCCGCCGTCTCGGCGGGCGCGTCGAGCAGACCGTCGACATCCGCGTCATCGCGGCCACGAACGTCGACCCCGCCGAGGCGGTGGCGGCCGGCCAGCTTCGGGAAGACCTGTTCTATCGGCTCAACGTGCTGGCCATTCGCCTGCCGCCGCTCCGGGAGCGCAAGGATGATCTGCCGCTGCTGGTCGACGCGTTCCTCAAGCAGTTCAACGCCCAGAACAGCCGGGCGCTCGCCGGACTGACTCCTGACGCCATGCGCGCCCTGCAGCGCCACTCCTGGCCGGGCAATGTCCGAGAACTGCGCAACATCATCGAGCGCGCCACCATCATGGCCCAGGGGCGGATCGTTGAGCTGTCCGACCTGCCTCCGCTGTCGGGAAGCTCCGCAGGCGGCGACGACGCTAGGCTCGAGCCCGGCATGACTGTCGACGACGCAGAGCAGCGTCTCATTGCGCTCACGCTCGAACACACGGGCAACAACAAGACGCGCGCGGCAGAGATGCTCGGCATCGGCTTGAAGACGCTCCACAACAAGCTGAATCGGATGAAACAGAAGCGATCAGCCGAAGAGGCCTGAGCCCGCTGTCATGCGCCTCAGCATCAGAGCCAGACAGATCGTGGCGGTGACGGCGATCGTCTGCCTAGCGGCCGCCGCCCTGGGCGCCCTGTACGTGTCGGACGTGGCCCGTGTGCGGCTCGAGGCCAGCCGCGCAACCGGCGAGCTGCTGGCGAACGCCATCTACCACCGCGCGCGCGATGCGGTGGTTGGCGCACGCGACCCGCTCGCGGCGCTGCACGACGACCCGGGCCTGCATTCGATTCTCGAGTCGAGCGCCTACTCGCCCAACGTCACCTACGCGGCCATCGTCGATCGGGACAACACGGTGATCGCCCACGGCGATGCGCACCAGGTGGGCACGACCCTGCCCGCGCGGTCCAGCCTGGAGGATCTGCTCTCTTCCGGGGCATGGACGCAGCTCCGGACGATCTTCGCGGGGCGAACCATGACGCTCGAGATCACGAAGCCCCTGCTGATGGGCGACGAGCGCTTCGGGACCATCCGCATAGGCGTATCGATGCTCCTGACGCGGGCCGACCTGGAGAAGGCCATCAGACCCGCTGTCACCACCGTCGTGCTCGCGGTCGTACTGGCCAGCCTGGTGGCGATGCTGACGGCGCGATCGCTGCTTCGTCCGGTTCACCTGCTCCGCGCCGGCTTGTCGCGGGTCGGCCGAGGTGGCCACGGTGATCCCCTGGGGCTGTCGGCCCGGGAAGAGCCTGGTGAGTTCGGTGGAATCGCATCGGCTGGCGAGCCGCTGCCGGCTGATGGAACCGTCCCGGACCTCACCCACGTGTCGTTCGACGCCATCGTCACGGGGCTCGAAGACGCCGTGGCGCTCTTCGAC
The DNA here is from genome assembly GCA_040752275.1 of Acidobacteriota bacterium. Taxonomy (GTDB): domain Bacteria; phylum Acidobacteriota; class Vicinamibacteria; order Vicinamibacterales; family JAKQTR01; genus JBFMFH01. The sequence continues at coordinate 182,027 of JBFMFH010000062.1, forward strand.
CTGCACGGCACCCTTCTCTTCGCGAACGAGCCCATGCGGACGCACCTGGGGCCCGGCGCGGAGGGCGCCAACGTCGCGAAGATGTGGAGGCCGGACGACCTTCGCCGCCAGCTCGTCGAAGCGACCGGCGCGGATGGCGCGGCACGGGGACCGCTCCCGGCGTCGTCGGCTGGGAGAGACGGCGCCGCGACCCGCGCGAGCCTGGCCCGTGGCGCTGGGGCCACTCAGCTCATGCGGGCCGATGCCGTTCGACGGGATCCCGACACGATCTCTGGTGTGCTCCTCGTCATACGCCCGCTGGGGTACCTGCACGCCGTCGACGCCGCCCTCCGGCGTGCGCGGCGAATGAGCACCTTCTCCCGCCTGTCGGCTGGAGTGGCGCACGAGCTGAAGAACCCCTTGAACGCGATCTCGATTCACCTGGAGCTACTGCGACAGATCGTGACCGGAGAGAGCCGCGGGTCCGTCGGCGCGAATCCGACCGATGCCAGCGGCCGGCCGTCGGCGACGGCTCACCTGAATGTGATTGGCACGGCCCTCCAGCGGCTGGACGAGGTGCTGCAGGGGTACCTGAAATTCATCAGACCGGAACACCTCACCATCGAGTCCGTGTCTGTCGCGTCACTGTTCGACGACCTGCTGCCGATCGTCCGGGCGGAAGCCCGTCGGTCCGGCATCGAGGTGGTCAGTCACTGCCCACCCGGCCTCGCATCTCTCTTCGGTGACCGTGGCATGCTCCACCAGGCGCTGCTCAACCTGGCGCTGAATGCCTGCCAGGCGATGCCGGATGGCGGCCGCCTCAGCCTGACGGCCAGGCCAGCCGGAAGCGGACAGATCGAGATCAGCGTGGAGGACACGGGAACTGGCATACCGCCAGAGCACCTGAACAAGGTGTTTGACCTGTACTTCACGACCCGATCGGGAGGGAGCGGCGTGGGCCTGTCGCTCGTGTATCGGACCGTTCAGCTGCACGATGGCGAAATCGAGGTCGACTCGTCGCCCGGGCGCGGAACGGTGTTCCGCATCCTGCTGCCCGCGGCTGCCGAGGATGAACACGTTCCTCGGACAGGTTCATAATGGAGGCATGAGGCGGTTGGCATGCGCCGGGGCCCTGCTTCTGGCAATCCTTGGGGCCGCGTGCGCCACGGCACAGGCCGGCGGGATGTCAGCGGGACCGGCGCTTGAAACGCCGGTGCCTCCGCCACACGTCGTCCAGACGCCCGACGACCCCACTGCTCCCGCGCCTCCAGAGAATGCCGAGGTCGCCCCGAAACCGGTGCTGCGCCCCGCGACGGCGAAACCAGCCACCCCGGAGCGCGCGACGCCGGACAAGCCCGAGCCAGCGCCCCCGCCACCACTGCAGACCTCCGTGAATGTCGCCGAGGCTGAGAAGCGGGTGCGCGCGCTCCTGCAGCAGGCCTCGCGAGACCTGGAGCGCACCGACTACCAGGCGCTCAACGCCGACGGCCGGGCGGAGTACAACACCGTGAAGCGATTCGTCCGCCAGGCGATGGAGGCCCTTCAGGAGAAGGACGTCACGTTTGCCGAGCAGCTCGCCCGCAAAGCCACCACGCTGGCGGCCCGGCTGGTGCCGCGGGAAGACACGCCCAGGCCCGTCAGCGGCGCGACCACGCCTGCCTGATTGCCTCCCATTCAGACTGGAGCGTCGACACCCGCCCGGCCCGGTCCGACGGCTTGGCCTGCTTGGCGCACTCGGGAATAACCAGCTGCCGGACGAGGTGATCCAGGTCGGCGCGCACCGCCTCGGTTCGTTCGCCGGCAAGCGGGGCTCTGACCCACGCGGCCACGGCCGCGTCCCACGCGCGACGCGCGTCTCCGAGGCCAACAGCCGCGACCACGAGCCAGTACGCTGCGGCCGTGGACTCGGGGGACGACCGCAGAACGGACTCCATGCGCTCGAGCATCCGCGCGTAGTGCCTCTGCCGGCCGGCGCCCTGAGCCTGTCGGGCCTCCTGATCGATGGCAAGCGCCCACCACCTCACCAGGCGGTCTCGCGGCCCGGATTCGAGGGCAGGGATGAGCGCCATCGCCGTGTCGAAGATATCTGCCGCCGCGCCGTACGCGCCCGAGAGATAGAGAGACTCGCCGAGGCCGATCGTCCACTCGCCCCGATCGCGCGGCGTCAGACGTCCCGGGTCGACCTGTGCGAGCGCCTCTCGCGCCGCGGTCAGATCGGACTCACGACTACCCTGCCGGTGCCGCTCCAGAAGCGCCCGGGCCAGCACGACCCCGGCGGCGTCCGTCAGCTCGGGCCGCTGCCGCGCACGCTCGGCTTCGGCAATGGCCCTGTCGAAATCGAGCCGGTTGTACGCCTGGCGAGCCTTGACGAGGGAGTCCTGCGGTGCGGCAGCCGTCGTCGTGGCGAGCGCTAGCACGGCAATCCAGGGTTGGACCTGTGACATGGCATCACTCTACGCGCGGGTCGTCGACGCTGCAACGATCCCGCGTGTCACCGAGCTTGGCGGCGCCCGCCGAGAGCGCCGGGTTCGAGCTACCCGTGTCGCGTGCAGTCTTGGTGCCGGCGCGATCTCGGAGCAACGGCCGCCGAGGTTCCGGTCGGACCGTGTCATTTCTACGTGGTTCCGCTGGGTGCCATGTAAGAGTTACACCTCGTACGCTGCCCGCGCTGCCTCCGAAGCGTCAAGCCGCACGGGAATGGGCGGGTCTCGCCACAGGTCCGGCCGGCATGGTCTTTGAGTCTCCACACGGGCATGGCGCGAAGGATCCTCTCGACGGCGGCCGTGGTTGTCACCGGCACCCTGCCGTGGCTTCAGGCCGGGCCCGCCTTCGGACAGCTTCCGCCCGCTCCGGTGTTCCGCAGTGGCGTTGCCGTCGTTCGTGTCGCGGCACTCGTCCAGGATCGCGACGGCAGGCCCGTCTCGGGCCTGGCGCCCGAGGACTTCGTGCTGTACGACGGCGGCGAGCGCCGGCCCATCGTCGAGTTCCGCGCAGAGACCGCACCGATCGGCGTGGCCGTCCTGGTCGACGGCAGCGGAAGCATGGGCCTCGGGACCAAACAGGAACGGGCGCGCGACGTCGTTCACCACCTGCTCAGTTGGATCGAGCCCGGCGCTGATGAGGTCGCGCTGCTGAGGTTCGACTCAGCGCTCAGCATCGTGCAGCCGTTCACGACGGCACCTCCGCTCGTCACGCGCCAGCTCGGCCGGCTGGTCGCCTTTGGCCAGACCTCGCTTTACGACGCCGTCGCGCGGGCAAGTCGGGAGGTCGCAGGTCTTCGGCCGCTCAGACAGGCGATCGCCGTCGTGACAGACGGCATCGACACGAGCAGCCGGCTCGACCCGGCGGTGGTGGCGAGAGTCGCGAGCACGAGCGACGTCCCCGTCTACATCCTCGCCGTGGAGCGCCCGGCTTCGGCCAGGCCGGCGGCACGTCCCGTTTCCGGAGCACGGGCATCCCTCGGCGAGCTGGCGCGATGGACTGGGGGGCAGATGTTCGTGGTGGACACGCCGGCTGCCGCCAGCATTGCCGCCCGTCGAATCGTCACGGAGCTGCGCAGCCACTATCTGATTGGCTTCGAAGCGAATGATCAGGCCGGCTGGCACACGATCGCCGTCCGCATGCGGAAGGCGGGTCTGGTGGTACGGGCGCGAAGCGGCTACGCGGGCGGCCGCCACATCGGAAAGCTGAAGGAAGAAGGAGGCTGACATGAACCGAACATGTGGACTGGCCATCGCATCGCTGGCGTTGCTCGTTGCTGCGGCGCCGGGGTGCGCGACCAAGGGATTCGTCCGGACGTCGATTGCCGACGTCAGCGCCAAGGTGGATTCGCTCACGCAGTCAGTCGAGGAGACGCAGGAGCGGACGAAGACCAATGAGGGACGCATCAACGACGTCGATCGGAAGACCGGTGCGGCCCAGACGACGGCGGATCGAGCCCAGCAGGCGGCCGCACAGGCCGGCGCCACGGCCACCAGGGCCGACGAGCAGGCGACAGCGCTCGACCGGTCGTCCCGGAGGCTGATCTACATGGTGGTGCTCTCCGAGGACGCGGGGAACTTCGCCTTCGACAAGGCGGCGCTGCCGGACGAGGCCAAGGCGAGCATCGACGAGCTCATTACCCAGCTCAAGGCCGATCCGAAGCCGGTGTTCTTCGAGATCGAGGGCCACACGGATTCAACCGGGCCCAAGGCCTACAACGAGCAGCTCGGGCTGGAGCGGGCGGAAGCCGTGAAACGGTACCTGTACGAGCAGCACCAGGTGCCGTTGCACAAGATGAACGTGATCAGCTTCGGCGCAGACAAGCCCGTGGCGCCCAACGACACGAGGGACGGCCGCGCGGCCAACCGGCGTGTCGTCATCAAGGTGCTGTCCTGAGCCGGTGCGATGAGGCTAAGTGGTTCGATTCGCAATTACGGCCGCGTATGACGTGCGCGATCAACGGCCGCAGTTGCTCCCTCACCACTTAGTCCTGAGGGCGCAAATACGTCGCCATAAGTGCGCATCGAAGGACTTAGGCCTGGGCGCGGTGCATCCACGCTGCCCGTCTTCTCCAGGCTCCGACTCTGCACCGAGCAGCGCAACAGGTAACGTCCGGGTTTCAACTCGAGCCGGGAGAGCAGCTCATACTCAGCCGCCGAGCAGGTGTGTGGGCACCTCGTCGAGATTGAGCTTGCGTCCGGCCGTCGCGGCCGCGTGAGCGGCGAGCGCGATGCGGACAAACGGAGTGTAGACGTAACCGAGCGGGCGCTGGACGCGCTCATCCGGATAGGCAAGCGGATAGGGATGCGGACGATCCTCCACGCCCCACCGGATCGCCTCCAGCACATCCTGCTGGGGAACGCGAGGCTGGTCGCCGGGCCCAAAGGCGGCGAGGTTTGCTGCAATCCCTACAGAGGCCAACCACACGATATGAAACCTCATTGCCACACCTCGTTCGTCAGTTCGTGCGCCGTGTCACGCCGACGCCACAGGCCGGCCCGGCTGCTGTAACAGCGCCTCGTGTTGCTCGCCCGGCCGGTGAGTCGGTCGCAGTCAACTCGACGCCAACTGGCGGCTCAAAGAGCGGCGCCGGCTGTTCTCCAGGTTCGATGCTTCGGTAGACTTGGTAGCGACCCACGATACGCCAGCCAGGACAGAAAGGGCAAGAAGCCCAAGCCACCACAGCAGCGACGTGGGCTGTCGGTCGATCACTTCTTGGTCGGCGAGGCGCGTAATCCTCGTTGGGAGGTGTCCGTCAGGGCGAGTTCGTGCGCATTACGTATCAGGTGGTCGAGCACCTGCTTCCGATTCCGGGATGCCAAGTGGACGGCTGTCGGACGGCTTGTGTCCTGCCGCCCGCGCCATGGCACAATAAGCCGGTCGTCCAGGAACTGGAAGAGATCGCGCTTCGGTCCTCCCCAATCGTGCTGAACATCCTCGAGGAGGGGGTGACGCCGTGACGGATTGTGAGGTGCTCGTTCAGTACCGGCTCCGTGAGGCTCGAGAGACGCTGCAGGACGCTCAGAAGATGATCGAGGGCGAGGTCGCCATGCGTTCGATCGTGAATCGTGCGTCCCGGATTCGAGTTGCCGTTGCCTGCCTCTTCGCCGTGGCCGCGCTTGCGCCGGTCACGTCCGCCCCGGCACTCGCCCAAACAACACGGGTCGCGATCCAGCCCGTCACTAGTCCTGCGCCGGGCCCCATGGACCCTGCCGCGATCGCGCGCCTGCAGTTCCAGGAGCGTGAATCGGCCACGAAACCGCCGCAAGCGGGCAAGCTCGACGCACTGATTCGCGAGGCCCAGCGCGACCATCGGGCGGCCGAACGAAGGTGCCGTGAACCGGCCGGCGGGCTCCTGCTCGTCAGGAACATCAACGAGATGGCTGCGTTCGACCTGCGCGTGCCAGCCGCCGGACGATGAAGCCGCGTTTCTTCAAGACGCAGGCTGACTTCCGCGCGTGGCTGCTGAAGCACCACGACCGGGCGGACGAGCTGTGGGTTGGCTACTACAAGAAGGACTCGGGCCGGCCCAGCATCACCTGGCCCGAGTCGGTCGACGAGGCGCTCTGCTTCGGCTGGATCGACGGCATCCGCAAGAGCATCGACGAGATCAGTTACACCATTCGCTTCACCCCGCGCCGGGCACGCAGCACGTGGAGCACGGTCAACATCAAGCGAGTCCAGGCGCTGATCGAACAGGGATTGATGCACCCTGCTGGCCTGAAGGCCTACGAGGCCAGGCGCGAAGACAAGTCCGGAACCTACTCCTACGAGCAGCGTCCCGCAGACCTCGAGGAGCCGTACACATCGCTGCTGAAGAAGAACAAGGCCGCCTGGGCCTTTCTCCAGCAGCAGCCGGCATCCTATCGGAGGGTCGTCAACTGGTGGATCGTCAGCGCGACGAGGGAGGAGACACGCCTGCGGCGACTCGAGAGGCTCGCCACCTTCTCAGCCCAGGGTCAACGGATTCCCGAGTCGCTGCCGAAGAAACCGGCTCGTTGATCGCGGTGCGGCCGTCCGGTGCCACCCGCGCGACACACGTCGAGACGTCTGAAATCGGGTTTCAGGCGGATGGTGCCCCAAACGCGCTGCACCTGGCCGTTTGACACCCCCGACGACCTGTTCTACCGTTCGCCCAGCCGCCGACGTCAACGAGCGCGGCAGGAGGCGATCTATGAGCCAAGACAGGCCGACGCTGACCAGGCGCGAACTGCTCCGGACGGCGGGGACGGCCGTGGCATTCGTCGTGACCTCGCCGCTGGTCGAACTCGCAGTCGGTGATGGCGGGGCTCTGGCGGCGCAGGCACTCCCGATGGGCTTCAGAGCCGTCGCCGGGCCGGATCGGGTCGTCATGCGTCATGGCCGGACGTACCTGAATGCGTGGGTCGGGTACGGAGAGATGCCGCGCCGGACGCGCGCCCGCGGCGGAGCCTCACAGCAGGCTTCTCCTTCACAGCCGGTTGGCCCTGCGCCGACGGTCACCTGGAGCCAAGTGTCCGGGCCCGGCACCATCACCTTCGCCGATCCGAAGGCGCCAGTGACGACGGCGGCCTTTTCGGCACCTGGAGTGTATGTCGTGCAAGTGGTGACCGACAACGGCACCGAGAAGGCGACGTCAGCACTCACAGTGACGGTCGAGCTGCCTCCACCCGCGGCTGCACTCAGCCCCGTGGCCACGCGGGTCCACTCGGTGACGGATCCGTTCTGGGCCTCGCGGACCAAAGCGCTCATCACCTCCTGGATCCCGCACTGCATCGACCAGATCAACCGCACCGACATCCCGGCCGGCCGCGGCGACGGGGGCATCGACAACTTCGTCGAAGCCGGCAAGGCCCTGCGCGGGGAGTCGTACGCCGCCCACAAGGGCTACGTGTTTTCGAACGCCTGGGTCCACCAGACGGTGGAGTCCATCTGTCTCGCCCTGATGGTCGACCCGCGCGGCGATCAGGAGATCATCGCCGCGCAGGCAAAGCTGCGGGCGACGCTCGAGGACTGGATCCCGAAGATCCTGGCGGCCCAGCACCCCGACGGCTATCTGCAGACGGCCTTCACGCTGCGCAACGCGCCCCGCGACATGCCCCCGCCGGCCGCCGGGCGCGGGCCGTGGACGGAGCGGTGGTCGGCCGCTGCGCGGGGGAACCACGAAGGATACGTCGCCGGTTACTTCATCGAGTCGGCGATCAACCACTACCTGATGACGGAGGGCAGGGACCTCCGACTCTACGACGCGGCCAAGAGGCTCGCCGACTGCTGGGCCGATCACATCGGCCCGTCCCCCAAGCAGGAGTGGTTCGACGGGCACCAGGAAATGGAACAGGCGCTCGTCCGCTTTGGGCGCTTCGTGAACGAGATCGAGAAGAAGCCTGGCCAGGCGCCGGGCCCGGGCGACCGCTACATCGCGCTCGCGAAGTTCCTCCTCGACTGCCGGAGGGACGGCACGGAGTACGACCAGAGCCACCTGCCAGTCCGGCAGCAGTACGAAGCCGTCGGTCACGCGGTGCGTGCCGTCTACACGTACTCGGGCATGGCCGACGTGGCAATCGAGACGCACGATGTGGACTATCAGAGCGCGGTGAAGTCGATTTGGGACAACCTCGTCCACCGGAAGTACTACGTGACGGGCGGGGTCGGCAGCGGTGAATCGTCGGAAGGGTTCGGCCCGGACTACTCCTTGCGGAACAACGCCTACTGCGAGGCGTGCTCCAGCTGCGGTGAGATCTTCTTCCAGTGGAAGATGCATCTGGCGTACCACGACGCGACGTTCGCGGACCTCTACGAGCAGACCCTGTACAACGCGCTCTACGGCTCGATGGATCTGGCGGGGAAGAACTTCTACTACACCAACCCGCTCGACGCAAACGTTCAGCGCTACGGGTGGCACAACTGCCCCTGCTGCGTCGGCAACATCGCCCGAACCATGCTGATGCTGCCGACGTGGACCTACTCGAAGTCCGCCGACGGCGTGTTCGTCAACCTCTTCGTCGGTGGCCGGGTCGGCCTGGGGGAGGTAGGAGGTACTGACGTCGAGATGGTCCAGGAGACGACCTACCCGTGGAACGGCACGGTGACGCTCACGGTGAATCCGAAGGAGCCGAAAGCGTTTGCCGTGCGCATCCGTGCACCACGGCGCGATGTCAGCAGCCTGTACAGGGCGACGCCCGGGGGCGACGGCATCACGAGGATCACGCTGAACGGGACAGCGGTGAAGCCCGTCGTGGTGCGTGGCTATGTGGAGATCGTTCGCCGCTGGAAGGCGGGCGATACGATCGAGGTCGTGCTGCCCCTGCCGATCCAGCGGGTCTACGGCAGCGACAGGATCGTGGCGGGCGGCAACCGGCCGTCGCCGGTCAAAGACAGGGTTGCGCTGCGCAGGGGGCCGCTCGTCTACAACATCGAGAACGTGGATCAGGATACCGACTCGGTGCTCCCTCCCGCGGCGCCCCTCGTCCACGAGTGGCGCCGGGATCTGCTCGGCGGCGTCACGGTGATCACGAGCACGTTCGCCAACGGCGCGCCGATGCTCGCCGTGCCCAATTTCGCGCGGTACAACCGCCATCCGCCCGCTCCGCCGCCGCCCCCGCCCGCGGCGCCCGGCTCGCCACCCCCGCGGCGCCCGGCGCCGCCGCCCCCGGAGTCGATCGTCTGGATCCGGGAGAAATAGGCGGCCGCCAGCCGCGACACGCCATTCACACCGGCGCCGAACACGCGTGTGAGCCGCACTCGCGTTGAAAGCCGGTTACGTGCCCCGAAGCAGGATTCGGTGAGGCGCTTCACAATCAGTTCTCGCCACACGCTCGCGCACAGCTGTGCGGCCGGGAGCCGTGTCACCTTCAGATCGCCGCGAGCGCGATCGAGGACCTCGGGGGCGATCGCGTGACGGATTGCAGCGCCGCGGCCGTCATGAGCTAGGATCGGCGGCGGCCCTCGCATCGAGAGCCAAGGCCTCCGCATCGGTGAGGCAGTGCCGCTGCCGGAGCAGGCGGTGCCCGGGAGGAGGGACTGCGTCTCATGCGGCGAGACGGCAAGGACTGCGGGCTGGCGATCGAGGAGCCGCGCGATCGGCTCCGCGTGCGGCGCTTCGCGCACGAGGCCATGGCCACTGTCTTCGAGGTGTACGCCGACCACCCTGACGAGCAGTACGCGGCGCAAGCGGCGCAGGCCACCTTCGATCTCCTGGACCGCCTCGAGCGTGAGCTGAGCCGGTTCCTGCCCAACAGCGACATCAGCCGGATCACCCGCCTGGCCGCCGGCGAGCGCACGCGGGTCAGCCCGTCGACCATCGAGTGCCTGGTGATCGCACGCCACGTCTTCGAGCTGACCGGCGGCGTCTTCGACGTCTCGCTCGGTACGGGACTGCCATCGCTGGACCTTGACCCCGAGAACCTCATCGTCCGAGCGGCGAAGAGCGGGGTGGTGGTCGACCTCGGCGGCATCGGCAAGGGCTACTCCGTCGACCGGATGGTGGACGTCCTCGAAGAGTGGGGTCTCTCTCGGGCGCTCGTCCACGGAGGCTTCAGCTCCGTGCTCGCGCTCGAGGCACCGGTCGGCCGGGACGGCTGGCCACTGACCTTGAGCGACCCCGCCGCACCCTCCCGTGTGCTTGCCCGTCTCGCCGTGCGACAGACAGCGCTCGGGGCATCCGGCGTGCGGAAGGGGACCCACATCGTGGATCCCCGGACCGGCCAGCCGGCCATTGGGCGCCACGCGGCCTGGGTCGCGATTCCCCGGCCGCAGGTGCCAGCGTCCGAACCGCCAGGCGAGTTCCAGGCGCGGGCGGCTGCCGTCACCGATGCCCTGACGACGGCCTTCATGCTGATGCGCATGGAGGATATGGAGTCCCTGTGCGAAGGCAGCCCCGGGCTCGAGGCTTGGATTCTTCCGGAGTCGGCCGGAGATCCGCAGGGGCAGCCGCGCCTGCGACATTTCGGTCCCGGCCGCCGGAACATCTGCGGCGCCGCGAACGTCGGGTAGACGGACCGCCGGGAGACCACAACCCCACGATCCGGCGTGCGCAAGACCCGGGATATACTTCGACGCGTCGGACGGACGGCGGATGGAGCTCCGTGCACGCCCTGGCGTGTGCGTTTGCCGCGAGTCCGAGATGGGCCTCTTCGGTGGAGGCCTGGCGGCGAAGGTCGCTCCGGGCGGGTCATGGAGAGCAGGAGACGGGCGATGGCTGGCGACGAGGAACAGGGCAAGACACCTCCACAGACTAGGGCCGAGGGTGGCAAGAGGCTCGACCGGCGCGACGTGCTGAAGGGGCTGTCGACGGTGCCGGCGCTCGGTCTCTTCGGCTACGCGTGGCAGAAGCAGCGCCAGTACCAGCAGGCCAGGGTGGAGCAGACTGCCGCGGCGACGACGGCCCCGGGCGACCTGCAGGAGATCAACGTGGGCCTCGTGGGTGCGGGGGCCCAGGGCCAGGTACTGACGGACTCGATGCTCCGCATCCCTGGCCTGCGCCTCCGCGCCGTGTGCGACATCTGGACCGAGTACAACCAGAAGCGCGTGGTCAACCAGTTGAAGAGGTTCAACCACGACGCCAACGCGTACGAAGACTACCGCGAGATGCTCGACAAGGAGAAGAAGCTCGATGCGGTCGTCATTGCCACGCCAGACTTCTGGCACTCGCAGCATACAGTCGACTGCCTCAAGGCCGGCAAGCACGTGTACTGCGAGAAGGAGATGTCCAACACCCTCGAGGGCGCACGGGCCATGGTGGCGGCCGCGCGCGAGACCGGCAGACTTCTCCAGATTGGCCACCAACGCCGCTCGAACCCGCGCTACCTCCACTGCTACGAGAAGCTGCTCGGCGAGGCGAAGCTGCTGGGCCGGATTGTCACGGTCAACGGGCAGTGGAACCGGGCGGTCGCGCCGGACCTCGGGGCCCCCAGCCGCTATGCGATCCCGGAGGCACGGCTGAAGCAGTACGGCTTCAAGGACATGCACCAGTTCCGCAACTGGAGGTGGTACAAGGGACTTGGCGGCGGGCCCATCGTGGATCTCGGGTCGCACCAGATCGACATCTACACCTGGTTCCTGGGGGCCAACCCTTCCCACGTGATGGCGAGCGGCGGACTGCTCTACCACGACCCGCAGACGCACGAGTGGTACGACACGGTCATGGTCGTCTATGACTACGACACGCCGGCCGGTGCGGTGAAGGCGTACTACCAGACGCAGACGACCAACGGCAGCCTCGGCTACTTCGAGAACTTCATGGGCGACCAGGGGACACTGCTCATCTCCGAGTCGGAAGTCCACGCGGCGAAGCTCTACCGCGACCCGAACGCGCCCGTCTGGGACACGTGGGTCCAGAGAGGATACGTGAGCGCCCCCAAGCTCCAGGAAACGGCCCCGGCGGAAGGGACCGGTGCCGTGGTGGACGTGCGAGAGTCGATCTCGCCAGACGAGCACAAGGTGCCGGTGGTGCTGCTCGATCCCTACCACCAGCCGCACCTGCAGAACTTCTTCGATGCCGTGCGCGCCAAGGCGGAGCTCAACTGCCCTCCCGACGTCGGTTACGAAAGTGCGGTCAGCGTGCTGAAGGTGAACGAGGCTATCGAGGCGAAGGCCCCGCTGGCGTTCAGGCCCGAGGACTTCCGCGTATGATCCGGGCGGTGTCGCGCGGCGAGGCAGCTCCGGGAATGGAGCACAGGCATGCTTCGGAGAGATGGTAGGCGGACATGGCAGAAGGGAATCTGGCTCGCTGGCCGATGATGGCGATCACGGTCCTGCGCGTTGTTGTCGGATGGCACTTCCTCTACGAAGGCATCGCGAAGCTGACGGCGCCCTCGTGGTCGGCGGCGGGGTACCTCAAACAGGCCAGGGGGCCGTTCGCGGATCTCTTCAAAGGGCTCGCGGCCGATCCGAACATGCTCGCCAACGCCGACCTCATCACGATGTGGGGACTTACCATCGTCGGGCTCTGCCTGATGATCGGCCTGTTCACGTGCCTCGCGAGCCTCGCCGGGATCGGGTTCATCCTGCTCTTCTACCTGTGCAACCCGCCGTTCGTGGGGTACTTCTACTCGATTCCCACCGAGGGCAGCTACCTCGTCGTGAACAAGAACCTGGTGGAGCTGTGCGCCCTCCTCGTTATCCTCTTGACGGGCAGCGGCCGATTCGCCGGGCTCGACGGCATCGTGCACGCCCTGGTGAGCCGGCGCCGGGCGGCCACTGCCGCCTGACCTCGATCCTCTCCGGCCACCACGGCCCGGCTCGTGTTCCGTGTGGTGCCAGGTCGGGTCCGGACTGCTTCCGTTCGAGGTCGCGCTACCGGCCCATGCCGTACTTCTTCAGGATCTCCCGCACGCGGTCGATCGGGATCGCCTCGGATGTCCGGCCATTGCCCGTGACGGTCGTGGCCTGGAACAGCGAGTTGTAGACGGCCTCCTCCGTGGCCTCGAGGGCGGCCTGGAAGAGCGGCGACACGCCATCGGTTGGCAGGAGGGTTCGCACCCGCGGTACCCTGTCGCCAAAGCGCTGCCGCAGCTCAGCGGCGGTCGAGAAGGCGATGGCAAAATCGCCGCTGCCGTTGCTGTACGACGAACCGGTCCGGCCGAGCCCGAACACCGCCCGGGCGGCGAGGCGGCGGAGATCGCGCGCGTCGATCGGTGCATCGGTAGCCACGACAATCATGCACGAGCCGTCGGGTGACGGCCCGGCATCGCGCGGGCTCCGGGGCGCGAAGGAGTAGCGCCCGAGCTCCTTCCCGACCGGAGCCCCGGCGATTGTCAGAACCCCCCCGAAGTTGGTCTGGGCGAGGACGCCAAGCGTGTACCCTCCGTAGGAACCGGGCAGCACCCGCGATGCGGTGCCAATGCCGCCCTTCCACCCGTAGCACTGCGTGCCCGTGCCAGCTCCCACAACGCCTTGCGCCACGGGGCCGCCCTGCGCGGAACGGATGGCCGCAATCACGTGTTCCCGCGTGACATGTTGTCCTCGAATGTCGTTCAGACCGCCGTCATTCGTTTCACCGACCAGTGCGTTGACGGACGCGACACCGCGGTTGCCCTCCTGCGCCAGGGTGTAGGCAACGACCGCCTCGACGGCGGTGCCGACGCTCAGTGTGTTGGTCAGCACGATTGGGGTTTCGATCGTGCCCAGTTCGTCCACCTGCGTGGATCCCGCCAGTTTGCCGAAGGCATTGCCCACGAACACCGCTCCAGGCACCTTGTCCTGAAAAACGTTGCCGCCGTGGGGCAGGATGGCGGTGACGCCGGTACGGATGCGATCGCCTTCAACGATGGTCGTGTGGCCGACCTTGACATCGCCGACGTCGGTGATGGCGTTGAGCGGGCCGGGCGCGAACACTCCCGGCTCGATGCCCAGATCCCTCGCACGCGGCCGGCGCTCCTGGCCGGAGAGTGCGGCTCCGGCCGCCACGCCCAGCGCCACACATCCAAGCGCGATCAGTCGATGCATGATGTCCTCCGCCATAGCACAAGGCGTTCTCGCGGCCTCCCCACGCTCACCGGTGCTTCCAGACGCGGTGTCGCCCTCAGCTCGCCGCACGCGCGGTGATCGCGCGCGGCAGCTCCAAGCCCTCGAGGTCGCCGGCTGCCGGAATCGAGAATCCTGGAGGCGCTCGCGTGGCGGATTGTAGCACCAGCGAGGCTGCGCCTCAGACCCCGAGGCGTCCGGGAGCGGCTCCGCCTCGCCAGTTCACAGTGTTGGCTGTGCCCCGCTTGCGGCGGGGCGTGGACGTCTTGAAGGCCGGAGCGAAACGTGACGCATCTGCAACGG
>JBFMFH010000062.1:196241-201675 GCA_040752275.1 Acidobacteriota bacterium
CGCAGGAGCCTCGGCTCCCGTTCGGCGCTATACTCTGCCCGTTGCCAATCCGGAGAGCCGCCATGTCCTTCCGCCGCCTCGTCCTTGCCACCGCTCTGGCCCTCGTCGCCATGTTCGCGTCCGTGCCGGCCCAGGAGCCGCCGCGCATCAGCCCATCGCTGTTCGCCGAGATGAGATGGCGCAACATCGGCCCGCACCGCGCCAGCCGGACGGTGGCCGCCGCCGGGCACCGGCGGCATCCTTACACCTTCTATGCGGCGGCGGTGAATGGCGGCGTCTGGAAGACGACCGACGCCGGACGCACCTGGGTGCCGATCTTCGACGACCAGCCCACCGGGTCCATCGGCTCCATCGCCGTGGCTCCTTCCGATCCCGCCGTCGTCTATGTCGGGAGTGGCGAGGGCCTGCACCGGCCCGACCTGTCGACCGGTGACGGGATCTACAAGTCTACCGACGCCGGACGGACGTGGACCCGGCTCGGCCTGAACGATGCCCAGCAGATTCCCCGCATCGATGTCGACCCGCGGAACGCGAACCGCCTGTTCGTCGCGGCGCTCGGCCATCCGTACGGGCCGAACGAGGAACGCGGCGTCTTCCGATCGCTCGACGGTGGCCGGACCTTCCAGAAGGTCCTCTACAAGGACGAGAACACGGGGGGCAACGATGTCGACATCGATCCGGTCAACCCGAATGTCGTGTACGCCACGCTGTGGGAGGAGCGGCAGGGCCCGTGGGAGAACGCGGTGTGGGCGGGGACCAATGGCGGGATCTTCAAGTCGACCGACGGCGGAGACACCTGGAAGCCGCTCACGAACGGCCTTCCGCCCGTGATACAGGCCAATCTGGCGATCTCACCCGCCGACCACCGGCGCCTGTACGCGACCGTCGCCTTCGCCGAGCGGCCGGGCTCGAGCGGGAGCCGCGGCACGACGGGCATCTTCCGCAGCGACGATGCAGGCCAGTCGTGGACGCGCATCACGACCGATACGAGGCCGTCCGGCCGGATCGGCGGCGGCGACCTGCCGATCCCGATTCCTCACCCGAAGTTCGTGGACACGGTGATCATGGCCGCCACCGTCTCGTGGAAGACAATCGACGGCGGCAAGACCTGGGCGGCCTACAAGGGCGCGCCCGGAGGCGAAGACTACCAGAACGGCTGGATCAACCCGGACAACCCGGACATCATCCTCCTGGCGGCCGATCAGGGCGCCGTCGTGACGCTCAACGGCGGCGAGACGTGGAGTTCCTGGTACAACCAGTCGACCGCGCAGCTCTACCACGTCGCGGCCGACAACGCCTTTCCCTATCGCGTGTGCAGCGGGCAGCAGGAAAGCGGATCGGCCTGTGTGGCGAGCCGCGGCAACTACGGCGCCATTTCCATCCGCGACTGGCTTCCGGTTGGCGTGGACGAATACGGCTACGTGGCACCCAACCCGCTGAATCCGGACATCGTCTACGGCGGGCGGAGCGTGTCGCGGTTCGATCGCCGCACCGGCCAGGTCTCCACGGTCGGCCCGATGGGCGGCCGCGGCGGTGGCGGAGGGGCGGCGGCGCCCGGTCCGGTCCGCTCGGTCCGCACCATGCCCGTGGTCTTCTCGGAGGTCGACAAGGTCACGCTCTTCTTCGCCAACAACTACTTGTGGAAGACCATGGACGGCGGCGCGCACTGGGCGCGCATCAGCCCGGACCTCACGCGCCAGACATGGGAGACACCGCCGAACGTCGGGAAGTACCTCGACGATCCGGCCGCCAGGCCACAGCAGCGCGGCGTCATCTACACGATTGCGCCGTCCTACCAGGACATCAGGCGCATCTGGGTGGGCACCGACGACGGGCTCATTCACGTCACCGCCGACGGTGGCCTCACCTGGAAGGACGTCACGCCTCCGGGCATCGGGCCGTGGGCCAAGATCTCCCTGATCGACGCCGGCCGCTTCAGCCCGCTCACCGCGTACGCCGCCGTCAATACGATCCGCCTCGACGACATGCGGCCGCACATCTACCGCACGCGAGACGGCGGGGTCACGTGGACCGAGATCGTCACCGGCATCCCCGGTGGCGGGACTGTGAACGCCGTGCGCGAGGACCCGCGCCGCCAGGGGCTGCTCTTCGCCGGGACCGAGCGGGCCGTGTACGTGTCGTTCGACGATGGCGCCCACTGGCAGTCGCTGCGCCTGAACATGGCCGCAACGTCCGTCCGGGACCTGATCGTGAAAGACGACGACCTCGTGGCCGCCACGCACGGCCGGGGCTTCTGGATTCTGGACGACATCACGCCGCTCAGGCAGATCGACGCGGCGTCGGCGGAGAAGGACGCGATCCTCTTCGAGCCCACCACGGCCTGGCGGGTGCGGTGGAACACGAGCACCGACATGCCGTGGCCCAAGGAGGAGCCGACGGGGGCCAACCCGCCAGACGGCGCGATCATCGACTACTACCTGAAGACGGCTGCGTCCGAGCCCGTGACGCTCGAGATCCGCCGCCCGGACGGACGGCTCGTGCGGCGCTATTCGAGCGACGATCCGGTCACGCCGATCCCGGATGCGAAGAGTGCCCCGGTGCCAACGTATTGGTACCGGCCGCCGCAGGCCCTTGCGACGGCGCCCGGCATGCACCGCTTCTTGTGGGACGTGCACTACCAGCCGATTGCCGGCGCCGGAGGGGGCGGGCGGGGGGGCCTGCCCATCCAGGGGATCCCGTACAACTCGCCGTCGGCCGTGACCACACCCTGGGTGCCACCGGGCGTGTACACGGTGACGCTGAGGGCTGGCGGCCGAAGCGACACGCAGCCGATCACGGTCAAGCAGGATCCACGGGTCAAGACGCCCGCAGCCGTCATGCAGCAGGTGTACGCGCTCACGGACGCGATGTACTTCGGCGCGGTCGAGGCGCAGGCGGCCGCCGCCGCCGTCGCGACGTTGCGCGAGCAGGCCGCGACGATCCAAGCGCAGGGCCAGGTGGCGCAGGCGCTGGCGGCGTTCGTGCAGAAGGCCACGGCGCTCGAGGGACAACGTCCGGCTGTCGGAGGCGGCGGACGGGGCGGCTTCGGCGGGGGACGCGGGGGCGGTGCGACACCACCAGCCCCGGATACCCTGTGGGCCGTCAGCGCACTGCTTGCCGGGCAGATGAACTCTATGCAGGCGGCCGATGTGGCACCTCCGGCCATCACGCTCGCTGCCGTCACGTCGGCGTTGAACGCCGCCGACGTCGTCATGGCCCGGTGGGCCTCACTGAAGACGGTGGATCTCCCGGCGTTGAACGCCACACTCAAGGCGGCCGGGCTGCCGGCGATCGGGGGCGACGCTGAACGGTGAGACCCCAGGGGACGCGCGCCCGGGCCTCCCCGGAAGACCCGGGTGCAGGGCGGTTGACAAGTGTCTTATGTCGTCTTATGGTATAAGACATGCCTGAGACCTTGACGATACGGATCAAACCTCACGAGCGCGAGGCGTTGAATAGCGTCGCCAAGTCCTTGGGGAAGAGCGTGTCTGAGGTCGTCCGCGACATTCTGGTTCAGGCCCTCGAGGAGCGGCCGTTGGCCAGCCGAGCAGGGCACTTGGCCGGGCGGCTGACGCTCGGCCCGGCGTCCGCCGACGCCTTTCGCGCGAAGATCAAGGCCTCCAACTGGCGGCGATGAGGGCCTGGCTGCTCGACACGGGGCCACTCGTCGCCTACCTTGATGCGACGGACTCCGCGCATGGTTCGGTGACGACACGCCTCGGCGAGTGGACGGGCCGGCTCTGCACGACGAGCGCTGTCGTCACCGAGGCCATGCACTTTGTCGCGGCCTCGCCTCGGGGGCCCTCGCTGCTGGCGGCCTTCGCTCGGGAGTCCGGCCTGCTCGTCTACGAGTGCGCCCAGCCATGGCAGATCGCGGAGGCCGCAGCGCTCATGGCGCAGTACGCCGACACCCCCATGGACTTCGCCGACGCAACCCTGGTGCTGCTGGCCGAACGCCTTGGCGTCCTCGACATTGCGACCCTCGACCGGCGCGGCTTCACCGCGTACCGCGTGGCGCGCCGCCGGCCGTTCCGGCTCGTGCTCGACCGAGATGCCCGATGATTGCACCGGCCGATCATTGGAGTGATCGACGCGGTGCACACATGGTTCGCTGCGGCGGTGATGGAGCGCGCAATCACCGTGCTTGCGGCGGAGAGAGAGCAGGTCATGAGGGTAGGTTCCAACCCCCGACCAGTACCGCCGTGGGAGGAGCTGTTCCGGCTACTCAGGCAGATCGAGCCAATCGGCGGTCTCCTCGACGTCGAGTGGCACGGACCGTATTTCATCCCAAGGCCGAAGGAATGGTGTCTTTCGCATTTCCTGCTGTACGGCGGTCGCGTCTACGGCTCCATCCAGATTGACTGGACGACGCTCACGGCGACGTGGGAGATCGATTCGGGCGAAGTGTCGTACGAAGGAACCACGAGCTCCATGGAGTGGCGCGACCCCGAGCACGTCTGGCAGCAGGCCCTGCCGCAATTCGTCAGCCGGCTGCGCTCCGCTGTCGTCAATCCGAGCGCGTTCAACCGCCGGATGCAGAGGCTCATTCCGCTCGAGGCCCGCACGGGAAGGGTCGTTCGCAAGTGGACGTGGCCAAAGGGCACGCGACCCCCGTTATCGCGTGCCCAGAATCTCGCCCTCGAGGCGGCGTGCCGCCACGGTGAGACGGCATCCGCATGGCCCTCGCTCACGTCGAACGCGTACCTCGATCTGGCGGCGCGGATGTACGACGCCGCGTTCCCCGAACTTCGCGCACGTCCTCCTCGAGAGAAGCACGCCGCCAAGGCGGACACCCGTCACGGTGGAATGCTCGACCTGCCGCAGGACGATCCGTCCGCTTTCCGCCAGTGGTATTCCTCCAGGGTATGGTCCGGCTGCCACCCGTGGGAGATCGTCTTTGGACATCCCCATGGGATCCTCTTCTCCCCGTCGCTCGACGACCAAGGGGGGTGGCGCTTCTACCTGTCCGTGGACTCCACCGGGCTCTACCTTCGCGCGGCGAAGATGGCCGTTGCGCTCGGCGAGGCAAACGTCCCCTTCTTGTTACACAAGAAGGCCGCCGTCGTCGCCGCCCTGCGAGGACTGGACGATGTCGAGGTGGGACCAGGCTACGGCCAGTTCCCGGTTGCGCGCCTCCGTGAGGAGCGGCTCGAGGGGATTGCCCATGTTCGATGGGATCCGATTCCCGAGATTCGTCCCATCACGCCCCTGCAACGTCGTCGAGTGGACCATGTCCTCCGGACCGGTTCGCCAGCGGGATGGCCCGCACACGAAAGCCACAGCGAGACAGACCTCTAGTGTCTCGCCGGGTCGAGGAACTTCCTCAGAAACAGCTCCATCCGGTCCAGCGTGTACATCCACCGGCTGTGTAGCATCGATTCGTGCGTGTCGTCGGGGAACACGATGAGTTCCGTGTAGACGTCACGCTGCCGCA
>JBFMFH010000063.1:0-18031 GCA_040752275.1 Acidobacteriota bacterium
TCAAGTTTCCGTCCCCTGCCTTCAAGACGTCTTCGCCCCGCCGCAGGCGGGGCAAAGCCAACACTGTGAACTAGCGAGGCGGAGCCGCCCCGACACGCCTCGGTGGTCTGAGGCGGAGCCTCGCTAGCATTGTAGCCCTGCCCAGCGAGGGCGGGAACATCCGGCGCAGGCCGTTGTTGGTGTCGCCCGCGCGGACTCGGGCTACACTTGGAGAGTCAGCATCCTCATTCTGGCAGGAGGACCCACGTGGATGACTTGCGGTATCCGATTGGCCGATTCGAAGCGCCCGTCAGATGCGGAGCGGAAGACCGCGCCGCGTTCATCACCCAGATCGATGAAGCACCAGCCCGGCTGAGGGAGGCCGTCAGCGGGCTGTCCCCGGAGCAGCTTCGCGAGCCATACCGAGATGGCGGATGGACACTGGCCCAGGTCGTCCACCACGTCGCCGACAGCCACGTGAACGCCTACGTCCGGTCCAAACTCACCGCGACGGCCGACAACCCGCTCATCACGGCCTACGACGAGACCAGGTGGGCCGCATTGCCGGACGCCACATCGGCCGACATCGAGGTGTCGCTCCGCCTGCTCGGCGCCATTCACGTGCGCTGGGTCGCGTTCCTGCGGGGCCTGGCCGCCGCCCAGTTCGACCGGACGTTCCAGCACTCCGAGCTCGGACCGGTCTCGCTGAACCGGATGCTCGCGCTGTACGCCTGGCACGGGCGGCATCACACGGCGCACATCACGGGTCTGCGCCAGCGCAGGGGCTGGTAGCCGCGCGACGGGCGTTCACCCGTCCCGGCTCCAACAGGTCGATCCCCCTTCGACTCCCCGGGTGCCCCCGGGGGCCCCGGGTCATCGTCATCCCGCGGTGCGCCTGTGGGACTACGCCGAGAGCCCGCGTCAGTTGCGGATTTCCGCCTGCCCTCTCGTCGCGTCGAGCACCGCCGCGCGGAACCGGTCCCGGCCGGAGGCTGGCAAGCGCAGGTCGAAGCGGATCTCCGATCCGAACTCCTGGGAGACGATCTGGACCTCGTGCTCCGTGAACAGTTGCTGGACGACCGATAGCCGCGCGTAGTCGATGACGACGTGCAGCGAGGCCCACTCGACACGTTCGGCCCTGGGCATCGAGGCCAGCGCCTGCTGGACGCCTCCGCCGTACGCGCGCACGAGGCCGCCAGTGCCGAGCTTCGTCCCACCGTAGTAGCGCGTGACCACGGCCACGATGTCGCCGATGCCGCTGTGCAGCAGCGCGTTCAGCATCGGACGGCCCGCCGTCCCTCGCGGCTCCCCATCGTCACTCATCCCGACGTGGCCGGTCGCGCCCGGCGGGCCCACGACATACGCCCAGCAGTTGTGGGTGGCGCGGGCGTGTTCCTCTCTGACGCGGCGCACGAAGTCTGCCGCATCGTCGATGGTCGATGCTCGTCCGATGGTCGTGATGAACCGGCTGCGCCTGATTTCCTCGTCGACTCGGTGCGTGCCGGCTGGCACAGGGTAGCGGTCGGGATCGTTCATCGGTCCGGGCGCGGGGCGCGCCGTCCCATTATCGCCCGGGGTGGAGTCCCAGAGCCGCAACGTCGCAACCTGGGGCGCTGTCGAGGCGTCCAACTGACCAGGCCGGAGGTTGGCCCCTGTCTTCCAGCCGGTCCGCCGCCGCGCCCCTGATGAACCGATTCCAGCGACTCGTCGCCGCCCTCGTCGTTCTGGTGGTCGCGCTCCTGGCGTACGTGGTGCCGGCCGCCAGATTGGCGCGGCCGGCCGGAGGATCGATGTCGAACGGAGCCGAGACCGAGTTTCCCGTCACGAAGTCAGACGAAGAATGGCGCGGGCAGCTGACGGCCCAGCAGTACGCCGTGCTGCGGCGGCACGATACCGAGCTTGCCGGCACCAGCCCACTCAACACCGAGCATCGGGACGGGGTGTTCGTGTGCGCCGGCTGCGGCCAGCCACTGTTCCGCTCGGAGACCAAGTACGACAGCGGCAGCGGGTGGCCGAGCTTCTACGACGCGATCGACGGCGCCGTCGGCACGACCGAGGACCGCTCGTACGGCATGCGGCGCATCGAAATCCACTGCAGCCGCTGCGGCGGCCACCTGGGCCACGTGTTCCCGGACGGCCCGTGGCCAACCGGGCGACGCTACTGCACCAATGGCGCGGCCCTCGAGTTCGAGGCGGCGGCGCCCAAGTAGCGCCGTGCCTGGTGCGGATGCTCGAAGGCCGCCGCTCAGGCCGACTGGCGCTTCGGCTCCACTGCGTCAGCGGCGCTCGGCGGCCCGCGATGGCCACTCGTACCGTCCGGACTGCCCAGCTTCCAGCACTACTTCCCCGGTTCGTCCCCTGGGCCGCACCCAGGCGCTCCCCTCATGGACCTCGATCCGCGTCATGGATCGCCCGCTTTCGTCGCTCACTTCGACCGAGAACTCGGTACCGCGGTGGCCGGTCACGGCCGATGGTGTCCGCTCCTCGAATCCGCCCTTGGTCAGCATCTTCCCGACCAGAGTCGTACCCTTCCGGACCCGTCGTCCGAGCGCCGGTCGAGCCTTCGTAGACCGCCCCCGCCACGACACGCACCGGGGTTCGCATAGCCATGTCGAGGCCGTACACGTCGGGAGTTGCGACCGCAGCTGACGCCGATGCAGTACGCCGTGCTCCGCCGTCACGACTCAGGCCCGCTGCGCCCGGCACCCCGCAGGAATAGGTCATGCCCAGAAGGGGCCAGGCCCCTTCTTCCCGATCACCCGAGGGGCCCTGCCATTTCAGCCCGGTAGAGGACCCACACGCCGGCGACGACGACGCCGAAGAAGGCGACCACCCCGAGCGCGAGGACCGGCGCCTGGCGCCTGGTGGATTCGGCAATCAGCTCGCGAGGATGGCGGCGGAGAAACAGGATGTAGGCGAAGTACGCGGAAAGCGCTCCGGCGATCACGTCCGCGGCGTAGTGCTGCTTCGTGAAGAGCGTCGAGGCAGCAACCAGCGACGCCCACGTCACCGCGGCGATGCCGACCTTCCGGTGGACCCTGTAGCATGCCAGCGCTGAGACGAACGAGTGCGCGACGTGCAGCGAGGGAAAGCAGTTGTAGGGCACGTCGAGCGAGTAGGTGAGCCGCAGGCACCAGACCAGGAACCCCTCCCCGGGGACCGCCGCTGGCCGCGGTCCAACGGTCGGGTACGCCAGGAAGCCGACATACGCGATCACGATCACGGTGAGATACGCCTTCATCGCGCGGCGAAACAGATCGTCGTCGCGGACGATCAGCAGCGGCAGCAGGACGACCGCAAACAGGGATCCGTAGACGATGGTCCAGACGGGCTCCAGGGGCACGACCCCATCCAGGGCCGTGGCCGGGACGAACAGCGTCCGGCCCTCGACGAGCGCGGGAATGGCGAAGTAGAGCGGCACGAGCGACACGACCGCGCTGGCGAGGACCGTGCGCCACGCAAGGAAGGCGACGATGCCCGGCAGGGTGGCGATCACGAACGCGAAAGCGAATCTGGCCGCTGGGCCGTCGGACCAGTGGTCGCCAGCGACGGCGACGACCGCCGCCCCGACGACCAGCAGCCACCACGCGGTTCTCTGCCTCTCTGCAGGCAGCTGCCGGACGCCGGTCACCAGGGCCGGACCGATCCCCAGCGCTGCCAGAAGACCAGTTCCCGCGGCAACGATGACAGGGTCGTGCACGATCGAGATATCGGGCGATTCTGCGCCGAGCCTCATCCCTCTCCGTCGCTGCCGTCCGGCCACAGCCTGGGCAACCGGGGGTATCTGTTCGACCTGGTGCCGGCCTTCATCAACGTCGTCGAGGGCGCGACGGACATCGACAGGCGATCCTCACCCGCGCGAGGTCCCGGGCGGGCGGCCTTCGGCCGCTGGCGTCGGGCAGGCGGCGGAGCCCTCGCGCCGCCGGACGGTTCCTACTCGAAGAACCGCCGTTGGCGCGTCGACTTCTTGTTGATGGGCTCGGCGTCGAGCGCCCACATCCCTCGCCCGTGCGTCGCGATCACGATGATGTTGTCGCGCGGGTGCACGACGAGGTCGTGCACGTAGGCCGACGGCAGGCCCGTGCCCGGAACCTCCCACGTCTTGCCGCCGTCCGTCGTGACGTACACGCCCGTGTCGGTCCCCACATAGAGGATGTTCCGGTCGGCCGGATCCTCGCGGACGACGTTCACCGGTCCCATCGGGATGTTCGCGGCGATACTCGTCCACGTCTTGCCGAAGTCCGTCGACTTCCACACATAGGCGGTGAAGTCATCGTCGCGCTTGCCGTTCTGCGTCATGTACACGGTGCCCAGGTCGAAGGCCGACGCGACGATTCGCGACACCCACTTCTTGTACGGCAGCCCGGCCACGACTTCGGTCCAGGTCTTCCCGTAGTCCCGCGTCACGTGCACGCGCCCATCGTCGGTCCCGACGTAGATGAGTCCGCCGCGAAGGGGAGACTCCGAGATGGTGAAGATGGTCTGGTACGGAATGTCGCCGAGCTCAGCGGCAATGTTGCCGGTGAGGTCCGGGCTGATGACCTCCCAGGTGTCGCCCCGGTCGCGCGACATGAGCAGGTACTGCATTCCGTGGTAGACGATGTTCGGATTGTGCGGCGAGAGGATCGTCGGCGCGAGCCATTGTCCCCGAAGCCGCGACTCGTCCGGGAAGCGCGCGGGAAGGAGCGACTTGGAGCGCTCGGGCCTGGGCTTGCTCATGTCGCTGCGGGTCAGGGTGCCATAGAAGCCCGACGAGTAGACGATGTTCGGGTTGGTCGGGTCGATCGCGTGCGTCGATCCCTCGCCACCCGGCGCGCCCTCGAAGTCCTGTGGCGGGATGGCAGTGCGCCCGCGGCTCAGGTCGACGGCCGCCCGGAAGCTGCCGTGGTCCTGCATCGAGCCGTAGACCCGGAAGGGCGTATCCATGTCGTACGACAGGTTGAAGAACTGGGCGATTGGCAGGTTCAGTCTCGAGTCCTTCCATGTCGCGCCCTTGTCGTACGAGATAGCAAATCCCTGGTCGAAGACGTTGACCAGGTAGCTCGGGTTGTCGGGATCGATCCAGAGCCCGTGGTGGTCGCCGCCCGGGGTGCGCAGGCGCCGGAACGTCCTGCCGCCATCGGTCGAGACATTGAGGCCGAGACCCATGGTGTAGACGGTGTTCGGGTCGACCGGATCCGCCCGCAGCTGGCCGAAGACCCAGCCGTATGTGCCGGAGTGGCGTTCCATGAAGGTCTTCTGTTCGGGTGTCAGGCCGCTCGTCCGGGTCCACGTTGCGCCGCTGTCGTCGGATCGGTAGACGGTCGCTCCCTTGATGAAGCCCGATGAAGGAACGCCGTAGGGGTCGTTCTTCTCTTCCTCGGTTGGTTCCCGCGCGATCTCGTAGTTGTCGACCAGCGCGTAGAGCGTGGAGGGTTTCGCGCGGCAGATGTCGATGCCGATGCGGCCGCGGAACTGCGCATCTGGAAGGCCGCTATTGATGGGCATCCAGGTCTTGCCCCCATCCGTCGTCTTGAGGATGCCACTCCCGGTCGTTCTCGGCATGTTGCGTGGATCGTTCCACTTCAGCCGGATGCGCTGCCAGGTTGTCGCGTAGAGCGTCTCAGGGTTCGCGGGGTCCATCACCAGGTCGATCGCGCCTGCTCTGTCGCTGACCGAAAGCAGATGGGCCCACGTCTTGCCGCCGTCCGTGGTCTTGTAGACGCCCCGCTCCGGGTTGAAGGTCCATTCCGCGCCAGACGCGGCGACGTAGACGATGTCCGGGTTCGTCGGGTGGATCACGATTCTCGGGATCGTATAGGTACGTTCAAGCCCCATGTGCTGCCAGGTCTTCCCGGCGTCGGTCGACTTGTAGACGCCAATCCCGGCCTGCGAGCTGCGGAAGATGTTGGCCTCGCCGGTGCCGAGCCAGACGATGGACGGGTTCGACGGCGCAACCGCCACATCGCCAATCGTCGTGGCCGGCCCCTGTTCGAAGACGGGTTGCCACGTCGTGGCCTCGTTCTCTGTCTTCCAGAGGCCGCCGCTCGCCGTCGCCACATAGATCGTGTATTGCCTGCCGCGGGGCGCGAGGACGGCGATGTCGGTGGAGCGGCCGCTGATGTTCTTTGGCCCGAGGAACTGCCACTTCAGGTCCTTGAACGGCGACGAGGCCTTCATGGCCTCGTGCGCCTCGAAGCCCTTGAGCCGAAGCGCCGGATCGGTGGACGACACCACCTTCGGGGCCTGGGCGGGGGCAGCCTTCTTGGCGGCCTGGGCACGGGCGAGGATCGGTATGGAGACGAGGATTGAGGCTGCCAGCACGGTGAGGGCGAACGACGGGCGCCGCGCGCGATACGTGACGAACATGAAGGTCCTCCTGATGTCTGTCGCCCAGGGCTGGGGCCTTCGCCACCGGCCACGGCCGCCCAAGGCAGCCCTGGACCCACGAAGCGGGCACACGAGAGCCGGAAACCGGCGGGGACTGATCGCAGACGCTGAGATTCTATCGCAGCGGTCGCGTGGGCTGAAGTGGCGCTCGTAGGCCGTCTGGCGGTT
This sequence comes from Acidobacteriota bacterium, assembly GCA_040752275.1. Classification (GTDB taxonomy): domain Bacteria; phylum Acidobacteriota; class Vicinamibacteria; order Vicinamibacterales; family JAKQTR01; genus JBFMFH01. The sequence continues at coordinate 6,517 of JBFMFH010000063.1, forward strand.
GGGGGGCGAGAACGGCTGCGACGCACTTGCGCTGCCGACGCTGGCAATATAGTATATGGGAGCGCTTTACTTGAAATCATAATGGGGACATGGTAACCTGTTGATGCGGATCGTCGCGAAGCGGACGCTCCGGGAGTTCTGGCAGCGCCATCCAGATGCGGAGGAGTCCCTTCTTGCCTGGTACCGTGAGGTTCTTCAGGAGGATTGGGACGGCCCCGCGAAGGTGAAGGCCAAGTACCGAAACGCGAGCATCATTGGCGACAACCGCGTGGTGTTCAACATCAAGGGCAACGACTACAGGCTCGTGGTGAAGATCAACTATCCCCACAGAGTCGTCTACATCCGCTTCGTGGGTAGTCACGCGGAGTACGACCGGATCAACGTGGAGGACGTCTGAACATGGGCAAGATCAAGGCGATTCGAACTGAAGCGGACTACGATGCCGCGTTGGTACGAATCGATGCGCTCATGGACGCCGAACCTGGCACGTCCGAAGGTGACGAGCTCGATATTCTTGCGGACCTCGTCGAGCACTATGAGGAGAGGCACGTGCCCATGGGGTTTCCGAGTGCGATCGCAGCGATCCAATTTCGTATGGAACAGGCGAGGCTGACCCGCCGCGATCTGATTCCCTTCATTGGGAGCCGGGCCAAAGTGTCGGAAGTCCTTTCAGGAAGGCGGGCATTGACGATGCCGATGGCCCGCGCTCTGCATGAACACCTTGGGATTCCAGCTGAGGTCTTGTTTCGTGACGAACCGGCACGGTTGGGTGACCCGCTTGCGGATATCGAGTGGACGCGGTTTCCACTCAAGGTGATGGCGAAATGGGGTTGGATTCCCAAGGTGCGGAACCCTACCGCCCATGCACGGGACCTCATGCAGTCACTCATCCACCGAGCTGGAGGTCCTGATGTATCGGGAGTCGCTCTGTTTCGCAAGAACGACCATGCCCGAGCGAACGCGAAGGCAGATCCGTACGCACTCAAGGCGTGGTGTTGGAGGGTACTCGCGGGTGCAAATGAGAGCCGTCCCCGTGTGCCTTACAAGAGAGGGACGATTACCCTCGAGTTCCTGCGTCAGCTCGCGCAGCTCAGTTGGTCGGAGGAGGGGCCAGGGTTGGCGAGAGAGTTTCTCGCCACGCATGGCATCTCGCTCGTTGCCGTGCCTCACCTGCCGAAGACATACCTCGATGGTGCGGCTCTGAAGCTTGGCGACGGTACACCGGTTATCGGCCTGACGCTGCGCTACGACCGCATCGATAGCTTCTGGTTCTGCCTGTTGCATGAACTCGCGCACGTCGGACGACACATGGACGACGATTGCGACATTGCCTTCATTGATGACCTGACACTGCGCGATGTGAGCAGTGGCCGCGAGGTTCCGAAGGAGCTGCAGGCCGACGAATGGGCGGAGGAAGCCCTGGTTCCTCACGTGGTTTGGGAGGCCAGCGCCGTCCGTCACAATCCGACGCCGATGTCCGTCATCGGACTTGCGAACGCACTGCATGTTCACCCGGCCATCGTGGCAGGCAAGATCCGTCACGAGCAGAGAAACCACCGTCTGTTGTCGCAGTTCGTCGGTACCGGCGAAGTCCGGCCGCAGTTCGACGACTCTCGGTGGGTCAAGGGCCGCCTCAGCCGGCCTTCTTCATCGCCAGGCGGGCCTGATAGAGGTCCCAGGAGACCTGCAGGTCCGTCCAGAATTCGGCCGACTTCTTGAACAGGGACGCCAGGCGAAGGGCTGTGTCTGCCGTGATGGCGCGACGGCCACAAACGACTTCATTGATTGGCGGGAAGTCACGTGGCTCGTCAGAGAACCCCGTCATTCTAGGCGCCCCGCCACCCAGTCCGCCACTCGGTTGGCCCCCTCAAGCTCCATCGAGATCACCTGCGTCGCGCCGGCGCGGACGACGCCAACTTCGGCCAGGCGCTCGATGTCCGTCGTGTCGCGCACGATGCCGAGGGCGCCGGGACCGGCCAGAATACCTGTCGCGATGAGCCCCGCAATGGTGGGCACGCCGAGGCGGCGCAGGACGGCCACCACGAGGACTGCGGCGGCAAAGACGATGACGAGATCCCTCAGCAACTCCATGGCAAGGGGTCGGGGCCATTCTTGGGCGGCGAGCCTTCGCGATGACGGAATTGTAGTCCGGATTGGCGGACTCCCTCGATTCGGCCCGCCGTGCCTTCGCAGGAGAGGCCGAAGGCTGTAGACTGGCGGCGAACCATGGGACGCTCAGAGGAACTCGCCGACGCGTTGCAGCAAGAGGACGCGAGCCGTATCCTCGGCCTGGCCCGTCTGAAGCCGGGCCCGGTCGTTCGCTTCCTGTCCGGCCGTCTCTGCTCGGCCGATGCCGGGGAGAAGTGGCGTGCCGTCCGGGCCATCGGCGTCATCATCCGTGAGCCAGGATTGCTGCCGGACCCGAAGATCGAGGACCTCCTGCAGCGCTTCCTATGGGCCCTCAACGACGAGTCTGGCGCGGTGCCCTTCGGCATTCCCGAAGCGATTGGCGAGATCCTCGCGGGGCGGCCGGCGTTTCGCCCGCGAGTCGTGCCGCTGCTCTGTGGCATGCTGACCGAACACGAGACCGTTCAGAGCGGGCCAATCGAGCGCGGTGTCTACTGGGCGATCGGCCGGATCGGGGCCGACGTGGCGCAGTATTGCCCGGATGTCGCACGCGTCATCGCGGATGCCGCAGCGGGTCACCCCGATCCGGAGACGCGAGAGACCGCGGCCCAGACTCTCGAGGCGATCACGTGTCCCTGACACCAGGACCCATACCTACCGCTTCTCGCCGGTCTTTTCCTCGTTCCACGCAGGCGGCGTGACGCCGGCCAGGTGCTGCAGGAAGAAGTCGAACCGCCTTCGCTCACCGTATTCCCCGCCGGCCCCGTGACCCGCACCAGGAATCACGAGCAGGTCGAACGTCTTGTTGGCCTTGATCAACGCATTCACGACCTGCATCGTCGACGACGGATCCACATTGGTGTCGAGTTCTCCGACGACGAGCAGCACGCGTCCTTGCAGCTTGTGAGCGTTCTCGACGTTCGACGACTCGGCGTAGTGGGGGCCGATCGGCCATCCCATCCACTGTTCGTTCCACCAGATCTTGTCCATGCGGTTGTCGTGGCACCCGACGGCCGACACGGCAGCTTTGTAGAACTCGGGATGGAACAGGAGTGCCCCGAGCGAGCTCTGCCCTCCCGCGGAGGTGCCGTAGATGCCGACGCGGCTGATGTCGTACCAGGGGTATTTCGCCGCCACGGCCCGGTGCCAGAGGATCCGATCCGGGAATCCTGCATCCTTGATGTTCATCCATGCGACATCATGAAACGCCTTGGACCGGTTCGACGTCCCCATGCCGTCGATCTGGACGACGATGAACCCCATCTCGGCCTGGGCCAGCATCTGGTTGTAGACCGCGAATGACTTGGGCACGAATGAGCCGTGCGGCCCCGCGTAGATGTTCTCGATGACGGGGTACTTCTTGCGCGCGTCGAAGGTGGTTGGCCGGTAGATGACGCCCCAGATCTCCGTCTTCCCGTCGCGGCCCGGCGCCACGAACGCCTCGGGTGGCCTCCAGCCGGCCTTCTGCAGTCCGCTCAGGTCTGCCCGTTCGAGCCCGCTGACGAGCGATCCGTCGGTGGTCCGCCGCAGCTCTGATACGGGCGCCATGTCCACCCGCGAATACGTGTCCACGTAGTACTGCATGTCCGTCAAGAAGCTGACCGTGTGGTTCGCATCAGCCTCGGTCAGGCGGACCAGTCCGCTGCCATCGAAGTTGATCCGGTAGTAGTTGACGAAGTACGGGTCCTTCCCGGGATACATGCCGCTTGCGCTGAACCAGATCTGGCGCGCATCCTCGTCGACCTTCGACACGCCTCGCACGACCCAATCACCTTTCGTGATCTGGTTCTTCACCGCCCCGGTCGTCCCATCGAAGAGGTACAGGTGGTTCCACCCGTCCCGCTCGGACATCCAGATGACTTCCTTGCCGCCGGCCACATCAAAGCGGTACTTCTTGCTCGAGTAGGTGAAGAAGGTCTGTGGCTCCTCGGAAATCACGCTGCGGGTCTTGCCGGTCGCCGCGTCGACCTCGATGATGCGGTAGATCTGGTGGCCACGCTGGTTGTACTCAAACGTCACCGCCGATCCGTCCTTCCGCCACTCGAGGCGGGTGAGGTCATACGGGTTGGGGAACAGCGCGTCATCGACCTGAATGGACCGCCGGTCAGCAACGTGGAAGATCACGGGTTGATCGAGATCCAGCACGTCCCCGGGTTTCGCGTAGAAGCGCGAGGAGTTCTTGGGCTGGAGCTGGTCCTCGGGAGACGACTCGACGTAGTGCACCATCCGGCGATAACCCGGCCTCAACCGGTAGGCGGCGATCTTCGACGAGTCCGGCGACCATGCGATCGATCCGAGCGTGTAGCAGTTGCCTTCCGAGCCGTCCGTGCTGAGGAAGGTGACGTCCCGCGACCCCTTCGCCCGCAGCGCGATGTTGTAGTTGCGGATGATCGCCTCGAGGGTGCCGTCCGGCGACGGCCGCGGCCGCTCCTCCGGGCCAGGCGGCGAGCAGGGTGGAGGAGGCTGCTGGCGCTCCCACGGGCTCACGACCGGCGTTCTGGTGCACGTGCAGTCCTCCAGCTTGCAGCGCCAAGTGGCGCCGTCAAAGCGGACCTCGATAACCTTCTCATCGTCGCGGAAGGCGATCGAATTGAACGGCAACGAGACGCTCCTGATCTCTCTGCCGGCCATCTTCGAGAGGGTGGCCGCGAGCTTCTCATGATCGAATGCGGGCCTCTTCTCCTGCGTCGCCGCGTCGACGAGCAGGAACTCGTGCCCGCCCTTCACGGTCCGGCGGTACCAGAACCGGTTCGTCTTCTCGATCCATGTCGCGGGAGACGCGATGCCGGTGGCCGCCTCCTCGTAGGTCTTCCGCAGTCCCTGCGCTCGCTGGTAGTCGGCGACCGTCCCCTGCGCACCGGCAAGAGAGGACAGAGCCAGAATCACGGGCAACGCCAGCAACATCGAAGTCGCGTGTCGAATGTTCATCGTCTCGCCTCAATCGAAGAACCGGGAACGGAGGTCAGGGACCGGTCCCTGGCCCCCGGTCCCCCTGGCCGACGAAGCCGCGCGGCAGCGCGCCTGGCGAAGTCGGCTGGTCCCTGGTCCCTGTTCTCACCCCCAGATATCCCCCACTGTGAACCCTTCCGGGAACGGGTCGTCGGGGTCGAGCACGTAGCTGGCGAAGCCCGTGATCCACGCCCGGCCCGTGATGGTGGGCACCACGGCGCGGTAGGGCCCCACTTGCGTCTCGTCGGTCAACCGTCCCGTGAACACCGTTCCGAGCACACCCTCGTGCCGGAAGTCCTGACCGAGACCGAGTTCTCCGCGAGCGTGCAGGACGGCCATCTTTGCGCAGGTACCGGTCCCGCACGGCGAGCGATCGATGGCGCCCGTCCAGGTGGACGGCCTGTCCCAGTCGAGTGCGCCAGTCGAGACGATGACCGCATTGCGCCGGTGGTTCACGGCGTTCGCCGCCGGACCGGACAATTGCGCGATGGTCACGTCGTGAATCTCAGGGTTCTCAGGATGCACGACCGGCAGCTGCTCGCGCGTCGCGGCCTTGATCATCTCGCCGATACGGACGATGTCGCGGCCTTCGTCTGGGGTCAACCTCAGGCCGAACCGTCCGGCATCGGCGATGACGTAGAACATGCCGCCCCAGGCCACGTCTACCGTGACCGGGCCAAGATGTGGCACCTCGATGGTCCGGCCGAGGTGCGCCGCGAATGCCGGCACGTTCGTGAACGTGACGTCCGTCACCTTCCCGTTCGCGCACGACGCGGACACGCCAACCAGCCCGGCAGGCGTCTCGAGCCGCAGTTCCGTCACCGGCTCCGTCATCGGTACCATGCCGGTCTCGAGCAGCGCGGTCACGACGCAGATCGTGTTCGTCCCGGACATGGCCGGGTACTCGACCTGTTCCATGATGATGAACCCCGCGTCGGCGTCCGGGCGCGTCGGCGGCAGGATGAGGTTGCAGTTCGCGGCCGGGTAGCCTCTGGGCTCCCGGAGCATCCGCTTTCGCAGGTCGTCTCCGTTCGTCTCGACGTACTTCATCTTCTCGAACATGGTTCGGCCCGGAACGTCGAGCACGCCGCCCACAATCACGCGGCCCGGTTCCCCGCAGGCGTGCAGATCGACGGCCGTGACCATCCGGCTCAGGCGCATGGACACGAAGCCTACGCCCGGCCCGCAGCCGAAGTAAAGGGCGAAGCGCGCCGTATAATCCGTGCGTGTCACCCCGGTCTTGCGCCGCCGCCTCCACGCTCACTTCCCGGCCCGGGTTGCGGGCGCCCGTCCTGGCGCTGGGCGCGATCCTCTTGGTTCCCGCCAGCAGCGCCGCGCAGGTGACGGCCCCGGATGGGGGGCCGGTGGCGTCGTGCGCCGGTCAGGGCTTCCGCATCGGTACCATCACGGTCGAGCGGCTTGATGTCTTGGATCTGCGCAGCACGGGCCTCGTCGGGTGGATCGAGCGGTCCGCCAACTCGATGCATGTCCAGACGCGCGAGCGCGTCATCCGCCGTCACCTCCTGTTCAGGGAAGGTGATGAGTGCGACGATGAGGCGCTTGCGCAGACAGAGCGAAACCTCCGTGCCACCGGCCTCTTCCAGAAGGTCGACGTGCACGCGTCCCCGAGCGTGGATCAGACGGTTGATGTCACGATCCGTGCGCGCGATGCCTGGAGCCTGCGGATCAGCGGCGAATTCGGGCACCTCGGGGGCAAGCCTGCCTGGGAGGCCGGGCTGACGGAAGCGAACCTCGCCGGGTCGGGCGCGGGCATCGGCCTCCGGCACCGAAGCCGCTTCGAGGCCGACGTCACGACGGCCTGGTTCGCCGACGAGCGCTTCCTGGGCCTGCGGGAATGGCTCGGCGTCCGCTACGACGAGCGGTCGGACGGACGGAGCCGCGCGGCGAGTCTGGTCCGCCCGTTCTACAGCCTCGACTCGCGCTGGGGGCACGAGTTCAGCGCCGCCGAAACCCGCGATCATCTCAGGTTGTACGAGGACGGCCTCATCACCCACGAGTACCGGCGGCGCAGCGTCGAGACCATCGCCGGCGTCGCGCTGCGGGTCGCGTCGCCGTCGGCCACATCCGTGTGGCGTCTGGCCACAGGCTTCCGGTTCAGCGCGCGGGAGTACGAACCGAACGGAACCGCCCCGGCCGGCGATCCGTTGCTGCCGCCTTCACACCGACTCGCCGGACCCTACCTCAACCTGCACTTCGTCCAACACCGGTTCCTCAAGCGAACCGGGTTGTTCGTGCCAGGTCGCGACACCGACATCAACCTCGGCACCCAGCTCGATCTCGGCCTGTTCGTGTCGCGCCCGATCGCCGGCCTGGCCACGACCGCGCGCGTCTCGGTCGGGGCCGCCGCCTCGCGCGGCTGGTCTCTCCCGCATGAGGGCCTGCTTGTCGGAACGGCGTTCGTGTCCGGCGACTTCGGCGGTGTCGACGAGCGACGCGGAGACGCCGGTGGCTCGCTGCGGGCCTGGTGGCAGCGCTCGCCGACCCACGTCCTCGCCACGCTGCTCGAGGCGCGGTGGCGTCTCAACCCCGACTCGTCGGGCCGGCTCTACCTGGGCGGGTCGCCCGGCCTCCGGGGCTACCGGGAGTACGCGCTCTGGGGCACGCAGAGCGTGCTGGTGATCGTCGAAGATCGGAAGTTCTTTGGCTGGACGCTCGCGCGGCTGTTCCAGTTCGGCGTGGCCGGGTTTGCGGAAGGTGGGGCCGTCGGCGGCGCGACCTCGGGGTCCGCGGGATGGCGAGGCGCGGCGAACGTGGGCGCCGGGCTTCGCATCGCCCAACTGCGCACATCGTCGAACTCGGCGGTTCGCATCGACGTGGCCTTTCCGCTGGTGGCAGCCCCGGACGGCCGCCGGCAGCCGCAGCTGGTGATCGGGTACCGGGGAGACTACTGATGAGGGGTCCGTCCCATCTCAGCTCACGGCAAGTCGGCGGGCGGCCCGAAACGACACCAGTTGACGCCCGTTCTCGTCCCACAGCGCCAGGGGGATGCAACGGAGGCTCCGCGAGAACGTGAGGCGGTTCACCTTCTGGAGTTCTGGCAGCTCGTCGAAGGCTCGCCTGAGGAAGTAGTTCGGGATGCTCGCGTGCAGATGATGGATGTGGTGGATGCCGATGTTGCCCGTGAACCACTGGAACACTTTCGGGAGGTGGTAGTACGAACTGCCTTCGAGGGCGGCGGTATTGAAACTCCACACGCTCTCGTGCTCCCAGTACGTCCGCTCGTACTGGTGCTGCACGTAGAAGAGCCAGACGCCAACTGCACACGAGGTGAGCGCGATCGGCAGGTAGATCGCCAGAAAGGGTCCGACCCCAATCGACCACATCATGCCGATGACGAAGACGGCCAGGCCGGCGTCGTTGACCAGGATGCTGCGGCGCTCGCGCGTCCACCCGGCGGGCACGATCATCGGGAGGCGGTGCTTCACCAGGAAGTGCAAGGGCGGGCCGATGACGAACAGGACGATCGGGTTCCGATAGACGCGGTACTTGAAACGTCCCCAGGAACCGAGCGCCAGATACTCCGAGACCGTCAGGGTGTTGATGTCGCCGAACCCGCGGTGTTCGAGATTGCCGGAGGTCGCATGGTGGATGGCGTGGGTCCGCTTCCAGTACAGGTAGGGTGTCAGCGTGAAGATCCCGAGGACGGTGCCGATTCCATCGGCCACGCGCTGGGACTTCAGGAACGACCCATGCCCGAGATCGTGCTGGAAGATGAACAACCGGACCAGCAGCAGGGCCGTCGGCGCGGCGAGCAGCAAGGTCACCCAGTACGGCAGCGCGAGGCTGTAGTACATGAGGACCCATCCGGCCACGAAGGCCACCGAGGTGCTGGTGAGCTGCCAGAGGCTCCGCTTCAGGTCTGGATGCCGATAGGGGGCCAGCCGGGCGCCCCAGGAGGGCGCCGCGGCGGCGCTAGTCTGCTTGTGCATAGCCTCCCTATGTTAGCACCCCACGCGATGCCACCGCGACACGGCACGCCAGAAACTGCCTGCGGGGCGTGCCGTTTCTTAGGAGCGTGTTCGCCGTTCGAGGGCCCGATGTTTTCGCACCGGTTTGACTTCGCCCGAGGAGGCGGCAAGAATCCTCTCGGCGCCGGCGGCCGTGTCGCCTCCCGGAACGCCGCGAGAGGAGAAGTCACATGCGACACCCGACACGTCGCTTCGGCGTGCTGCTGTTCGCCGCCGTGGCATTGGCCTGTGGCGGCGACAGAGAAGCCGCCGATCGGCCGGCCCAGCCACCTGACGAAGTGCTTGCCACCCACCTCGCCGGACTGCACGCCAGCGATCTCACGACGGCCGCCCGCGAGCGTGGCCTCGTGTGTCAGCCCCCCGCAAGGGAGCGGGACCAGACCCACTGGATCTGTGAGGCACGGACGCCGCTGACGAGCTACCTGTTCGAGTTCTACGGAAAGGTCCCCGGCCGGCTCGAGTACATCCGGCTCGTCATCAGCCAGTCTGGACCGCCCAAGCTGGAACACACGGGCCCCTGGCTCGGCTACCTGGCAAGCCTGCGCTACGAGGGCGCCGATGCCGAAGCCGCTCGCACGTGGATCGAGGCGCACCTCGACGGCGGAGGCCAGACCACCATCGGCACGGCGAAGTTGAAGCTCTCTGGCGACATGTCACGCCTGGTCACCGAGATCAAGGCGCCCGGGTCGGAGTGGTAGGAGAACAGGGACCGGAGAACAGGGACCGGGGACCGGACAAGAGGGGTTGCCTCGTAAACGGCACGCGCGCGGAGGTCGTAGTACGGACCATGATGCGCCGCACCGGACTTGGCTTGTTCATCGTCGCCGCAGTCGTGGCCAGCCTCATGACCGTCACGGCCCGGCAGACCTCACCGCCCCCGGACCTCGAAGCGCGCGTCAAGCAGTTCCTCGAGCGACACCGCTACCAGTGGCGGGACATGAATGTCCCCGAGAGCGACGGGCGGGCGCTCCACGATCTCGTCGTGACACACAAGTACACCCGCGCCCTCGAGATTGGCACATCGACGGGACGATCGGGGATTTGGATTGCCTTGGCTCTCTCGAAGACCGGCGGCAGGCTCATCACGATCGACATCGACAAGGGGCGCCACGACGAGGCCGTCCGCAACTTCCAGGAGGCGGGCGTCGCCGCCTTCATCGATGCGCGCCTGGCCGACGCGCACGATCTGGTGCCGCGCCTCGACGGTCCGTTCGACTTCGTGTTCATCGATGCCGACAAGGACTGGTATGCCAACTACGCGAAGGCCGTGATTCCGAAGTTGATGCCCAACGGATGTATCGCGGCGCACAACGTGTATCCGGGCGGGCGCTGGCGCCGTGGCATGACGGGTGATTACTACGAGTACATCACCGGCCTCGAGGAGTTCGAGACGACGGTTTCCCCGGGTGGGCTGGCAGTGAGTCTCCGCAGGCGATGACCGGGCGTCGCAAGTCAGGGTGGCCCCGGTGCCGAGTGGGCACAAGGCGCCTGTCTCGGCATGCCGATTCCGCCCGCATCTGTTGCCAACCGCGCAGCCGCCCGGCGGGCGCGCCCTACCGCGTCACCTGACGCTTGGGGATGACCGTGGTCCCTGGGAACGCCTTGGCAACGGCCTTCGCATCGGCCTCCGATCCCACCACGTCACCCCAGTGCATCGGAATCAGGACGGCCGGCTTGATCGCGCTCGCGGCGGCCGCCGCTTCGGCGGGCGTCATCGTGTAGGTCCCGCCACACGGCAACAGCGCCACGTCCGTCTTTACCGCTTTCATCTCGGGGGTCACATCCGAGTCGCCGGCGTGGTAGACACGCTGCCCTGACGAGAGCGTCACGTTGTAGCCGAGCCAGCCGGCGCCCCGACCGTGGAACGCCTTGCCGACGTTGTAGGCCGGAACCGCCTCGATCGTGAGGGATCCGGCCGTGTGCGTCTCGCCCGCGCGAGCCGTGACCACGGTCTTCCCGGCCAGCTTCGCCGCAACATCCGGCGGGGCCACGAAGATCGTTCCGGGCCGTTCGATCCGGGCGATGTCTTCCGGCGAGAAGTGGTCGAAATGCGCGTGGGTGATGAGGATGATGTCGGCAGGCGGAGAGCCGGCCGGGACCTTCCATGGGTCGATGTAGATCTGGGACGTCTCGTCCTCGATCCGGAACGACGCGTGGCCGAGCCAGTGAATATGATTGACGTCCATACCAGATGCCTCCGCCCCTCACTCCGGCAGCCAGCTCAGTCCTTCGATGCGCCCGTATGACGACAGCCCTGCGCCCTCCGGGCTGAGCGATGAGCGAGCAGGTCGGGCCACGTTCGGCGCGACAGAATCGTGGCCGTACTAGTGCCCTGGAACCGTGATGCCTCACACAATTCCCGGGCGGGGCATCCCGCCTGGCGGCGTTGCTCCTCCCTCACATACCGGGAGTATGCTCAGTCGTCGCGCCTTGCCAGCCGGGCGCCGCGC
>JBFMFH010000064.1:0-21963 GCA_040752275.1 Acidobacteriota bacterium
GGATCGATCATGGTCCGCAGCGGCAGTTGCTACAAGTGCGTGAACTGCGGCAGCACGAGCGGCTGCGCGTAAGAACAGGGACCGGGGATCAGGGATCAGCCCCGCCGCGGCCAGCGGCCGGAGTAGACGAGGCTGTGATCCCGAGCGGGTGGCGCCGGACGGGCGCCCGCCGCGGCCTGCAGCCGGAGGAGACAGGGGACTCCGGGATGACTCCGGGAGGACCCCGGGATGAGACCCGCTCTAGAACGGGGGTGCGGTCCCTGGTCCCCGGTCCCCGTCCTACCCCAGCGGCTGGCTGATCACCACCACCGGTAGCACCGCGAGGAGCCACGCCAGGGCCACCTGAGCCGCGTCGGTCCAGCGCCGTCGCCACACCTGCCACAAGACGGCCGGAGCCCCGAGCAGCACCAGCGGGACTGCGGGTGCGAACCACCATGGGGCCTCGAGGATCCACGCGCAGAGCAGACCGCAGGTGCCGGCGCCCGTGCCGTTGAGGGCGGCACGCCATCGTGGCGCGCGGCGCGTCATGCGGTAGAGGGTGCCTCCGGCCAGGCCGGCGATCAGCATCCACAGTACCGCCCGCCAGATCGATGGCCAGAAGACCGCCGAGAGGCTCAGCGACTCCTCCGCCTCTGCCGACCGGGCGGCCATCGACGCGAAGGCCTCCTGCATGAGCCGGAGTTCGGCAAGGATGGCAGGCGGGACGACTCGGTGTTCGTCGACGTCATCGAGCGACGCGTACGGGATGCCCGAGCGAAGGATCCGGGCCTGAGCGAACGTGAGGCCGGAGACTGTCGCCAGATCGGCGGCTGAGGCGGCATTCAGATCGAAGGTGTGCGAGCGCGGTAGCCCGCGATACTGATCGAAGAGCGTGGTACCCGTCGTAAACCGCCTGCTGGCCAGCCAGATCTCGGAGACGGTCTCGTCGACATCGATGCCCAGACCCGTCATGGTGCGTCGAAGGGCGTCGGCTTCCTCCGGGTAGCGCTCCTGGTAGGCACGTGCCAGGCCAGCCAGTTCGTACGGTCGCGCATCAGCCAGCACGCGGAACAGCTTCAGGTACACGTTGTCGAGGGGAGTCACCTCACCGGCGCTCGTCCCGAACGCGTCGTAGAATGCCTCGCTCTCCAGCCGCTGCTGGGCATCCGGCAGCGTGACCCATCGTGTCATGGCCGCCGCGACAACACCCTCGGTCGAGAGCAGTCGGGGCGTGGGTTTGAGCGGAGCGTCGGGCTCCCCGGGCATGATGTGTTCGAGCAGGTAGGCGATCCAGGGGTCTGAGGTTTCCAGCAACGAGGGCGGGATGTCGGGTTCCCGCGCGAAGAGGTTGTCCTCGACCGCGTGGTAGCGAAGGACCTGCTCGGTCGCACTGAACCAGAGCACGAAGCCAATCCGGTGGCGGGGGGCCGGCGCCCAGCGGGCGACGAGCGCCCGGCGGTACGCGTCCAGGTTGCGCCAGGCCCGCTGTCTCGGCTCCGGATCCTGCGCGAGCGCGGCTGTGTCGGGCGCAGCATCCGGATCGACAACGGCCATCACCTGGGCGTGCTCGGCGAACCCCTCGTTGAAAGCCTGGTAGCGATCCGTGCGCACGCCGATCGCATGCACCTGGTTCGAGCCGCCATCCGGGGGTGTCCCGGCGAGTTGGCGGGTGATGACGTGCAGCAGCTCGTGCGGGAAGATCTGGTCCATCGCGCCGAATGCGCCGCTCAGGCGCTGCCCGCGGTGCAGTTCGACATACCCGGCTGACGGCTTCTCCTCGTCATCGAGGCAGAAGCCGAACCGGGGGAATCCGCCCTGCGTGGTAGACAGCAGGAGGTAGGCAGGTTCGATTGGCGCAGCCTCTGTCCGACGGCGCAGTTCCTGCACGTGACGGTAGAGCCGCAGCAGTCGGCCTGAGAACCCGCGTGCGAGCACATCCAGGTAGCGATCGGCCGCCGGATGGGGAGTCAGCCGGGGCAGCCCGCTTCCACAGATCGTGCCGGTGTTCGTCAGGACGACGAGCAGGGCATCCGGGGGCGGTTCAGCCATGGCCTGTGACGCGAACGGGAGGAGACCGAACACTGCGGCTAGAAGGACGGTCGCAACGGCGGATGGAAACGGGCGTGTCATCTGCCTTGAAGAACGAACACCGGAGGCTGCAAGTTCCCGTCGTCGCGTGTGGCTCAGTGCCGAACACCCCCGGTCCCCGATCCCCGGTCCCCGATCCCCGTTCTGCTATGATCCTCCATAATGCTGTCCACGCGCCGCAGTCTCGACCTTGCCGGCCGGCGCCTCAGCTACCTCCACGCCGGTGCTCCCGAGTCCGCTTCGGCCCTCCTGTTCCTCCATGCATTCCCCTTGAACGCCGAGATGTGGGGGCCTCAGTTGGGTGCCCTGCATCCGGCCTGGCGCGCGCTGGCGCCCGACTTTCGCGGCTTCGGCGGGTCGGCTCCCGACGTATCGGATCGGCCGCGGCAGGACGGCGTGGGGCTCGATGACTACGCGGCCGACGTGACGGCACTGATGGACCACGAGGGTGTGCAGGCGGCGGTCGTCTGCGGGTGTTCGATGGGAGGGTACGCGGCTTTCGCGTTGTTGCGTCAGGCTCCCGATCGAGTGGCCGGACTCGTACTGGCCGACACCAGGGCAGGGCCCGACGATGACCAGGCCCGGGCCAGCCGCCTCGCGATGCTGGACCTCGTCGAGCGGGAGGGCCCGGAGGCTGTTGCACAGCAGATGCTGCCGAAGCTCCTGGGCCGGACCACACGGATCCGGCGGCCGGACGTGGCGGCGGCGGTGTCGGAGTTGATGCGGTCCGCGACGGCGAGCGGTGTGGCGCACGCCGTCGTAAGGATCATGCGCCGGCCGGACTCACTGGGATTGCTCCGTTCGGCGGACCTGCCGGTGCTCGTCGTGGTCGGGAACGAAGACGAACTGACGCCGGTGGCCGAGTCGGAGCTCATGGGATCGGCGGCGCGCCGGGCCACGCTCGCCGTCCTTCCCGGCGCCGGTCACCTGTCCAGCCTTGAAGCGCCCGACGCCTTCAACCGCGCGCTCACGGCATTCCTGACGACGCGCTTCTGAACCGACCCCGAATCCCGCCCTTCGGCATTGCTCAGGGCGGCCTGAGCGAGCGCAAGCGAGTCGAAGGGCCGAATCCCGAACCCGAGGTACCCCATGGACCTTGACCTCACGAACAAGATTGCCGTGATCACCGGCTCGTCCCGCGGCCTCGGCTTCGCGAGCGCCGCGGCGCTGGCCAGTGAGGGCTGCCTCGTGGCGATCTGCGCGCGCGGGGCGGATCGGCTTGCCGAGGCTGCCCGGGAGATTGGGGGTCGCTGCGGCGATTCATCACGCGTCCTGCCCATCCGGTGCGATGTTGCCACGCCAGGCGGCGTCGAGACGCTCATCGCCCGTGCTGTCGCGCACTTCGGGGGTCTCGATATCCTGGTGAACAACGTCGGCCTCGCCCGGGGCGCCGACCTCCTGAACACCTCCGACGACGAGTGGCGGGAGGCGTTCGACCAGACCATGTTCCCGGCGATCCGGGCGTCGCGGGCGGCGGTGCCCCACATGAAGGCTCGCGGCGGCGGGGCCATCCTCATGATTGCGTCCATCTTCGGTCGTGAGTCCGGCGGCCGCATGACCTACAACGCGGTCAAGGCGGCCGAGATCAGCCTGACCAAGTCGCTGGCGCAGCAACTGGCGGTGGAGAACATCCGTGTGAACAGTGTCGCGCCCGGCTCCATCCTCTTCCCGGGCGGGTCCTGGTGGAAGCGCCAGCAGGCCGATCCCGAAAGCATTGCCGAGTTCGTGAGGCGCGAGCTCCCGTTCGGCCGCTTCGGCACGCCCGAGGAGGTCGGCACCGTCGTCGCATTCCTGGCCTCCTCGCGCGCGAGTTGGGTCAGCGGCGCCAGCATCGTCGTCGACGGGTGCCAGTCGCGGTCGCTCTTCTGACGCCCGCTGTCGCCTGACGCCTGCCGCCTGACGCCTGCTATTCCCTTTCGCCTCTTGATCGCGTCTCTGGAGGCCGAGTACGATGCCCCACATGCCGATGCTGCCTCACGGGTCGCGGCTCGACGAGCGGCGCACCGATGCCCTGGAGCTGGCGCTCCGCCAGGTCGCGCCGGGCCCGGGCCTCCTGGAAGGCGCCGATGCGCCGGACGGCCTCATCACCGCGGTTCGCCGCGTGGCCGCGGCGGAGGCGCGTGACGTGGACTATCCGCCCGGAATCGACGCGCGGCTGCGGGCCGCCCTGGCCGCACGCGGGCTCGAGCGGCTCTACACGCACCAGGCAGAGGCCATCGCGCATGCCCTGGCCGGCCGGCACGTCGTGATCACGACGCCCACGGCGTCGGGGAAGACGCTTTGTTACAACGTGCCGGTCATGAACGGGATCCTCCACGACCCGTCGACGCGGGCGATGTACCTGTTCCCGACCAAGGCGCTCGCGCAGGATCAACTCGCCGAACTCGACCGCCTGACACTCCTGATCAACCGCGAGGCCGGTCTCGATGTCGGCGTGTTCACCTACGACGGCGACACCCCGCAGGACGCGCGGCGGGCCATCCGGGGCCGGGCGCACGTGGTGCTCACCAACCCGGACATGCTCCACTCGGGCATCCTGCCGCATCACCCGCGCTGGGCGAAGCTCTTCGAGAATCTCCGGTTCATCGTGATCGACGAGCTGCACGCGTATCGCGGCGTGTTCGGCAGCCATCTCGGCAACGTGCTGCGCCGCCTCAGACGAATCTGCCGCCACTACGGGTCGTCGCCCACCTTCGTCTGCTCGTCCGCGACGATCGCCAATCCGGTGGAGCTGGCCGAACGTCTGGTGGAGGAGAGGTTCGAACACGTGTCCGAGAGCGGGGCTCCGCGCGGCGAGAAGTGGTTCCTGTTCGTGAATCCACCCATCGTCAACCGCCAGCTCGGCATCCGCCGCTCGTACATCTCCCAGGCGAAGAGCGTGGCGCTTGAGTTCCTGGAGCGAGGCCTGCAGGTCATCGTCTTCGCTCAGAGCCGGCTGTCGACGGAGATCCTGACGCGGTATCTGAAGGACGCGCACGAAGGTGCGCCAGGGGCCTCCGATGTCATCCGCGGCTACCGCGGCGGCTATCTGCCGCACCGGCGCCGCGAGATCGAGAAGGGGCTGAGAGAAGGCCGCGTACGCGGCGTGGTGTCCACGAACGCCCTCGAACTGGGCATCGACATCGGCGCCCTCGACGTCGCCGTACTGGCCGGCTACCCGGGCACGATCGCGTCGACGTGGCAGAGGGCCGGCCGTGCCGGACGTCGGGCGAGCCGCTCCGCCGCCGTGATGGTCGCGTCCAGCGCTCCACTGGATCAGTTCGTCGTGCGTCATCCGGACTACTTCTTCGGTGCATCCCCGGAACATGCGCTCGTCAACCCCGACAACCTGCAGATCCTCGTCGACCACATCAAGTGCGGAGCATTCGAGCTGCCGTTCTCGACCGACGAGGTCTACGGCACGGAGAATCTCCAGGAGATCCTCGGCGTCCTCAGCGAGGAGGGTCTCGTGCACTTGAGTCGGCCGGCAGGCCAGACGGAGGGCGCCGGGCACTGGCACTGGACCAGCGAATCGTACCCCGCCGACGCCATCAGCCTTCGCACGGTGTCCTCCGACAACTTCGTTGTCGTCGACCAGACGCGAGAGACGAAGGTCATCGGCGAGACCGACTACAACAGTGCCCTGGAGATCCTGCACCCCAAGGCCATCTACATCGTGGAAGGACGCCTGTTCCAGGTGGAGCACCTCGACATCGAGGGACGAAAGGCCTACGTCCGCCACGTCGACTGCGACTACTACACCGACGCCATCACCTACAGCCGCGTGACCGTGCTCGACACCTTCGCCCAGGACGGTACGAGGCAGGGTGCCCTGTGCGCCCATGGCGACGTCCATGTCGTGGCGCGAGTCGTAGGGTTCAAGAAGATCAAGTTCTATACCAACGAGAACGTCGGGTCCGGCGAACTGGATCTGCCCGAGCGCCAGATGCATACGACGTCGTACTGGCTGACGATCCCCCGCGAGACCATGGCTGGTCTCCCGTTCGCGTCGGACGATCGCCGCGACGGTGTCGTCGGCCTGTCGTACGCCATGCGGCAGATCGCCCAGTTGCTGCTCATGTGTGACGGCCACGACATCGGGGTCTCCATCGGCCCGGCCACCGAGGGCCGCGAGGACGCCGGCGCGGCCGTGCCCGCCTCGACGTGGGCGTCGTCGGCCGCGGAAGGCGACGAGCCGCGCGTGTTCATCTACGACAACTACCCTGGCGGGATTGGCTTCAGCGAGCCGTTGTTCCGGATGCACGGCGAGCTCGTGGCCAGGACGCACGAGATGATTGCCGAGTGCCCGTGTGATTCCGGATGCCCGTCGTGCGTTGGCCCGCTTGGTGACGTCGGGCCGCGAGCCAAGGAGGTGGCGCTCGCCATCCTGCGCCTGCTCCACAGCCGGGATTCGGGCGGATCGCATGCCGACTGATGCATCGCGCCTGTCGTCCCGGGTGAGGGAGTTGTTGCGGAGCCAACCAGGCCCGGTTGGCACGTGCGATCTCGCACGCCCGCTCGATGGGCGTGACGGGCCTGAAGGGGCCAGCCGCGAGTACCGCTATGTGCAAGACGACGAGGTGACCATCGTCGAGGATGCGACCACCGGCTGCGTTGTCATCGAGCGTCACTACGACGCCCACACGTTCCACGGACGGCATCCGGTCGGGCACTACGGCGCCATCGTCGAGCGCGCGCTGCCCGTGCTGCCGGTGCTGGCGGCAGACGAACGCGCGGCCCTTCGACGAAGGCCCGTGCGCCCGGGGCGGCTCCGGTGGGACAACGAACGGCGCGTCGAACCCGAACCACGGCCAGCGCGGGCGCCGGCTGCCGGGCCTCTGCTGTTCTTCGATTTGGAAACCACCGGCCTGAGCGGCGGGGCCGGCACGGTCGCCTTCCTGGTGGGGTGCGGCTGCTTCGACGCAGGGGGATTCCACACGCGGCAGTACTTCCTCAGCGGGTACGAAGCCGAGCACGAGCTCCTGGTCAGCCTGTCGGCGTTTGCCGGCCGCTTCGGCGGCCTGGTGAGCTTCAACGGACGGACCTTCGATGTGCCGCTCATCGAGACCCGCTACCTGTTCCACCGGCTCGAGTCACCCCTCCCGAGCCTGCCGCATTTCGACATGCTGCATCCCGCGCGGCGGCTGTGGCGGCGTCGCGAGACGGAAGTGCCCGGACCGTGGGCGTCCGCCGGTCCTTCCGGCGCAGCGAGTTGCGCGCTGCGCTCACTCGAAGAGGCGATCCTGGGCGTGCAGCGGATCGACGATGTGCCGGGCATGGAGATTCCGTCCCGCTACTTCCACTACCTGCGCACGGGAGACCTGGCGCCGCTGCACGGCGTGCTCGAACACAACCGCCTCGACCTGGTGTCGCTGGCGGCGCTGACGGCGACGGCGATGCGGATGGCGGAGGAGGGCGCCGATGGTGCCGCGGCGCCTCACGAGGCGCTGGCCATGGGCGGGATGTTCGAACGCGCCGGGAGGGCGGAGCAGGCCGAGGCGTGCTACGCACGTGCAGCCGCCCGGACCGGACACTCCCGCTCTACAGCGGGAACGTCCGGCTCTGGCGCGGGAGTCATTCGCGCTGAGGCGCTGCGCCGGCTGGCCGTTCATCGCCGCCGCCGGGGTCAGTACGCTGAGGCGGTGGAAGCCTGGCAGGCGATGCTGGATGTGGAACTCGGCCCGGACGCGACGCGCGAAGCCAGGCGGGCGCTGGCCATCCACCACGAGCACCGCGCACACGATCTGGACGCCGCCCGGCGCATCGCCGAACAGGCCCTGGCCGAAGAGACAGACGAGGCCGCTTCTGCGGCCCTGCGCCACCGTCTGGCCAGGCTCGAACGGAAACTGAGTGCTTCGACTCGCAAGGACAACCGCGAGTCGGGGGAGTGATCCCGAGCGGGTGGCGCCGGACGGGCGCCCGCCGCGGCGGAAGACCCTCAGCCGTGGTCATGTTTGTGGGTCTGAGCAGCGGTGGGCTGTCCGGCGACAGGACCCGCGAGGGAAGGATCACAGACGAGGCGACAGGTGTTACGCCGTCGCCCCTGCCTGCTTCTTCGTCTTGCTGGTGGCTGCCTTCCTGCGACTCTCGACGGTCTGGGCCCCGAACTTCTTGGTGAACCGCTCGACGCGGCCTTCGGCGTCGACGATCTTCTGGCGGCCGGTGAAGAACGGGTGGCAGTTCGAGCAGATCTCGAGGTGGAGTTCCTGCTTCGTGGAACGCGTCTTCCAGGTCGCGCCGCACGCGCACCGGACCTCGACCTCGTGGTACTTCGGGTGAATACCTGGCTTCATTGCGGACTCCCTTCCGGCAACCCGGAACTTCCAAGTATAGCAGGGAGACGTGAAAGGACGCCACCCGCCGGACCGCCGGCGTGCGCCCGACCGCCGGGTCCCGAATCCCCCTACTTGGGCTTCTCCGGCATCAGGATCACCTTCACGTAGTTGTTCGTGTCCAGGTACGTCCGGGCCGCCCGCAGGATGGTGGCCGCATCCAGGGTCTCGTAGTAGGGGGCGATCGTGAAGAACCCGGCGGGATCCTCGCCGTCCACGTAGCGGGCGTAGATCTGGCCCATCACGTACGAGTTGCTGCGCAGGTTGGTCTCCAGATCCCGCAACATGGCCGCCCTGACGTCCGCCACCTGTCGCTCGGTCGGGCCCGACGTCCTGAGGGCGTCGATCTCCCGGAACGTCGCCTTGATCAGTTCGTCGACGCGCGCCGGGTTGCACGTGAAGCCGACCTGGACGGCGTATTGGGACTCGGGGGACTTGCTATAGGTGGCCGACACCGACGCGCCGTAGGTGCCGCTCAGATCCTCGCGCAGCGTCTCGCGCAGCCGCGTTTGGAGGATGGAGGCGAGCGAGCGGACGGCGACCCTGGCCGTCTGGTCGAACTCGAACGGCCCCGTGAATACCAGGGCCACCCGGCTCTTCTGCTCGATTCCGCGCTCTACCGTCTTCTCGACCACACCCCTCGGAGGACGCACGCCGGTGTCCTTCCATGCCTCGGGCCTGCCGCCGGCCGGCAGGCTGCCCAGGTACCGCTCGATCAGGGGCCGCATGGTGTCGAGATCGAAGCTGCCTACGAACACGAACGTGAACCCGCCGGTGTCCGCGAAGCGCGCCTTGTAGAAGGCCATCGACTTGTCGAGGTCCCACTCGCCGACCATGTCGGCAGTCATCATCCTGCCACGCGGGTGCCCTTGGGTCATGATCTGCGACAGGGCCTCGCTGAACGCGTACTCGGGCTGGGCCTTCTGGTTGGCGAGCATCGAGCGTGCCTGGCTTGTGAGGACCGCGAACATCGCCGGGTCGGCCCGTGGCTTCGTGAGTCCGAGGTGGATCATCTGGAACATCGTCTCCAGGTCCTTGGCCGAGGCGCTGCCCGTCACGTACTGGTTGAGGTCGGTGAACCCCACGCGTGCGGTGGCCACCTTGCCGGCCATGAACTTGCGCAACTCGATCTGCGTGAAGGCTCCCACGCCGCCAGCCGAAACCACCTGGGCCGAGGTGGCCGCCGCGACGTAGTCGGCGTCGCTGGCCAGTGACGTGCCACCCGGGCTGAACCCCCTGAAGACGATTTCGTCCTGCTTGAAGTCGGTCGGCATGAGGGCCACTCTGATGCCATTCGACAGCCGCCACTCGGTGAGGCGGATCTTCTCGTTCGTAGTGGACGACACGACGCGACCGGGAGTCGGAAGGGGATCGAGCAGGGGCTTCGTGTCGGCGGTGTCGACGTACGGTTCCACCTCTTGGGACGCGGCAGACGCGACGACGCCGGCCAGCGCCCCCGCATCCGGAATCGCCAGGCCGTCCTTCCGCGGCGCCACGACAGTGACCACGCGGTTGGATTCGCCCAGCCAGGATGGGGCGAGCGCGTTGACCTCGGCGAGCGTGATCTCAGGCAGGAACCGCTGGACCAGCCCCTGCTCGTACTCAGCCGCGAGTACCGGTTCGCCCTGGAGTGCGTACCGGGCCAGCCGATCCGCCAGCCCGCTCGACGGTTGCTTGTCCTTCTCCGCGGCCTGACGCTCGACCCGGCGCAGGATGTCGCGTTTCTGCCGATCGAACTCCGTGGGCGTGAACCCGAGCTTGGCCACCCGATGCGCTTCCAACGTGACGGCCTCGAGGCCCCGGGTGATGCCGGTGTCCTTCACGACGGCGTTCAGCGTGGCGGCGTCTCGGCTGCGCATCATGGAGCCGTAGCTGGCTGCTCCGGCCAGGAAGGGAGGGTCCGGCTTCTGGGCGAGTTCCGCGCACCGGGCGTTGAACATCGAGAGGTAGAGGCGCTGGACGAGGCCCTGCCGATACGCCCCGATGGTGCCGCGGTCCCGTCTCGGAAGCTTGTTGATCACGCCGACACTCGTCATCGTCGTTTCCGGGTCGGTCGCGATGGAGTACATGGTGCCTGGCGTATCCGGGATCCCGTAGGTGGGGCGCAGACGAGGCGTCTTCGCCGGCGGGATCGAGCCGAAGTGCTGCTCGATGAGCTTCAGCACCGCGACGGGATCGAAATCCCCGACGGCGACGACCGTCATCAAGTCCGGCCGGTACCAGTCGCGGTAGAACTGGCGGAGCCGATCGTGCGGGAAGCTCCGGAGGATCTCGGTCTTGCCGATCGGCAGCCGGTCCGCGTAACGGGCACCCTTGAACATCACGGGCAACTGCTGTTCCTGGATGCGGGAACCTGCACCGAGGCGGGTCCGCCACTCCTCGATGATGACGCCGCGCTCCTTGTCGATCTCGGCGGCGTCGAACGAGACGTTGTGCGCCCAGTCCTCCAGGATGAGAAAGGCTCTGCCGAGCAGGTCCCCGGTGTCGGTTGGAATCTGCAGCATGTACACGGTTTCGTCGAAGCTCGTGAAGGCGTTGATGCTCGGCCCGAACCTCATGCCGGTCGACTCGAGGAACCGCACGAGTTCCTGCTTGGGGAAGTGGAGTGTGCCGTTGAACGCCATATGCTCCACGAAGTGGGCGAGGCCCAACTGGTCGTCGTCTTCCAGGATCGAGCCTGCATTGACGGCGAGACGCAGCTCGGCGCGATTGGCCGGCTCCTTGTTGACGCGGACGAAGTAGTGGAGTCCGTTCGCGAAACGGCCGGTCGTGACCTGAGGGTCCACCGGAAGAGAAGCGGAGAGCGGGGCGGCGACCGTCGCCACCGTCGCCGTCGCCGCCTGCGGCCGCGCGGGCTCTGTCGCCTGGCAGACGGGCGGCAGCACGAAGACCATCAACAGGGCGGATACGAGCAACGACAATGCGCAACTGCGGTTCGCCATGGCGTTTCTCCGTCGGCTGTGTGCGAGTGACCGGGCGTGGGACGCGGGCGATTATGGCACAGGCGCGAGGAGGAACGTACAGCCGGCGGGGCAGCGCCTTCCGGCGCTGCCCCGCTAGCTCCCTCCCGAAGGTGGTCGAGGATCCGGCTCGCCCGCCGTTGACCGCCGTGCGATCCGACCCGTCATTCCCCGCGGCGGCCTCCGACGTGCGAAGACCTTCAAGAACCGCGGGGGTACTCCAGCCGCTCGCCTCGGCCATCAGACCCCGGCTCGCGGCGCCGCCCGATTGCTATGCGAACAGCGTGCCCGGACTCGGGGCTCGGGCGCTGCGATCGGGCGACGAGCTAACCCGGCCGGATAGAACCAATTGCGGCAGTGCCCGTGCCGTCCGTCCCGACGACTGGAAGCCGCAGGCCCCGGCCGAATCCGGTACTTGGTAGAACGGTATACGGGAGTTTGGAGAGGACGCAGCGGCCACGCCTACTCTCCGCGAACGGCGTGCCAGCGGGCCGCGCCTCCGATTGTCGCCTGGACCACCCGGGATCGTGCCCGCCAGCGACCAGGGGACGTGTCTACCGGTTCATCGCGGCGAGGAATTCCCCGTTGGTGCGGGTCTTGTTCATCTTGCCGAGGAGCAGCTCCATCGCGTCGACCGGCGAGAGCGGATCGAGCACCTTCCGGAGTACCCACACCTTGTTGAGGGTCTCCTTCTCAATGAGCAGCTCCTCCTTGCGCGTGCCGCTCTTCTGGATATCGATCGACGGAAACACGCGGCGATCCGTCAGTTTGCGGTCGAGGAGAATCTCGAGATTGCCCGTGCCCTTGAATTCCTCGAAGATCACATCGTCCATCCGCGAGCCGGTGTCGACGAGGGCCGTGGCGACGATGGTCAGCGAACCTCCGCCTTCGATGTTGCGTGCGGCGCCGAAGAACCGTTTGGGCTTCTGCAGCGCGTTGCTGTCGACACCGCCGGAGAGCACGCGCCCGGAGGCCGGGATGACGGTGTTGTACGCCCGGGCGAGCCGCGTGATCGAGTCGAGCAGGATCACCACGTCGCGGCCGGACTCGACCAGTCGTTTGGCCTTCTCGATGACCATCTCGGCGACCTGCACGTGGCGCTGGGGCGGCTCGTCGAAGGTCGAGGAGATCACCTCACCGCGCACCGACCGCTGCATGTCGGTTACTTCCTCCGGCCGCTCGTCGATGAGCAACACGATCAGGAACACCTCCGGGTGGTTGGCCATGATGGCGTTGGCCAGGGCCTGGAGGAGCATCGTCTTGCCGGTGCGCGGCGGCGCGACAATCAGGCCGCGCTGTCCCTTGCCGACGGGGACGAGCAGATCGATCACCCGCGTGGACAGGTCCAGAGGGTCGTGCTCGAGCTTCAGGCGTTCGTTCGGGTACAGGGGGGTGAGGTTCTCGAAGAAGATGCGGGAGCGGCGCTGATCGGGCGGCTCGTGGTTGACCGCGTCCACCTTGACCAGGGCGAAGTAGCGCTCCCCGTCGCGTGGCGGCCGCACCTGGCCGGTGACGGTATCGCCCGTCTGGAGATCGAAGCGCTTGATCTGCGACGGGGACACGTAGACGTCGTCCGGGCCGGGCAGGTAATTGTAGGCCGGGGCGCGGAGGAACCCGAACCCGTCTGGCAGCGTCTCGAGCACGCCCTCGCACGACATCGGCCCGCTGCGCTCGGTGCGGGCCCGGAGAATCTGGAAGATCAGATCCTGCTTGCGAAGACCCGTTGCGCCGGGCAGATCCAGCTGCTTCGCGACAGCGGTCAATGCCGCCGTGCTCATGGCCTTGAGCACCGTCAGATCGAGCTGCCCGATGTCGATGGCCGTCGTGTTGGCGTCCACAGTTCCAGTTGTTGAGTGATCCATGTCCACAGGTCTTCCAGTCCTTCGCCCGTCAGGGCAGAGAGCATCAGGGGCGGAGCCCCGAATGCCGTTCGGAACGCGTGTCGGTTCCGTTGACGCTCAGCGCGCGTCAGCTTGTCCACCTTCGTGGCGGCGATAGCCAGAGGGCAGCCCCACGCCGCGAACCACGCCGCCGCCTCGCAGTCCGGCTCCAGCCCCGGATGCCGGCCGTCCACCAGGAGGACGATCCCGGCGATGGCCGGCCGCATGGGGCCCCCTCGCCCGTCGGTCCCGAAGAAGTACTCCTGGGTCAGGGACTCGAAGGCGCGCCCCCCTGGAGCGCCACGTGCATAGCCGTAGCCCGGCAGGTCCACCAGGTAGAACGGCCGCATGCGGTCGGGGCGAAGGCGAAAGACGTTCGCCAGCCTGGTCTTCCCGGGGGCGGCGCTGGTTCGCGCCAGCTTCCGGCCCGTCAGCGCGTTGATGAGCGTTGACTTGCCGACGTTGGACCGCCCGGCCATCGCGATTTCCGGAACCGTGTCGCCCGGCAGATCAGACGAGCTGGCGACGCTCGTCACGAACTCGACCGATATGAGGCGCGGACGATACATCACAAGCCGGGATTCGGGATTCGGGATTCGGGATTCGAACAGCCTCCTGATCCCTGACTCCTACCCTGACGCCCGCCGCCCGTCGCCTGCCCTGTCGCCCGTCGCCCGTCGCCTGTCGCCTTCACTAATGCGTCACGTCTCCGGGCTGCGACGCCACCTTGAAGGGCTCGATCGCGCCGTGCGGTACCGGGCGGCCGGGGAGCGGGTCCACCAGCGCGATCCGCAGTACCTCATCCATCGTGTCGACCAGGTAGAGGTCGAGCACGTCCATGACGTTCTTCGGGATGTCAGCCAGGTCCTTCTCGTTGTCCCTCGGCAGGATGATCTGGGTGATGCCGGCCCGGTGGGCGGCCAGGACCTTTTCCTTGACGCCGCCGATGGGCAGGATCTTGCCCCGCAGGGTGATCTCGCCGGTCATGGCGACGTCGCGTCTCACGGGCACCCTCGACAGGACCGAGACGAGTGCCGTCGCCATGGTGATGCCGGCCGACGGACCGTCCTTGGGGATGGAGCCCTCGGGCACGTGCACGTGCACGTCGTGCTTGCGGTTGAAGTCCTTGTCGATGCCGAACTCCTCGGCCTTCGAACGCACGTAGCTCATCGCGGCCTGGGCGGATTCCTGCATCACGTCACCCAGCTTGCCGGTGAGCATGAGGCGGCCGCGCCCTGGCATGAGCGTGGCTTCCGAGATGAGGATCTCCCCGCCGACCTCTGTCCAGGCCAGGCCGGTGGCCAGCCCGACCTCGCTCTTTTCCTCCGCCATCGACGGCCGGAACTTCGGCACGCCGAGGTACTGGGTGACCTTCTCGGGCGTGACGGCCTCGACGTAGGACTTGCCCTCGATAACGACGCGCCGGGCGACCTTGCGGCAGATGGATGAGATCTCCCGCTCGAGATTGCGCACACCGGCTTCGCGCGTGTAGCGCTGGATGATGGTCTGCAGCGCCTCATCGGCGAAGGTGACGTTCGCCGGATTCAAGCCGGTGCCTTCGATGGACTTCGGCACCAGGAACCGCCTGGCGATCTCCGTCTTCTCCTGCTCGGTGTAGCCCGGCAGCTGGAGTACCTCCATCCGGTCGCGCAGCGCCTGGGGCACGGTGTGGAGGACGTTCGCCGTGCAGATGAACATCACGTTCGAAAGGTCGAACTCGACGTCGAGGTAGTGATCGAGGAACGTGTGGTTCTGTTCCGGGTCGAGAACCTCGAGCAGGGCGGCCGACGGGTCTCCCCGGAAGTCCATCGACATCTTGTCGACTTCGTCGAGCAGGAAGACCGGGTTCATGGTCCCGGCCTTCTTCATCATCTGGATGATCTGGCCCGGGAACGCCCCGATGTAGGTACGGCGGTGGCCCCGGATCTCGGCCTCGTCGCGCACGCCGCCGAGCGACAGGCGGACGAACTCGCGGTTCATGGCCCTGGCGATCGACTTGGCGAGCGACGTCTTGCCGACGCCCGGAGGGCCCGCGAAGGTGAGGATGGTGGCCTTCGGCTTCTTGACCAGCGCCCGGACGGCCAGAAACTCGAGAATGCGCTCCTTGACCTTCTCCAGGCCGTAGTGGTCGTTGTTGAGGATCTCCTCGGCGCGCTTCAGGTCCCGGCTCTCCCGCGACTTCTTGTGCCAGGGCACGGCGATGAGCCAGTCGAGGTAGTTGCGCGAGACGGTCGCCTCGGCCGACATGGGGGGCATGGCCTCGAGCCGCTTCAGCTCCTGCTGCGCCTTCTCCTCGACGTCCTTCGGCATCCGGGCCTTCTCGATCTTCTTCTTGAGTTCGTCGACCTCGTTGCCGCGCTCGTCCTTGCGGCCCAGCTCCTTCTGGATCGCCTTCATCTTCTCGTTGAGGTAGTACTCCTTCTGGGCCTTCTCCATCTGCTTCTTGACGCGCGTCTGGATCCGGCGGTCGACCTGGAGCTTGTCGACCTCCACCTCGAGGATCGAGGAGATGCGGTTCAGCCGCTCGAGCGGCGAGACCATCTCGAGGAGATTCTGCTTCTCATCGACGCCGACGAGCAGGTGGGCGGCGATGGTGTCCGACAGCCGGCCCGGGTCGTCCACGCGCACGGCGGCGATCATCGCGTCGTACTGGAGGTTGTTCGAGAGTTTGACGTACTGCTCGAAGAGCGAGACGACACGGCTCATCGCCCCTTCCACATCGCCGGCCGCGTCGCGATGGCGGGGCAGGACCTTCACGACGACGCGGAAGAAGCCCCGGTCCTCCTTGAACTCGACGGCCCGGCCCCGGTCGGCGCCCTCGACGAGCACCTTGACGTTCCCATCGGGCAGCTTCAGGCTCTGCACGATGTTCGCGACGCAGCCCATCGAGTAGATGTCCTGCGGCTGCGGGTCGTCGTGCTGCGCGTCGTGCTGGGCGGCCAGGAAGACCCGCTTGTCCTTCAGCAGCGCGTGTTCCAGCGCCCGGATGGACGAGGGCCGGCCGATGACGAAGGGCACCATCATGTGGGGGAAGACCACGAGATCCCGGAGCGGGACGATCGGCAGTGTTTCGTAGAGTTCCATACGGGAGCTATCCAGCCTTTTCCACGACCGTGATCGGCTGGGCCTTCATCTCGACCACCTCGCGGGTGATCGCGCACTCGCGCACCTTCTTCTGGCCCGGCAGCGAGTACATCAGATCCAGCATCAGGTCCTCGATGATCATCCGCAGGCCCCGGGCGCCGATCTTGCGTTGGAGGGCACGCTCGGCAATGGCCTCGAGAGCATCCTCGGTGAACCGCAGCTTCACGTTCTCGTACTCGAACAGCTTCTGGTACTGCTTGGTCAGCGCGTTCCTGGGCTGCGTGAGGATCTGGACCAACGCCGCCCGATCGAGTTCGTGCAGCGACCCGACCACCGGGAGGCGACCGACGAACTCCGGGATGAGGCCGTACTTGATCAGGTCGCCCGGCTCCACGCGGGCCAGCGTCCCGCCCAGACTGCGGTCCGCCAGGGCCCGGACATCCGCCTTGAAGCCCAGCGTCTTGCGGCCGATCCGGCGCTCGACGATCCGGTCGAGGCCGACGAAGGCGCCGCCGCAGATGAACAGGATGTTCGTCGTGTCGACCTGGAAGAACTCCTGGTGCGGGTGCTTCCGGCCGCCCTGGGGCGGCACGTTCGCCACGGTGCCCTCGAGGATCTTCAAGAGCGCCTGCTGCACGCCCTCGCCCGACACGTCGCGGGTGATCGACGGGTTCTCGTCCTTGCGGGCGATCTTGTCGATCTCGTCAATGTAGATGATGCCCTGCTGGCACTTGTCGATGTCGCCGCCCGCCGCCTGGAGGAGCTTGAGGATGATGTTCTCGACGTCCTCACCCACGTAGCCGGCCTCGGTGAGGGTCGTCGCGTCGACGATCGCGAACGGCACCGAGAGCATCTTGGCCATTGTCTGCGCCAGCAGCGTCTTGCCGGTGCCCGTCGGACCGATGAGCAGGATGTTCGACTTCGTCAGCTCGACGTCGTGCCGGCTGCGAGCCTGCTTCTGGATCTCGAGACGCTTGTAGTGGTTGTAGACGGCGACGGCGAGCTTCTTCTTCGTCCGCTCCTGGCCGATGACGTAGTCGTCCAGGAACTTCTTGATCTCGGGCGGCGTGGGCAGCATCGTGCGCGTGCCCCGGTTCTCATACCGGTTGTCGTCCGCGATGATGTCGTTGCAGACCTCCACGCACTCGTCGCAGATGAAGACGGTGGGGCCCGCAATCAGCTTGCGGACGTCGTTCTGATCCTTGTTGCAGAACGAGCAGCGCAGGACCTCGGTCTCGCCGTTCTTCTTCATGGGCAATCCACCTCTGCGCGGGCCCCGCGACATCCCCATCGCGGCGGCCCGACGTCGCGTCAGGTGCGCTTGCGGATCACATCGTCAATGATACCGTATTCCCTCGCCTGGTCCGCGGTCATGATGTAGTCTCGCTCCGTGTCCACCTGGATGCGCTCCGCCGGTTGGCCCGTGTGCTGCATCAGGATGCCGTTCAGACTCTCCCTCATCCGCAGCAGCTCGCGCGCGGCGATGTCGATGTCGGTCGCCTGCCCGGCCAGCCCCTGCATCAGGGGCTGGTGAATGACGATGCGCGAATTCGGCAGCGAGAACCGCTTGCCCTTCGCCCCGCCCGCCAGGAGCACGGCGGCCATCGACGCCGCCTGGCCCAGGCAGTAGGTCTGCACGTCGGGCCGGATGAACTGCATCGTGTCGTAGATCGCCAGGCCCGCCGTGATCGATCCCCCAGGGCTGTTGATATAGAGCAGGATGTCCTTCTCCGGATCCTCCGCCTCCAGAAACAGCATCTGGGCGATCGCCAGGTTGGCCACCGGGTCGTCGATGGGCGTGCCGATGAAGATGATGCTGTCCTTCAGCAGCCGCGAGAAGATGTCATAGGCCCGCTCGCCGCGGTTGGTCTGCTCGACCACCATGGGCACCAACTGCATGCGCGCGTCTCCGGAATCTCGTCTCATCGTCCGCCTCGTGCTATGCCGTCGTGATCGCGGCGTTCGACAGCAGGAAGTCCATGGTCTTCTCGCGCCGCAGCCCCTGGCGCAGCCGCAGCCTCCCTCCGTCCTTCTCCACCTGGACCCGCACGGCCGCCACCGTGCGCCCGCTGCGTTCGGCGAACCGTCCAATCTCCGCGTCGATCTCCTCGTCGGAGACGTCGACGCCCTCACGCCTGGCAATCTCGTCGAGCACCAGGGCGGCCTTGACGCTCTCGAGGGCCGCGTCGCGCTGGGAGGCGCGGACCTCGTTCCAGTCGACTCCGGCCGTGCGTGGGTCCACTCGCTGCTCGGCCAGCCGGTGCACGAGGTCCTCGAGCCGGCGGTCCAGCTCGTGCTCCACCAGCGCGCCCGGGACCTCGATGCTCACCCGGCCGGCGAGCGTGGAGAGGAGCTCTCCGCGGAGATCGCGTTCAACCTGCCCCCGCGTTTCGTCCTCGAGGTCCCGTCTCACCCGGGCCCGAAGCTCGTCGAGCGTCGTGAAGTCGCCCAGGTCCTTGGCGAACTCGTCGTCGAGGGCCGGTACCACGCGCGTCTTGATGGCCTTCAGCGAGACGGCGTACCGCACGTCGGCGCCCGCCAGCTCTCGGATGCCGAAATCGGCCGGGTAGTGCACGGTGAACGTCTCCTCCTGCCCCGGCTGCATGCCGGCGAGCTGCTCGTCGAATCCGGGCGGGTTCGCGGACGCTCCGAGCTCGATCGTGACGTCCTGGTGACGCTCCGCTTCGCGCGCGCCGTCGCCCGTGAGCTGCTGCCTCTCCAGATCCACGACGGCCCAGTCGCCGGCTGCGAGGGGCCGCCCCTCGACCGGCTCGAAGCGGGCCGCGCGCTGCCGAAGACGTTCGAGCGTGCCCTCCACCGTCTCCTCGCCGACCGCGGCCGGCTTTCGGCGCAGGGGAATGCCGCGGTAGTCGCCCGGGTCGAGCGGCGGGACGACCTCGAAGCTCGCCGTGAAGGTCAGCGGGCTTCCGTCCTCGACGACCACATCGCGCACATCCGGCGTGTCGACGGGGTCGAGATCCCGTTCGTCAAGTGCCGCCTGGACGGCCGTCGGCACGAGTTCGTGCACGACCTCGTGGACGATCTCGTCCCGGAACCGCTGGCGGATCACCCGAGGCGGAACCTTGCCGGGCCGGAACCCGGGGACCTTGGCCGAGCGAGCCAGGCGGGCGGTGATGCGGTCGATCTCGGCCGTCACCTGATCGCCCGGGATTTCAATGTCGAGGCGCTTGCGCGTCTCAGTGAGGTCAACGAGCTCGGCCTTCATCGTGGTGTTATCGGTCAGAGACGGGCCGGCTTTCAGTGCCGGCCGCATGAGAACATCACTGGCGGCAAGACGTCCGGGACACGCGAACCCTGGTGCGAAAGGGGGGATTCGAACCCCCACAGCCTTTCGGCTACTGGATCCTAAGTCCAGCGCGTCTGCCAGTTCCGCCACTTTCGCAAGACCGGATGACCAGTCCTTCCAGCCTAGCACAGGCGATGGGCGATGGGCGACAGGCAGCAGGGAAGGAGTCAGGAGTCAGGAGGAGCACATTCCGCAATCCGCAGTCCGCAATCGGATTCGGCAACGGCGGCCTTGGCGCGCCGAAGCCGGAAAGGCGGAGGCGGCAGTCTGCAAGACGCGCCGGAGAACGAGGGGGCCAGCCGGCGCTTCGCCCGCGGAGCGGCGGCCGGCGTCGAACGGCCCGCCGCTGGCCGCAGGCGTGTCCTGCCGCCGTGTCGAGCGGTTTGCGGCGGGATACCCCCCGCTGAGCTGAGCGTGGCCGCTTCCAGTCACAGTCTTGTCATCGCTACGCCCCGCTCGTGCCCCGACCGCCTCGTATTCCACATACAGGAAGGGCTGGGAGTGCGACGATGAAGAAGACCATACTCGCGATAACCGTCCTCGCGGTGGCCGGCACATCCGGCGCCGCCTACCTCTATCTGACCGGAGCCGAGGCGGCGGGGCCGGACGTATCGACAGTCCCCGTGTCGCGCGGGAGCATCGTTCAGATCGTGCAGGCGAGCGGGACGCTCGAGGCCGTCACGACGGTTCAGGTCGGCACGCAGGTATCCGGAACGATTCAGACCCTGAACGCTGACTTCAACTCTGTCGTTCGCAAGGGCCAGGTCGTTGCGACGCTGGATCCCTCCCTTTTCGAAACCCAGATCGAACAGGCTCGCGCGACCCTCGTGCGCACCGCCGCCGACGGGGAACGTCTGCGGGTCCAGGCCGAGAGTGCCCGGCTGAGCCTCGAGCGGACCGCGCAGCTCGCCGCACGCCAACTCGTGTCGGCGGCCGATCTCGACGCGGCCCGCGTCACGCTCCGCATGGCCGAGGCCCAGCTGCAGTCGGCCGAGGCGCAGGTCGTGCAGGCCGAGGCCTCGCTCAATCAGAGCGAGGTCAATCTCGACCACACGGTCATCCGCGCGCCAATCGACGGGATCGTGATCTCGCGCAACGTCGATGTCGGACAGACCGTCGCGGCCAGCATGTCCGCACCGACGCTGTTCGTGATCGCCGAGGATCTGACGCGCATGCAGGCGAACGCCAGCATCGACGAGTCGGATGTCGGGAAGGTCGAACCCGGCCAGGCCGTGACCTTCACGGTTGACGCGTATCCCGGCGAGGAGTTCTCGGGTCGGGTGTCCCAGGTGCGTCTCATGGGCGCCGTCGTCCAGAATGTCGTGACCTACACGACCATGATCGATGTGCCGAACCCCGATCTGAGGCTCAAGCCGGGCATGACCGCGAACATTGTCGTGGAGGTCGCCCGGCGAGACGCTGCGCTGAGGATCCCGAGCCAGGCGCTGCGCTTCAAGCCGAGCACGGAGGTGCTGGCGTCCCTTGGCGTGCCAGCGCAAGGGGCCGTCCCGGCGCCCACACAGGACGCCGGACTCGTCCGCACGGCACGAGGCAGTTTGGCGAGTGCCGGAGGCATTGAGCGCGCGGTCCTGAGGATCGGCGTGTCTGACAGCATCGCCGGGACCCGAAGAGATGGGCCGCTCGCGGAGCCCGCGGCCCAGCCGGCGTCGGTCGGGACGGTATGGGTCGCAGACAATCACACCATCAGGCCCGTCCGCGTGGCGCTGGGCGTGACCGATGGAACCTACGTAGAACTGGTGGCTGGTGACCTCGATGCCGGCATGGAGCTCGTGACGAGAGTCAACTTGGCCGCCCCGGCGACGGTCTCGCCATCAGCGCCCGTTTCCTCCCCCCTTGTGCCAGCGAGACCCGCCGGCCCGCCTCCGCCACCACCGCAGTGACCTCGGGAGGTGGTGGCGGCACGCGCAGTGGTTCGGCGCCCCGCGCCGATGCGTCCCCTCGCCTCAAGCCACTGCCTACAGGATCCGCCTGTGTCGCAGTGGAGCAGGTCCGAAGAGGGCAGCCGGGTCCAAGAAATCTGCCCGAATGCACCGTATCGTGCGAGATTTGTGGCTGAAGTCAGCCATTCATGACGGCGTGAATAGGGTATACACAGGATACGCCTCCCCTTCTCAGGGGCCTAGACTTACGGCGTCTGTCGAGTTGGATCTCGAGGGGAGGGTACGCCTATGCTTCGCGGGTTCGGGTGTGGGTGTCTGATCGTGGTCTGTCTTGTGGCCGGGTTGCCCGGGGCGTCCGCACAGACGACGGCGACCATTGCGGGCGTGGTCCGGGACTCCGGCGGCGGGGTGGTTCCTGGCGTGACGGTGCTGGTCAAAGACGAGGCGACCGGG
>JBFMFH010000065.1:0-11692 GCA_040752275.1 Acidobacteriota bacterium
ATCGAGCGAGCCTTGCCCGAACTTCGCCGCGCGCCCTCGAAGAAGGGCAGCCAGCGTGAACGTCGTAATCCGATTGTCCGCTCGGTAGCCCCGGTAGGGCGCGTCGCCAAAGGTCCCTTGGACGTACGCCGTGTAGGGGGACTCGGCCGCCCATGTGGCCTCGCCTTCCAAGCCGACGCGAGGCCCCACCCAGCGACCCACACCGACGCCGACCCAGTACGACTGCGCACGTTCCAGGGTGCTTCGGAACGGACCGCAACATGCCGCCGTTTCTCCGGGTCCCCGGAAGCCGACGCCGGCAGCGCCTTCGATGCTCGTTGAACCAGCTGACTGTGCGTCCGCGCTCGACGTCAACGCAGCCACGGCGTCGAGCGCGAGCCACGCAGTACCGAGTTTCGGGAGTATCGACACCGCGTCTTCAACGTCGTCGACGCCGGATCTCTGTCGTCCCCGCGTTCAACGTCTTACATATGGATGAAACCAAGGCGGGGGAAACGTGAGTTGCCACGGCCGTGGACCATCCGGACGTGTCGACGTGTGTCGGACCCTACTCCCGGAAGTCGACGCCGTCAAGTCTCAGCTGCACAGTGTTTTCGAGGCGTCGAGCGCGCCGGCCCGTGCGCGGGAGGGCGGACCCGCCCCTGTCATCGTTCACGTGTCGGGAATCGACCGCCTTCTATGCGGCTTCACCGTCGCATCACAATCGCTTCAGGTCCTCTTGTTGGCGCCGGCGACAACCGCGAGCAGAATCAGCCCGACGATGACGAAGCTCACCAGCGGCGGGCTTGGCGGAAGGTAGGCCAGCGCAGCGACTCCGAACGCGAGGTACCCGCACGCGATGGCTGCGACGGGGAGCAGAGCGACGGCGGTCCCGCGCCAGAGACGAATCGCCATGTCGACGACGATGATGCCGAAGACGGCCATGGCGAAGCTGCCGAAGATCCATCCCGCCCACAGGCTGCCCGTGAGGTCGGCGGGAGCGCCGGCGCTCTGCAACTCGGTGCGCAGCTCGGGCCAGCCGAGGACGCCGTGGGCGATGGCAGACAGCAGGAGGAGGGTTCCGGCCGCGAAGGCGGCGACCGCACGAGTTCGCATGGGACTGCCCAGCATACACGGATCGGGGCTCTGCGACGCGATCACGGCGTCGCCACGTAACAGCGGCGCGTGGTGGCGTCGGTCCGCACGAACTGCATCAGCAGATCCGAGACCTTCCGCCGCCCCGTCGTGCTCGGATGCGTCCCATCCTCTGGTGAATCCGAGCAGGCCCAGGTCAGTCCATCCGATCGCCCGGAAAGACACTGTCGAAGGCGAGCAGCATCGTTCCGACGTCGCGGTCCACCGGCAGCGGTATACTCCACCGGTCCCGAGGCGAGGTGCATGAACAATCGACGAGTCCACGACGCGGCTGCCGCAGTTGGCTGCTGCCTCCTCCTGGCGGCCTGCAGCGGGAGCTCGTCCAGCGGCAGCGGCGCCGGTGTGACGCTGCCGACGGCACCGGGCGGATCGGCCGCGACCTTCGAGATCGCGGGCGATCCTGAATCCGCGGGCGGGGCGCAGTGGACCTATCGCGGCACGCACGGCGGTGTCACCTACGATCTGCAGGGCGTGCTGCTCAAACCGCGCGGGCCGGGACCGTTTCCGGCGGTGATCATCAGCCACGGCAAGGGCGGCAGCGCGAATGGCTACTCGCGCGGGATCGCCGCGGATTTCGTGTCGTGGGGGCTGGTGTGCATCGGCACGAACTACACGCATGCCGGCGGCGTGCCACTCGGCGCGCCGGGTTCGGCGGCCGACGAGGGCGCGAGCGAGGCGAACCTGCTGCGGGCGCTCAGGGCTCTCGACATCCTCGCGTCGCTGGGGTACGTCGACGCCGCGCGCGTCGCAGCGCACGGACACAGCATGGGAGCGTTCGTGACCGCCGCGCTCGCGGGCGCGCATTCGAACCGGCTCCGCGTCGCGTCGCACACCGCGGGCGGGAGCCTGCCGGGCGAGAACCCCGGCACGGCCGCGCCGGTGGAAGGGCAGGTCCGCGGCATTCGCGTCCCGTACCAGCTCCACCACGGCGATGCCGACAGCGTCGTTCCGCTCACGTATGACGTGCGACTGGCCGGCGTCTTGAGAGCCCAGGGCGTGTCGTACGAACTGGTGGTCTACCCCGGAGCCGCGCACAACGACGTGGCGCGTGACGCGGCGATGCTCGCGCGCGTCCGGGCGTGGTACGCGGCACACGGGATGTTCTGAGCGAACCCGCTGAAGCGCCGGAGGGCGTCTCGTGCGCGGACGCCGGATGATGCGGCCGATGCCGAGGGTGCCGCCGTTCGATCCTCATCCGGGCGCCATGGCGACCAGACGCCGCGCGCGAGCGGGCGACAGCGAGCGCGGCGGCGGGGCCGCCGTATTCCGATCGAAATCCGAATCGTTTTCCCGCAACCTCGCGCGACTCCCAGCGTCGATTCCAGACAGTCACGCGCGTGGAAGGAGCATGGGCCATGAGGATGTCGTCCGTCGTCGTCTCGCTGCTGGCGCTGGCGTTCGCGGCCGCAGCCGTGGAAGGAACCGGGCAACCGACAGCGGACAGCGGCTTCGCCGTCGTCTTCTACTCCGGAAGGGGAGGCAACGACGACATCTACCTCCTGCGCCCGGGCGAGAGGGAGCCGCAGAACCTGACGAGGCATCCGGCCAGGGACCATTGCCCGGCCGCCTCACCCGACGGGACGCGGATCGCCTTCCTCAGCGATCGCGGGGGCACCTTCGACATCTACAGCATGGCGATCGACGGAACCGGCGTCAGGCCACTGACAACGTCCCCCGAGAAAGAGGAGCACCCGGAGTTCAGCCCCGACGGGCGCGCGATCGTCTTCGTCAGGGACTTCGAGCAGCGAGCCGAGGTGTGGATGATGAACGCGGACGGCTCCGGCCAGCGGCGCCTGACCTCGGGCGGCTGGCGGGACGAGCGGCCCTTCGTGTCTCCCGACGGCTCGAGAATCCTGTTCATGTCGAACCGCGACGGCAACTACGAGATCTACACGATGGCCCCGGACGGCAGCGGCCAGACCAGGCTCACCAGGACCCCCGAGCACGAGATCTTTCCCGCCTGGTCGCCCGACGGCCGGCAGATCGTCTACTCGCGGAAGTTCAGGGCCGGCGGCCAGATGGAGGGGATGATCCGCGTGATGAACGCGGACGGC
This sequence comes from Acidobacteriota bacterium, assembly GCA_040752275.1. Taxonomy (GTDB): domain Bacteria; phylum Acidobacteriota; class Vicinamibacteria; order Vicinamibacterales; family JAKQTR01; genus JBFMFH01. The sequence goes on from JBFMFH010000065.1 coordinate 3,189, forward strand.
ACCGGCGACCACGCCATCACCGAGGCAGAGACACGGGACGAGAACGGCCTGTGGTCGCCCGACGGGCGCTTCGTCATCTTCCAGAGCGTTCGCGACGGCAACTTCGAGGTGTATCAGGCGAACGCCGACGGCAGCCATCCCGTCAGGCTCACCACCCATCCGGCCTGGGACGGCTGGGCGTCGTTCGTTCGGCTGCCAAAGCCGACCAGCCCGGCACATGCGAGGCCGTCATGGCGAATCGAACCACTGAGAAAGGAGCATCCGTGACGCGTCTCCCCTTCGCGATGGTCGCCCTCGTCGTGTCCGTTTTGCCATGGCAGGCGTCGTCCGTTTCGTCCCGGTCCACCGACCGCTCGGGTCCGCACCTCGGAGAGCCCGATCCCGGGATGACCCCCGCGCTGTTCGCCCCCGGGTTCGTGAGCACCGGGGGATTCGAGCGCGACGTCGCCATCACGCCGGATGGCACCGAGATCTACTTCGGCGTGGCCGCCCCGTCGTACCAGTACACGTCGGTGGCCGTCACGCGGCTCGTGGACGGGCGCTGGAGCGAGCCCGAACTCGTGCCGGGTCTGGACACGCCGGACAGCCTGTCGCTCGAGCCGGCGCTGTCGCCCGACGGCCAGACGCTCTACGTCCTGTCGACGCGAGCGGGCGGCACGGGCCAGGCGGCTGCCGGCAACCAGGACATCTGGGCGCTCACGCGCGCGGGGACCGGCTGGGGCGAGCCCCGCAATCTGGGGGCCCCGGTGAACTCGGCCCTGCCCGAGTATTTCCCGTCGCTGACGCGCACCGGCACGATCTACTTCACGCGCGAGGAGCCCGGCACGCGCCAGAGCGCCATCTGGCGCGCCCGACGCGAGGGGGCCGGCTACGGCGAACCGGTGAGGCTGCCCGCGCAGGTCAACTCGGGCCGGTCGCAGTACAACGCGTTCGTCGCGCCCGACGAGAGCTACCTGATCGTGCCGACCGACGGCCGGGCCGACTCGCTGGGCGGATGCGACTACTACGTCGTCTTCCGCAACGACGACGATCGGTGGAGCGAACCGATCAACCTCGGGCCGGCCGTCAACACGCGCGGCGGCCAGGAGTTCTCACCGTACGTGAGTCCCGACGGGCGGTACTTCTTCTTCATGTCGTCGCGCCGCGAGATCCCCGAACGGCTGACGTTCCGGCTGTTCCGCGAGCTGCACGGACGGCCCGGCAACGGCAACGCGGATATCTACTGGGTGCGCGCGGAGGCGGTTACCTCGCTGCGGTCGAAAGCAGTATTCCCGTGACGGCGGCCCTTGCCGGGATGGCTGTCGGTTAGGTGAATCGGACTTCGGCGGCCGGCCATCAGCCTTCGGCCGTCGCGCCGGGCGCCGTCGTCTGTGACGCCGCCTGACTCGTGCGGGGCCTCACAGGGTCTCGCGGTCGTTCTCGCGCATCGTGTAGCGGGAACAGCCAGTCATGGTGGTACCCGTCCCCACTACGACAATCACAGCGACGACAACCGAGGCGATGCGTCGGCCCTCAGGAGCCATCCAGGCCAGAACGGCCGCGAGACCGAGCAGCCCAGGGCAACTCCGCCGAGTCAGTGGCGCACCGGCTCCAGTCGCTGGTCAGCGCGTCGATGAGGGGATTCGGCCTCTCGCCACTCTTGAGCTCGCGCCGCCAGTTCGTCGCAGACGTCAGGCCAGTCGTGTAGAGTCGCGGGGTCGAAATCCGCACCGTTCGGCCACGCGAGTGTGCCAGCTTCGCGGTCGATGGTCACGGCGTTGAACGAGGCCAAGTCACGGAGCGGCCCGAAGAGCGCGCCGCCAAGGACCGGTCGAAAATCGACGTCTCGTACAGTGCCATCGCTGAATGTGATGGCGAGCCTGTACGGCCCGCTGATGGCGAAGTGCACGACCCGATGGATAGGGTGGGGCATGGCTTACCTCAGTGGATCGATCTTGACCGGAGGTTTGCCCGATTGCAAGAGCTCCCAATCTGTCTGCAATTCCGTTCTGTGGATTTCCGCCCAGGCCTCGACCAGTCGCCGCTGGGTCTGGGGCAACTCCCCGCCCAGGCACTCGATCGTGTCGAGCGCGAATACCGCCGCTTGGTCCTGGTAGTAGGCGTGAAAGTGCGGCCGATGATGCGGATCGCCCGCCTCCACGAACATTCGGATGACGATCCCGAAGAACCGTGAGATCTCTGGCATCCCCGTAGACTGCATCGTCGTCGGTGTTGTCGTCGCGCTAACGCTGGGCATCAGCCGCAGCGGCTCATGATCGGGTCAGCCGCCGTCGGCTGCAAGCGCGTGTTCGACGGCTCGCACACTACGTCACCGGACCGGCGGCGACGATTGGTGTGCGTGCAGCACCCTCCAGTGCCCCTCCTTCATGACGAACACGACCGTCTCTGCGAACGGCGTCGTGAACACCTGGCCCTCCGTGGTGGTCGCGACCGACTCGCCTTCTGCCGCCAGGAGCGCGAGCTCAGCCGACAAGACCGTCACATGCTGGCGCTTCCAGCGATACTCGATCCTGCTGATTCCCCGCAGGTTGGACTTCACCCGCTGCAGGGCTTCCTCGCGCGTGGCCAGGAACTGCCCGTTCTGAATGACCGACCCCTTGTCGGTGTCGAGCATGAAGCTGAACTGCCGCTCAGCATCGACCGCTTCCCCGGCTCGCGCCATCTCGGCGTGTGTTGCCAGCACGGCCTCCTCGATAGCCCGAGGACCTTTGGTTTGCTGAGCCAGTGTCGTGCCGGCACCCACAAGCACGAAGAGCCCAGCCGCCGTCAGGATCGTGAACCGTGCAAGCGTCGTCATTGGGCGTCCTCTCCGTCTTGTCTTGCAAGCTCGTGCGTGTTTGCTGGTCCGTCGAACGTTGGCGCTCAGCGGCGCGTAGCGTCCGATGCAGCGCCCTGTTCGGCCCCGGGTCGACGCTCACTCAGTTGCCTCACGCGTCCGACTATTTCGTCCGGTCGCGCGTCGACGCCGACCAATGGCACCGCGAGATCGGCCGGTACGAGCACTCGGTTCGCTCGAGACGTGACCCGGCGCAACACCGATAGCCGTTTCACGTACGTCTCGCGGTCTTCCACGTCTATACACAGATGAGGATGGCCGAGAAACGAACGAAGACAAGCCCTCCTCACATCCGCCCAGCGTATCCGCGTGTGTCCGAATCTACCCGTCGTCATGCCGTGCTGATCGATGACGAGCCGAGGTCGCGGGTGAACAAGCCGCCAGAGGCACGCCACGGCGCATGCACCGAAGAAGGACACGCCCGACCAGTCGAATGCCGTCAGGGTCCCGCTCGGGGGAAACAGAACAACGCCGATGACGAACACCAGACACCCTATCAGCCCGATCCACAGTGCAACGCGCGAGTCCCGCACCACAACTCGTTCCATGTCGCCACCTTACGAGAGGGCCGAACGCCAGGCGTCAGCCGCCGCGGTGCTCATGGCGACACACGCCGCGGTCGGCTGCCCGCCGAGTTAGTTTAGGCGTCATTTTACGATCGTGCACTGCACCCCCTCCAGAACCGCCCTGAGGACGGTAGAACCGCTGCCCGAAGTCACCACCTTCATGCCCATGCTCGAGTCGATCTTGATGACCTTAACTCTGAGGCGTTGGTACTCGAATGGCCTCGACACGTCGAGGGACGCAGTGTTAGCGAGTTGCGCAAAGTGGATCTGGTCGGCGCCGGGCTTGACCGCGCCAGTAATGTCGCCCACGGCGTTGCCGTCTTGGTAGACCTTTGAGGGGTCCCTTGTCGCGACCCAGTCCGGTGGCGCAAGAGTTTTCTCAGAGAGACGAGCCACAGTGGCTCGCGGGTCGAGTTGATTGGTCCACACCCAACGGAGGCCGATCAGCCACACGCCGGTCAGGACGACTGAGACAATGATCCTGAATGCGAGTTCCATTCAATCACTTCTCGCCTTCTCAGCTGTCGTCGATCCTCTTCTTGTACGCCAACGTCGGCGCTCACCCGCGCCGCGTGAGTCATCACAGCACTCCTGCGCGGCGTCTGGTGCAGCGCCTGGTTATGCGTCCCGTCTCTTCCGTGATCGTCTCTGAAGGTGCTTGTTGATTTCGTCAACCTCGAATGCGTCCGGGTCGAAGGGGCCGCCCCATTCGAGCATGTCCTGATGCTCCGGGTGTTTCGAATCCTGAATCGCTTCCAGGAATCCGTAGTAGCCGCCGACGCCGCCCACGTCCTCAGGTGGACAGGCGCCCTTGCCAGCGAGGACTCGCACCGGCGGCTTCTCGCCCGCAGCGGAGCCGATGGCCTCGAGGACGACGTCGTGTTCCCATCCGTCCCCGAAGTCATACTCGTAGACCATGCGGTCCTTGGGCTTGCGCAGAACCTCGCGTAGACGGATCCGTCGCTCGTTCTCGCGATCCATCCCGAACTCGGGATCGGCCTCCCCGTAGTACGTCGAGCCGCGCCTGAATTGATGCAGGTGGCTGTCAGTCCAGCCCATCACGATCTGCAGAATCCCGTGCAAGTGGAACAACGTAACACCCGCATCGACCTCCACCCTGCGCCAGATCGATGGCCGCGACCCTCGAAGGGTGACCTTGAGCCGGTATGTCTTCGAGTCCACTGACGTTCACCTCGACGTGAGTATGGCCCGCTCCGTGTCGCCGGCTCGACGCATAACGTCGCGGCTCACCCGCGCGCGCCGCGGCGCGAGAGCGGCGCAGCCGCGTCGGGTGCAGCGCGGGGTTGGGTCGGGGTTAGGTCGCGCGCTGGCGGAGCCTCTTGAGTTGTTCATCGATGTCGGTAATGAAGAGACGCAGAATCGACCCACGTTTCAGTTTGCGACCACTGTGCCCGAGGTCCTTGCGTATCGCCAGAATGAGGTCCTCAAGCCCCAGAAGGCCAGACGTCGCATCCTCCGGCGAGAAGGCATTCTTGAACCGGTCAAACGCGACTACCAGTTCGTCAGAACCCCATATCGAGAGCTTCTCGGTGGTTTCAGCGAACCACCCGACCAGCTCATTCGGCTTCAACGCCTCCTTTCCAGTCTTCTCGGCGAACAGGACAGCAAAGAGCGTCTTGACGATACCCTCGTAGACCGGCAATTTCTTCGCTCGGAGTTCTTGACGGATCGTGGCTCGTGTCTCGTATGCCTTGGACAACGCCAACGACACGACGGACACAACGCCAGCGAGGCCAGCGGTGACAATCGCCAGTGCGAGGTCGGATTGGAGGCTCCGTATGAAGTCGCCCAACTTGGCGAGCAACCACCACGCCGCCCCAACAAGTCCGCCGAGGAGCAGCAGACCAGGCACCACTGCCTTGAGCCACTTCCCGAGTGTCTTCACTTCATCCTCCCCCACGACCTAACGTCGGCGTTCACCAGCGGCCGCCCATGACGGCCATCGGCGGCCGTCTGGTGCAACGCATTGTTAGACGCCGATGTCGACTCTCTCCATCCGGCTACTTCATCATGGCCAACCGATCACCTGAAGCTTCTGCCGGAGACCAGAACCATCCCTGCGGATCCCAGCAGCGGGCATAGGTGAGTGTCTGTGCCGCCTCATAGGCCAGCCTCGCGACGTCTCGTCGGCCGAGGTTCTCGGCGGAACGCCCCTTGATAAACAAACACGTGCCTACATCGTTCAAGACTCCTCTCGCCAGAATCGTCTTCTTGACGTGGTCGGGCACGCTTCCGGTCGCTGGCAGAGGCGCTTTGGCCTTCTCAAGGGTCGCCTGCTCTCTCTCCGCGCTGAGCCTGAACTCATTCAGGCATTTGTCGGCAATTCCGATTGCGCGCTCGAACTCACCCTTGTTGAAGGCGTCCCAAGCAGCGACGGTAAGCTGGGCGTTCAGCGGTAGCTGTTGCGCAACGACGGCGGCGGCCGCCAGCCCGAACAGGCATACGACCATCGCAGCAGCGCAGTACGCGACTCGAGTGTCTCGCCGTGGTGTTGGCATCTCACAATCCTCCCGGCGGAAGTGCCTGACGCAGACGCAGCCGCTACGTCCCTCGGAGCCGTACCAACTGGTCCTTGAGCTTGAACCGGCTTTGCTCATGGCAGTTCCTTCTCGCGGATGCTGAGAACAGCAGAGTCGAAACCGACCTCCGAAAGATCCACGTAGTAGAGAACCCCGCGGAACGAGAAGGTGTCCCTTCGATTGACGTACAGATCCCACCTGATGGGATCCTCGCCCAAGTAGCCCTCCACACTTGCATTCCCCAGCGACTGATAAGTGTTCAGGAGTAACAGCCGACCTTGGCCGTCCCAGAAGTACGCTAGCTGACCTTTGACAAGCCGAAGTGAAGTGGTCCCGAACGGCTGGTCTCCGATAGCCCTGCCCGCACCACTGTCAGGAGAGCTCGCCGGGCGTGTTGTCGGCGACATCAGCCGTGCCTGCAGCTCGCGGTTCGCTTTCGCAAGAGAAGCCACCTCGCCCTCACGATCCTGAATCTTGCGGCGCATATCCTCGATCTGCGAGCGGTAGGCGAGGTCGACGAAGAACACGAGGAGTGCGAGAAGTGTCGCGAACGTCCCCAGAGCCGCCCATCCCGGGTTGTCCGCGATCCACCTGAGCAACGAGGGCTTTGATGTGTCGGTCATGTCTCAGTTGTCCACTTGGTCGTCGGCGTCTAACGCTGCGCCTAACCCGCGGCCGGGGCCGATCACTGACGGCCGTCGGGTTCAGGCACCTGTTGGGCGGGCCCTTGTCCGACGCGCCGAAGCCAGTACAGGGGTCGACGCTTCGCATGCGCCACTGCCAGGATGAAGATGCGGTCCGCCTGGACTTCGAACGCCACGGCGTATGGGAAGCGTTCGACCCATGCCCGCCGAATCGGTGAGGCCGGCCGGGACAGGCCGGGCCAGGTGGCATACGAGGATGGCGAGGCCGCGATTCGTTGCATCAGCGCACGCACCTCTTCTACCAATTCGTTGCCCAGGCCGGCCCGGCGTTCGTCGTACCACAGAGCCGCCGCACGGAGTTCGGCTGCCGCTTCAGGATGAAGGCCGGTCTGCACGGCGCTGCCCGAGTTCGTCCAGGATTTGCCCGCGGACCGTTTCCCATTCGAGCAGTGGAACCCGGCCGTCCGCTATCTCGGCCGATCGGCGTTCAAGTTCCTCTGCCCACGCCACCGCCACCTGCTCGTCGGTCTCTTCGAGACTGGCCAACATCTCCTCGGCAAGGCGGGCGCGCTCTGGTCGAGGAAGTCGAAGCGCCTGTACCAGGAGTTCATCTGTCGACATGAGGTCAGTTTACGCCTTTCGTGCGGCGAACGCCCGGACGTCTCTGGTCCGCCCAACGTCCCGCGTTCACCGGCGGCCGCCCTACAATCAACGGCGGCCGACCGGTGCAACGCGTGGTTAGCCGGCTCATTGAGTTCCAGCCTAGGCGAGCGCGGCCCTCCCTCGACGATCAAGCTCCCGTGACACTCGTCGCAGTGTCCAGTACAGCAGACCAGCTATTGGCAGCAGGAGGAGCCTGATATCGCGGACGTACACATGCCAGACGTTGTACTGGCGTTGCCATCTGTAGTGGAAGGCGGCGTTCTGCCTGTCTGGACTCATCGAGTTGAAATCCGCCCATATCGCCAGAATCGCGATGACGCCGCACACGATGATGAACTGCAAGAGGCCCTTTAAGGACCCAAACACGGACGCCAGTCTCTGAGCCGCTCCCAGTCTGAACAACCCGAGGTAGAGCATGCCGGCAATGATGAACAAGAGCAAGTAGTCCTTAGCGATTGCGAGCCGGAACTCGAGTTGGGCATCAGGACGGATTCCCTCGACGCCACTCACGAGGATTGTCGCGACGGTGAGAAGCAAGTAGAACCTCGTCGAGACGCGTAGGCAGAACGCCCATGCTCCCATCGCTCCGACAAGGTCGTCGCGAAGATCGGCTGCCGCGCGGAGAAGTGCGCCCACAAACCACACAAGAAGCGCGACGCAGACAAGCTGGAGGAAGGGGAGTATCAGCGCCTGCAGGAGGTCGAACCAAGAGAGCAGCCGGGCGAGCCAGCTCCCCGCAAGGATCACTCCCGCGAGCGCGAGCGGCAGTGCGAAGAGAGCCCAGACCGCCCGCCGACGTACTCTGCGCTCCATGTGCCGCGATCTCACCTGGGCGCGCTGGAGAATGTGCCGGGCGGTGGCGGGGTCGATCAGGAAGGCGACGATCATGAGGAGCCACAGCAGAACAACCAACAACCCGAGCGTCAGGTAGTCGAACGGCGCCCTCGTCTGTAGACCAGCCCCGACATGCGCGTTGTAGAGGAACGTTTCCAGAAAGGGCAAGCATGCTGCGGTGGCGAACACCACTCCTGCAGCGCGGTCGCTCTCGATCATCCAACCGACGTAGCTCTTGGGTTTGTCCGAGGGCGTCATAGCGACCCTCCTCAACTGTCGGTTCGCGTTGTCCGGCTAGACAGTATGACTTCCGTGCGCTGGCGGTGAAGCGGCTGACCCCCGCTTGATTCGCGGGTTAGCCTTGGTGAGGCCAGAGCCGCCCGTTGAGTTCACCGTCAACGCAGATCCACGGAGGTCAGCC
>JBFMFH010000066.1:0-15609 GCA_040752275.1 Acidobacteriota bacterium
CTCCCGTTCTTCGACAAGGACACACTACCTCTGAAGCGCCTTGACGCTGCGGCCGGGGTGCGGCTCGTTCCAGGCGGCTCGGCGATACGCGACGGGGCGTTCCTCGGCCGGGGTGTCGTCGCCATGCCCCCCATGTACGTGAACGTCGGCGCGTACGTGGACGAGGACTCGATGATCGACTCACACGCCCTCGTCGGCTCCTGTGCCCAGGTTGGCAAGCGCGTTCACGTGAGCGCGGGTGCGCAGATCGGCGGGGTGCTCGAGCCGGTCGGCGCGCTGCCGGTCTGTGTCGAAGACGACGTGCTGCTCGGCGGCCTCACCGGCCTCTTCGAGGGAACGGTGGTGAAGTGCGGTGCGGTGATCGCCGCCGGCACGGTCCTGACCGGCTCGACGCCCGTCTACGACCTGCCGAACGGCCGCATTCTGCGGCCGGAGCGGGAGCTCCCCCTCGTGATCCCCGCCGGCGCGGTCGTGGTGCCAGGGGCGAGGGCGGTTACGGTGGGCGCCGGTCGCGATTGGGGTCTCTCCCTCGCCACGGCGGTCATCGTCAAGTACCGTGATGGCAAGACCGACGCTCGCACGGAGCTCGAGAAGTGGCTGCGCTGAACGTCGTCGATCTGACTCGCTCGCTCGTGGACATCGACACGACAACAGGCCACGAAGCCGAGGCGTGCGCCTGGCTGGCCGGCTACCTGCGGGAGCGCGGCTTTCGAGTGGCGGAGCAGCGGGTCTCGGACGGTCGCGCCAACGTCGTGGCCGTTGTCGATCCCAGGCCTGCTGTTGCCCTCTCGACCCACATCGACTGCGTTCCGCCCTTCTTCCCGAGCCGGGTCGAGGGAGGCCGCCTGTACGGCCGGGGCGCCTGCGATGCGAAGGGTGCCCTTGCCGCCCAGATCACTGCGGTCGAGCGACTCCGCGAGAGCGGCGAGGGCCGGGTAGGGCTCCTCTTCGTGGTCGGCGAAGAGCGCGGCAGCGACGGCGCCCGGGCCGCGAACGCGATCGCGCCCGGCACGGCCTTCCTGGTGAACGGCGAGCCTACCGAGAGCCGGCTCGGCCTCGCCACGCGCGGGACACTTCGTGTCCGGCTCCGCGCGACGGGACGCGCCGCCCACTCCGCCCAGCCGGACCGCGGTGTCTCCGCGATCGATCTCCTGATCGACGCCCTCGTCGAGCTCCGCGGCCTCGCGTTGCCGGAGGACCCGCAACTCGGACGGACCTCCTACGCCGCGGGCCTCATCTCCGGCGGCATTGCTCCCAACGTTATTCCCCCGTCGGCGGAGGCGGAGCTGACCTTCCGGACGGTGGGGCCGGCAGCCACGGTGCTCGAGCGGATTACTGCCCTGCGGTCGAAGGTCGCCATCGAAACGGTGCTCGAACTCCCGCCGGTGCGCCTCCACACGGTCCCCGGCTTCGAGACTGCCGCCTTCGCCTTCACGACCGACGTTCCCCTCCTCGGCCGCTGGGGAGTGCCGCTCCTCTTCGGCCCCGGGTCGGTGGTCCACGCGCACACCGACGAGGACCACGTCGAGATCGCGGAGCTGGAAGCGGCGGCCCTGGCCTACGAGCGGCTCGCTCGGACGCTACTCGACGAGATAGCGAGAGGAACGAGCCACACCCGCTAGCCTCGCCACTGCGCGGCAGCCGAGACAGAGGGCGCGGTCGCGTCCGCCCCCCGCGTCAGCGCGCGGTGGTTGCGAGGGGATCCTCGCGAATCCGGAGGATGCCCTCGACGCGCTGGCCCGCAGCCACCAGGCTCAGCCGGTACCAGCCCGGCCCCGCCGCCACGCCCGGCGGAGGACGGAAGGCCGCAAGGAACGGCGATTCCCCAGCCGGCGGAGCCTGAGTGGCCTGTCCGGGCGAATCCAGACGCCCACTCCATACGAAGCGCGTGATGCCCGCGCGGGCCTGGACCTGCTCGGTCCGCGACAGCCGCCCGTCAAGGCTCTGGATCGTCAGCGTGACCGGCTCGTCCGAGTCCTTGCCGAGATACCACGTGACCACCGGCGTGTTCACGATCTTCGCCCGGTCCATCGCGGCCCCCGGCGGCCTCACCGACGGGGGATTGCGTCCCGCGAAGGTGTTGTCGCCGAACTGCCCGCCGCGGCTCCGGTCGACCCACCAGGTCGCGGTGCGCTGATCGAACAGGTGAAGCGGGCGCGAGCGCACGGCGGAGGTGAGCTGCTGGAGGGGGGTGATGTCGTCGAGCACGTACAGCCCGCGACCGTGCGTGCCCGCGATGAGATCGTTGTCGCGCGGGTGAATCACCAGATCGTGAACGGCCACCGTCGGCATACCGTTCATCAGTGGTCGCCAGGACGCACCGCCATCCACGGTGACGAACACACCGAACTCGGTCCCGACGAACACGAGTTGGGGGTTCACGGCGTCCGCCACCAACGCGTGCACGGGCTGCTTTGCGGGCAGGGTCCGGCCGATGTTGACCCACGATGCCCCGTAGTCCGTGGTCTTGAACACCCAGGTGTCGAAGTCGTCACTGCGGTGGCCGTCGAAGCAGACATACGCGGTGCCTGGGGCGTGCGGGGAGGCTTCGACGTCACTCACCCACAACTTTGCGGGGACGCCGGGAATCGTGTCGTGGACCTTCGACCACGCGGCCCCGCCGTTCTTCGTTACCCAGACATTGCCGTCATCGGTGCCCGCCCAGAGCAGCCCTGGCACGAGGGGAGACTCCGACAGAGAGACCACCGTGGCATGTGTTTCAGCACCCGTCGAATCGGGAGTCAGGCCGCCGGTATCGGTGCGCGTCGTCTCCGGGTCGTTGTTGGACAGGTCAGGACTGATGCCCTGCCATGTCGCGCCGCCGTCCACAGACCTGAACACGTGGTTGGCGCCCAGGTAGATCGTGCGGCCGTTGTGCGGGGAGACGATGAACGGCGATTGCCAGTTGAAACGGAAACTCCGATCGGCCCGCATCTGCGCGTAGAACGCCGCGAGATCCGTAAGCTCCCCATCGGCCGCCGGCGGCTTCTTCCCCGTCAGTTCTTCGAAGTTCACGACGTTGGATGGACCCGGACGGCCGTAGCGTTCGGCGTAGGTCAGGGCATCGTATCGGCGGAAGCTCCCGTTCTCCGCCTCGGTGTAGACCTGGCGCCAGTCATCGGGGTTCGCGGCCGCATGCATACCGTCTCCCCAGTGCATCTTCCAGGTATCGTCGTTGCGAATGCCGAAGGCATCGCGAGTAAAGCTGGGCACGCCCCAGGAGCCGTTGTCCTGGGTGCCGCCGTAGATCACGTACGGATCCCGCATGTCGACGCCGATGGCGTAGTACTGCGTCACCGGGAGGCTGTCGAAGAAGTGAAACGTGCGTCCGTGGTCGTGCGTGACAAAGAAGCCCTTGTCCTGGCCCAGGTAGTACCGGTCGTGCTGGTTCGGATCGAGCCACATCGCGTGGAAATCGTACCCAAACCCCCGCGCCCCCCGCTGGAGTGTCCTTCCTCCGTCGGTTGACTCCCAGAGATTGACGTCAAGCACGTACACGTGCTGATCGTTCAGGGGGTTGATCCGGATCTGACTGAAGAAGAACGGCCGGACGCTGTGCCGGTTGAGGTACGTCCATGTCTCGCCGCTGTCCACGGATCGATAGACACCGCTTCCCAGCCGGGTGAGGTCCTTGTACGCGGCATCGCTCTCGGCGGGGTTGAATCCGTGCTCGACGAGGGCCATCAGCACACGGGGATTCCTTCGTGAGATGGCGAGACCGATACGCCCGAGATCGCCCGAGGGCAGGCCCCGGGTCAACCGGCGCCACGTTCGGCCCTCATCAGTCGACTTGAAGATCCCGCTGTCGGGTCCGCCGGAGTCGAAGCGGTACGGCCGGCGGAGGCGCTCGTAGAAGGCCACGTACAGCACGCTGGGGTTGCTCGGGTCCATCACGATATCGGTCGCGCCGGCCCTATTGCCCTGCGGAAGGCCGCGTTGCAGCTTCTGCCACGTCAGTCCGCCGTCGGCCGTCTTGAACAGCCCGCGATCACCGGTCGGGCCCCACAAGTCACCAACAGCAGCGACGTACGCCACCCGGGTGTCCGTCGGATGCAGCACGATGCGCGCAATCTGAAACGTGTCCTTCAGTCCGACGTTCGTAAACGTCGCTCCGCCGTCGACCGACTTGTAGATGCCGTCGCCCCAGCCCACGTCGTTCCGGTTGTTGGCCTCGCCGGTGCCGACCCAGATGATGCGCGGATCTCTCTGGTGGACGGCGACATCGCCAATCGACCCGGTGCCGTAGCGGTCGAAGATGGGGGTAAACGTCGTCCCGGCATTCACGCTCTTCCATACCCCGCCGGACGCGCAGGCGACGAGCACGAAGCGATGGTCCGAATCCAGGCTCTCGACGTCAACGATGCGTCCGGACGCGCTGCCGGGGCCGAGGCTGCGCCACGTGAAGTCCCTGAGGAGTCCGTCGTCCCCTGTGGCCTGCAACGCGAGACCGGCCAGGAATACGCTCGCAATCGCGACCAGCGCGGACCACTGAGTGTTCTTGGTCATAGTTGTGTCCCGCCGGGCGCCAGGCCGGGGGCTGGCCGGCGACGGCACAAGAGGAAGGACGGGCCGGCGAAGGGGCGCCGTGCCCCGTCGCCGGCCCGTGCATCAGGCCTGAATCAGAACGTGTAGCCGACGCCCAGCCTCACCATGCGCGGCGGGACGATGCTGGTGATCCGACCGAAGCTCGAGCCCGACCGTGTCGTGACGCCGAGCTCCACGTTCGCGTTCATGACGTTGAACAGATCGAACTGGAACGATGCCGTGCCTGGGCCGATCTTCTGCCGCTTCTCGATCCTGAGGTTGAGCAGGTTCTGCGTCGGCAGGCGATTCGCCGCCGGATCCTCCATCTTGACGATGAGACTTCCGGAACGGACCAGACCGGTCGTGAAACGAGCGTCGCGTCCCCAGACGTCGCCGCTCTGGCTCGTGAACGTCCCGGCGACCTGGATCTGGTACGGAAGATCGTAGCTGCCGGCGAGCTTGTAGCTCCACTCCCAGAACTGCCGCTTCGGGAAGAAGTTCGCCTCGTTCGGCGTCACCGGAGGTCCGCTCGTGAGACCGTTGGCCCATTCATCCGTGTGTGTGGCGAGGAACGAGGTCACGAGCTGCCAGTTGTTCGACATGCGCTTCTGCGCGGCGACCTCGACGCTGTGATAGGAGTTCTCGTACCCGGGCACGTTCTGATCCACGTTCCGGATGAAGGCCGCGCCGGCGTAGGCTGCCGCGTACTCGTAGTAGGTAATGGGCGCGCCGTCGTCGGGTGTGCCGACCACCCCATCTGGTCCGGGATCGACGTTCGCGATCGCGATGCTGTACGCGTCATACGGCCGAAGGACGTTGACCGTCCGGTAGCGGTCTACTTCGCGGCGATAGATGTAGCTGGCGCGGGTAGAGAAGTTGGCCGCGATCTGGCGCTCGATTGACGTGGTGAATTCGTGGGTCTTCGGCTGGACTAGGTCGGGATTGGCCGCGGATGTCTTCGCGCCGGTTGCGGTCACGAACGTCCCGAATTCGCCATCGTTGAAGTCCCGGTTGCCATTGAAGTCGCTCCAACGATACGTCGTCGAGGCGGACGCGTTGTTGTTGAACGTATCGGCGTAGGTGGCCTGCATGGCGAAGTTGAACCAGCCGTAGGTCGCCTTCAGCACCGTCCGGTTGTCCGCGTCCAACGGCCACGACACGCCGATGCGAGGGGCCCAGTTCCGCCACCTCAGGACCTCCGCCTCCGAGAAGTCGCCTGCCGGGTAGAAGCGTCCCGCCGGCTTGGACTGGGCTGGTATGAACACGTGATAGCCCTCGTACCTCACCCCGAGATTCAGCGTCGCGCGGTCGCCAAAGCGCCAGGTGTCGCGCAGGTAAGCCGACTGCGTCGTCATGCTGTTGAGCGTGTCATACGGATAGTTGTAGACGATGACCTGATAGGGCGTACCGTTCTGGAAGCGGAGCTGGTAGTCCCGGCCGTTGGATTTCGCCGGCGCGTGGTAGTACCGGCCCTCGTCGGTGACCTCGACACCGAACTTGATGTCGTGACTGCCGCCCCACGCGCTGGGCACGAAGTGCGACACGCTGCCGTTGTACTGCCAGCGGTCGCGGCCACCCCTGTAGGGCGTCGTATTCCACCTGCCCCAGTACCGGAGCGTGACCGTATCATACGCAGACGGATCCTCCGTCCAGTTCACCCCGTCCGTGTCGTACTTCCAGCGCCCAACGAAGGCGTTCACATAGGTGCGGTCGGAGGCCACCCACGACCACTCGACCTTGCCGGCGCGGGGCTTGAAGATCTGGTGCCAGGTCGATACCTGGTAGCGGTAGGAGTCAGCCCCGCGCTCGGGGTAGTCCTTCGTCTGTGCCTGGATGAACCCGCTGAACCTGTGCTTCGGGTTGATCTGCCCGCTGAGCTTGCCGGTGTAATTCGTCAGCGTGACCAGATAGTCGCCCGCCACATCGTCCGCCGTCCCGGCCAGGTTGTCTGGACCCGGCGACGCGATGTACCCCGCGACGCCCTGCTTGATCATCTGATTCCGGTAGGAGCCGTAGAACCACAGCTTCTGTTTGAAGACCGGCCCGCCGAGGTCCGCGTTGCCGTCCCGGTAGGCTTTCAGGGGATTGCCTGCCCCCACGCCTCGGGCCCGCAGCTCGTCGGTGACGTTGTTGCTCTGGAGCTTCGGGGTCTCCCAGGCGAAGTAGCCGGACCCGTGGAACTGGTCGCCTCCGGACTTCAGGATGCCCATGAACGCGGTTCCCGGCGTGGCCATCTCGGCGTCGTTGCCCCCCGCCTTGATCTGGACCTCCTGGAAGGCGCCGTAGTCGAAGTAGAAGCCCGCTCCGCCGGCGTCCTCGCGGGTGTCCACGCCATCCAGCGACGGCTTGTTCCCGCCTGCTGATGTGCCGTAGTTGGAGTAGCCCTGCTGGGTGCCGACCGCCGTCCCCCCGACGTCCACGCCGCTGACGCGGATGCCCGGGGCCAGGTTCATGGCCTGCCACATGCTCCGCGACGTGGGAAGCTGTTCGAGGGCTTCCTTGCCGAGGTTGGTGCTCACGCTCGTCGTCCTGATGTCGACGACGGGCGACTCGGCGGTCACCGTGACGGATTCCGCGATGGCTCCGACCCCAAGGGTCTCATTGAGTGTTGCCACGAAACCTGTGTCCAGGCGCACGTCGCGCTTGACCGGCGCGAATCCCGCAAGCTCGTAGGTCACCTGATAGGCGCCCGCCGGCAGAGCGGCGAACCTGTACCGCCCCTCGGTGTCCGTCACGGCCGTGCGAGGTCCACCCAAGAGGGCCCGGCTCTCGATGGTCACGGTCACACCCGGCAGGACCCCGCCACCCTGGTCGACCACCCTTCCTTCGATGCCAGCCCGGTCCGTAGTCTGCGCACTCACATCCCACGGGGCTGACAGCAGGACCGCCAGTACGGCAGCCCAGACGACTCCCCTCTTCAGTCGCATGGCCCGTTACCTCCCTGTGTCTATGTCACGGATTGCCCGCGTCCCAGCCGCAGCGTGAACCACCGGCCTCCGGCCAGGTGCTTCGACTTGCACATGCGGCCACGATTCGTTCCCGCCGAACCTCGTCGGATCTGCTCGCCCAGCACTCAGTCCCGAGGGCGCAAGCACGTCGCCGTACGTGCTCATTGAAGGGCCACGTTCCGTGCCGGACGGCCCGCCGGAGGGACACCGCCTCGGGCCGGCCAGCCGCTGCGACACGAACGCTTCGTCCGAAGGTGCCCCCGAGGGCAGGTTCCTGCAAGCGGCATCCGACGACACCGGGCGAGTGTCGTATGATGCCGCGCCCTCGTGTTCCCCAGCCGCCAATGGCCCGGCGGCGTTACAATACCCCCAACGATGAACCCGGAGACCGGAGGTCCGTTCACTGGCGGGAACGACCGCGGGCCCAACGGGCAGGCCGGCGACCGTCTGGACGGCTGGAAGGCCATCGCCGGGTACCTCGGGCGGGACATCCGGACCGTTCAGCGGTGGGAACACAGCGAACGGCTCCCCATTCATCGCTTGGAGCACAAACAGCGCGCGACTGCCTATGCGTTCAGCGGCGAGCTGGACGAATGGATGGCGAAGCGCGTTCCGCCCGACGATGAGGAGGCAGACACCCCAGCCCGTCTGCCCGGACTGCGCCGATCGTGGCGGACGGCCGGCGTGGCGCTGGGTCTCCTGGGGCTCGTGGCCGCGGCAGCCGTCGGCGTTCGAACTTTCGGCCTGAGCTCGCGAGCCGCGGGTGGTGACACGAAGAGCCCGGCGGCGTACTCGGCGTTTTCCGAGGGCAGTGCCCTGTATCTGGCACGGCGGTATAGAGACGCCGCCATCGCCCTCGAGCGCGCGGTTTCGCTGGACCCCTCCTACGGCCTGGCCTGGGCATGGCTTTCGAAGACGTACAGCCGCGTGGCTCAACCCATGTGGGCGGGTGGCCGAGCCGCAAGTGACCGAGGCATCGAGACCGCGGAGCGCGCTGCAGGATTGAGCCCGGGTCTGGCCGAAACTCACATCGCGCTGGCGCTCGCTGCGCGCTCGGTCGGCGAGGTGCAGCGCTGGAGGGCTGAGGCGCGGCGCGCCATCGAACTGGACGCCCGTGCGGCCGAGGCTTTCGCCTTGCTGGGGGATTCGTACAGCGCCTACGTCTATGCCTGCAACCGGGACCAAGATCCGGTCCTCGCCGAGTCTTACTACAGCCGGGCGATGGAACTCAAGCCGAATCTCGTCACGGCGGCCAGCAACCGCGCCCACAACCTGAGACGCCTGGGCCGCTACGCCGAATGCGTCGACCTGATGAACCGGACCATCAGCGCCTTCCCCGACGAGACGCCGCTCATCGCGGAGCGCGGGGCGTGTCGCCTGCTGGCAGGGGATGTCGCGGGAGCCGCGGAGGACATCGGGCCCCTTCGCAACAACCCGAAGATCGCGCCGGCAGGGGCGCTCGTCTATCTGGCGCTGCTCGAACTGAAGACGGGACAGACCGAGGACGGCGTCCGCGACCTGGAGGGCGTGCTCCGCCTCGATCAGAGTGCGCGGGCGGAACTGGTCGTGGCAGAAGCCTACGGCGTGGCTGGCGACCTGCCGAGGGTGGTCGCCCATCTGCAGCGAGCCTTCGCCCTGGATCCGTCCTGCGTCGCGGTTGTCGACAAAGGGAAGGCGTTCGCGCCAGTCCGCCAGACCGACCCCGTCAAGTCCCTGCTCGCCCGACACGGGGTCGGGTGAACTGCCTCAGAACGTCGTGGCGTACGGCAGCGGCCACCACCGGACCTGCACCTTGCCGATGATGTACTTCTTCGGCACCAAGCCCCAGTGACGGCTGTCGGAGCTGTTGTTCCGGTGGTCTCCCATGACGAAGTAGTAGCCCTCGTGGACGACCGTGGGCCCGAAGTCGTCGTGGCTCCGGTACTCGGGTGGCACGTAGCTGTCGTCGAGGGGAATGTCGTTGACGTACACGCGGCCGTCGGTGATGCGGACGATGTCTCCCTCCTCCGCAATGACGCGCTTGACGAACGACTTGTCCGGGTTGACCGGGTAGTAGAGCATCACGATGTCGCCGCGCCGCGGCGCACCGAGGCGGTAGATCAGCTTGTTGACGATCAGGCGGTCCTGGTCGTGAAGCGTCGGAGCCATGCTCTGGCCCTCGACGCGGGCGACCTGGAATCCGAACGTCACGATGAGTGTCGCGTACACAGCGGCCGAGGCCAGGGTCTTCACCCAGGCCACGAACTCGTCGCGGACGACGCGCCAGCGGCCGACAGGCGTGGGGGTACCCGCAGCCCTGGCGGCGACTTCGGCCGCATAGAGCTGCCCAGGCTCGGACGGGGCCGGCGCGGCTTCGGCCGGGACCGTTGCCGTTACAGCTTCAGGTAGTCTCTCAGGCGTCTGGTGTGAGCCCGGCTGACCGGGATCTCCGAGCCCTTCGCGTCCTTCATCCTGAGGATGTAATTCCTGCTGAACCAGGGGACTATCTCCTTGATCTTGTTGATGTTCACGAGATGAGACCGGTGGACCCGCCAGAACACCTCCGGGTCCAGCCGGGCCTGCAGCTCATCGAGCGTCCGGAAGTTCACCGTGCCCGAGAGCTGGCCGGTCACCACATGGATTATATCGCCTTCCACCGAGGCCGAGATGATGTCGTCGGCCTGGACCGGGAGGAGCCTCTCGGCGACCTTGATCACGACCTGCGAGGGGCGCTGTGACCGGCCGGTCACGGTGCGGAGCAGGCGCTGCAGGCGGTCGTCGAGCGGCTCGCCAGTGTCGACCCGGTGCCGGACCCGTTCGACGGCCTGGCCCAAGCGGCCCTGCTCGACCGGTTTGAGCAGGTAGTCCACGGCATTCACGTCGAACGCATCGATCGCATACTGATCGAACGCCGTGACGAACACGACGTGGACCGGGATCTTCCGGTCCAGGATGAGTCTGGCCAGCTCGAACCCCGTGAGGCCGGGCATCTGAATGTCGAGGAAGGCCACGTGCGGCTCGGCATCTTCGATGATCTGGAGGGCGTCGACGCCGTTGTCGGTCTGGCCGACGAGTTCCACGTCCTCGATCTGGCCCAGTAGAAAGCACAGCTCCTCGCGTGCCGGCAGCTCATCGTCGATGACGACCGCGTTCAGGGGCGTCTTCATTGAATCAGCCGGTTCTGCTGCTCCTGCGGGGTGAGGGCGGGGATTTCGATGCGCGCGACGGTACCCACCCCGGGAGTGCTCGTGATCTTCAGGCGGCAACTGTCCCCGTAGATCACGCGAAGGCGTTCGTCCACGTTGCTGATGCCAATGCCAGCCGAGCGGATGGTCTCGAGGCGATCCGGCGACATCCCCAGGCCATCGTCGTCGACCTCGATGACGGCCTGGCCATTCTCCCGATGGCTGCGGATGACGATGCGCCCTCCGCCGACCTTGGGGGCGAGGCCGTGCTTGATGGAGTTCTCGACGAGCGGCTGCAGGATCATGCTGGGCACGGTGAGGTCCAGCGTCTCGGGGCTGACCTCCTTCTCGACCTGCAACTGCGATCCGAAGCGGATGACCTCGATGTCCAGGTACTCGTCGACGGATCCCAGTTCCTCGCGCAGCGTCACGAAATGATCCTGGCTGCGGAGCAGGCGGCGCAGGAGATTCGACAACTTCAGGATCAGCGTGCGCGCCGTCTCGGGCCGCGTGCGGATGAGCGACGAGATGGATGCCAGCGTATTGAACAGGAAGTGCGGGTTGATCTGCCCCGTCAGGGCGGTGATCCGAGCCTGCAGCAGCAGCTTCTCCTGCTCCTCGAGGCGGTGCTCGATCCGGGCGCTATTCCAGATCTTGATGGGCGTGGCGACGGCCAGCACCGAGGCCAGCGGGACCAGCACCGTGGTCAGGGGCGAGACGGGGGGCAGGTAGAAAAGGCGCTCGGGCCAGCGGTGGCCCAGGCCCTGCCTCAGCAGTTCGAGCCCGACGGGGGCGGCAAGCAGAATGACCTGCCAGTCGAAGCGGAACGTTCGCACCAGTTGCCACGCGTGCCGGTGAAGGCCGCCGAACACGAACGGCGAGAAACGCCAGATCGCCTCCTTCGGGCAGGCCTCTCGCAGCCCGCCGCCGGCGAAGCCGCAGCCGATGGCGAAGGGGAGGGCGATGAACTCGCCCGCGATGAGCGACGGGATGCCGATCAAGGCACCGATCAAGGCACCCGCCCGTGGGCCCGTGATGAGGCCGGTGAGGAAGGCGCCTTCCAGCGTCAGGTCCGCCGCGTTGTAGCGCAGGAGGAGGCGGGCCGCCACGCCGGCGGTCAGGGGAACGCCCAGACTGACGGCGAAGAACACCCTGGCCGGCCAGGCCCGGCGTTCGCTGATCAGGAGTTCGCGGAACCGGTGGTAGCGGACGAGCATCGTCGCGAAGATGGCGACAATGGCCACCTTGACCACGAGGGTGGTCAAGAGATACTGCTCCGCCGAGAGGAACCTGGCGTCCTGGCCCATGCGATCGACAGGCGTGCGAGAATGGTGCCGCCGCTCCGGTACGACTATACGGAGGGGCGCCAGAGGCTGTCAAACCGCTGGATCCGGGCATGTTATGATTGGCTCACCGTCGGCGGGAAGCCAGATCGTGGCTGGCTCGAGACGATCAGGCGCCCGCCCGGGGCGCAGAGGGCAGGAGAGGATGATCGGTCCGTTCATTACCGGTTTTGCGACAACCATCAGGCACGTCTTCAAGAAGCCGATCACGGTGAACTACCCGGATCAGAAGATCCCGGTGTTTCCGAAGTACCGCGGCAAACAGGTGCTGATGCGGGACGAGCACGGCCTGGAGAAGTGCGTCGCGTGCGGCCTGTGCGCGGTGGCCTGCCCCGCTGACGCGATCTACCTGGAGGCGGCGGAGAACGACGGCACCGTGCAGGCGGGGCCCCGCTACGCGAGCACCTACCAGATTCACAAGACGCGCTGCATCTTCTGCGGCTACTGCGAAGAGGCCTGCCCGGTGTCGGCGATCTTCATGGGCAAGGACTACGAGCTGGCGGTCTACAGCAAGAACGACTTCGTGTGGGACAAGCAGGACCTGCTCGTCCCGGCGGCGAGCTCTGCGGTCCCGGCCGCGGCTCGGTGAGATGTCCGCTCGATGAAAGTCGGCGCCCTGGGCGACGTGCACGGCGACTTTGCGTCGGTCAGATCCATCATGTCCCGCCACCCCGACGTGACCTGGTGGGTGTCGGTCGGGGACCTGGCCGACGGCGAGGGACGCTACGAGTCTCCGCCGGCGCCGCTGTTCTGGATCAAGGGCAACAACGACAACCTGGGTTTCGTGGCCGAGCTGGCTTCGGGCCGCCGTTCGTTGTCGAATCTCCGGTACATGCCGAACGGGATCCCGTTCCGCATCGGTGCGATTCGCGTGGTCGGCCTTGGAGGCACCTTTGCGCCGTCCTGGTACGAGCGCGGTCCCGGCGAGCTGCCCAGGCCGCGACTCCATCGGGAAGGAAGCGGCTGTTTCCCTCCCATGGCGCGCGACGACAAACGGCGCCACTTCCTGCGGATCGAGACCGAGGCCTGCAAGCGGCTGACGGGCATCGACCTGTTCCTGAGTCACGAAGCCGCCCGCCCGTTTCATCTCGAGGTCCGGGGACGGCGCCAGGACGTCGGCAAGACGGCCATCAACGAGGTCCTCGCGGCCTTGCGACCGCGGATGCACCTCTCCGGGCATCACCATGTGTTCGATGACAACGTCCGGCAGGGCGTCCGGTCGATCGGGTTGGACCCGGTACACGTGTCGTACCTGATGATCGACGTCACGACCTGGAAGTACGAGCGGTTGGAGACCTGACGCCGGTGTCGGCGGGCATGACGCTTGCCCCTCGGTGTACAAGCAGACTATAGTAACGGCTGCTCAACGTTGCCCATGACGAGTCTTTTCGATCATCCTGCCGCGGAAGCCAGCGCCGATGCCGCCGCTGGCCACGACATCGCCACACGCGAATTGTCGGTGACCGTCGTCGAGAACGACTTCGTGGCGGCCGTCTACCAGAAGCTGTCGTCGGTGTACGACCTGATTTTCGGTCCCACCCTCCACCCGGGTCGGCTGAAGGCCCTCGATCGGATGGCCATCGGCCAGGGCGACCACGTCCTGGAAGTGGGTGTGGGGACCGGGATCAACCTCACCCTGTATCCCCGCACCTGTCATGTCACGGGTGTGGACTTCTCCGCGTCGATGCTCGAGAAGGCGAGGGAGCGGGTCGCCCGCAACGGGCTCACCAACACGCGGCTGTTCGAGATGGACGCTGCGGCGATGCAGTTCGCCGACGACTCCTTCGACATCGTCTACGCGCCGTACCTGATCAGCGTGGTCCCCGACCCGGTCCAGGTGGCACGCGAGATGCGGCGGGTCTGCCGGCCAGGCGGCCGCATCATCTTCCTGAATCACTTCCGCAGTTCGCACCCGGTGCTGTCACGCGTCGAGCGGGGCATCACGCCGTTGACGATCCACGTCGGCTTCAAGTCGGATCTGGACCTGCCAGCCTTCCTCGCTCAGGCCAGCCTCGAGCCGGTCTCCATCGAGAAGGTGAACATCCCGAGGATCTGGTCGCTGGTGATGTGTATCAAGGGTGAGTGATTCTGTCTTCTGGCTCCTGTCTCCTCTCTCCTGTGTTCTGATCGGCGTCAGTCCCCAAACGGCTTCTCCAGCGACGGGCTCTGTGGCGTGAAGAGTTCCGCTCCGGCGGGTGTGATGAGCATGTCGTCCTCCACGCGCACACCGAACTCACCCCTGATGTAGATGCCCGGCTCGTTGCTGAAGGTCATGCCCGGGGCGAGCGGCAGCGTGTTGCCGCGGACGAGGTACGGCCACTCGTGGCCGTCCATGCCCATGCCGTGGCCGAGGCGGTGGGAGAAGTGCGTGTCGTCGGGGCCGAACCCGGCGTCGGCGATGACCTTGCGCGCGGCCGCGTCCACGTCCTCGCAGGGCAGTCCGGGCCGGGCGGTGGCGAGAGCCGCGTCCTGCGCCTTGCGGACGATGTCGAAGACACGCGTCATCGTGCTGGTGGGCTTGCCGAGCACGAACGTGCGGGAGATGTCCGAGCGGTAACCGTCGACGCTGCACCCGCCGTCGATGAGCAGGATGGTCCCCTCGCGGACGGCCTGCGGCGTGACGGAACCGTGCGGCAGGGCCGAGTGCTCGCCGACTTGCACACCCGCGCCGCCCTGGAACCCGAGTCGCGCGTGCGCGGCCGAGACGAGGGCGGCGAAGTCGCTCTGCGTCATGCCCTCCCGGAGCGCCTGCCAGGCGGCCGCGTACGCCTTGAGCGTGACGCGCGACGCCAGGCGCATCAGCTCGATCTCGTGGGCGTCCTTGACCTGCCGGCATCCGGCCGTCACCGGGGTGCCGCTCACGGTCCTGATTGCAGGCGCAGCCGCGGCGATTCCGTCACTGAAGACGAACCGCACGGTCTCCTCGATCCCCAGCGTGCCGGATCGCATACCCCGATCGCCGAAGCCCCTGGCCACCAGGGCGTACGGATCCTCGTGCTCGTGCCAGGTCAGTACGGCCGCGCCCTTCAACGGCCCCGAGTCGAGCTGCTCGCGCGCGCGCTCTTCTTCGAAGTGCGGGCAGACGACGAAGTCGCTGCCCTTGGCGGTCAAGAAGATCCCGAAGAACCGCTCGCTCAGCCACCACTGGACGTTCGTGAAGTACACCGTCGAGGTGCCGCCGGCAAGCAGAACGGCGTCCAGCTTCCGATCGGTCATGAGGCGGCGTGCCCGCTCGATGCGCAGCCCCCGTTCTTCGCTCGTGATGGGCCGCATCTCGGATCGCATCGATGAGAGCGCGGCAATCGACGGCGGAAGCGCGGCGGCGCCGTCCGGCGGCTGGGCCTCCGAGGCGGCAGGCGCCAGTGCGACACCGGCCGATGTGGCGGCAAGCGAGAGGAAATCACGGCGGTTGATCATGGAACGGACTCCTGATGCCCCGAACGGACGTGTGCCGGCGCCGCCTGCTCCGAGGCCGCGGGCTGCCTTCGACGTGGCGCAGGCCGGGAACGCCGGCCTGCAATCTCCGTCCCCGGCGCCTGATCGACCCACGTGAGCGGCGCGCCGAGCACCGGGCGGGGATGTTACAGGAACGCCACGCCCTGCGCCACACGTGCGGGAGGTTCGCCGCGC
>JBFMFH010000067.1:0-7006 GCA_040752275.1 Acidobacteriota bacterium
TCCCGAGCGGGTGGCGCCGGACGGGCGCCCGCCGCGGCGGAAGACCCTCAGCCGTGGTCATGTTTGTGGGTCTGAGCAGCGGTGGGCTGTCCGGCGACAGGACCCGCGAGGGAAGGATCACAGACGATATACGATTGATCCCGCCGGCATGTTGTCGTTTCCCGAGGTTATCGCCCGTGTCAGAACCGGCTTGACGGCGCTGCCCGGCGTGGGCGCCCAGCAGCGCATGGCCCCGGTGCCCCGCCACGGGTGGCGGCCGGGTCTGCTTCCGGAGGATGGGCGGCCCGCGGCGTCCTTGCTGCTCGTGTATCCCCTCGACGGCGAGCCGGCGATTCTGCTGACCAAACGCTCCGCCGAGCTGCCGCAGCACCGCGGGCAGGTCTCGATGCCGGGCGGAGCCGTCGACCCCGGGGAATCACTCGAGCAGGCGGCGCTGCGGGAAGCGCTCGAGGAGGTCGGGCTGGCGCCAGACGGCATCCGCGTCCTCGGCCGGCTCTCGCCGATGCACATCCCGGTCAGCGGATTCATTCTGCATCCGGTGGTGGCCGTTCTGGACCGCCGGCCGTCGGTTCACGTGGCCTCGGGCGAAGTCGACCGTCTCATCGAGGTCCGGGTCAACGAGCTCATCGATCCGGCTCGGCATCGGCGCACGACGCGTGTCAGAGACGGTCTCGAGTTCGATATGCCGTACTTCGATGTGGAGGGCGAGGAAGTGTGGGGAGCCACGGCCATGGTCTTGGCCGAGTTCTCCACGATGCTGGGAGTAGCGCCGGACCCGCGGTGACCGCCAGACCGCGCGTCCTGCCTGCTGACAGGAGGAGCCAGACCGTGCCGCGCAAGAAGAAGACCGACCCGTCGCTGTTCGACGGCATTGACGAGACTGCCGCGTGGCCCCCGTCGAGCGGATCCTGGCCGCCCGCGGCCTGGCCGCCGCCGGCCGATTCTGGCGGGACCGGCCGGCGAAGGCGCGGCGACGAGGTTGTGGCCCTGCACGAGGCGGCTCAGGAGAAGTACCTCAACTACGCCCTGTCGGTGATCACCTCGCGCGCGCTGCCAGACGTTCGCGACGGGATGAAGCCGGTTCAGCGCCGCATCCTCTATACGATGTGGCAGCAGAACCTGACGGCTGGTGCGAAGTTCCGCAAGTGTGCCAAGGTCGTCGGCGACGTGATGGGGAGCTTCCATCCCCACGGTGACACGGCCATCTACGACACCCTCGTGCGTATGGCCCAGCCCTTCTCCCTCCGCTACGCACTGGTAGACGGGTCGGGCAACTTCGGATCGCTCGACGGCGACGCGGCCGCGGCGATGCGGTACACCGAGTGCCGGCTGGCGCGGGTGTCCGACGAGGTGCTGGGCGAGATCGACCAGAACACAGTGGCCTTCCGGCCCAACTACGACGGCACGAAGTCCGAGCCGGTCGTGCTGCCGTCCCGCGTGCCGAACCTGCTCATCAACGGCGCCACGGGTATCGCCGTGGGCATGGCGACGAGCATCCCACCCCACAATCTCGCCGAGGTCTGCACGGCGCTGGTCAGGCTGCTGGACAACCCCGACTTGACGAGCGTCCAGCTCTGCCGCTGGATCAAAGGACCCGACTTCCCCACGGGGGGTCACGTCCTGAACTCCGCCGACGAGATCAAGCAGATCTACAAGAGCGGATCCGGCAGCATTCGCGTGCGAGGGACGTGGGAATCGGGAAGCCCCACGCGCGGCGCGAAGACGGTCACGATCACCAGCGTCCCGTACATGGTGAACAAGGCGCAGCTGGTCGAGCGCATCGCCGAGGTCGCGCTCAGCCGCAAGCTGCCGCACCTTCTCGACGTCAGGGACGTGTCGACTGACGATGTGCGGATCCAGCTGGAATTGAAACGCGAGGCGGACGAGAGCCTGGTGATGGCGTATCTGTGCCGGCACACGCCGCTCCAGACGACCTTTCCGGTCAACCTGACGTGCCTCATCCCGACCGAGCTGCCCGAGATCGGGCGGCCGGAGCGGCTGGACCTGAAGTCCATGCTCTGGCACTTCCTGCATTTCCGCCTCGACGTGGTGACCCGCCGGCTGGAACACGAGCTGGCAGCCATCCGCAAGCGGGTGCACGTGCTGGAGGGCTTCGAAGAGGTCTTCGCGGTCCTCGACGAGGTCATCCGGATCATCCGCAAGTCGGACGGCAAGAAGGACGCGGCCGAGAAGCTGATCGCGCGCTTCGCCCTCGACGCCGAGCAGACGGACGCCATCCTGGAACTGAAGCTGTACCGGCTGGCGCGCCTCGAGATCCTCCTCGTTCAGAAGGAGCTGGAGGAGAAGCGGAAGCGCGCGCGCCAGATCGGTGCGTTGCTCAAGGATGAAGCCGCGCGGTGGAAGGTCGTGCGCGACGAGATCGTCGCGCTGCAGAAGCAGTACGGCGATCCGAAACAGGACCCGCGCCGGACCCGCATCGAGGCCGTCGAGGAAGTCGAGTACTCGGCCGACGCCTTCATCGTCGACGAAGACAACGTCGTCATCGTCTCGCGCGACGGATGGGTGAAGCGGCAGAAGGAAGTGAAGGATGTGGCCTCGACTCGGCTGCGCGAAGGCGACTCGGTGCTGGCCGTGCTGGCGGGGAGCACGCGCGCATCGGTCGTGTTCTTCACGAACTTCGGCGTGGCCTACACGTCGCGCATCGCCGACGTGCCGCCGTCCACGGGCTACGGCGAGCCCATCCAGCGGCTGTTCAAGTTCAAGGACGGAGAGCGGATCGTGGCGGCTTTCAGCCTCGACCCGCGGGCGGCTGGACGGATCGAGGCGAAGAAGGAGGGGAGCATTCCTCCCGTACACGCGCTGGCCGCAACCAGCGACGGGTACGCCCTGCGCTTCGGGTTCGAGGCGTTCGTGGAGCCGAGCACCCGCACCGGCCGGCGCTATGCGAGGCCAGCGGCGGGCGTGGAGGTGGTCGGCGTGGCCCGGGTGGATGGCAGCGAGATTGTGATCGCGGCGACCCGCGAAGCGCGCGCCATGTTGTGCCGCGCCGACGAGATCAACTACCTGTCCGGGCCTGGGAAGGGCGTCATCCTCATCAAGCTGAACCCGAAAGACGACCGGCTGCTCGGGTTCGTGGCGTCGACGGGTGACCGCGACCTGATGACGGTCGAGACGAGCCGCGGGGCGCAGCAGACCATCAGTACCGCGAAGTACGAGGTGACCGGTCGCGGAGGCAAAGGTCGCGAGCTACTCCAACGCGGCCAGTTTACGCGTATCGTGCCAGCCGACCCGACCGCTCCCCGCCCCTGAACGGTGCCAGAGTAGACCCGCACGTCCGGATGTCGACTAGCCGGGACCTGGAGCCAGGTTGTGCCCTGGCCTCCCGCCACACTTCAGCTTGCCTTCAAAACCGGTACCCGACGCCAAGCATCAAGCTATGGCGGCCGCCGGTGAGGCTGGTGTACGACCCATCGTCGTAGTAATCGAGCATGTAGTTGATGCCCAGCCTGAGCGCGGACCCGAGGTCGCGTTCGATGCGCACGGCCGCCGCGTGGTACCAGTTCTCGATATGACCGTCTTCCGCCGGCAGCAGCGACAACACCAATCCGCTCGCGGTGTCGCCACCCGTGCGCGTCGCGGTGTAGGACACGCTATAGGTCATACCGCCGGCCGGCGCCACCTCCATTCCAGCCGTGATCGTATGTGAACCCAGCAGGTACCTTGGCCGGATCCCACGCGAATAGAACACCGGTGTCGCGTCGTACCGGCGCGTGGTCGCACTGAACAGGTCCGCGGTGTACTCATCGCGGCTCCACGCGTAGCTCCAATAGACATTGGTGAAGTCGCGAGGAACCAGTGATCCGGCCACACCCAACTGCTGGAGCGAGCCCTTGGCATCCTGGGTGACCGAGGCGCCATCGCTGCCCACGAACGAGAACCTGTTGTTCCGGCGCGTCCGAATCGTGTAGAACGCCGTCGCGGAACGAGACCCGTCGTCGCTGACTAGGGCGAGTGCGAGATTGAGTCTACCCGCACGCTCCGGTTCAGTGACGTACCCGGTCTTGTCGGCCCAAACTACCGACGGTGTGGCCCGCAACGAGACCCGGGACGAGAACGTCCAGCGCGTGCGCAGGAACACCTCGTTGCTCGAGCCCTCGGTGCGGATCAGGCTTCGCTGTGCGGGCACATCGCCGAATGCCACGTCGCGATTGATGACCCGCCGCGTCCACCCCGGTGTGACAACGAAACGACCCCGGCCCCGCCGCAGTTCGGCTTCCACTCCATACGTCGACAGCGTGAAGCCATTGAGACGCAGCTTGGCGTCATAGCGATCCATCCTGCGGTTCGTCTCTGAACGCCGCGCATAGGCTTCCAGGCGAACCACCGACGAGGGACGGGCCGCCATGCTGACATAGACCTGATTCGATTCGATGTCTCCTCGCTGATAGCCAGCCGCGCGTTGCAGGTCGGTGAACGTTTCCTGGGTCAGCGCATTCCAGCCGGCCCCAGCACCGACAAGGACCCGATCGTTGCCGGCAGATGCGCGCACCGCCTGGCGAAGCATGTTGCTGTCGGGCAGAAAGTGCAGCGGCCAGTTGGCAACAGCGGCCGCGAAAGCTCCGCCGGCCCCCGCCGCTGCGGCCGTGCTGGCGAAACCGATCCCAGCCGCGGCGGAGAGGTCTGTGAACGTGTACACCGGCGCGTGGTTCCTGAAACGTTCGTAGCCCAGTTCGTACTCGACGTTGACGCGCTTGGTTGGCCGTGCCGATACCGTGAAGGTCAGTTCGTTGCTCGACTCGTCCACGATCGATTCGTAACCGTGCCACCGAAGCTTGGCGCGCCGGTCCGCGTCCGTTCCCACCACATCGCCACCACCGGTATTCAGCGTCTCGAAGGTGCGGCCTGATCGGTCGATGCCACTGAAGGTGGCCTTCGCCGACGCCTTGTCGCCAAACATCGCAGGCTTCAGTTCGATCGCCACGTTGTAGGTCGCGCGCGTGGTGGCAAACAGCGAATCCTTCACATTGTCGATGAACCGCCCCAGGTATCCGACGCTGCCACCCACATACTGCGGGTCAGTGCCGCCCGCGATCAGCGAGGGCGCGTAGAGGTACTCGAGGCCGCTCGACGCCTGGCGAAAGTAGCCATATCCACCAGACAGCCGCAGGCGATCCGTGTCGAGACGAGCAGTCGCGCGCTGGTTGTAACGTGACCAGACACGGCGTTCGAGCGTGAACAAGTCCCGTTGTCCGTTGTAGTAGGTCACCGAGATGTCGCCAACGTCTGCATACAGGGCACTGCGGCGATCGTGACCGAACCCAACACTCACGCCATAGCGATCGATGACATGCGTCAGGCCGTCGGCCGGACCGCCGAACAGGCCGTTGAATATCGCCGAGGGCCATATCGACCCTTGGGCGGTGGAGGACGAAAGCGCTGCAGTCGGCGGCGTCACCACGGAGGCCTGAGTCGAAGCAGGCAACGGGCTCTGGGCTGACTGAGCCTGCGTGACACAAACCGAGCCAATCACGACCATCGAGAGCACAAACGCAGCAGAACGAGCACGTCGTGTGAGGCACATGTCATGAACTCCCACCAGCGGTCAGTAGCGCAGGTGTGCGTCCAACTGGCCACCGTGAATTGCCTTGTGGCAGTTGGTGCACTTGCGCAACACCGCGCCACCGAGCGGTCCGCCTGCAACGGCTCCTACCGCGTGGCGATTGTCAGCGACAGAGTGGCACTGGATGCACAGGGTCGGCTGCGCCAAGGCCAGCAACTTCCGGTTTGGCGTCCCGTGCGGGTTGTGGCAGGTCGAACAGGCCTCGGCCACTGGCGGATGCACAAGCGGTTTCGGCGTGCGCTGTGCCTGATGACAGGAACCGCACAATTCCACCTCATTGCGGACTGTTGTCTGGCCACCAGCGTGCGGGTCGTGGCAGTTCGTGCACGACATCACCCCTTCGGTGACCGGGTGGTGCGACGGCATCCGGAACCGTGCCATGACGCCCGTATGACACGACGCGCACTTGGTCGAAATGCGGTCCACCTTCTGGCCTCGGCCTTCAAGCGATGTCACCGTTCGCGACGCGTGGAGTGTGTGGCAGCCCGTGCAGGCGACCTCCGCCTTGGCATGCTGGCCGAACGACCAAGTTCCCTTCATCGTGGCCCCATGGCAACTGAGGCATTGGGTCGCCGCAGGCCGACCGATGTTGCCCTTCTCGGGTGCCACCGCGTGGGTGTCGCCGCCCGTGTGGCACGCCTGGCATTCGCGGTGGTGTTGCTGCAGGCGCGTGTCCGTCGCCCGGTCGTGGCAGGCCAAGCAGGTGTCGGTTGTGACGTTCTGGGCCGTCTGCAGTCGGGCAGTCCGGCCCGTGCCTTCCGCGCTGATGCCCAGCCACCACGCCAGCAGGACGGCTCCTGCTCCGACGCCAGCGATGCGCGAGTAAGAGCCCATCATCTCCTCCAAGGTCCGATGGCACCGGGTTCAGGGTTGCGCTGCAAGCACCAAGCGCTGCCTTCGCCTTCGTCGCCGAAGCAATACCTGTTCCGAGGTTGCCAGGGAATGTCGAGGCCACCGGTGTCCGGGAGAACGCGCCTCCCCTTGCCCTGTGGTACGGGACGACGCCGGAGATGCCACCGGACGAATCGAGGGCGCCCGGGCACCCGCCGCGCATGATTCGCCGCGAGTTCCCCCTCCCGGTCACGGCTGCAGTCGGGCGCGTGACGGGCCGGCGGCCTGGCCGTCTCGCGTGAACAGCGCTCCGGGGCGAGGGACGTCTCGCCGAGCCGTGGCGAACCTACCTCGGATTCGACGGCCGGTCTGCCAGAACTGACATGGCAGGTCGCTGCGGGATCTGACAGGACTGACAGGATTCGGCGGGTACTGACCGTTTGACTGTCTCGTGCGCGACGAGATGTCGGAGTAGTTCCCCACCCGGCTGCGCCGGACCCGCATCGCGATGAAACGAGGTAAAGTGACGGCCGAGGCTGGACCAGAGGTCGGTTGTTCTATGGTGCTGAGAGCCCGCGGAGTAGTTGGACCCGG
>JBFMFH010000068.1:0-7034 GCA_040752275.1 Acidobacteriota bacterium
GGGGCCCGATGAACATCGAGGTCCGGGTGGACGTGCTCAACCTGTTCGATGCGGTCAACTTCAACCCGGTCGCCAATCCGGGCAGTGGGTCGACGATCTTCCAGGTGACGAGCGGCTACACGGACCCAAGCAACACGTACGATCCGGGCGGCCGGCTGGGTCAGATCATGATCCGCTTCAACTGGTGAGTCCCTCCCTGACCGCCGGGCGGCCCGACTCGGGCTGACCGGTGTGACCGGTGGAACCCCGCCGCACGCGGGGCTCCACCGGGCCTTTGTCCCGTGACGTGGACGCGTGCCCTGGCTCTGGGCCTCAGACCCCTGGCTTCAGCGTAGCCTCCCGGCCTTCCTGACCCGAGCGACGTCGACGGCCGCCCTGGGGCCAGCCGCGGGCCTCGCCCACCCGCAGGCCCAAGCCCCAGGGCGTCCTGGCCTGCGAAGTCGACGGCCGCCCCGGGGAGCCTCTCGGAGCGAACAGGGTCAGCACACGTGGGCTCCGGGGTGGGTCAGCGGTGAATAGAGTATCGGCTGGCAATGAAATACAGCATCCAGGCTGCATCAATACAGTACTGACTTGACGCTCTCCCCCTTGAGGCGTAGACTCCCGCGTACCGTTGAGTCAGGCAAGGCCACGCCTCTGGGTCCAGTCCCCACCCACACGGGGCGTCTCGGCCGGAAGCCCATGCGAGGGAGGTTACGTCTATGTCCCGTTTGTGGTGTGGGTTTGTCGTTTTCGTCTTGATTCTCTCAGGTGTGTCGAGCGCCTCCGCGCAGTCGACGGCGTCGATCTCCGGCGTCGTGCGCGATTCGGGTGGGGGCGTGGTCCCCGGGGCGACGGTAGTCGTCAAGGAGGACGCGACGGGACGGACCCATGAGGTCGTGACGGGCGCCGATGGCAGCTACCAGGTGCGGGCGCTGCTGGCCGGATCGTACACGGTCACCGCGTCACTCACGGGCTTCAAGACCGCCGAGGCGAAAGGGATTCGGGTTGCGCCGGGCCAGCCGGTGACGATTCCCCTCACGCTCGAGATTGGTGAACTCACCGAGACGGTGACCGTGACGAGCAGCGCGGAACTCATCAATACGGAGACCGCCACGGTGGCGGCGACGCTGAATGCGGATCAGCTCAACCGGATGCCGACGCCGACGCGCAACGCCCTGAATGCGATCACGTTCCTGCCCGGCGTCAACACGGCGACGACGAACCGGAACTCGTCGATCAATGGCCTCCCTGACTCCTTCCTGAGCATCACGCTGGATGGCGTGGGCAACAACGACAACTTCCTGCGCTCGTCGGACGGCTTCTTCGCGTCGGTCTATCCGCGGCAGGACGCGGTCGAAGCTGCCTCGGTGACGCTCGCCGCGGCCGGAGCGCAAGTCGGCGGCGGGGCGGGCGCGGTGACCATGGCGTTCCAGACGAGGTCGGGCGGCAACCGGTTCTCAGGGAGCACCTACGAGTACTACCGGAACCCCAAACTCAACACCAATTACTACTTCAACACGATCAACGACCTGGAGAAGAACGACGTCAAGCTGCACCAGTACGGTGCCCGGGCGGGCGGCCCGATTCGGATTCCCGGCCTGTACGACGGCCGGAACAAGGCGTTCTTCTTCGTGCACTATGAGCAGTTGAGGTTCCCGAACAGCTTCACGCGGACGCGGAACGTGCTCCATGAGCGGGCGCTGGACGGGTGGTTCCGCTATCAGTTCGGCTCCACGGTGCGGGAAGTGAACGTGCTGCAGTTGGCTGCGGCCAACGGCCAGATCTCGGCGAAGGACCCGACGGTCTTCAAGCTGCTGCAGCAGATCGAAGCGGCGATGCTGACGACGGGCACGCGCAGCGCGTCGGCCGATCCGCTGTACGACAACTATACCTGGCTGAGTCCGGGCGAGCTGTTCGAGCATCAGCCGACAATCCGGCTGGATTACAACCTGGGGAGCCGGCACCGCTTGAGCGGGTCGTTTTCGGCCATCACGGCCACGCGCGACCCGGACTACCTGAACAGCGCGGACTCCCGCTTCCCGGGGGCGCCGAACTTCCGGATCTTCACCTCCACGCGGCCCATCTTCTCGACGTCGCTGCGCTCGACGTTTGGGACGAATATCGTGAACGAGCTGCGGGGCGGCGGCAACGCCTTCTACGGGTACTCGCGCTTCGGAAAGCCCGAGAGCAACGGCCCGCAGACCTTCGAGGACTCGGACGGGTATGCCATCGACTTCGACTCGAACATCGGGTTGACGAACTGGTATCTGCAGACCACGCCCAGTTGGCGGAAGGCGCCCGGCTACAGCATCGAAGATACCGTGACGTGGCAGCGCGGCAAACACAGCCTGAGCTTCGGCGGGTCGTACCTCCTGAATCTGGCGGAGGAGAACGCCCAGCAGCAGGTCAACTTCATCCAGCTCGGGTTCAACCAGCAGTTCGACCCGGCCCGTGGGCTGTTCACGACGGCAAACTTCCCGGGAGCGTCCTCGGCGCAGCTGAACGATGCCCGTGACCTGTACGCGCTGCTGACCGGACGCGTGAGCAGCGTGCAGGGGCAGGCGGCGCTCGACGCGAAGACGAACGAGTACGTCTCGCTCGGGCCGCGGTCGCGGCAAGGCAAGATCAGCGTGTTCGGGGTCTTCTGGCAGGACTCGTGGAAGGTGACGCCGACCCTCACGCTGACGGGAGGCCTGCGCTGGGATGTGCAGACGCCCTTCTCGCCGTCGAACGACATCATGTCGTCGGTCACTCTGGAAAGCGTCTGCGGCATCTCGGGGCTGGGCGACGGGAGTCTGTACAACAAGTGCAACTTCTTGAGCCCGGGCGCGTCGGGTGGCGTCGTGCCCGAGTTCATCCAGCTCAAGCGCGGGACGGAAGGCTACACGATCGACTGGAACAACCTGGCGCCGTCGGCCAGCGTGGCGTGGCGGCCGAATGTCCAGACGGGCTTCCTCCGGACGCTCCTGGGCGATCCGGAACAGGCGACGTTGCGCGGCGGCTGGTCGGTCGCCTACGAGCGTCAGGGCATGAGCATCTTTACCGGGGTCTTCGGGAACAACCCGGGCAGCACGCTGACCCTCAACCGCGACGTCAACACCGGGCTCGTGCCCGCCGGTGAGTCGTGGCCGGTCCTGTTCAGTCAGAAGGACCGCCTCTACATCCCGTCGTTCCCGACGACAGCGACCTTCCCGATCGCCCTGCGCGAGAACCGGGCCGACAGCATCTACGCCTTCGCGCCGGATATCGAGATCGCCCAGGCGCAGACCTGGATGGTCGGGTTCCAGCGGTCGATTACGCGCGATATGGCGATGGAGATTCGCTATGTCGGCACGCGCGGCAGCAACCAGTGGTCGCAACTCAACTGGAACGCGATCCGCGGTGAGAACATCCTGGCCAACGGGTTCCTCGATGAGTTCAGGCTGGCCATGGCGAACCTCGTGGCCAACAACACGGCCGGGGGCACCCGCGCGGGCTCATTCGCCTACTTCGGGCCGGGCACGGGGACGAGCCCGCTGCCCATCTACCTGGCATACCTCAATGGCCGCTCCGACTTCACGAATCCGGCGGCCTACACGGGTGGATCGAGCACGTGGTCGAGTTCGACACTGGCCGGCCGGCTGTCACCGGCGAACCCGGCGCCGACGACCTCGGCGGGCGACCTCGACGGCAACACGGCTCGACGGGCCAACGCGGCGGCCCTCGGCTACCCGGCGAACTTCTTCGTGCCGAATCCGGCCGCGAATCAGGTCAACGTCTATGACAGTGGGGCATTCAGCGACTACCACGCCCTGCAGGTCGAACTGCGGAGGCGGCTGTCGAAGGGCCTCTCGGCGAATGTCAACTACCAGTACGCGCTGGAGGGCGGCTCGGCCTTCGATGGCTTCAGCTACGGCCGCACGATGATCGCGACCGCGAATGTCCGCCACGCGATCAAGATGCAGTGGGACTGGCAGGTGCCGGTGGGCCGGGATCACCGGTTCGGCCGGGACCTGCATCCGGTCCTGAACGCGATCGTCGGGGGCTGGAGCATCAACGGGGTCGGCCGCGTGCAGGCCCGGGTGCTGGACATGGGTGCGGTGCGGCTCGTGGGCATGACGAAGGACGAGCTGCAGGCGATGTACAAGTACTACAAGGTCCCGAATGCCACGACCGGGCGCACGGAGGTGTGGATGCTGCCCGCGGACGTGATTCTCAACACACGCCGGGCGTACAGCGTGAGCAACGCGACAGTGAACGGGTACTCGACGAGCCTGGGGCCGCCCGAAGGCCGGTACATCGCGCCGGCAAACTCCGGGGGCTGCATCCAGATTCGGGGCGGCGACTGCGGTATACCGCGGACGCTGATGCTGCGGGCGCCATGGTTCGCGCGCTTCGACCTCGGCGCGACCAAGCGGTTCGACGTCAGGGGCCCGATGAACATCGAGGTCCGGGTGGACGTCCTGAACGTGTTCGACGCGGTCAACTTCACGCCGGTGGCCAATCCAGGCTCGGGGGCCACGATCTTCCAGGTGACGAGCGGCTACACGGACCCGAGCAACACATACGATCCGGGCGGCCGGCTGGGTCAGATCATGATCCGCTTCAACTGGTGAGTCCCTCCCTGACAGCCGGCCGGCTCGACTCGAGCTGACCGGCGTGACCGGTGGAGTTCCGCGCCGTCGGGGCTCCACCGGTACCCTTTCCCTCACGAAGCCGTTCGATGCACAATGACGCTGGCGCGTCGTGAGCCCTCGGGCCTTCGAGCCGAGACGCCGGACGCCCGAAGGAGGCCGCCAATGGCATCCCGTCACGTGAGGGCGCTTGCACTGGGAGGGTTGGCAGCGGTCACGGCCGTGCTCGCAGCGACCGCAACCGCGAGCCAGGGACGCACGGCCAGTGAACGCCCGCCGGCCCTGGTTGTCGACTTCACCGCGCTGTCAGCCGACGGCACGCCCATGACCGGCCTTCAACCGGCCGACGTCGAGATCCGGATCAGCGGCCGGGTCAGGAAGGTGCGGTCCCTTCGTCTGGTGCCCGCCGCGGCGGATCCGACCCCCGCTCCGACACCTCTTCTGCCGAGGCCCTACGGCTCGAACAACGCGGTGTTCGCAGGCCGTAGCATCGTCCTTGTCGTGGACGAGGAGTCGATCGTGGCCGGGCACGAACCGCTGCTCAGGAACGCCGTGGAGGGCTTGCTGGCACATCTCACACCGGCGGATCGCGTGATGGTCGTTGCCCTGCCCTATGGGGGGGTGAAGGTGCCCTTCACGTCCGAACCGCTTCGGGTGCGTGTAGCCATGTCCGGACTCCTGGGCCAGGGGGGCCGTGACGAGGGAGGATCCGCCATGGCGTGCCGGACGCGGCGGTTCCTCGAGGCCCTCGACGGGTTTCTGAGCACGCAGGGAGGACGCCAGTCACCCCTCACGATGGTGCTCTTCACGGCCGGGATGGCGGCGCCGCGCCGCGATGCACCCATGGCCCTCGCGCCCGGCATGTGCGAGTTGCTCGTCGAGCATTTTCGCCGGATCACCGTAACCGCCGCCGCGGCCCGCGCGAACCTCTACCTGGCCCAGCCGGCTGACATCGGCATGAGTGCCGCCGGCTGGCGCGAGTCGGTCGGAGGCGCGAACTTCCTCGGCTCCGACAACCCGCTCGAGGGCATCGAACACCTTGCCGGGGCGACCGGCGCCGAACGCCTGCCCCTCGACGCAACGGGCACGGCGTCGTTGGACCGCGTCGCCCGCGAGAGTGCGGCCTACTACGTGGCGGAACTCGAGCCAGAGCGCGGTGAGGTCTTCGGGCGGAGCCGCCCCGTGAGCGTGCGGATCGTCCGCCAGGCCGCCACCATCACCGTGCGGGCCCGCCCGGAGATCACGTTCGCTGAAGTGTCGCAACGCGCCGGCAAGACGCGCCTGGCCGTGCCGGATCTCCTGCTTTCATCTGAGGCCTACCCGGAGCTGCGCTTGCGAGTCGCCGGCTTCACGGTCCGGGAGGCCGCCGGACAGTTGCGTGTCGGCGTCGTGGTCGAGCCGGTGGATCCTGGTGTGGTGCTGGAGTCGGTGGGAGCGGTCCTCGTCGAGAGCAATGGGCGGATCGCCGGGCGTTGGTTCGCTCGCGACACAGCCGCACGCCCGCTGCTGGGAGCCATCGCGGCCCCGCCGGGCACCTACCGGCTGCGTGTGGCGGGCATCGACACGTCCGGCCGGCCTGGCGCGGCCGAGGATGTGGTCGACGTCCGCCTCAGCACCGTTGGCCCGCTGACGCTCGGGTCGCTCATGCTGGGCGTCTCGCGGGAGCAGGGCATCGCGCCCCAGCTCGAGTTCAGCACCGAACCCGTCGTGATCGCGTCGTTCGACATCTACGGAGGCGTCGCGGGCATGGGCCTGGCAGCGACACTGGAAGTGGCGCGGGACACTGATGGGCCCGCCCTGGTGAGTGTGCCGCTCGGGCTCGCCCGGGCCGACGAGCACCGCGTGGTGGCGACGGGCTCGGTGCCGACCGGCGCGCTGCCTCCCGGCGACTACGTGGTCCGCGGCGTGATCCAGCTCGAGGACGGCACGATTGGCCGCGTGGTCCGCACGCTGAGGAAGGTCACCCGGTAGGCGGGGCGCGTTCGGCTGGCCGCGCCGAAGCCTGAAAGGCGAAGGCGGGTCGGGCGCGTCCCCGATCGGTCCGCTGGTTCACGAGAAATACCTCCACAGCAGAACAACTCCTCGGGCACGCTGGTGCGATCGGCTGGGGCACCAGGGCGCGACAACTCCGGCATCCCGCTGATGCGGCGCCCCGCCAAACGCCCATAGACTCCCCTCACCACCGAGTTGGCCGCGGGTTGGCCCGGTCGCGTCCTGGCAGACGTTTGGGTTCGAGGTTCCACGGCCACTGGTTCTGCAGGGGAGGGTACGCCTATGCTTCGCGGGTTTG
The DNA here is from genome assembly GCA_040752275.1 of Acidobacteriota bacterium. Lineage (GTDB taxonomy): Bacteria > Acidobacteriota > Vicinamibacteria > Vicinamibacterales > JAKQTR01 > JBFMFH01. The sequence continues at coordinate 6,886 of JBFMFH010000068.1, forward strand.
GGTGTGGGTGTCTGATCGTGGGCTGTCTTGTGGCCGGGTTGCCCGGGGCGTCCGCACAGACGACGGCGACCATTGCGGGCGTGGTCCGGGACTCCGGCGGCGGGGTGGTTCCTGGCGTGACGGTGCTGGTCAAAGACGAGGCGACCGGG